>JAPOVP010000186.1 GCA_026708085.1 Caldilineaceae bacterium
GCCTGCACTGCGTCTCGCCCAAAGACGGTAAACAACGCCAGCCACCGCTGGCACTGATTCACCGCCAAACTGTTCCCACCCCAAATCTGGGATGCATCCCAGCGCCTCTAGTCGGTTGCGTACCAGTCGAGAATCAGGTACAATCCACCTATATTCCTCGCCTTACCACCGCCAGCTTGCCGGGGCAGCCGCAACGGCCAGATGCCCGCAATGGAAAGGACCGCCGGCCATGACCTACGGACCCGCACAATCCAAGATCACGTGGTACAGATCCCCCATCGATCGTGCCGTCCTCGCCGAGCTCAATCAACGCAGCGATCTGTTCGGCCTTTTGCAATCGCTCGGGCATCTGGGCCTTCTGGCGCTGACAGGCGCGGCCGCCTGGTTTTCACTGCAAGCAGGGCTATGGTGGGGTCTCCTCATCGCCCTCTTCCTGCATGGCACTTTTTACGCATTCCTCCTCAACGGCTTCCATGAACTCTGTCACCGCACAGTCTTTCGTACCAAATTCCTCAACGAGTTCTTCCTGCGCGTCTTCAGCTTCCTCGGCTGGTTCAACCACGTCTACTTCTGGGCCAGTCACCAGGAACACCACAAGTACACCCTACACCAGCCCGACGATCTCGAGGTCGTTCTGCCCGTGGACTTCACGCGCAAGGCCTTCTACCAGGTCGCTCTCATCAATCCCACGGGGCTGGTCCAGCGCATAAAAGGGGTGGTACGCCTGAGCTTTGGGCGCCTGGAAGGTGAGGAAGGGGACTGGGAATACATACTCTTCCCGCCCGATGCGACAGAGAAGCGCCGGCGCCTATTCAACTGGGCGCGCGTTCTCCTGATCGGCCATCTTCTCTTGACCGTCGTCTCACTGGCACTGCATTTCACCGTAGTCCCGGGCCTTTGGCTGCTTCCGGTGTTGGTTACGCTGGCCCCTTTCTACGGCGGCTGGCTGCTATTCCTCTGCAACAATACACAGCACGTCGGCCTTACCGACCACATTCCCGATTTTCGCCTCTGCACCCGCACCTTTAGAGTAAACCCGTTCGTGCAGTTCCTCTACTGGCACATGAACTACCACATCGAGCATCACATGTATGCCGCCGTGCCCTGCTACAAACTGGGCAAACTCCATAGAGCGATAGAGGACGACCTGCCCACCATCCCGGTCGGCATCGTCGCCACCTGGCGTGAGATCGCCGCTATCCTCGAAAAGCAAAGAGAGGATCCCAGCTACCAGCATCTGCCCGACGCGCCCAACCCCGTGCTGGCGTAGGGCATACCTTCCGGCTATTCAGGCCAATCGCATAACCTTTCCACATAGGCCGCGGAGCCATCCCGCAGCCAGCCGTCCAGTTGGGCCACCTCCTTCAGTTGCTGACCTCGCACGCGCGGCACAACAACGTATCCGCAATCCATCTCCGGCAGCGCCGTCATATCCCCCCACAGCTTCTCAAACTGCGTGACCGGGAAAATGTCCTCCTGCCCGCGCCCCCAGCGCTTCTTTACCTCCTTCAACGTCACATAGGACGGCATGCGTGCCGCCATCCGCCCCAGCGCCTCCGCCACCACCCCCCCATCCCCCAGGTCCGCCCGCGCCAATCCCAGCGTCTCTAGAAGGTAGTCTATGTGAATCCAGAAAGTATTGGTGTTGTAATACGTCAGACGAAATTCAATCTCTTCACGCGGCAGTGCCAGCCCTTCCACCAGCCGCACCTTGCCGTCGATACGCGCCAGCCCTCCGCCGCGGTCCTCCAGCCGCCGGTGGATCACCTCCGCGGTCATCGCCGCCCCTGAGCTGATGTGTAGGCCCAGCAACCCCGGATCGACGTGCGCGCCCACAGTGTCGATGTTGTGCATCATCAGATACTGGAGCTGCGGCCGCTCCACCAGCAGCCCCCGCAGCACACCGTTGCGCAACAGGTTCGGCACCTCATACCAGTGGCCCACCGGGTGGATGCACTGGTCCGGCAGGTTGTCGACGTAGTCGCTGCCCTCTCCTTCCGTACGCGCCCAGTTGATCAGCGCACCGTGCAGGCTCTCCTGCACCTTTTCCGCCTGCACGTCAAGCACCTGCCTCGGCGTCTCCTCCCTGGCGTAGCGCAGATCCCGCACCATCGGCACCATGCGCAAGCCAATGCTCCGCCCCGGCGACAGCAGAAGGGATCCCTCATTGCCGCACCCGTTCCCATCGCCGAGAGCCTCGGCCATCGCCCGGTGCGTCAGATAACTGGTCGTGACAATGTGAGGCAACGGCGTGCCGAATAGTCGCCCGCTGCGCCTGCTCTTGGCCAGATGTATCTCGATGAAGCTGCGGTGACTGCCTCCCAGCCGCGCAAACGGATTCAGTGCCTTGACGACCCCCGCGCCCTGGCTCCACCGGCTGCCCGCGCCCCCTGCCAGGGTAACGACCGCCGCCTCACCCGCCCTGAGCGCGGCCGCGCCGATCTCCTCGAGACGGTCCGGCAACCCCGCCATTGCGTCGACGACCTCCTCTGGCGCAACGTCTTCAATTAGGCTGCGCGTCGGCAGCCGGTTCTGGGCCAGGCCGATCCGTCCGCTGCGGAGATCGCTGCGAATCTGTTCATGCTGTTCGCGGTCAAACGCGTTGGCCGCCAGCATCGCCGACAGCGAATCCTGTGAGTCCTCCTCCTGTTTCTGCGGCATCATCCGCTGGAACAGTGATGGCAGTACGTCGACAAGAGCCGGATCGCCGCCGCTCGCGGCCCCGAAAACTTCCAGTTCCGCCCGCTGCGCAGGGGTGAGCAGCCACGGGTCCTGGCGCAATGTGTCCGGAACCGTCAGCCGGTAGTAATCGGCCGGCAAAAGCGCGGCGGTCCCCTCCGGACGCTGTGTTGTCACATCTGGCGGCCCCAGCAGTTCGGCCAATGTACCCCGCTCGTTGATTGCAAAATCATAGACCACCGGCTGCATCGCAAAGGGCACCGCGTCCTCCATGCGCCCCTTCGTTGCATCCATGATCTCCTGCATCCGCACCTTCGCGGCCGTCTTGAAGCGCGGATCAAAGAGAAACCCCATGCCGCCCCCGGACATCCCCCCCAACATCCAGAAGCCCCAGAAATGCTCGCCAAACTCTGCGCGTGCCTGCTCGATCAACCTGTCCGTGTACAGATTGCCCGCCCACGGAATGATCGTCTGTATCGGCCCCCGGAAGTTGCTTTCAGTAGCCTCCCCAATCGCCTTTACATTGCCCGCCTTCAGATGCCCCAACAACTCGTCCAAAGTACCGATCGCCTGCTGTCGACCCGCCCACTCCTTTTCAGAGCGCAGCAGATACTTCTCCGTCACCATCTCCAGGATCGGCCCAACGTCCTGCGCCATGCCTCCATGCACCAGGACCAGGCTCGCCTGCAGCGCCTGCCGCGTCTCGTCGCTGATCTCGTCTCTTCCAAATAGATGGTGGCCGGGCAACAGCCTCCCCCGGCTGACTCCAAACTCGGGATCTCCCTCTGAACTCAGCCTTCCCTCGATCAGCTTGATTCCCGGCCAGATGCCGCCCGAATCCTGCCAGCCCCCGCCCGATCCGCCCAGCCACTCCCCCAGTATCGCCCGCGCCGCCACCAGCCGGCGCTCCTCTTCGCTCAGCCCGCCCGTAAGCGAACCGACTTGGCCCGTCGCTCGCATACTGACGGTGATGAGGCAGGCCAGCAGACTGGTGGAAACGGCCAATCGCGATCCCTTCGGGATGTCGTTCACCTTGCTGACCAGTTCAATCCCCTGTCCGGCGCCAACCAGCTGGGTCAGCAGGTCCGACAACGGTTGGTGCGCACCCTCCATGCCCGGCGGCACAATACCGGCCGCAATCAGCGCAGCCTTCAACAGCCCGAGATGGTCGTGGGCAAAATCGAAGACCTCGGCGAACGTCCTAATCTCTGCACTCGCCTGCAGGTCGACGCTGACCAGCCGCAGAATCGGCCGGTCGATTACCCGAAAATAGCACTCCACCGGCGGCCGCGGCCCTTGGCCCTCTGTCTGCCCCCCGCCGTCAACGCTCAGGTCGATCGAAACGTTCAGCACACGCGCGCCTTCTGGGAAATCCATACCAAGAAAGAAGATGTCGCTCCAGCCGCTATGCGTCAGGTCCATCCGCACCGGTGTCGTTTCACGCAGCAAGGGGAAAAGTCCGCTTTCGAGAGGACGCAGCAGTCTCTTACGCACCCGAAGAGGATGGTCGCTCGGATGGCCTACCCGGAACATCCACTGGTTGCCTGCAATCGACCGCACGCTGCGCCGCACCTGGTCCGCCAGCGTCTGGAAGCCAAGCTGTCGATACGCCGCCGCCAGCGCGCTTGACAGTGCCTCGTTGGGCCCCGCCTGAGACTGGTGCCGCAAAAACGTCTCAATCGCCTCGTGGAAACGGCGGTGGAGCAGGTCCTCGTAGCCTCGAAACGGGATCAAGCCCCTGGCGGCAATGCCCACCTTGCCGGGCAGATGAAACCGGTGGATCGAGTACAGGAAAAAGAGCGCCCGCACTTGCTCGTACAGGTTTTCATTCTCCCGCCGCAGTCGGTCCAGTGCCGCACACTCCCGCAGCAACGCCTCCGCAGAAGCCGGGCGGGCAAACGCCTCCAGTGAGCGATTGCGCGTATCCGCATCCGCTGCGGTGATTATTTTGACCAGTGTACTCATCTCAGAACTCATCAGGTCCGACTGCCTGGCACAAGCGCCCCGAAGGATGCCGACCGCTGGCCGCCGTAAACTAAATCGGCTCCTCCCCCTCCTGCATAGAGCGGGCCATCAGCAGTTCCAGCAACCGCGTCAGCATTTCATCTCGGTCCTGCCCGTTCAATGCCAGCGCGATCTGGGCCGTGAGCAGTCCGTACTTCACACCGATGTCGAGACGCATGCCCCGCTGCTCCAGGGCCAGATACTGCTCCCGCCGCGCCAGCAGATTCAGAGCTGCCGACAGATAAAGGCCTGCGCCCGGGCGTCCATCCGCCCCTTCCGCATCCGCAGTGGAAAGCAGGCCGCCCAGTATCTCCATGACCGTTGCCGTCAGAACGTGGATACCAAAGAAGCAGAGATAGTGGCCCGCGCGCAAGCCCGAAGCCACCAGCCTCTGCTCAGCTTCCGTGGGCGTGGGCTTCTCAACGACTGTTTCCACCTGGTACAGCCCCGTCCTCCCCGCCAGCCTGTGGCCCCCCACAGCGCCAAAATAGGGCAGAAGAGTCTCCCGCGTCGCCTGTACCGCAGAGACCGAACAGTTATGCGCGCGCGCCGCCTCGACAACACGCGCCGCACAGCGCCCTCCGTTTGGCCGCACGTACAAATGGTCACCCACCAGGTGCAGAAAAGAGTCGCCGCCGACAAACTTCCGCGCACAGTACACCGCGTGCGCGTAGCCCAACTGCTCCGCCTGCTGCACGAACTGGAGACGGCCTGCATGCTCTCCCACCGTCGCAGCATAGGCGGCCTCGTCGCCCGGATAAACAATGACGCAGATCTCGTCGACACCGGCGTCGATTACCTCCTCCACCAGAACGCGCAGCACCGACTTCTCCACACCGTCGCTGTCGATTATCGTCTGCAGAGGCAAGCTTCTCTGCGTACGCCTCGCCGCGGTGATGACCGCTTTCGTTATCTCCATCTTCTACTCTCCGGCCCGACCAATTCTAACAAATGCGAACCACGCTCAAATCCGCGCAATGACTACTCGTGCCACAGGTCCCCGGTGCAACCATCCGCGAGCGGTCGCGAATCTGCCATCCCGCGATCGACTCCTTGGTCAGGTGAGGCGTCGCCTCTGACAACTAACCACTAACCACTGCCGTTTCGGGCGGTCGGGCCTATTCGGCCCTCCCTTGTGCGGGGGCTCCGCCCCCGCAACGCCCCCGGTCCTACAACATGCCTCGCCGACCTGGTGTCTACATTCGTGACAGGTGCCCAATCGAACGAGTTTCGCCCAACCACGTCCCGCAAATCACCGAACGCTCCTGTAGGAGCAGCCCTTGTGCCTGCCCACACGTCCCCCCGAATCACCGAACGCTCCGGTAGGGGCAGGCCTTGTGCCTGCCCTTTCACGCCCCCAAACTGGACTGCACCCTGAACCGCCCGAAAGTTTGATCTGCCAGTTACACTATGCTAAAATTCTGCCCGTTGTTACCCAATATTCTCAAATTGCCAACCGGTTCACATCTATTTTGGTTGCTTCCCGATCGCCCATCAGCACTTCACAATCAGGAGGAATCTCCATGTCCGTGCGCAACGCCTCTGCCACCTGGAACGGCACACTTAATGAAGGCTCCGGCACTATGAAATTGGGCAGCGGCCTCTACGAAGGCCCTTTCTCCTTCGCCTCCCGCTTCGAGTCCGGATCCGGCACCAACCCGGAAGAACTGATTGGCGCAGCCCATGCCGGCTGCTACTCCATGTTTATCTCCGCTTTGATGAGCGGCGATGGCTTCACGCCCACAAGTGTAAACACCACGGCCGCCGTCCATCTGACCGACGGTCCCGCCATCAGCAAGATTGAGCTGACTTGCCGGGCCGAAGTCCCCGGCCTGTCTGCCGAAAAGTTCGCCGAATACGCCGCCCAGGCCAAGGATGGCTGCCCCGTCTCCAAAGCCCTGGCCTCGGTTGACGAAATCGTCCTTGATGCCGAACTGGTAGGATAAGCCGTCAAGCGGCCGGGCAGCGCCTCGGCATTCTATTGCTTCAGAATAACAGGAAACGAACAGTCCATCGATATCGATGGACTGTTTTGCCTTCGCAATTCTCTTGACTGGCAGGTGCCCCCGGACACTCCTCTCAATGCAGGACCGGTCACCCCTTCGTAACCATCCTTCTGCATGAACATCCCACCGCGAGCCCCGCCTCAGCCTTCTCGTCAGGCGCAAAATGATGCCGCAACCGTCCTGAGCTGCGCCAGATTGTCCCATTCTGTGCTGTTCCCGTGCAGCGGCGTGTCGAAGATCAGCGACATCGGGCCGTCAAACCCGGCCTCCGACAACATGCCCAGCGAATGGCGAAACTCTGCCTCGTCCGGTTGTCCCTTGTCGTCGTATATCGCCTTAACATGTGCTGAATCGGCCTTGGGAAAGATCGCTGCCAGCTCGTCGTATCGGCCCTCGCCTCTGTAATTCCCAAAATCCGCGCATAGCCCGACCCGTCCATCGCACAGTTCAAGTATCGCCAGCACCTGGTCCGCCCGATCTGTCGTCTCACGGAAATTCTCTGTGATCACCTGCACACCGAGCGAAGTCCCGTAGTCGGCCAGCTCACGCAGGCCCTTTGCGCTCCGCCGCAAGACCGGATGGTCCAGCAGTGGCGCGCCGTTACGCTCCACAGGCTGACATCCCCCGACAACGCGCGCATGGCTCGCGCCGCAGCGGGCGGCCACGTCCAGCCACGATCGGATCCAGGCCATCTCACCGGCTCGCACTTCCTCATCCGCGTGCGTGATGTCGCCGGCGTCGATCAGAACACTGAACAGCTCGATTCCGGCCCCCTCGACGGCAGCCTTAAGATCGTCTACGTAAGCGTCATTCATCGTGGGAAAGTGAAAGTGAACGATCTCCAGCGTGTTGATGTTGGCCTCCGCCAGCGCCGATGGCAACGCCAAAAGACTGATCACACCTTTCGACGGCTGCCGCGGCACGGGATCGCCCGGCCCATAGAGCGGCGGAGACCCCAATGCCCTGTGCAGGCTCCAGGATGATGTGGAAATTCGTGACATACCTGTTCTCCGGTTAACTATCAAACGATCGGGTCAACGTCCAATTTCTCGGCGACTTCGACGATCTGTGACCAGGTCGTATCGTCAAGGGGAATCCCATCCTTTTGTCGGCTCGCAGCCGAACGCGCCTCCGGTTCGCCCGGCATCAGGACCTCTTCGAATCCGGGTGCCGGCTTCGTGGCCTTGATCCGACTGGCGATCTGTTCCCCATCGGCAAAGAATTCGTCCAACGGACGGAAAAAGTCGATGTTCAAAAGGATGAACAGGACACCGTTGCCCAGGATCGAGCCCGGTATGCCCGGCCCGCCGGCCCCCGTCAAAATCCCGCCCAAATAATCGGTCAGAAGGGCCAGACCGAATCCCTTGTGGCCGGCCGCCGGAAGCAGCATCCCGCCTTCGTACACGTCGCCCGGATTCTTCGTGGGGGCGCCGTTCTTGTCCAGGGCCCATCCTTCCGGGATCTCATTGCCGCTGTTGAACGCCACCCGCACCTTGCCCTCCGCCACCGCGCTCGTGGCGAAATCCAGCAGCATCGCCGGCCGGTCCTTCAGCGGTATCGCCACCGCTATCGGGTTCGTGCCCATCCGCCGCTCCGCGCCGCCAAAAGGCGCCACAAGGCCCCCCGAACGACCACCGTTGGCATATGCCAGCGCAATCAACCCCTCTTCGGCCGCAAGTCCCACCCACTCGCCTAGGCGTCCCACGTGTCCCGAGTGCTTCAACCCCACCACCGACACCGCGTTACCCCTCGCCTTGCCGATTCCGTCCTCGATCGCCACTTTGGCTCCCAACTGCCCGAAGCAGCGATGGCCGTTGTAAAGCACCATGACCGGTGTCTCCCGCTCGATCTCTGGTCTGGCTTGGGGACGTATTTCGTCCTCGTCAATCTGTCGCAGATACTGCGGGATACGAATGACGCCGTGCGAGTCATGACCCGCCAGATTGGCCGAGACCAGCGACTGCCCTACTAGGTCCGCTGTCATCCTGGGCGTGTCAACAGCTTGAAAAATGCGGCTGGCGTAATTCGCCAGGGGAAGGGGCTGCAATACAGGCATGAAGCGCACTCCATTTCCTATGGGTGAGAAGAAGCAGAAGCAGGACGCACAGCCCGTCGTCGGACATTTGCCGCGCCCGCAGATGGTTGGAAGTCAGATCTTGAACTGGCCTGCCTTCGAAAGCCTATCCGATTTTCACTGAACACGCAACCGGAACCGGCTCCGCACCTGCCGCACATCGCATCACACCCAGGGCTCGGCCCTCCTTCAAACTCGGATTTCCCTGTTTCCCGCAACACCTCTCCTGTCTCGCTCCCCGCCTGTCCCGGTCAGCGCAGTCCGCATCCTGGGCCATCCATCCCAGCCTGCCGTACAGCCTTGTCTGCTGCCCTGCGAACTCCCACAAACCTACCCCTGTTCTCGACCGCCCCCTTACGCCCCCTGTTTGACCAACCCTATGGATTTCAGTACGATTGAAACAAGCTGCCTTGTTCGCACACCGATGTACTACAATGCCGGCCTGTTGCGAGAGCGCCGCTATCACGGTCGTCCCTCTGGGCCTTCTCGACATGCGAAGCGCGATGTTGGGAAGTTGACTTAAGGATCCGACATGAGTTCCCAAACTGAGTCAGGGCCGACCGAGACAGCGCAACGGTCCCCAAACGCAGCCGCGAAGCAGCCCGCAAACCAGGATCCCCTCCTGCCCCCGGTCATCTCCGTCATCGTGCCCATATTCAACGAAGAGGAAGTGGTTCCAGAGCTCTACCGCCGCATGGTCGCCGTCCTGGACGGCATCGGTCAACCGTGGGAGCTGGTCTGCGTCAATGACGGCAGTCGCGACGACTCTCTTTCTTTGCTGCTTTCTCTCCGCGAACAGGACGCCCGCGTTAAAATCATCAACTTCTCGCGCAACTTCGGCCACCAGATCGCCATCACCGCCGGCATGGACTACGCGCTGGGCCACGCCATCGCCATCATAGACGCCGACCTGCAGGATCCACCCGAGCTGATCGGTGACATGTTCCAAAAATGGCGCGAAGGCTATGAGGTTGTCTACGCCGTGCGCGCCCACAGGCGCGGCGAGTCACGCTTCAAACTCTGGACGGCCAGTGCCTTCTACCGCCTCCTTCGCCGCATTACCGATGTAGAAATCCCCGTGAACACCGGCGACTTCCGCCTGATCGATCGCCAGGTCCTCCTCACAATGCGCCGTCTACGCGAGAAGCATCGCTTTATGCGCGGCCTCAGTAGTTGGGTCGGCTTTCGCCAGACCGGCATCGAATACCAGCGCGCCGAGCGCTTTGCCGGCGACACCAAGTACCCACTGAGCAAAATGCTCCGCCTGACACTTGACGCAATCACGAGTTTCAGCTACATCCCCCTGCGGCTCAGCACCTACTTTGGCTTCTTCCTGGCCTTGGTAAGCCTGCTCGGAATTATTATCACAACCGTCCTGCGTCTCTCCGGCAACAACGCCTTCTTCGGTCAGGCCTCTACCCTGGTTGCCGTCCTCTTCCTGGGGGGAATCCAGCTAATCTTCCTGGGAATCATCGGCGAGTACCTCGCCCGCATCTACGACGACGTCAAGGCCCGCCCGCTCTATGTCGTCTCCAAAGTGTATGGCTTTAGCGATCCCGATGATCCCCGCGACCCGTAAAAGTCGCCAACTGTTCCGAGCGCACGCCGCATGTCGAAGGCCTGAAAGAGATACACCGTGACGCAATCTGAAACTAGCAACAATCACACCGACCAAAGAATGATCCTCCGCACAGGTGTCGATATCGTACAAATCGAACGCATTCGTCGGGCCATCTCCCGATACGAAAGCGCCGTACCCGCGCGCAAGAGGTTCCTGGGGCGCCTTTACACTGAAGCGGAACTGCGCCACTGCCGTGATCGCGTTGAATCCCTCGCCGCCCGTTTCGCCGCCAAAGAGGCCATCGCTAAAGCCTTGGGAACCGGTGCTTGGCGGGACGGCATCCGCTGGATCGACCTGGAAGTCGTTTCCGACGCACGCGGCGCGCCCTCCGTCCAGCTCCATGGCGCAGCCGCACGCCGCGCCGAGTCTCTGGGTCTGAGCCAGTGGTCCGTAAGCCTGAGCCACGACGACGAGCGGGCTATTGCCTTTGTAGTTGCTCTGGGCGAGCAGGCACAAGCCCCTGCGTCTCGCTGAGATTCACGCCTTTATTCCTGTTTTCGGTGATGTTCTGGGCGGCTTCGCCTACCAATTCCTTTGACACCGCGATGTCGCCGTGATAAGATTATCGTGGGCTGGTAAACGGGTTTTGCGCCGGATCGGCGCCGAATCAAAGAGCCAGTGATGAAAGTTCCCGACGCCGTCATCTCACATAGTCCACGACTCCGTCCTCGAACAACCGTCGAGGACAGAGCGTAAGAGTGTGGGTACGGGAGAATTACCCCGTACCCCTTTTTGTTGTTTGATTCAATACCGTTTCGCTGTCAAAGCGCGGCGATTACCCGGAGGTAGGCAGCGCCGCGCAACGGAGGAGACACGGTCAATCTCAGCATGTCCGAACTGATGTCTTTCTCAACCTTGGAACTACTGCCCGCTTGCCGTCGTCACATTCCTGTGAACTGCCTGAATGACCGCAGTCCCGACCAATCAGGCAAATAAGAGAAGCCTCCTTAATGAAGGGAAACCGAAGATGACCAAATACATCTTTGTTACTGGCGGCGTGGTATCGGGTCTCGGAAAAGGTGTAACCGTCGCCTCCATCGGCCTTCTGCTCAAGACCTGGGGCATCCGCGTAGCCGCAATGAAGCTCGATCCCTACCTCAACGTGGATCCGGGCACCATGTCACCCTACCAGCACGGCGAAGTTTTCGTAACCGAAGACGGCGCCGAGACAGATCTGGACCTGGGTCACTACGAGCGATTCATCGACGAGAATCTCAACAAGCTCAGTAACGTGACCAGCGGGCAGATCTACAACGATGTCATCACCAAGGAGAGGCGGGGAGATTATCTCGGCGGCACAATTCAGGTGATCCCCCACGTCACTAACGAAATCAAACGCCATATCGGACAGATGGCCCGCCTCAGCGAGGCCGATGTCGTCCTTGTCGAGATCGGCGGCACTGTCGGCGATATCGAAGGCCTTCCCTTCCTCGAAGCAATTCGCCAAATGCGCAAAGATGTCGGCTCCGACAACGCGCTCTATATCCACCTCACCTGGTTGCCCTTTCTCGCCGCCAGCAAAGAGCTCAAAACCAAGCCGACGCAACACAGCGTACGCGAGCTGCGCGACATCGGTATTCAGCCCGACGTCATTGTCGTACGCTCCGACTACCCCGTCGACGATGACGCCCAGGAGAAAATCGCCCTCTTCTGCGACGTCGACCAAAACGCCGTCATCCCCATGGTCACCGTGGACACAATCTATCAAGTCCCCCTTAGTTTACAGGAAGCCGGCCTCGACGAGCTTCTGGTCGATCGGCTGGCCCTCAACGCCGCCGACGGACCAAGAAACGGCCTCAGCGCCTGGCGGCGTATCGTTACCGAACTGGCGCGCCCCAAAGAGCGCATCAATGTCGGCATTGTCGGCAAATATGTCGAGCTGGAGGACGCCTACTTGAGTGTTAAAGAGGCGTTGATTCATGCCGCCTTGGCCGCAGGCTACGAACTCGACATCGAATGGATCAGTTCAGAATCTCTGGAAAAGGGCCGCGAATTGGACCGGCTCGAACGGCTCGACGGCATCGTGGTCCCCGGTGGGTTCGGCTACCGCGGCATCGAAGGCAAAATCGTTTCCGCACGCTTCGCACGCACCCGCGACGTTCCCTATCTGGGTCTCTGTCTGGGCATGCAGGTACTTTGCATCGAGTTCGCCCGCGCCGCCCTGGAGAGCGAAGAGCCCAACAGCACCGAGTTCAACATCAGCACAGAAATGCCCGTAATCGATCTGATGCCCGAGCAGCGCGATATCGCCGATATGGGTGGCACCATGCGGCTCGGTATCTATCCCTGTCGACTCTTGCCCGATTCAAAGGCTGGCGCCGCCTATGCTCTCGCCGGCCACCCCGAACAGATCAACGAGCGCCATCGCCATCGCTTTGAGTTTAACAACGCCTTTCGCGACCGGCTGCAGCCCTATGGCCTGGTGCTCAGCGGCTGCTCTCCCGATGGTCGCCTCGTTGAAATCGTTGAATTGGCCGACCACCCTTTCATGTTGGGCACACAGTTCCATCCGGAATTCAAGAGCCGCCCGACCAACCCGCATCCACTCTTCAGCGCTTTCATCCGTGCAGCCATCCAGCGCCGCTATCCGCAAAGCGGCGAAGCCCAACAATCCCTGCAGAGCTCCAACGGAATGCAGCGGCCATCCCCTGTAATGAACAACAGGGCTGTCTGAAGTCGGGGACTCTTGGCGCTGCTTGTTCGAAAGGCAAACGGTTCCACCGTCCTTTCAATTTCAGCCCAAAGAGGTCTGTCCTCTTTGCAAATGCGAACCGATGTAAGTTCCTCCTGATACCAGGAATTCCCGCGTAGATTGCGCAATGCAATCGCGCCTGACTCTGCGCTTACGGAATACGCATTACGCAAATAGCGGGCTCGCAACTTGAACTTCCGTTAGATCAGAACAGGAGCAAAAATGTCTGGTCATTCCAAATGGTCTACGATCAAGCGAAAAAAAGGCGCCAACGACAGCGCCCGCGGCAAACTCTTTACCAAGCTGGCCCGTGAAATCCAGGTCGCTGCCCGAGAGGGCGGCCCGGACGGTGACGCCAACGTGCGCCTGCGCCTTGCCATCGAAAAGGCGCGCGCCGAAAACATGCCCAAGGACCGCATCGAGTCGGCTATCCGGCGCGGTGCCGGCCTCGACAAAGACGCCGCCGAAATCGAGGAAATCCTCTACGAAGGCTACGCGCCCCACGGCGTCGCCGTCCTCCTCGAGTGCCTGACCGATAACCGCAACCGCACAATCGCCGAAGTACGTCGCTGTTTCTCACGGGCCAATGGCAATCTCAGCGAGCCGGGCTCTGTGGCCTGGCAGTTCACAACCAAAGGCTATGTCGCCATTCACCTCCAGGACGGCGACGGCAATTCCACCGAACTGGATCCCGAGGAAATCTTCATGGAGGCCCTCGATGCCGGGGCCGAAGACGTCGAAGTGAGCGATGATGCCGTCGAAATCTACACGGAAAGGACCGATCTGGCCCAGGTCGACAGAACGCTGCGGGCAGCCGGCATTCAGCCGGATGCCTCCGAACTGATCATGCAGCCCAATCAGACGCTCTCTCTCGATACACGCGCCGGCCTCACCGTCCTCCATCTTCTCGAATCGCTCGAAGAACTGGACGATGTCAATAAGGTCCACCACAACTTGGAACTGACCGACGAGCTGGTTGCTCAGGTCGCTTAGCTACGAATGGCTCGCAAAACAACGCCTCCGCACTTCCCGAACCGTCCACCGGCATCTGCGACGGCAGCCCAAAATGACAGCCCGTAGCCCCGGCTCCCGCATAGACTTGCCCGACCGCGAATGGTGCGTACTCGGAATCGACCCCGGCACCGCTTCAACCGGCTACGGCGTAGTCATGGAGACCGGCTCCGGCGACTATGAACTGCTCGCTTGCGGCGTAATCCGTACGCGACCCGAACAGCCGATGCACCTGCGCCTGCGTGAAATCTTCCTCGACATTCAGAAACTGATCCATGAATTCCAGCCGCATGAGGTCGCTGTCGAAGAACTCTTCTTTGGGCGTAATGTAACTACCGCCATCACCGTCGGCCAGGCACGCGGCGCAGCCCTGCTGGCGGCCGCCCTGGCCGACCTGCCGTTGACCGAATATACGCCCGCCACCATAAAGCAGGCGCTCACTGGCTACGGCAACGCCGATAAATTTCAAATGCAAGCCATGGTTCGCCAGCTCCTGGACCTGGACGAAGCCCCCCACCCGGACGATGCCGCCGACGGCGTGGCCATCGCCCTCTGTCATCTGCAAACGGGGCGCTTCCAGGCGCTCGTCGCCGGCGCATAACCGCACGCCCCAGACCACCCATTCCGGTTGAGGATCCCGCATGATTCGCCAGGTACGCGGTACCGTTTCGGCCGTAGGCGTCAACTTTCTGATCATCGAAGTCGGCCATGCAGACGCCGGCATCGGCCTCCGCGTCTTCACCCCTGAACCGACCTCCGCACGCTTCCGCACCGGAGACAATCTCTCCCTCCATACCTATCTACAAGTGCGGGAAAACGAACTGAGCCTGTATGGCTTCGAAGAACCCGACGAACTTGCCATCTTTGAACTGCTTCTCGGCGTCAGCGGTGTCGGCCCAAAGGTCGCCCTCGCCGCCCTGAGCACCTTGACGCCCGATGCCCTGCGCCTCGCTGTCGCCAATGAGGAGCCCGCCGTCGTCGCCCGTGTGCCCGGCATCGGCAAGCGCACGGCCGAAAAAGTCGTCGTCGAACTCAAAGACAAGCTGGAACCGGCAGAGGGCGAATTGGCCGGTCTGGCAACCGCGCTCGATGCCGACGCAGAGGTGATGGAAGCGCTTACCGGGTTGGGGTACAGCGTTGTCGAAGCCCAGCGTGCCCTCCAGCAAATCCCCCCAGACGTAACCGGTGTCGAGGACCGACTGAGGATGGCGCTGGTTCAGTTCGGCGAGTAGCCCCCCACCCTCCCCCATACGCGTCACCCTCTCCATCCCCCCTCAAACCTCCGGTAAAGGCAGGCCTTGTGCCTGCCCACCGTCCATATACGCGTCACCCTCTCCATCCCCCCTTCAGCCTCCGGTAGGGGCAGGCCTTGTGCCTGCCCTCCCCCAAACGCGTCACCCTCTCCATCCCCCCTTCAGCCTCCGGTAGGGGCAGGCCTTGTGCCTGCCCTCCCCCAAACGCGTCACCCTCTCCATCCCCCCTTCAGCCTCCGGTAGGGGCAGGCCTTGTGCCTGCCCTCCCCCAAACGCGTCACCCTCTCCATCCCCCCTTCAACCTCCGGTAGGGGCAGGCCTTGTGCCTGCCCACCCCCCAAACGCGTCACCCTCTCCATCCCCCCTTCAATCTCCGGTAGGCGCCGGCCTTGTGCCTGCCCCTATTCGCCCTAGAATTGGGCTGCTCCCCCCTTACCCTCGCCATTTTGACACCCGCTGCTATCTCCTCTATAATCCCTCGCGATTCTGCACCGAATTCATTGAAACGGGAAAGCAAAAGAGATGGCTGACGTTCAGCAGTTACGCAGGGGCAACATCTACGAAGAAGACAGACAGCTGTGGCGGGTACTCGATTTCCAGCACATCAAAATGGCCCGCGGCGGCGCCACCATTCGGCTCAAAGTGCGCAACCTCCGCTCTGGCGCAACCATCGAAAAAACCTATAACAGCGGCGCACGAGTTGATGACATCCGCCTCGATTCACGCGACGTCGAATACCTGTATACCGATGGCGACCTCTACCACTTCATGGACACCGAGACCTTCGAACAGGTTGCTCTCTCCAAAGACGCCTTGGAAGAGATTGTCCAATTCCTCAAAGACAATACCGTCGTCGAATTGGAATCTTTCGAAGGTGAGCCGATCAGTGTCAACCTGCCGACAACGATCGATCTGGAAGTCGTCTGGGCAGAGATGGCTGTCGCCGGAGATACCGCCAACAGCCCGACCAAGGAAGTAGAGTTGGAGACCGGCTACAGGCTGAACGTCCCCATGTTCGTAAAGGAAGGCGACACCGTTCGCATCGACACGCGCGACGGCCGCTATGTCACACGTGTGCAATAATGGCCCGATTGCGCTGACCCTCCAATTTGCCCCACAGACGGACGGTAAGCTATAGTGTGGAGACCGTTTGCCGTTGTAGCTCAGTCGGTAGAGCGACGCTCTCGTAAAGCGTAGGTCGTCGGTTCGAGTCCGACCAACGGCTCAAACAAAAAAGCCCCGCCGCCAGGCGGGGCCTTTCTTTTGTCCCTGAATCCCCTACTGCTTCTGCGGATGTACCCCGGCCATCAACAACCCCAACTCTTCGGCGGTCGTCTCCTCCCGGTTCAGGGTATCCATAATCTGTCCTTCATAGATTACGGCGATTCGGTCGCACAGCGCCAGCAACTCATCCAGGTCTTCCGAAATAAGCAGCGTGGCCATGCCCGTATCCCGTTGCTCCAGCAGTTGCTGATAAATGTACTCGATCGCGCCAATGTCGATGCCGCGTGTGGGCTGGGCGGCAACCAACACCTTCGGCCGCCTCGAGAGTTCACGCGCCAGAATCAGCCGCTGAATATTTCCGCCCGACAGATTCCTGGTCATCGTGCGTATATCGGGCGTCTTGATATAGAAGTCCTGTACCAGCTGCCGGCTGTAGCGGGCGATATAGTCGAAAGCCAGGAAGATGCCGTTGCTGAACTTGTCACTCGTATGCTCTTGCAGCACCAGATTCTCTGACACAGCAAAATCGCGCACAATCCCGTCGTGCATCCGCTCCTCGGGAATGTATGCCAGCCCGCTCTCAGTCCGCCGCGCCGTCGTCCAGTCGGTGATCGGCGCGCCATCCATCTCCACGCTGCCGCCAGCGACAGGACGCAGGCCGGCTATCACTTCGGCCAACTCTCTTTGCCCATTCCCGCTGATGCCGGCCACCCCCAGGATTTCGCCGGCCTGGACCGAGAGGGATACCCCCCGCAGGGCCGGTTGTCCCGTAACGTCATGCGCTACGACATCTTTCAGATGCAACTTCACATCACCTACATCTATTTCATCTTCTCGAGTCCTCTCCAGCATGACGTCGCGCCCCACCATCATGCGTGCCAACTCCTGGCGGCTCATCTCTCCAGTGGGTACCGTCCCCACGAGGCGCCCTTCCCGCAAAACCGTGATGCGATCGCTGATGGCTAGGATCTCTTGCAGCTTATGACTGATCAATACGAGGCTGTACCCGTTCTCCTTCATGTAACCAAGCGTAACAAACAGTTCATCCACTTCCTGGGGCGTCAGCACCGCGGTCGGCTCGTCCAGAATCAACAGGGCCGCCCCGCGGTACAGTGCCTTCATGATCTCGACCCGCTGCCGTTCCCCGACCGAAAGCGTCCACACCGGCGCCCGCGGGTCGATCTGAAGCCCGTACGCCTCGCTTAACTCGCGAATGCCATCCTCTACCCTGTCCAGATCGAGCAGCGGTTCCCTGCTGGACTTTAGACCCAATGCTACATTCTCGGTGACCGTGAGCGTATCCACCAGCATGAAATGCTGATGGATCATGCCAATACCCTGGCGGATCGCGTCAGTAGGAGACTGGATTGTTACCTCGGCGCCGTCGCGCAGAATCCTGCCATCCTCAGGCTGATACAGACCGTACAGTATTCTCATCAGTGTGGACTTGCCCGCGCCGTTTTCACCCAGCAGCGCATGCAGTTCCCCCCGACGCACGTCAAAATCCACGTGATCGCAGGCCAGGACGCCCGGAAACCGCTTGACGATTCCGTACATCTGCACATACGGCGCGTTCAAGCGGAAGTTTACCGCTCGATGCCCGCCCGTGGGCCTTGAGATCCCGTAGACAATCTGATCCTCAATCCTGCGTCGACCGGTCGGCATGTGAAACTGTCCTTACATCACAACATCTATGGGCAGCAAACTGCCCTTTACCTCACTCGTCGTCTTCTTCAATCAATACCGGATCGACAGCGCCGCTCTTGATGTCCTCGATCGCGGCGCGGGCTGCCTCCTTAACTGCGTCGTCAATTTCGATGCTCTCGTTGAACTCCAGGCGCAACCCGTCGTTCTTAAACGTAAGTCTGTATGCAGTGCCGCCCAATTCCCCTGCCTCGATCTTGGCAATCATATCTGCGATGACGTTGGCCCAATTGTAGATCTGATTGGTAACGACGACGTCCGGACCCAGCGATATCTGATCACTCTGCGTGCCCAGCCACGCCACCCCGTTCTCGTTGGCGACGCCGATCGCCCCAACTACCTGCTGTGCCGAGCCGGTCAGCACATCGGCGCCGGCCTGAATGTGGACATGGGCGGCCTCGGCGGCCAGCGTCGTGTCGCTGAAGGAGCCAGTGTAGCTGATGTTTACCTGTGCGTCCGGCTTTACATCCGTAACTCCCCTTACAAAACCGTCAATATAAAGCTTCGCGTCACCTGCCACCGGGCCGATGACGCCAATTACATCGTTTTCCGAAAGCATCGCGGCCACAACGCCGTTGACATACCCGCCCTCGTTGGCTACCGCCCCATAGGCAAATACGTTGTTGATTCCCCGGTCTGCCCCCGTATCCGACGATGTGCCCCAGGCGAAACTGGTCTCCGTAAAATCGGTGGCCACCTCAAACACCGAATTACCGTACTGCGCGCCGTGGGCGATCACCAGGTCGTATCCCTCCGCCGCGTAATCTCGAATGGCCGCCGACGCGTCCGTCACCCGAAACATCCCTTCCGAATACGCGATCTTCAGCGCGCCCTCCCCGCCCATTTCAGTCTGAACCGCCGTGAGCGAGTCAAACATCGACTGGCTCCAGGCGATATCCGTCGTGCTGCTTGGCATGACAATTGCAACGCGAAAGGGGGCTCCCTCCGCGTCGACCTCCTCGCCATCCTCGTCCGATCCACCGCAGCTGGCGAGAAGCAGCAAGAAGATCAACACTGATATTCTGATTCGTCTTAGCATGATTCCCTCTCTAGGGTTAGGAATCCATGGCGACGCATTCGCCTGGGTTACTCGCCGCGCTCATACGACCTGGCCAATGCCGCCGGCCTCTGAATCTGCCGTGCTGTGAAAGCAAGCACCACGATTGTCATGATGTACGGCATCATTACAGCTACTTCTGATGGGACCGGAATGTTTAACGCCTGGACCCATAGCTGCAATGCACTGACCAGGCTGAATAGTAGTGCACCTCCCAGTACACCCACCGTGCGCCAACTGCCAAAGTAAACGAGGGCAACCGCAATAAAACCAAGCCCGTTTGTCATGTTCTCCTGGAACACGTTCTGCAGACCTATGCTGAGGGACGCCCCCGCCACCGCAGCCAGGGCGCCGCCGATCATCAGCGTCGTATAGCGTACGCCGTTCACACTCACTCCCAGGGTGTCCGCTGCCTCCGGGTTGTGTCCTACTGCCCGGATCTTTAAGCCCAGTGTCGTGCGGTTGATGACGAACCAGGAAGCCGGCACCATCAAATAAGCGAGATAAACCAACGCGTTATGATTGAACAGAATGTGTCCGATTCCCGGAATGTCGGCGAGCAGTGGGATGGGCAACTGTCGAAAGCCGCTGACCCCTTCCACAGAACCAATCAGAGTCTTAAACAGCAGGCTGCTTAAACCGAGGCCAAATAGATAAAGACCAATGCCGCTGATGCCCTGCAGCGACTGCATCGTCACGCTGACAAAAGCCTTCAACAGCCCCATCATTACACCAATTGCAATCGCAGCCAGCACGCCCACCCACAAACTGTGCCCTTCAAACACGACGTAAAAGGCGAAAAAGGCCCCCATAAGCATGATGCCGTCCACGCCCAGATTCAGGACGCCGGAACGCTGGCCGAAAGTCTCCCCCAGTGAGGCAAAGAGGTACGGCGTCGCCAGCCGTACACAACTATGCAGGATTCCGATTAGTGTGGAAATCGTAAACAGTTCGTCAATCATGTCCGCAGTCAGTGGAAAATACTTCGACGCACGCCCTCCCTGCGCCTCCTGTGTATGTCGGCGTTACCCCGCCTGAATGGTTCCCTCTTCGCCCTTTGCCAGTTGCGCTGGGTCTCTCTCCTCTTCACTCTCTTCTCGTCCCTCACCCTCCGCTGCCGGCGGTCCGTCAGATCCATCTTCCCCTACTCGCCGCCGCGTGCGCCGTCGTACGTAAAGATCGCTGGAAACAACGAAAAGTACCACGAGCCCTTGCAGTGCGATTGCCAGAGCGCTGGGAACCTGCACCGCCCGCTGCATCTTGTCCGCGCCGACCAGGAGTGCGCCGAATAGCGCCGAGGCCGGGATCGCCCCTAACGGGTGCAGTTTGCCAAAGAGCGCAGCCACGATCCCGCTGAAACCGTAACCGCCGCTCAACCCCTCGAGCATCCGATGATGAACCCCCAACACCTCCACCGCACCGGCCAGCCCGCACAGCATCCCGCTAAGCGCCAGCGATAAAGTCACATACTTGGGGACGGGAATGCCCGCATACCTTGAAGCGTGGGGGTTCAAACCTACTGCGCGAATGCGGTAGCCGATTGTCGTACGCCAGAGTAGGAAATAAACCGCAAGAGCCAGCAGAACTGCCAGTATTGCGCCGCTGTGGAAGAGTGTTCGCGGCACCAACCGCGTCAGCCATATCGACTCAGGCAGCGCTGCGCTTTGGGGAATGCTCGTGCCCGCCGCGACATGTTCCGGATCCAGCATCGGCCCGCGCAGCAGAAAGTTCATCAGGCGCAGCGCAATCTGGTTCATCATCACCGTGGTGAGAATCTCGTTTACGCCCAGACGCGCCTTCAGCAGACCCGGAATGCCGCCCCAAATAAGCCCTGCTGCCGCACCTGAAATCAGGGTCAGCGGCAGCAGAATCAAGGCCGGCAGATTGCCAAACCCCACCCCGAATGCGGTGGCGGCCAGCGCCCCAACGACGATCTGCCCTTCGCCCCCGATATTGATCACGCCGCCCCGAAATGCGATGCATATGCCCAGACCGACCAGCAGCAGCGGCGTGGCCTTCGTCAGAGTTTGCGTGATGCCGCTTACGTTGCCCAGCGCACCCTGTATCAGAGCGCTATAGGCTTCAAAAGGGTCGGTGCCCAACAGCAACAGCAGCAACACGCCTACCAACAGTGCGATCACCATCGCCAGCACCGGCAGCAATACATCAATCAGTTTGGCAAAAAATAATCGGGTATTCATCCTTTACTCAACAGCGCGTTGCCGGTGCGCTCTGAAACTGTCCGCCATACGCTCTGCCGCCACGTTGCGTACAAATGCCATCGTAATGGCAGATTCAAACGATTATAGCACCATTTTTGCAATTCAAATAGTGCTCTAATTCTGATTTGTGTCAGACATTCAGGAATCTGGGTACAGAATTGCAGGCGCGGCGCGGGCGAAAACTGCAATCAGGCGCACCGGCCCCGCCCCCACATTGCGCACCTCGTGAAGGACGCCCTCCGGCACAAAAACCGTTGTATCCGCTCCCACCCGGTGCCGTTCTTCACCCAGGACGACTTCGACTTCACCGCTGAGAAAAGTCAGGCTCTCCTCACAATCGTGGTAGTGTAGCGGGATAACCCCGCCGGGAGGCATATACTGTTCCCACAGCTCCATCTGCTTCGCGCCGCAAGTGCGCGCAGTGATTATGCGGGCGCCGGGAATCGTGCTGCGCGTGTTTATGGGGTCGTAATCTTCGTGCCTGTGTGGCAGAACCGCCATCGACTTGAACTCCTCTATCAACTCAGACTTCCACCCGGCCCTTAACGTCCCGGTTCACCTCTGCAGCCGCAACATTCGGCTGCCTCCCCGCTGAAATTCGTAGGGGACCTCTTCTATTCTAGCCTGAATGTCCTGTGCCGCGAAAGCGTCAATTACACCCTGGACGTGCGGCGACGGCGCCCCCCCGACCTGCAGCAGAGGAAACGCCCGCGCCTCCGGGGCCACCCGCAGCATCTCCTCCAGCGCCCGTACGTGGAACGCCAGGTCAAACTCCTGGCTATACAGAAACAGAAAATGGGAAGAAAGTGCCAGGTCAAAACTGCTGTCTTCAAAGGGAAGGTCCGGCAATGAAGCATCCACATAGCGCCCCTCACCTAAACCCCGCACATAGTCGTCCAGAAACTTGCGCATGGCCCACATCCTTCTCTGCCCCAGGGCGGGAATCGAAGGCACATACGTCCAGACAAAATCGTCCCGGTTGCGCGTCAGCTGCTCAATGATAATGTCGTACGTCTCTTCAACCCGCTTCTCTATCGCCTCCGCTGAAAACGCGTACAGCGGATCAACCGAAACAACCGAGTACCCTAGCGCCGACAACTCCGCATTAAAGCTGGCCGGCCCGTCCCCGCACCCGAGTATCCGCCCCCGCAACTCCCGCTCCCCCAGGTCGAACATCCCGCAGTATTCGTCCATCGTCCTCCCCCAGGGCACGACGCCATCTACAGTGAAGGGCATCCTTTACTCCTCCTCACCTCCTGGTTCCAGGGCAACCTTGTCCACAATCTCCTTCCGCAAAACCAACACGCGGCAACAGTTGAATTACGCGTAAGGATCCCTACCCCTGCCCGGCTATCCCCTGCAGTGTCACTTGCCTATCCATGTTACAATTGACAGTCGTACATCTACAACCCAATTGACGGGATCTACCCTGCCAGGCAAGAGCTGACTCTGGCCGGTCCGTTTACCATTTGGGTAAAAAACCCAAAGTAATGAGCGAAGAGCAGAAGAGGAGTAGACAACAGAAAGGGGAGAAAAGTTGAGACCAGTTCTTCTCCTGTGCGGGCTTGTACTGTTGCTGTCAGGTTGTGCTCTGGACCCAGGATCGCTCGCCCTAATCCCAACACCGGAGCCAGTGCATATCCCACCGCGATATGCCCAACACCTGAACGTCTTGAAATACTATGACTCGGTGCCAGTTCAAGCAATTAGCGAACAATGTGAAGACCTCACCGTACTCAGTCTCGAACAGTTGCAGAACGACAAATGGCTGCAACTGTGGGCGATGTCCGCCATGGATCGCGATGGGTCACTTGAATTGAAGTGGACTCTCGAAAAGGGGCAGATTCCAGATGAGGAATTCTGGGTGGAAGACCATTACATAGCTGTCAAATACATGAACGCCTTCGAAACTGCCGATCTCAAGTGCAATGAAAACAGAAACGAAATGGCCAGTCTGGTCGAATTCTTTGCAGAAAAGGTTGGCGAGTTCAAAAACGTACAGTATCCGCGTTTGACCATCGTCTACCAACTCTGGGATGCGGACATTCCTCACTGCCACGTATACCTGGACTCATTGCCGATATGGCATGACTTCAATTTCTGCTTCGCCGGCGACTGTCTGAAGGAAGGAATGACCGAAGCGCAAAAACTTATGGACGAATCGGAGGAACTCCAATGGTGTGACTTAATGAAGACTTTGGCGCCTACGCCTTCTTCCTGACCGGTTCGGTTCAAGTGTTCATCGAATTTCCGATTACCGAGGACAGTCTGTGACGACTCCGGAAACGACCGTACCCCGCTGGTCCTCAGGCGACCACGTCCTCTTCCGGCAACTCTGGCCAGGCGGCGTCTGGGCCGCCATTCCAGCCACCATTGTCGAAGACAGCAGCGACTTGGTCTCCCTCTACATCGCGCCCGGCACCACCTTTGCCGGCCCGGACTGCTCCCGCGATGAACATCTGCATGTCGCCGCAAGCAGGGCGTGGGAAACTAAACTTTACGAGTGGACCGGACAACACCACCTCTGGTCCTCCCTTCCGGGCGAAGCCGCCTCCATCTGGACAATCTGGTCCGCCCCCGACTGGACCCACGTCGGCTGGAAAGTCAACCCGGAACTGCCCCTCAAACGTACGCCCCTCGGCTTCGACACAACCGACCACGTCCTCGACGCCGTCATCAGCGCCGACCTCACCTCATGGCAACTCAAGGACGAAGACGAGCTCGCCGTCGCCATCGAGCTTGGTCTGTTCTCAGCAGCTGAAGCCGAACAGATCCGCCGCGAAACAAAGCGTATCGCCACCGAGTGCGTTTCCTCGCGCCGCCGGCTACTCCAGACATGGGCCGCCTGGCGGCCGCCCGCCGGTTGGAACCTACCCACCCTCCCGCAAGACTGGGAAGTCCTATGACGTCACAGCACCGGTGAACAGGCAAGTTCTTTCGGTATCGGTTAAAGTAGAAGACGGCACACTTAAAGTTCGCTTTACCTACAGAGCGAACAGAATCAGAATCTTCGGAGCTGGGTACTGGAGGAAATACCGAGCGCTATATCTGGAACAGGGGACAGCATGAACCCGAATCTTGACCCGCCGAAACAGAAGTGGGAATCCGTAGAATATACCGATAGTCCTGAACTACCGGATATTGAAGACCTGCAAATTGTAGACAAGGGATTCTTGCCGTGCCCGGAAGATATTGTCTTTAAAGACGCCGAGAGAGAATATGGCACGGTTTCTCTCGACAAAGAGACGGTTACTTTCTTCAAGAGAAAAGCTAAGGAAGTAGGAGCCTCCTATCAGACTCTGGTTCGGACTATCCTCAAAGAGTTTGTAGCCCGACAGAGCAGAAAGGCTTCTTGGAGTTGCAGAGAGGCGGTAGGCAGTCTGTGACGCCACCGAACCTTCCCACCCTCCCGCAAAACTGGGTAGTCCCGTGACGTCACAACAACCTACCCCAACTTAACCCTCCGCGACCACCGGGTTCCGCAGCACGCCGACCCCCGAGATCTCGATCTCAACCACATCACCCGGCTGAACCGGACCCACGCCCGACGGCGTACCCGTCATAATCACGTCACCCGGCAGCAGCGTAATCGCCTCGCTGATATAAGCGATCAGCTGCGCCACCGAAAAGATCAGATCGTCCGTGTTCGAGTGCTGCTTGACTTCTCCGTTCAGACGCGTTGTCAACTCGAGATTCGTGGAATCAAGCCCGGTCGCAATGTACGGACCCACCGGTTTGAACGTGTCGAACCCCTTGCCGATCAGCATGCAGCCGTTGGCCATCTCATTAGCTTGAATCACCCGTTCGCTGACATCGTTCCCACACGTGTACCCGAAAACATAGTCCAGCGCCTCCGCCTCCGCTACCCGGCGCGCCTCCTTACCGATGATGACCGTCAGTTCGCCCTCATAGTGGACGTTCTGCCCCTGCTTCGGGTATACGATCGCCTCCTCGGGGTCGAGGACTGCAGTCGAAGGCAGCATGAACAGCATCGGCTGGTCCGGCGGCGTCTGGCCCCCCTCTTCGGCATGGGCCAGGTAGTTCAGTCCCACCCCAATCAGCCGCGGACTCCCGACAGGCGCCAGCACGCGCACGCTGTCTAGGTGCGTCGTCTCGCCGCTCTCCTCCAGACTATCGAACGGACAAGCGGCCAGCTGGCGAATGGCGCCATCCTCTTCCAGAATGCCGTAGCTGATCCCATCGGCGACACTGTAGCGCAAAATCTTCATCTCTGATTCTCCTTCTTGTAATGGGTGTTTTGTGAATACCGCATAAGTTTCTGTCCTGCTTACATCCTGTTATGGCCTTCCCGTTAACGGGGCTGCCCCTTATCAATGAGTAGGAAAAGGGTGGCAGCCGTGATAGACTGTGCACAACGGCTTATCAAGGCTGGCAACGAAGCGAAAGTCGCCGTTGCCCCCGGAATCCACTGGCCGTGAACCACTATCCACGATTACAAAGGAGCACACAAATATGACCACCTCCGGCAGAGTCGCTATTATCACCGGTGCCGGCTCGGGCATCGGCAAACGCACTGCATTACTCCTGCTCGCCGAAGGATACGCCGTCGCCTTGGCCGGTCGTCGCCTCGACCGCCTTGAAGAAACCGCCGCCGAGTCCGGCGCCGGCGCGCGCGCCCTCGTCGTCCAAACTGACGTGACCGATCCCGCCGCCGTGGACAACCTCTTCGACCGCACCATCGAAGCCTTCGGCCGCCTCGACCTCCTTTTCAACAATGCCGGCCGCGGCGCCCCGCGCGCCGACTTTGACGAGATCTCCTACGAAGACTGGAAATCCGTCGTCGACGTAAACCTGACCGGCGTCTTCCTCTGCTCGCAGCGCGCCTTCCGCATCATGAAAAATCAGACGCCCCAGGGCGGCCGCATCATCAACAACGGTTCCATCTCGGCGCATACCCCCCGCCCCAACTCCGCACCCTACACGTCCACCAAACACGCCATCACCGGCCTCACCAAATCCACATCTCTCGACGGCCGCGCCTACAACATCTGCTGCGGCCAGATCGACATCGGCAACGCCGCCACCGAAATGACCGCACGCATGCGCTCCGGCATCCCGCAGGCCAACGGCTCCGTCATGGTCGAGCCGAACATGGACTCCGACGGCGTCGCCCAAACCATCCTCTACATGGACAGCCTGCCCCTTGATACCAACGTTCTCACCCTGACCGTCATGGCCAATCAGATGCCCTATGTAGGTCGCGGCTGAACGCGTTTACTGGTAACCTCCGATCCCAAGAAGCTCTCTCGTTTCGGCATCAGCCTCGTCCAGCAATGCGTCGACCAGACTGTTCTCAGGTTTGACCCCAAAGGGAGAATAGCGCATCCACGTCGGACCGTAGCAGAGAATGAGCAGACGGCGCTTTTCGCCGTCTGGCCGTGTCGGCAAGGCCCGGTGCCACAGATTGCTGTGCATGATTATGCACGTCCCTGCCGGCCCCCGCACGATCTTCTGTCCCGGCAAATCGTCGAAACAATCGGCCGGCAGCGGATCGTGGATCCGCAAGTGCGAGCCCGGTACAACTGCCAGCGTTCCATTGGCACTGTTTAGTTCATCCAGATAGATCAGGCAGTCTAAAGTGTGGGGAAAGGAGAAGAATGCCGGCAGGGGCTTGGGAACAGTGCGCCGGTGCAGGTGCCACTGCGTTTCCTGGTTCGGCTCACCCGGGTAGCTGACCCGCCCGCCCAACTGCCGGATCCGTACAAACGGCCCCAACACCGCACGCGCGACCGATAGCGTCGGCTGAAAGTCGATAAGTTCCAGGAAGGCCGGGTGCTTGTCCATAAGATAACGCGGAAACCAGCCGCCGAACCGTTTTGAGCGGCTGATAACCGAGGTTCGTGCCGCCTTTCCACCGTTTGAACGCGGGGCGGCAGCCACTTCAGCAATTTCGACCTCGTCCAGCGCCCCCCGCAAACGCGCCAACTGCTCGCCGCGAAATAGTGCCTCCCGGATCAAGTACCCATGTGTGCCCAACTGCTCGATCTCCTGCGGCGTTGCCAGCACCTTGAAGCTGCGCTTCTTGTCTTCATCGTCCGCATTGGTCATAATCTCATAGGAAACCGTGTGGCTGGGAAACTCTGCGTACTCTTGTTGCTCAGTCATGGCGTCTGTGACCTCGTTTCCGCAGTTTTCCGAACGAACATCGGCGGGGCGCCTGGAGCGGCCTCGAAACTCTAGCTAGTCTACGGCAGTACCCATCTCTCGCGCAAAGGCCTGCCCCGGGCGCAGCATACGAAACTGGCGGGCCGTCACGTTCCCTCCTCGGAGAATCTCGAACAATGGCCAGACAAAAAGTGATTCTGAATCCCTACCCCCGTCCGCTCGACATGGTCATGTCCAGCCAGGACGCGGAACGTCTACACGATCTGGTCGACGTAATTTGGGGCAAGGACGAAGACATCCCCGAATCCGAGTTCGCCCGCGCTTGTGGCGACGCCTACGCCATCATTACCAGCTCCTGGCGGCCCAGAACACTGGACGACATGCCCAACCTGCGCGCAATCATGGAAACCGGCGGCCGCCACCCCAGCCCCGCGCACCTGGACTACGAGACATGCTTCGCACGCGGCATCCGCGTCCTCAGCTGCGCACCCGCCTATGGTCCCATGGTCGCCGAAATGGCGCTCGGCATGGCCATCGCCGCTGCCCGCGGCATCGTCAGCGCCCACCGCGACTTCGTCGCCGGCGAGGAACTCTACCTCTACCCCAGCAACAGCACCGCCTTCACCCTCTACGACCAGCCCGTCGGCTTTATCGGCTTCGGCGGTCTGGCGCAATCACTCAAATCGCTGCTGGCCCCCTTCCGCTGCCCGATTCAGGTCTACGATCCCTGGCTGCCCGCCAGCTTCATCAGCGATCGCGGCTGCACCCCGGTCAGCCTCCAGGATCTGCTTTCAGAATCACGCGTCATCTTCGTGCTCGCTATCCCCTCCAATGAAAACAAAGCCATGCTCGACCGCGAGCTGCTCTCGCTGATCAGGTCCGACGCCGTCCTGCTCCTCATCAGCCGCTCCCACCTCGTCGACTTCGACGCCCTCACCGACCTGCTGCATCAGGGCCGCTTCCGCGCCGCCATCGACGTCTTCCCGCAGGAGCCGCTGGCCGATGACCATCCCATTCGCACCGCCCCCAACACCATCCTCTCCGCCCACCGCGCCGGCTCCGTCTGGCAGGACATGCACGCCATCGGGCGCATGGTCGTCGACGACCTTGAAACGATGCTCGCCGGCCTGCCGCCGACCAAAATGCAGACCGCCCAACCAGAGCTGATCTACCGTCTGCCCTAGCAGCCTGATCCGCCCGCCATCAAGCGCCAGTTCATCGTGTAGCGCCCTTCGACTAACCGCTTTCACATCTTTCATCCTGAATCGAACCGGAGCCGACCATGAGAATCTGCGTCTACGTATCCTTGCCCGACCACGACAACTTCCTCGGCTTTCTCAAGCAGTACGACATCCTTGACGTCGCCCTCAGTTCCACCTGCCATCCCGATCACCGCACACGCTTCTCACCCGAAGCCGCCGACAAACCGGGTGCCTTCTGGGACTTCCAGACCCTCCTGTGGGCGCGCACCCAGTGCGAAGACGCCGGCCTCAATCTCGTCTCCATTGAAAACCCTCTGCCAAACTGGTGCTACGAAAAGATCGTCCTCGGCCAGGACGGCCGCGACCAGCAGATCGAAAATGTCGCCGAGACCATTCGCAACATGGGCCGCGCCGGCGTACCGGTCTACGGCTACCACTGGATGGTCAATCAGCCCGGAGTAACCCGCAACTCCTGGCGTACCTCGCTCTCCACGCCCGGTCGCGGCAACGCCCAGGTCAGCAGGTTTGAACAGGAAGTGGCCGACCGCGGCCCTCTCTTCCGCGATCGCGAGTACACGCACGAGGAGATGTGGAGCAACTACGAATACTTCATCAAGGCCATCGTCCCCGTGGCCGAGGAAGCCGGCGTCAGACTGGCTCTCCATCCCGACGACCCGCCCGTCGAAAAGCTGGGCGGCATCCCGCGCCTGTTCTGCAACCCCGCCGGCTTCCAGCGCGCCATGGACATCGCCGACAGCCCGGCAAGCGGCCTCAACTTCTGCCTCGGCAACTGGACCGCCATGAACGTCGACATCCACGACGCCATCCGCCGTTTCGGCGGCCGCAACCAGATCGTCTACGGCCACGTCCAGGGCGTCCAGGGCGCTTCCCCCGACTTCCGCGAATGCTTCCTCGAAGAGGCCGATTGTGACTTCCTGGAGGTTTTCAAAACATTCAGAGAGGTAGGCTTCGACGGCGCCCTCATCCCCGGCCACTTCCCCCATACCATCTATGACAACGAGCGAGTCCACCACGGCCTCCTGTACGCCGCCGGCTATATCAAAGGGCTTCTTCAGACACTCGACACAAACTAGACCCGCCAATTCCAACACCGCCAGCTGCCTGGACAGCGACATTTTCGGAGAAACCTACCATGTACCTGATTCTCATCGGCTGCGAATACGCCGGCACCACCACCCTGGCCCACGCCATCAACGAATGGGCCCAGGAGTCCCTGGGCACCGAGTTCAAACTGATCCACGACCACAACAAGCTGCCCGATACCAAACCGCACGGCCCCGAGCTGACACCCGAAGATATCGCCGCCTTCCAGCAGCTCAGCCCCCGCCTCACCGAGGTCATCCAGCGCCACAACCTCTACTATCACACGCCCTGGGCCTCCGGCTCCGCCGAGAACTTCATGGGCATCGGCCTCTACTTCGACGAGCTGGTCTACGCCACCAGGTACTACGGTTACGGCGGCCGCGGCCAGGACGGTGACCGCACAGTGATCTCCCGCAATCTCGAACAGCGCATCCTCCAGTTCAGGCCCGACGCCGTCCTCATCCTCGTGGAGGCCGCGCCCGACGCGATCCGCAAGCGCATGGCGCAAAGCCCGCATCCCTATCCCGTCGTGCCCGAATCAGATGTCGAGCACATCATCCGGCGCTTCCAGGAAGAGTACGATCACTCGCTCATACGCCAGAAGTTCAAGCTGGACACATCAACCGCGACGGTAGCGGAGTCCGTGGCAGACTTCGCCGCCAGCATCCAGCCCTACCTGACCGAAAGCGAACTGTTGCGGCTCGCGCTGCGACAGGGAAAGGCCGGCTAGTCCAATGAGCGAGAACGCCTGCGATCTACTCATCAGCAACGGGCAGATTGTCACCATGGACGCCGCCCGCACCATCTACGCCTCCGGCGCCGTGGCCGTCACAGGCTCGCGCATTGTCGAGGTAGGCGCCGCCGCCGAGCTGCGCCCGAAATATGACGCCGGCCAGACGATCGACGCCGCCGGCGCCATCGTCCATCCCGGCTTCATCGACGCCCACAACCACATCGTGCACACCACCTGCCGCGGTGTCTTCGGCAATATCCACGACGTAGACGCCTCCACAATCAAGTTCGCCGACTGGAAAGCCGATGTCACCTCCCAGGACGAAGCCGACGCCACCGCCATGGCCGCCCTCGAGATGCTGCAAAGCGGCTTCACCATGTTCATCGAGCCCGGCACCCTCTTCTCAACCGACGTCGCCGCCGCAGCAGTCGAACGCATCGGCATGAGGGCGCTCTTCGCCCCGCCCTACATCTGGGACCGCCGCGAAACGCTCGCCGCCATGTCAGGCCTCGAAAGCCCCCGCCTCATGGCCCGCGCCCCCGTCGACCGCGACCGCGCGCTCGGACTCCTCGACGCCGAGCTGCACAGAAATCAGGACCCCGAAGCACTGGTGCGCGGCTTTGTCTTCGTATACGGCGTCGGCACCGCCTCGCCCGAACTGCTGCAGGCCGCCCACGCCTGCGCCCGCGCCAACGACGTTCCCCTCCACCTGCACGCCGGCTACGCCCCTGGCGAAGGCGAAATCTATCGCTCAATAACAGGTGTCAGCCAGCTCGTCCACCTGCACGAACTCGGCGTCCTCGACCAGAACACCTTCATCGTCCACGCCAACCTCCTCGACGATGACGAAGAGGCCGCCATCCAGGAGAGCGGCTGCCAGATCATATGGTCCCCAATCTCCTTCTTCTCTCTCGGCATCGCCCGCACAGCCGACTTCCGAATGGCCGCGCGCCACCGCCGCGGCATCCCCGTATCCCTCGCCGTCGACGGCGCCTTCGACTGCACGCCCGCCGAGCTCATGCAGGCCGCACATTTCGCCGCACGAGTAGGCGACGATCCAGTATCCCCCTCCGACCTCCTCGAAATGCAGACCCTGAATGCCGCCGCCGCAGCCGGCCTCCAGGCCGAACTCGGCAGCCTCGAACCGGGTAAACGCGCCGATATCGTCATCCGCTCCCCGCACGCCGCCGGCGCCTACCCCGCCAACAACCCCGTTCACCTCCTCGCCCTGACAATGGGCACCGGAAGCGTCGACACTATCCTCGTCAACGGCGAAATCGTACTCCGCCGCGGCCGCTCCACCCGCGTCGACGAGCTGGAGATAGCTCAGGCAGTGACCGCGTCGGTCGCCCAACGCGCCCAGAGGCTCGGTATCGACCCAGGTAGCGAATGGCCTGTGGCGCAGGCATAAGGGACCGGAGATTCGAAATACTGCGTGTCTTACTTCAAGCACTGCCCTAAGGCAACTGCGCATCATCGCGAGCAGATCAGCTGTTTTCCCTGGCAAATCCCGTTTGACAATGTCGGACAACTGCGAGAGCTTACCATCAGATGAAGGCTTTGGCAGGCAACAGTTGTTCTGACAGGAGGGCAACAAAGTTGAGAGTGGAACCTGTTTCTCAAAACAGTCCGGCGACGACTGAGCTTACTTACGAGGACTATCAGAAGACCTCCGATGATGAACGCTACGAACTTCTGGACGGGGCGTTGATGATTTCACCCTCTCCGAATACAGCCCATCAGTCCGTTCAGGCCGAGTTAGGTTGGCGGATGGCCCGCTTTGTAAGAGAGGGCAGACTCGGACATCTCTTCTTCGCCCCCACTGACGTCGTCCTCTCCCCTACTGACGTCGGCCAGCCCGATCTGCTGTTCATATCATCACAGCGGGCACACATTGTCACCCTCGCCAACATCCAGGGCGCACCCGACCTTATAGTCGAAATCCGCTCCGACTCCACCGCCGAGCGCGATGAGTCGTTCAAACGTCAACTCTATGCAGACTTTGGCGTAAAAGAGTACTGGCTGGTCGATCCTGAAGCCGCAACCATCTCCGTTCTACTGTTGGGCGAAAAAGGCTACGCGGAGGCAGCTACCTACACTGCAGGCCAGACTCTGACTTCCCCCATGCTGGACGGCCTCTTTATCAATTTGGACGACCTGTTTCCAGACCTTGATTCAGAGGAAACGACCACCTGATCCAGACCTGCCCTTCCGCACATCCCCGTAGGGGCACCCCTTGTGGGTGCCCTCTGCTCCTTCCTTCTTGACCAAATGTCCGCTAGTGGCCACCTGTCCGAACAAAGCGCGCAGCCTGCTCTATCGCCTATGCGGCATCCGCAATCTCACCTCAATACTGACCTGCGCCCATACGAGATACCGCATTGACAACGGATTTCCCGTGTGTTAGCTTACCCCCACCGGCTGCATGTCTACTATATGGCACAAGAAAGATGTCCCTATCCGTCTCTTTGCCTCCCGGCGGTCGAATTTGAGACGGAAAACGATCTGTTCGGTCCTCATGTCCCAAAACCTCTATCAAACCCATTTCCAGGAGAGGAAAGCATGAAAATGCAAAACGCGAGTCGCCGTCAATTTCTCAAAACAGCCGGACTCACCGGCCTCGGCCTGACCATGGCCGCCTGCGTTCCCGCCGCCGCGCCCGGTATGGACGGAGCCGCCGACGAAGAACCGGTCGAGCTGTCCCTGTGGGGCTGGTGGGATATCCGCATGGATCTCTACCGCAGCGTAGCCGACAAGTTCGCTGAACAAAACGATCGAATTACCGTCGATGTCCAGTCCATTGCCGGCGGCTATGTCGAAAAGCTCTACTCAGCACTCGCAGCCGGCACGGGGCCGAACATGATCAAGATGCGCTCCCTTGCCTTCATGCACCAGATGCGCGAAGAGAATCTCGTCCTTGAGTTTCCCGAAGACATCTTCCCGCCCAGCTGGTTTGAAGAGGCCTACCCCCTCTTTGACATCAAGACCAACGGGCGCTATGTACTTCCTACCGGCACCACCTGTACCCTCCTGATGTACAACAAGCAGATGTTCGAAGAGGCCGGCCTCGATCCGGAGTCGCCCCCCAAGACCTGGGACGACTTCACCACAGCAGCCAAGGCGCTCACACAGAAGGACGGGACAGGTGCCATTTCACGCGCCGGTTTCGCCCTCACCGGCGAATGGCCCGTGTTGAGCCAGATCTATCAGCTGGGCGGCAACGTCATCCAGAACAACGGCGATGAACAGATCTCCCTCATGACCAGCCCCGAAGTCCATGAGGCATTCACCTACATCACCGACCTGTCCATCGTCCACGAAGTCTGGGACTCCGGCTTCCCCAACTTCGACTCCATCGGCAACGGCCTCGCCGCCATGACCGAAGAACAGACCTGGGTGGTCGGTGAGTACGTCAACACCTATCCCGATATGTACCCCCACATCGGCTACTCGCACCCGCCTACCCCAACCGGCGAACCCGACCCGCTCTATGGCTACAAGGACACGGTGACCTCCATCTCTGCCGTAACCGGCCACCCCGAAAACGACGGCGACACCTGGGAGTTCATGGAGTTCCTCTACAAGGACGGCGGCAAAGACGCCTACTGGGCCTTGTGCGAACTGATCTCCCTCGTGCCCGAGCGCGCCGACCTCATGTCCGACCCCAGGCTGCTGGAAACACCCGGCCTTAAGGAGGCCTCTGAAGTCAATCCCCATGAACGCAACTACGCCGCCGTGCCCGAGCGCGCCGGCGCCGTTCAGAATGACGTTCTGCATCTGATCGTCAATGAGGGACGGTCGGTTGCCGAGGCCCTGGAGTACGGCGACGCCGAGATCCAGAAGCTAATCGACGAGGGCCTGGCCAAGTATTGGGTCTAGACCGGACAGCTGGCATGCACCGCAAGCTATCCCGTGAATGTGAAACTCCCACGCCTGCAGTAGGCGTGGGAGTCGCCATATCCAATGTCCAGCTGGTCCGGGAATCCGAACTGCCTGACCCCTCTGGCTAGGCAAGTTAACCGCGAAAGAGACCTGAAATCCGCCTCGGTGCTCTCGTCGGCCGCAAGGACCGCCACCAGTCCGGGAGACCAGCGTCCGCTTTCAAGTCTCCTCTGCCGCAACCCGCACCACCCTTGCACAGTCTGTTCGCCCGTCACCGCAGAAAATACCGCGAACGCCCCGTTGGAGGCGATGTGATGATACAAAATATCGCACAGAAATTCACAGGGAGCCGCTCCACGCTGCGCGCCGCCGAGCACCGCTTCATCATCATCGCCCTCGTTCCCACCATCATCTTCTACGCCATAGTCAAGTTCTACCCTATCTTCTTCTCCTTCTTCATCAGCTTGCACGAATGGAGCCTCTTCGGCAACGTCTCACCCTTCGTCGGTATTGACAACTACGCCCTCCTGGCCAAGGATTCGCTCTTCTACAAGGTCATGTGGAACACCATGTACCGCACCTTCGCCGGCACTTTCCTCGGCGCATTCTGTTCCCTCATCGTCGCTCTCATCCTCAACCCAATTCGGCGAGGCAGCATCCTCCTCCGTCTCATCTACTTCCTGCCCGTCATGACCTCCGTCATCGCCAGCGCCACTATCTGGAAATGGATGCTGCAGACCCGTTTCGGCCTGCTCAATCAACTCCTCAGCTTCGTGGGCATCCAACCGGTCCCCTGGCTCCAGTCTACCACCTGGGCCATGCCCAGCATCATCGTCATGGGAATCTGGGGCGGGATCGGCTTCACCGTCATCATCTATCTCGCCGGCCTCAAAGGCATCCCCCGCGACTACTACGAAGCCGCCGAAATCGACGGCGCCAGCAGCCTCCAACTCGCCTTCAGGATCACACTGCCTCTGCTCAAACCTGTCGTCTCCTTCGTCCTCATCACCGGCGTAATTGGCGGCTTCAGCGGCGGCTTCCAGGCCATCTACATGATGACCGGCGGCGGCCCCCTCGACTCCACCAGGGTGCTGGCGCTCCACATCTACGACTACGCCTTCCAGCGCATGTTCATGGGCCAGGCCTCCAGCATGTCCTTCGTCCTTTTCGCTATCGTTCTTATCCTTACGCTAGTCCAGTTCAAACTGCAACGGGTCGACTGGGAACTATGAGCTACTTTCAAACCCGACACTGTCATACCCCTTGTAAAACCTGGTCTTTTTCTGGAGTAACGCATGGCTAACCAGGACTTTGTTGGCGTCCCCAGTCAGGTCGATACGCAGGCGCTCAGCCGCGGCGCAACCGATTTCCAGCGTTTGAGTCGGGGCCTCCTGTTCAACTACATCATCCTCGGCGCCGGTGCAATTCTCATGGTCGTCCCCTTCATCTGGATGATCAGCACCTCCTTCAAACCGCAGGCCGAAACCGTCTCCTTCCCGCCCCGCCTCCTGCCCATCAACCCCACCATCTCCAACTACATCGACGTCTTCGACCGCGCCAACATGGGCCGCCTCTACTGGAATACCACCTTCGTCAGCGTCATCAAGACCATTTTCAACATCTACACCAGCGCGCTCCTCGGCTACATCTTCGGCAAATTCGTCTTCCGCGGCCGCGACATCATCTTCTACATCCTGCTCAGCACCTGGATAATCCCCTTCGAAGTCTATCTCATCCCCCTCTACCTCATGACCGTCCAGGTCGGCTGGGCCGACACCTATACCGCCCTCATCGTCCCCGAAATCTTCACAATCTACGCCATGTTCATGTTCCGCCAGTTCATGTACACCATCCCCACCGAACTGGTCGACGCCGCCCGCATCGACGGCGCCGGCGAATGGTACATCTTCCACCGCATCATCATCCCACTCTCCCGCGCCGCCCTCTTCACACTCATCGCCTTCTACTTCATGTGGAACTGGAACGACTTCCTCTGGCCCCTCGTCGTCATCTCCAGCCACGACAAATACGTCATCACCGTCGGCCTCGCAACCTTCGTCGGCGAATTCTGGAACCAGTACGGCGTCATCATGGCCGGCGCCAGCCTCGCCATCATCCCCATCCTCGCCCTCTTCATCGCCGTCCAGCGCTTCATCATCGAAGGCGTCGTCCTCACCGGCCTCAAAGGCTGACCACCTCCCCCTCGCCACCTTCCTCTGACCACTAACCACTGACCACTGACCACTGCAGTTGTGCGGTCGGGCCTATTCGGCCCTCCCTTGTGCGGGGGCTCCGC
>JAPOVP010000128.1 GCA_026708085.1 Caldilineaceae bacterium
CGACGCAGCACTGCACGAGACGCACTTTTTCGGGCACTCAAGTATATAGTTCCCAGAGTATTGACGATACCGGGGAGGACGTCGTCAAAGTCGATGGCCTCCAGGACCTCGGTCGGGATCTCCTGCAGGGCGCCGGCGTTGATGACATCGGCGCGGGCGTTGCTGGGGAATTGGAAGATGTCGGCCAGGTAGGTATCGGTAGCGACGGACTGCATGATCTTGTCGGTCAGCTCCTGCTGGCCGAAGGCGCCGCGTTCGAGTTCGTAGCCGTTTTCCTCGACCCACGGCAGCATGAATGCTTCGACGCGGGCACCCATACCGTCAAGTCCAGCGTAGCGGATGACGATCTTCTCCTGGGACATGGCGTCTCCGCCGTCCGCTGCGGGTGCGGCAGGCGCGGCACATGCGGCCAAGGCAACAGCGCCGGCTGCGCCACCAACCATGCGGAGAAATTGACGTCGGCTTACTTTGCTTTCCATTCTTCTTGTCTCCTTGAAATTGGATAATATGGATTGTATTGATGCCTATTGGGGAGGCGGCCATTCGGGATCTACGACTCAGTTGTCGACTGTGCCGCGGGCATGACTTTGAACCCTTGCGGCCAAAGTGAGGAAGTGGTTGCAGAATGAATATCAAGCGGGAATTCTAGCGAAAAAGTCGTCGGCTGTCAAAATTTTGGTGTCTCTTATTTTTGGTGAGGTCGAAGAGGAATCCTGGCCGACGGCTGCCAAATCGACCATAGCACACCTCGGCAGTTGCAAGTCAGGAATTGAACTGGCAGATGGTATGGCAGTTGAATCTTCCAAAGCGAACCTTTATACTGCGGAACAGGACAACGGGGAGCACGCGGCGAGGCAGAGCTTTCCAGAACCGTTCAGAATCCGCTTACGAACACGAGGAGATAGGGATGCAATACGTGAATTTCGGCAGCGCGGGCGTAAAGGTTTCGCGCGTGGCGTTGGGGCTTGGGCTGCGGGGCCAGCACGACGAAAAGGAGGCACGCAATCTGGTGGCGGCTACGCTGGACTTGGGTGTAAACCTGATCGACTGCGCCAATATCTATGGGCTGGGGGACGACCGGGCGTTCAGAGGCACATCGGAGGTGCTGCTGGGGAAGGCGTTACAAGGGCGGCGCGATGATGTGGTGATCACGTCCAAGGTGCGGGGTGAGATTGGCGACGGTCCCAACGACAGCGGCCTATCCCGCTACCATATTTTACGCGAGGCAGAGCGTTCGCTGCGCCGGCTGAACACCGATCGGATCGATGTCTATTTGATTCACGGCTTGGACGAAACGACGCCGGTGGAGGAGACGTTTGGGGCGCTGGACAGCCTGGTGCAGCAGGGCAAGGTGCGCTATGTGGGCATCTGCAACCACCAGGCGTGGCAGGTGATGAAGGCGCTGCGGGTGCAGGAGCGGTTAAACGCGGCGCCGGCGATAACGGTGCAAAACCCTTATAATCTGCTGAACCGGGAGTTGGAGCGGGAGATGTTTCCGATGGTGGCGGAGATGGGGCTGGGCGTAATGGTATTCAGCCCGCTGGCGGTTGGTCTGCTGAGCGGAACTTACACGCCCGATAGTATGCCGGAGGAGAACAGTCTGTGGGGCGGGCGGCGGCGGCACGCTTTCCAGGACACATTAAGGGACCGGGCAGCGGACGTGGTGGCGGAGGTGATCGCTGTGGCCGAGCGCGTGGGGGCGACCCCTGGACAGGTATCGCAAGCGTGGATACTTTCACGGCCGGAAGTGACTTGCATCATCTCAGGTGCGGATGTGCCGGCGCACATTGAGGACACGGTGGGAGCGGTCGGCCTGGAGCTGCCGGCGGAGGAGATCCGGCGGCTGGACCTGGTGTCGGCGGGTTTACAGACGGTGTTGGACGGGTCTGTGTTTGAGCCGGACCGGTGAGGTACTGTGCTTCGGCGAGCGGAAGACGATTGACTTGCTTGCAGTTCCAGGGCGGGCTGGCGATTCAGGAGGGGTCCGTTGGTTGGAGATGTTCGATCTCGATGTTGATCCCGTCCCACTCTTCGTGGAGGTATTCGGCGACGAGACGACGGTGACAGTGGTGCGGCTTGTGCTCGCTACAAAGGAGACAGGCGTTATCGAAGAGTTCCGGAGGGAGCTCTTCCTCGATTTTGCGGGCAGCCATTAGAGCGCGAAAGGAACGTTCATAGGCTTCCCACGTCCCCTTCTGCTTTTTGAATGCGTCGAGGATGTCCTGGGTTGGCGCAAGTTGGGGCAGGTGCAGGTAGTCGATCTTGGCGATTTCGCGCAGGAAGTACCGGAGGTCGTTCTGCTTGGCAAAGCCGGAGAGTTGCGACCGGTTGTTGAGGCGAGTATCGATCAGTGTGCGAACACCCGACTGTTTGAGTTGGGTGAAGAAGGTCTCGGCGCTCTTTTGGGTAAATCCGATGGTGTAGAGTTTCATTTCGGTCTGCAAGCCATGGGTTCCCAAGCTGCCCGCCCCAAACAGCAATCCATTCTTGATATTCGAACTATACGACCACGGCCATGCCTTCGGCGCCGGTGTCGGCGGCGCCGCTGAGCGCGCCGGTTTGGGGGTCGATGTGGAGGGCGTGGACGAGGGCGAGGCCGCCGTGGCTGTAGGGGATGTGGGCGGCGGGATAACGTTTGTTGACTTCGTCGAGGACCCAGACGGGGATGCGGCGCTGGCAGTTGATGGCGTCGAGCTGGCAATCGAAGCGGGGGGCGTGGACGGCTTTTTCTATGTCCATGCCGAAGTCGATGACGTTAAGGATCACCTGCAGGACGGAGGTGATAATGCGGGTGGCGCCGGGCGCTCCCAGAACAAGGAGGGGTTGCGCCTCGCCGTCGGAAGATTCCCTGTTGTAGACGATGGTCGGGGTCATGCCGGTGGTACGGCCTTTGCCGGGGGCGATCGAGTTGGGATGGCCGGGCAGCGGGTTGAAGTTGACCATCGAGTTGTTGTACATGAAGCCGAGGCCGGGGGTGATGACGCCTGAAGAGGAGCCGAGCGAGTGGGTAAGTGAGACGCAGTTGCCCCGGGCGTCGATGACTGAAAGGTGCGTGGTGTGGGGGGTCTCCGGCTGGGAGGGTGCAGGTTCGATGGGCTGGCCGCTTTCGATGCGCTCGCGCCAGTAGGCGGCCCGTTCCCTGGACATCATCCAGTCGAGAGGTACGTCCTCGAATTCAGTGTCGGCCAAGTGCGGGTTGCGGTCGGCGAAGGCGGCCTTCATGGCGAGGCCGACGGTGTAGATGTAGTCGGCCGAGTTGTGGCCCATGGCGGCCAGGTCGTAGCCCTCCAGGATGTTGAGGATGGCGACGAGGGTTGCGCCGCCGTGCGGCGGAGTGGAGCTGGTGACGGTGTGGCCGCGGTAGCTGCCGGAGAGGGAAGCGTCCTCGCGCAGGCGGTACTGTTCAAAGTCCTGGCGGGTGACGAAACTGCCGTTGGCTGCCAGATCGGAAGCCATGCGCTCCATGAACTGGCCGTGGTAGAAGTCTTCGCTTCCGTGTTGGACAATGTGGCGCAGTGAGGCAGCGTAGTCCGGGTTTCGGAGCGTTTCACCGGTGTCATAAGGTTGGCCGTCGTCGCGGAGATAGATGCGACGGGCCTCCGGGTTGCTGTTGATGTAGTCGCGCAGGCTCATCCCCTCCCAGTACTGGTTGGAGCGTTTCCAGCCAACGGCGAGGGAGTCGGTGACGACAAAGCCGTCGTTGGCGGTGCGGATGGCGGGTTCTGCGGCCTGTTCGAAATCGATGGTACCCCAACGCTCGAGCAGCGAAGAGAACATCTTGACCGCGCCGGGTGTACAGACGGAGGTGTAGCCAGCTTCGTTAACGTTGCCATCAAGGAAGAAGCCCCAGCCGCCGGGATTGGGGCGGATAAGCTTTTCCACCCACATGTCGTCCTTCACGAGGGCGCCGGCGAGCGCGGGCGCGTCGATTCCGATGGAACCCGACTGTCCGGCCAGGTGCAGATTGATCACTGCATAGCCGCCGATGCCGCACATTTGGGGGCTGACCACGGCCTGCATAAGGGCGGCGGTTACGGCGGCGTCGATGGCATTGCCGCCGGACATGAGGACTTTGGCGCCGGCTTCTACGGCGAGCGGTTGCTGGGCAGAGATTGCGGCAGGCATGGGGTTCTGGCTCCTGGTGGGAAGGGCGGCAATGGGTAAGGCGCGCAGGCAGTCAGCGTCACGCGGTCAATGATACGCGAATACGCGGCCAACTGCAACGGGAAACTGCCGTTACAGTGAGCAGACCATGCGAATGTTTGTTGCGGTGAGTTCGCTCTGATCGCGTTCCGAGGGGATGAGCCGGAATTCAAAAATGTGTTCGCGGCTCGGCAGGTAGTCCTTTACGGATTCATCTTGCATCATCGAGAAGTGGAAGAAGGCGCTCTCATAGGGAGAGTCGGGGCTCTTGCGTTTATCCACCAACCACAGGTGGGGCGACACCTTGGTCAGGAAGCGCATATAGCCGAAGCCTTTGTCCTCGTTGTAATAGTAACACCAGCCGCGCACAGTGGAATCGGGCTGGCCCCATTCGGCAGAGCCGTCGGGGACGGGCAGCAGATTGGGGATCAGATAGCCGGACATGAACAGATCGACCTCCTGCCGCAGATTGCCTGAGACATTGTCGAAGGCGACGACTTCCACGCGGCAGCCCTTGTTCTGTAGCGCCCGCACCACCTGAACGAAATCTCCGTCACCGGTTGCAATCAGCACCCTGTCGAGATTTTCGGACTGGAGCAGCGCGTCCACTGCCAGATCCAGATCGGAGTTGGCTTTGGCATAGCGGTTGCCTGTCTCGTCATCATACCAGCGTACACGCTTGATAATCACTTTGTAGCCGAGATCGCGCAGTGCGGAGTGGAAGCGAAAGGCGCCGACGCGATAGTCGATATCCCACTGGGCGCGTTCGGTATCGTGGGTTACGTAAGCGTTCAGGCGCACCGGCTCGCCCAAATCCCGGCAGGCAAATTCGCGCAGAATATCATACTGCATACGGGAGCCGCCATTGCGATAGATGTTGGCGGCGTCAACATAGACACCGACTTTAGCTTGAGAATGTTGCCAGACCATTGAGAATCCTTTTGAACGAATCGTCTGCACTAACGGAACACTACTGTCTGAGAGTAAGTATAACTTCTGTACAACAATATTATACTCCATAATCACCAATCTGTAAGAGTACCGACAGAGTTGCTCCACCGAGGAGGGGATCGGCTGCATACGGGAATAGGAGGATATTGTATCTCGGGCTATTTCGGGTAAGATAGAACGGACTTGCGCAGCGGCTATAAACTGGAATATTGGAGACGGGCCGTGCCAGTCCTGCGAACCGCACAGATAGAGGAACAGCAACGATGTTAAGGGTACTTCTGCGAGTTTCCGGTCTCATTGACAGCCTCTCGGAACAAATCGGCGGCGTGTCTGTGTATCTCGTGATCATCACGGTAGCGGTTGGGTTCTACAATGTGCTTGTGCGCTATATGGGGCAGTTCATTGGCGTTCAGTTGTCCTCCAATCTCTTTATCGAGATGCAGTGGTATCTGTACTCGCTGGTCTTCTTTCTGGGTTTTGCCTATATCCTGAAGAACGGCATCAACGTGCGCGTTGATTTCATCTACGCCAATTGGAGCAGGAAGCGCCAGGCGATGCTTGATTTCTGGGGGAATCTGTTCCTGCTTGTTCCCTACTGCGTCATCGGCATCTGGGTGACAGTAAATCCGGTGATGACCTCCTGGCGGCAGTGGGAAATGTCGCCTGATCCGGATGGGTTGCCGCGCGCGCCTCTGAAGACGATGATCATCGTGGCCTTTGTGCTCTTGCTGTTGCAGGCGATTTCCGAGTTGATCAAGCTGTATGCAGTTTTGCGAGGCGAGGATGAAGAGGCCATGGATTTGACAGAGCACCAGGAAGCTTTGCGGATCGAGTAAGGGTCTTGCGGGCCAGTTGACGCCGCTGGCGGCAGTCTGCTGGTCTGGAGAAGGTTGGTTTTTTTGCGGGGCGAGTCACACTAAAGGGAGTGACTATGGGGTTGGAATGGCTGGCAATTGTGATGTTCATACTGTTTTTTGTGCTGATCCTGTATGGATATCCGGTAGCGTTTTCATTTGCCGGGACCGCCTTCGTCTTCATGTTGATTGGCTGGGCGCTGGGCATATTCAACATGAATTGGATCAAGCTGCTGCCCAACCGCTGGTTCGGAACGATGTCGGACTTTACGCTGCTGGCGATTATATTCTTCGTCTTTATGGGGGCGATTTTCGAAAAATCGGGGCTGGCTGAACGGTTGTTGACGACAGTCGGCATCTTGTTGGGATCGATGCGCGGCGGTCTGGCACTGGCGGTTGTGCTGGTGGGGACGCTGCTGGCGGCGGCCACTGGTGTGGTGGCGGCCACCGTCATTGTGATGGGGCTGCTGTCGCTGCCGATCATGGTGCGCTATGGATACAACCACCAGCTTGCGACAGGGATTATTACGGCGTCGGGGACGATGGCGCAGTTGCTGCCGCCGAGCCTGGTGTTGGTGGTGTTGAGCGATCAGATTGGGGTTGGTGTGGGCGATCTGTTCGTGGGCGCGCTGATTCCGGGGCTGATTCTGTCAGGCCTCTACGCGCTGTACGTGATAGGTATAGCCATTGTCCGCCCGCAAGACGCGCCGGCTCTGCCGCCCGAAGCACGAACTGTGCAGGGCGCGGCATTGATGCGCCAGACTCTGATTGCGGTCGTTCCGCCCGTTCTGCTGATTTTCTCTGTGCTGGGCAGCATTTTCCAGGGCATCGCCACACCGACGGAAGCGGGTGCGGTGGGCGCGATCGGCGCTTGTATTCTTACGGCGTTCAACCGGAATCTGAATTGGAAGCTGATCAAGGACGCGGCACGATCCACGGCCAACATCACTGCCCTGGTGATCATGATTCTGTTCTGTTCGACCTATTTCGGGCTGGTCTTTGACCGCCTGGGGGGGCAGGACTACGTACAGGGCTTGCTGACGAGTCTGCCAGGCGGGTTCTGGGGGTTTGTGATCGTAGCCAATATTGCGATCTTCCTGTTGGGCATCAATCTGGAGTTTATCGAGATCAGTTTCATTGCGATGCCTCTGTTTGTGCCGGCTGCTTTAGAACTGGGTTTCACGAACGCGCAGATGGTATGGTTCGGGGTGATGATGGCAATCAACCTGAACATGGCGTTCATCTCGCCGCCGGTCGGGTTTTCGCTGTTCTACTTGCAAAGCGTAAAGCCTCCCGAAGTGAAGACTGCGGATATTCATAAGGGAGCATTGCCGTTTATGGTGCTGCAGGGCATCGCTCTCATCATCGTTATCCTTGTCCCGGAGACAGTGACCTGGCTGGTGGATGCGGCATCATAGGCAGATAAGACAGCAGGACCGGAAAGGAAAGAGGGGCGGGCTAACGCTCGCCCCTCTGCTGTTTCTGTTCATCCCCACAAGCAGTTCGGCATCACGCAGCTCACATCAGCGGCCTCGGCCCACGTGTTGCAGGTAGCCGAGCTCGGCCAGACCGTGCCAGGCATGAATCGCGTCGCGGAATGCTAACCATTCCTTGAAGATGGAAGCAAAGTCTGCATCTGCGGCCGCAGTTTCGTCGAAAAGCTCGAAGGCGGCCTCCTCTGCAGCTTTCAGCAGGTCATCGGGAAACGGCCGCAGGTTGACGCCGCCGTCGTTGATCAAGCGACGGAGTGCGACCGGGTTCCTGGCATCGTAGCGCGCCATCACCCTCACATTTACCTCGTATGCGGCAGTTTTAAGCGCTTCCTGATACTGCTGCGGCAGATTATTCCATTCGTTCAGATTGATTTGGACCTCGACTGACGAGCCAGGATCCCACCAGCCGGGGTAGTAGTAGTAGCTGGCGACGGTATGGAAGCCCATCCTCTCGTCTTCGTAGGGCCCGACCCACTCGGCGGCGTCGATAGCCCCGCTCTCAAGGGCCTGGAAGATCTCGCCGCCGGGCAACATCTGCACGGTGACGCCCAGCCGTCCCATCACCTGGCCGGCAATGCCGGGGATGCGCATTCTCAGCCCTGCCAGATCGGAGACGGAGTTTATCTCTTTATTGAACCAGCCCCCCATCTGGACGCCGGAGTTGCCAACAGGGAACTGAATGATGTTGAACCGTTCTGCATGGATTTCCTGAAGCTTTTCCAAGCCGCCGCCTTCGTACAGCCACGCGTTTTGCTGGCGGGCCGTCAGACCAAAGGGCAGGCCGTTGTTGAGGGCAATGACAAAGCCCCTGTCAGTATAGTAGTGGGAGACTGTGTGACCGATAGGGACAGTCCCTTCTTCGACGGCGTTCAATACACCCAGACCGGGAGCCAGTTCACCGGCTGCGCGGGGACGGATCAGGAACTTGCCACCGGTCAAGGCTGCGACGCGGTTGGCAACCAATTGCGCACCCCAGAAAATTGATTCCAGATCGGCCGGCCAACTGGTTGCCATCTGCCATTCGATGACAGGCAGGCCTACGTCTTCCGCCACTGCGTTCTCGATCTGAGCCGGGGGAATAAGGCCGGCTTGCGCGCGGCCAGCTTTGCTCAGTGCGGCCGAGCTCGCTGCGGCCAACCCAAGAAGATTTCTCCTGTTCATTGCAGGTTTCCCCTTCCCCTGCGCGCCAGCAGGAAAGTTCACACTGAAAGTCGGCATCAGTTGTCGTGTTGATCGAAACGGGAGAGCGCTCTGCGACGCTCTCCCGTTTCCCGGATCTTCATGACATTGAAAGCCATGCACGGCGCGCATGGGTAGGTCAGCGGCTTCGGCCCACGTATTGCAGGTAGCCGCGCTCGGCCAGACCGTGCCAGGCCTGGATCGCGCTACGGAAGGCTGACCATTCCTTGAGGATCGATGCGAAGTCGGCGTCATTAGCGGCGGTCTCGTCGAACAGCTCGAAGGCGGACTCTTCGGCGGCCTGCAGAACATCGTCCGGGAAGGGCAGCATTGTGATGTCGGCGTCCTGGATCAGGCGGCTAAGAGCGGCCGGATTCTTGGCGTCGTAGCGCGCCATCATGGTCGCGTTAGCGGCGTAGGCGGCGGTCTTGAGGACTTCCTGATACTGCACCGGAAGCTTGTTCCATTCATCGAGATTAACCTGGATTTCCAGGGATGGACCCGGCTCCCACCAGCCTGGGAAGTAGTAGAAGCTGGCGGCTTTGTGGAAGCTCAGTTTTTCGTCATCGTAGGGGCCGACCCACTCAGCGGCGTCGATGGCGCCGGTCTGCAGGGCCTGGAAGATCTCGCCGCCGGGCAGCACCTGCACGGTTACACCCAGGCGGTCCATGACGCGGCCGCCGAGGCCGGGGATACGCATCTTCAGACCTTCCATGTCGGCGACTGAGTTGATCTCCTTGTTGAACCAGCCGCCCATCTGCACACCGGTGTTGCCGGCAGGAAACTGGATGGTGTTGAATTTCTCGGCGTAGACCGTTTGCAGCATCTCCAGGCCCCCACCTTCATAGAGCCAGGCGTCCTGCTGGCGGGAGGTGAGGCCGAATGGGAGGGCGGTGCCAAAGGCGGTGATGGGGCTCTTGCCGATGTAGTAGTAGGAGGCTGTATGGCCGATGGGAACTGCGCCCTCTTCGACGACGTTCAGCACTTCCAGACCGGGGGCGAGTTCACCGGCGGCGCGGGCCTCGATTCTGAATTTGCCCTGCGTCATGGACTCGACGCGCTGGGCAACGGTCTCGGCGCCGCCAAAAATGGTATCCAGGGCGGGCGGCCAACTGGTGGCCATCTGCCATTCGATTTCGGGCAGGCTTGCGTCCTCTGAGACGGCGCCTTCGAGCTGGCCCGGAGTCATAACGCCGGCCTGTTCACAGCCGGCTACGGTCAGGGCGGCTGCGCCTACCGCACCTGTCGCCGCCACTTTCAGGAATCTTCGTCGATCCATTTCAGTTTCTCCTTCCTCTCGTAAATGTATAAAAAAGAGTCTGTGCAGTATTCATGGTAATTGTACTCAGGCGGGGGGAATCTGACAAGAGCCAGAGAGCCGGGGGCGGCCAGCTGGGCGGGAGGAGAGCCAGCGCAGGGGCAACTTCTGGGTGATGACGGCGTCGAACTTGGGGTCAGATCGTCGCAATGAGACTCGACTGCATGAGTCAGAGCAAACCGAGTGCGGTGCTCAATTCCCGGAACTCCAGTCCTGGCCGTCCAGATGGGCGCCGAAGGACATATAGGAGACAGTGCCGCCGTCGACATAGATGGTCTGGCCGGTCACAAAATCGGCGCCGTCTGAGGCGAGAAAGGCGGCCACGTGTCCAATGTCGGCGGGAGCGCCCAAGCGGCCCCAGGGCACTGTGGCTTCGAAAATGGCGGGGTTGTAATCGGGAATGTCTGCGAAGTAGCGGGGCACTTCGATGAGACCGGGGGCGATAGCGTTGACGCGCACCTTCTGCGGGGCCAACTCAACGGCCAGATGGCGAGTGAGGGCTGCGACCGCGCCTTTGGTGGCGGCGTAGACGGAGTAATCGGGGACGCCGGAGTGGGAGTGCACGGAAGCGAGGTTGATCACCGACCCGCCGCCTGCTTCGTTCATGTAGGGCAGCGCGCGTTGGATGCAGAAAATGTGACTGCGTACATTGATGGCAAACAGTTTTTCGAAGTGGTCTGGTGTGACATCGGCAATCGAGCGCGTCTCGGTCAGGCCGGCGTTGTTGACAAGCACGTTGAGGCCACCGAGGTTGTCTGCGGCGGTCTCTACGACCTGCGCGCATAGTTCGGCGGACTGGGTGAAGTCGCCTTGCACGGCCGCGGCCGTTCCTCCGGCGGCGCGGATCCGGGCGATGGCAGCGGCTGCGCCCTCGTCGCTGTAGGGGTAGTGGCAGACGACGGCTGCGCCGCGGCGGGCCAGTTCGAGCGCGATGCCCTGGCCGATGCCGCCTTGATCGACTCCGGTGACGAGTGCTTTTTTGCCGGCCAGAGAGTCCTTGTCGCTCATTTCAACGCTCCAGGATGTTTGCTGAGCTCCGGGAGGAGAGGCCCAGAGGAGGCCTTCACGCCGCGTCTATCGCTCAGAAACATGTCTAAGATTTACTCGCTCGTTGCTTGAGATAGGCAAGGCTGTGCTGGATGCCGCCCACGGGGTCGCCGGCACCGCGGAATTCGAAGATATAGTAGACAGGCTGGGGCAGCAGATCGAGCGCATTCAGGATTTCGGCAAGAGGCAGGACGCCTGTGCCGAGGGGGGCCGGGGGGTCAGCGGGATTGGCGGTCTTGTCCTTCAGGTGGGCGGCGATGATCTTGTCTGACAGAGCATCGATGGCGGCGACGACGTCCTGGCCGTGGTTGGGATAGTTTCCCATATCGAGATTGGTGCGGAGGGCGGGCGAGGCCAGCCGTGTGAGGGCCCCTTGGACCTCGGCCAGGGTGCCGCCGGGAGTGCGGGCGTAGTTTTCGAGGGCAATAATGGTGCCCTGTGCGGCGGCGTAGTCGACGACTTTCTGGGCGCGAGCCCAGCCTGCCTGGTCGTCGGGGGGTGGTGTGGGACCGGGGAAAAAACGGACGATCGGCGCGCCGAGCGCGGCGGCGGTGTCGATGTCCTGGCGGAGCTGCAGCGAAGGATCCGGGTTGTCGAAGAGGGTGGCCTGCGTGGCGTATGTGACCAGCAGACCGGCGTCAGCGATGCGGCGGGCTGCTTCGTTCAGTTCGGCATCGAGCCGGGGCCATGTCTCTCGTCGCAGCTCCAGGCCGTCGGCGCCGGTCTGGCGGGCGATGTCGATAAGGTCCCAGACGGTCCTTTCGCCGCTCTTGAGCTCGTCTTCCAACTGCATGGCGGAGATCAGGACCGGCCGGTTGGTGGGTTCTGCTGCGCCAGGCGCGTGTGAGGGTTGCTCTGATGGGCTGGTCAAAATGTCCTCGATGGGAAAGCTGTGCCAGGGAAGGGCGTGACGCCCGGAGGCCGCAGAGGCTGCGGGCGGGCGCAGGTCTTGCGCGCCGGCTTCCTAATGCGGGGGCTTTGACCGGGATCGGGCGCGGTTGGTTCTCCCCTGGAAGGTAAGCCGGCGCGATGGAGGCAGATAGGTTCTCAGTCTGCGGTCGTCCACTCCGGATCCGGCTGAATTGCCGTCTCCGGGGGCGGGCCGGGGTCGGGGCGGCCACTGCCTTCGAGGCGGCTGATGAGTTGAACGGTCATATCGCCTTCGACGAGGCACTGGCAGGACAGGCGCACACCGGACAAGCCCTTTTCGGCCAGTTTCTCTTTTTCGGCGACTGTCATTCTTGCAGGTTCGCCACCGACAAAGGCAACGCGGCAGGTGGTGCACTTGCAGTTGCCGCCGCAGGCATGCAGCTGATCGACGGCTGCGTCCTCGACCAGCGCAAGTACCAGGCGTTTACCAGCTTGCACATCGAATGTACCAACGTTTTCTACTGTCAATTTAGGCATGAAGTTCAACTCCTGTGCGTGTAAAGGATTGGAACGATTCCCCGAAGTCATTTGCGCGGTGCAAATTGTTTCTGCATTTTCTCACATTTCCTGGACAAATACGAAGAGAAGATCATTGACGTTTGTCTGTGTCGGGCCGGTCAGAAGCAGGTCGGCGGTGGCGCGCAGGTACGGATAGGCATCGTGGCGGCGGAGGTGTTCGGCGGCGGAGAGGCCGGCAAGCTCGCCTCTGTGGACGGTGCCGTTGTCGGCCAGGCCACCGGCGCTGTCGGTGGGTCCGTCGGTGCCGTCGGTGGCCAGAGAGACGATTGTGATCCCCGGCAGATGCTGGAGAGGCAGGGAGGCGGCGAGGGCGAGCTCCTGGTTGCGGCCGCCCTTACCGGGATTGTCTCCGAGGCTGACGGTGGTTTCGCCGCCGAGGATGAGGCAGGCGGGCGCGGGTACGGGCAGACCGCTGTCCTGCACTTCACGGCCGAGACCGACGAGAACTTTGGCGACTTCGGCGGCCTCGCCTTCGACGTATGTCGAGAGCAGGATGGTGTTGTAGCCCAGCTCGGTTGCCTTTGTGAGGGCGGCGCCGGCGGCGGTGCGGTTGTCAGCGACGACGAGGGTTTTGCTGGCGGCGAAGACCGGGTCGTGCGGTTTGGGGGTGTCGGGGATGTCGCCGGCCAGCCCGGCCTGCAGGCGGTTGAGGATGACCTCGGGCAGGGCGCTGGTCAGGCCGTATTTTTCGACGATGGCCCAGGCGTCGGCCCAGGTGCTTACGTCGGGGACGGTGGGCCCGCTGGCGATCACGTCGAATGGGCTGCCGATGACGTCGCTGAGGGCGAGAGTCAGGAGGGTTGCGGGGGCGGCGGCGCGGGCAAGCTGGCCGCCCTTCACGGCGCTGCTGTGTTTGCGCAGGCAGTTCATTTCGTTGATGGTGGCGCCGCAGGCGAGGAGGGCGTCGGTCATGGCCTGCATGTCGGACAGGGTGAGGGCCGGATAGGTCTGGCCGGAGTTCCCGTTGATCTCATGTGCCGGGGCTACCAGCAGTGCGGAGCCGCCGCCGGAGAGCAGGGCGATTACGAGGTCGTCTGGGCCGGCCTGCTCGACGAGGGCAAGCATCTCTTGGCCGGCAAGGACGCCGGCTTCGTCGGGAAGGGGATGACCGGCCTCGACGATGTTAATGGAGGACGGTGCTGTTGAGGCAGCGTCGGCGGGCTGGGCGTGGTCGTATTTGGTCACTGCCAGACCGCCGTTGATGCGGTCCTGGAGCAGAGATTCGACGGCCCTGGACATTGGCGCGGCGGCCTTGCCGGCGGCGACGACGAAGACGCGGCGATAGCGGCGCAGGTCGTAGGTCAGCGCGTGCGCGGGGTCAGGGGCAGCGGGGTCGGTGACGGTCAGGTACTCGTCCTGGCGCTGGAGGACGTTTTGGACAGCGGCGAAGGGATCGACGGCATCGAGAGCGGCGTCGAGGACGGCGAGGATTGGGCGGCGGGCGTCGGGGTCGGGGGTGAGGACGGAGGTGTCGAAGCGGGTCATTCTAATCTTTTCTCTGGGTTGCCAGGAGACTGACCTGCAGTTTCGACTTCTGGTCCATGATGACCACGAAAGTCCCCGGCCAGCCGATTGGAATCACTGGCAGTATTTCCATCGTTCTGTCTGCCCCATCTTCGCGATGCACGCTTGAAGTTCCAGGGTCCGCGAAAGTCGACCCTTGCGTGTTTCACCTTTTACAGTCGGCGGAATTTCTGGAGGCCGTCGTCGACCTGGACCTGGCCGACGTAGAGGTCGCCGCGGGAGTCGGCCCAGATGCCGTGGGGGCAGGCTGCAAACTCGCCGGGTTTGTCGCTGGGCTGGGCGCCGCCCCAGTGGCTGAGGAGCTCGCCGTCGAGGGTCCAGACGCTGACACGTTGCTCGAGCTCGGCGACGTAGACGACTTCGCCATTGGGGTCGAAGTAGATGGTATCGGGTTTGAGGAGGCCGGTGCGCTCCTCAAGGAAGTTGCCGTCGGTGTCGAAGAGCTGGATGCGGTCGTTGGTGCGGTCGCAGACCCAGACGCGGTCGTCCTTGTCCAGGCGGACGCAGTGGGAGAGTGTGAACTGGCTGGGGCCTTCGCCCCAGTCGCCCCAGGAGAGAATGTGTTCGCCGGCGGCTGAGTATTTGTGGACGCGAGCGTTGTCGTAGCCGTCGGAGATGAAGAGGTCGCCGTTGGAGGCGACGGCGAGATCGGTGGGCAGGCGGAAGGGTTCGCCGGGGGCGCCCTCCTGGCCGGGTGTGCCGATGGTCGTGACGAGCTCGCCCCGGGCGTTGAATTTGAAGATGCAGTGGGTCTCGCGTTCGGTGCACCAGACGTTGTCTTCGTCGTCGATGAAGATGCCGTGGGCGTCTTCGATGACGTCTTCGCCCCAGGAGGCGAGGAAGTTGCCGTCGCGGTCGAAGACGACGAGGGGATGCTCGCTGCGCGAGTAGACGAATACGCGGTCCTGGGAATCGCAGGCGACCGCGGCTACCCAGCCGAACTGCCAACCTGCGGGCAGTTTGGCCCAGTTTTCGATTACTTCGTACTGATAGGCGCCGGTTCCGAACGGCATGGCAATCTCCTTTGCCTGGTTGAGACTCGCCGCGGGTGCGGCGGGGATATGGAGTACACCTTATCTTCTATCCGCGAAGTTACGCGAAGGGACGCGAAGAACACCTTATTTTGTCCACGAAGGGCCACTAAGGGCCGCGAAGAGAATGAGGCGCGTCATGGGTACTTTGGCGTGATTGTGCGGTCCTCTGCGGATTGGCGACATGTTGCTCAAGCAAATCGCTGGTGTGAAAGACTTCAACGGGCGCTAATCGTCCCAGGCTTTGACGGCGATTTTGATAACTTGCTCGTCGCCGAGGCGGTAGGTGCCGTCGAGGGCGTGGAAGCCGTCGCCCACGCGGTCGAGAGGCAGTTTGTGGCTGACCATTTCGCCGTAGGGGAATTCGTTTTTCTCGAGAATGGGCAGGCCGCGTACGAAGTGCTCGTAGGTGCTGCCCCAGACGGCCTCGAAGGTCAGGTTTTTGCGCATGAGGAGCTGGTTGATGTTGAAGTCGATGGAGCCCATGTCGACGAAATGGCCGACCTCGACGTAGGTGCCGCTGTGGCGCAGGTAGCCCAGTCCTTCGGGCGTGGCGGCCAGGAATCCGGAGCATTCGAATACGATATCGGCGCCGCGCTTGAGTGGTGTGTGCCAGTAGACCTGCTCGGTGCGTTCTTCGACGCTGGTGACTTCCTCGATGTTGACGGTTACGTCGGCGCCGAACTCTTTTGCCAGTTCGAGGCGTCTGGCGGGGCCGCCGACGACGATGATTTGGGCGGCGCCCATCTGTTTGGCGCAGAGGAGGGTAACGAGGCCGATGGCGCCGCTGCCCTGGACGACGACGGTATCGCCCAACTGCACTTTGCCGCGCATGGCGGCGTGGACGCCGATGGTGTAGGGCTCGGTGAGCACGGCGACTTCGGGCGTGCATTCTGTCTTGAGCATGCAGGTATTTTCGAAGCCGAGATAGATGTAGTCGGCGAATCCGCCGTAGAAGTGGGGGGCGACGTCGGGTGTGTCGTAGAAGCCGTAGGCGCCGTAGCCGCCTGTGCCGGGGGAGAAGATGACGCGGTCGCCTTCCTCGAGGGGGCGGCCGATGTAGTCTTTGGCTCCGCCGGCACCGATTGCCTCGATAACGCCGACGTTTTCGTGGCCGAGGACGACTTCGCTTTGGAAGCCGTTCTGCCACATGTGCAGGTCGGTGCCGCAGATCCCGGCCAGCTCCTGGCGGAGAAGCACTTTGCCGGGTTCAGGGTCGAGTACGGGGTATTCGCGGATTTCGAAGTCCTGTCCCTGGGCGATGACCGCCCTACCGGTTTTTGCCATGGTGTTTTCTCCTGCTGCTGGTTGCGTGAGTTCAGGTAGCCCTGTAATTGCCTCCGCTGTCTTGGGGCGGCAGGGCCAGAAAGGTCATAGGAGGTATTGGGATATGAAAGTTGAACAGACTGTAGTCGGGGCACGGTCCGGGATGGCCGGTGCCCCAAGAATGGGGCTAAGTATACTACAGCCATGGGGCGAACGATAGTCCTTTGCGGGTGTTGTACAGGGCGGTTGCGGCGGACGATGGGGGAGGTGTCGAGGCGGGCGCACAGGTGGCGGGGCGCTTCTTGGTTGCAGATGAAAAGTGGGCCGTCGCAGCCGAGTTCAAGGGGGGGTGGGACTAGAGCTGGTTCTTCACCAAGGTTGCGACTTCCTCAGCTAGTACAATTGCTTCCCACGCCACTTCTTCGTCGGGATCTACGAAGTTTTCCAGGGGATAGCGTACTCCTGCTCCGTACCTGCCCAAGGTCTCGGCCGCCAGTTTCAGTTGGCCGAAAGCCGGCTGATTTTGCGCGCATTCCTGTGTCAGATAGAACAGATCATGGACTAAGTTGAAGCAACGTGATTTGGAGACCAGGAATGCTTTCAGGTGCCTTTCGGCACATTGCCGGGCGTAATAGCAGGCCATTTCGGGAATCGGACCGCCGGGCAGCATGGCACGTCGGGCCATCTCCATATCCTGTTCTGCCTTTCTGAACCAGTCCTGTTCAGGATGCCGCTCGCTCATACAGGATTTCCTGGGATTCGAGAGCCGTGTTGACAAAGGAGTAAGGGTTGTCGCGCTGCTCTGCCAGGCGGTCATGCGTGGTTACGAGGACGTCGACGGGCAGGATGAACTGTTCGCCTATTGCCCTGCGAATGGGGTTGCCGCGTTTGGGCCAGTCGTCGAAGGATTTGAGGACGACGAGGAGGTCGACGTCGCTGTGGGAGCCGGCGTTGCCGCGGGCGTGGCTGCCGAAGAGGATGATCTGCTCCGGGTCGAATTTATGGGCGATCAGCTGAGCAACGGCCTGAATTGTTTCCCTGTCGACGGAGACTTTGGTCACTTGTTGGATACCTCGTTGCGAATGTTCTGTTGTGAACCTGACTGAATCGAGCGGTCAAGAGTCAGGTGCATTTTAGCGGAATTCGCGTGCAGGGCGAAGTTGCCCTCAGACGGTTATGTTTTTGTCTGATTTTTGCGGTTGGTCTGTCGGGATTTGGTAGGGAAGAGTTTTTGCGCAAGTGAGCGAATTTTGGCAGTGAAATGGGGGTAGGGTTTGGGGCTGGCGCGGGGTGAAAAATTACACACAGGATGTGTAGTTTTTACTCTGGTAGGGACGCCTGAAATGGGTTCAAAAAAAGATTACACATCGCCTGTGTAACTTTCGCGGTCGATGGTGTTCTGGCAGTGGAGGGGCGCTGACGTCCGGGGGCAACCAATTGGCGTGCCCCCACGGGCTATTGCGCGCAGTTCGATTTGGGAGGACGAACCAGGGCACGCACAAGGGGTGCCCCTACGGGTATTGGCGGGGGAATCGGCGGGGATGGGAAAGGGGAGGCGGCGGGTGGGCGTGCTACAATGGGGACCGGTTTCGTGGGGGGTCGTGGAGATTGGGAGGTGGTCAGGTGTCAAGAGCGGACGGGGCGAGGCGGCTGGAGGCGGGGCGGGTGCAGGCGGAACGGGAGGTGGAGTTCGGTGCGGCCCGGGCTCGGTTGGAGGCTGAGAGGGAGCGGATACGGGAGGAGATCAGCAGCTATCCGGCGCCGATTGCGGGATGTGATGAGCAGTTCAATTATTTGCTGGAACGGCGGGTGCAGGTGCGGCGTGAGCTGGCGCGGTTGGTGGAGGAGGAGAGGCTGCTGCGGGGGTCGCAGCGGGGCGAGAGCGGGTAGGCGCGGGCGGTTTCGGGTGGCTGAAGCGGGATGAGCGGGTTGCGGCGGGTGGAGCGGTTGAGGGGGTGCGCAGTTGCGGCCGCACCGGTGCCGGCGCGGTTGGGAGATGGACGGCGCAGCTGGGGGACGGGCAGCGCAGCCGGGGGATGGGCGGGTGCGGCAGGCTGTGTGCGGGGGCCAGTATTGGCGCTCGACCCCGCAGGGCCCTTTTTGGCAGAAGGCCGACGTTACTCGAGCTGGCGGATTACCGAGACGACTTTGCCCTTGACGCTGACGTCGGCGGCGGGCAGGAACATTTCGGGATAGCTGGGGTTGGCCGGGCGGAGTCTGACCTGATCCCCTTCGAGGAAGAAATGTTTGAGCGTGGTCTCGTTCTGTGTGTCGATCCAGGCGGCGACCATTTCCCCGTTTTCAGCGCGCTCCTGGTGGCGAAGGATGACGATGTCTCCGTCGAGGACGCTGGCGTCGATCATGGAGTCGCCCTGGACGCGGAGGGCGTAGAGCTCGGCGGGGTTGCGGTAGAGGGTCTCGTTGAGCTCGAGCCATTCGTCGGCGGTGTAGTGGTCGGTTGTTTCGACCTGGATTGGCTCGCCGGCGGCGATGTAACCGAGGACGGGCACCTGGAAGAAGTTGAAGGCGGAGCCGTCGCCGCCCTGGTGGGTGGAGGGCGCGCCGGCGAGGTCGCCGGCGAGGCCGGCTTCCTGGAGGCGGTCCCAGTCGAGGCTGAGGCCGCGACTGACTTCCTTGTCGCGTCTGATCAGCTTGTCCTTCTCCAGTTTGGTGAGGTTGTACTTGACGACGGAGGTGCTGGAGATGCTACAGGCGGTGCCGATGTCGCGGATGGAGGGGGGGTAGTTGTTTTCCTCGACGAATTCGGCGATGAAGGCGAGCATGCTCTTCTGGCGGTCGGAAAGTTTCATTGTGTTCCTCCTTTTGGGTTGATGGATTGGCTATGAAGTAGTCGCAATCAGAATGCTGCGGTTATTTCTTGAAGTGTTCACGGGTTGACGGTTCACGATTATCCCAAATATCACAGGTATTTCCCAATTCCTATCCCAATTATACAAGAACATCTGTGCGGTGTCAAGTCCTGTCGCGCACGAATGTTCCAGCGGGAACTGCAGTGGTCAGTGGTCAGTTGTCAGTGATCAGTGGTCAGCGAATAGGCGCCGCTGACTTTTTGGGGAGGCGTTTCAGAATACAACAGGAATGTAAAGTCTGCGGGCTTGTCAGGGATGTTTCGGGCTTGCATGTTGTGAAAGACAAAATCAATCGATCCGCGAAGGCACGCGAAGAGGCGCGAAAAACACCTTTTGATCGACGAAGGGCGCCGGTGAAGACTTTTTTGTCCACGAAGGGCCACGAAGGGCCGCGAAGAACACCAGTGGCTAGTGGGATTCTTCTTGCTTGAATGCGCGGGTCAGCCGCCCTTTGCTGACGTAAATCGGTGTTCTGACATACGTCAACGAAGCCCGGTAGTCGGCGGATTGAGACGGTGATCCGGGGTGGGGAGACTGTTGGCCAGACAGGTTACTGGTGGAGAGGACGCACGGTGGCCAACAAGGGCGTTGCGGTGCATGCTCTGCCTGCGCCGGCATACAGTCGGGACGTGTCATGACGCGGAGGAAGTTCTAGTCGACACGGGTCGGCAATTTCGTATTGCCCACACACTCGCTACGACGCGAGGTTGTAGGAGAGGGGGCGTTGCGGGGGCGGAGCCCCCGCACAAGGGAGGGCCGACTAGGCCCGACCGCCCAGAGCTGCAGTGGTCAGTGGTTAGTGGTCAGTGGTCAGAAACAGCAGGGGTCGGTTGTCAGGATAGGGGGTGGGGGTAGATGAGGATTACGTTTGATGGGGCGGCGGGGGAGGTGACGGGGTCGATGCACCTGTTGGAGGTGAACGGGCAGCGGATATTGCTGGATTGCGGGCTGTATCAGGGGCGGCGGGCCGATACGTACGAGCGGAATCTGAATTTTCCGTGGGAGCCGGCGTCGATCGATTGCGTGGTGCTGAGCCATGCGCATATCGACCACACGGGGAAGCTGCCGAACCTGGTGAAGCAGGGGTTTGGCGGGAATGTGTGGTGCACGGCGGCGACGCGGAATCTGTCGGCGTATATGCTGATGGACAGCGGGTACATCCAGGAGAAGGATGTGGAGTATCTGAACCGGCGGCGGGCGCGCAGGGGGGAGCCGCCGGTGGAGCCGATTTACACGCGGGACGATGCGCGGGATACGCTGCCGCTGTTTGTGAGCGTGGGCGAGGGGCGGCCTGTGCCGATCGCGAACGGGGTGACGCTCACTTTTCGGAATGCGGGGCATATTCTGGGTTCGGCGATTGTGGAGCTGGAGATTGAGGAGTTTGCGAGCGGGAAGCGCTGGCGGCTGGTGTTCAGCGGGGACCTGGGGCGGGACGAGATCGCGCTGCTGCGGAGTCCGGCGAAGGCGAGGGAGGCCGACCTGCTGATCATGGAGAGCACGTACGGGGCACGGCTGCACGGGCGGTACGAGACGGCGCTGAGGCGGTTGCGCGAGGTGGTGTGCGAGACGGCGCGGCGGCGGGGGAAGGTGATTATTCCGTCGTTTGCGGTGGGGCGGACGCAGGAGATCGTGTTCGCTCTGAATCAGCTGGACGCGAGGGGGGATATTCCGGAGATCCCTGTGTTTGTGGACAGCCCGCTGGCGGTGAATGCGACGGATGTGTTCCGGATGCATCCTGAGTCGTGGGATACCGGTGTGCAGGCTTTTCTGGAGGATGGGCGGCGGCGGAGCCCGTTTGACTATCCGCGCATCGAGTATGTGCGGGAGGTGCGGCGGAGCAAGCAGCTGAACCATATGACGGAGCCGGCGATCATCATCAGCGCGAGCGGGATGGCTGAGAGCGGGCGGATTCTGCACCATCTGAAGAACAACATTACGCGCGCGGAAAACACGGTGCTGTTCGTGAGCTTTCAGGCGCAGCATACGCTGGGGCGGCGTATTCTGGAGGGGAGGGAAAAGGTACGGATTTTCGGTGAGGAGTACGATGTGCGGGCAGAGGTTGCGCGGATTAACGGGTACAGCGCTCATGCGGACCAGGCGGAGCTGGTGTCGTGGGCGTCACATTTTGATCGGGAGCGGTTGGAGAGGGTTTTTCTGGTGCATGGGGAGCCGGAGGGGGCGGGTGCGCTGGCGGGTAAGTTGCGGGAGCAGGGGCATGGAGATGTGGTTGTGCCGGAGTTGCACGGGTCTTTTGAGTTTTGAGGGTTATTGGAACTTCTTTTATCCGCGAAGGGACGCTAAGGGGCGCTAAGAACACTTTTTTTTGATCCGCGAAGGGACGCGAAGGGGCGCGAAGAACACCTTTTTTTGATCCGCGAAGGGACGCGAAGAGGCGCGAAGAACACCTTTCTGTTTGCCACGAAGGGCCGCGAAGGAAGACCTTCGCGGCTGTTTTTTTGGGCTGTGGGGATTGAGCTACGGCTTTCTGTGTCAGCAGCCGGCGAGGAAGTTGGCGCCGTGGAGGATTCCCCATTTTTCGGATTCTTCGGCGCCGTTGAAGTTGGCGTCTTCGAGCTCGATGGAGACTGCGCCGTTGTAGCCGTTTTCGGCGAGGATGCGGAGTCCTTCGCCCCAGCGGAAGAGGCCCTGGCCGGGGATGGTGTAGCGCCAGCTGTGGGCGCCGTAGGCGATGCGGTCGGCGAAGGTGGCGGGCTGCTCGTGGCCGTATTGGTAGAGGTTGTCGTCGAGGATTTCGGTGTCTTTGCCGTGGACGTGATGGACGCGGTCGACGAACTCGGTGAGGAAGCGGAGGGGGTCGATGCCCATGCGTATCAGGTGGGAGGGGTCGTAGTTGACGCTCATGGCGGGTGAGGGGACGTCGCGGAAGAAGGCGCGGTAGGTTTCGGGTGTGCAGCAGAGGGCGCCGGGGCCGGGCCAGCCTTCGATGACGTAGTGGGAGCCGCTTTCTTCGAGGACTGCGGCGAGGGCGGTGAAGCTTTCGACCATGTAGTCGTAGTTTTGGCGGCGCGGCAGGGCGGGGTCTTCGGGGAGCATGACGGCGAAAAAGTTCTGGGGGCCGGCGGCGGTGCAGGCGCGGATGCAGTCGCTGTTGCGGGAGAGGGCGTCGGCACGGCGGGCGGGGTCGGCGGCGATCATGCCTCTGTTGTCGGGGAGGTCGATGGAGCCGATGCGCAGGCCGGCCGCGGCGACTGCGTTGAGGGCGCTCTCGGGGTCGGTGGTCAGATCGATTGCTTCGAGTTTGTTGGCTACGGCCCATTCGATGAGGGAGGGGATATCCCGGTTCCAGTTGGTGTTGACCTGGCGGAAGCCGATGGGGAAGTTGCCTGTTCGCGTTTTCATTGGGTAGATCCTGAGATGGTAGTTTCTTTAGATTGTGTTCGTTTGATTGTACTCAGTTTACCTTGTGCGGCCGCCAGGGCAACCACAAGGGTTGCCCCTACGGGTCTTTAGCCTTGTGCGATGGGCCGGGCCGGGTCGGTGATCCAGTCGCTCCAGGAGCCGGGGTAGAGGCGTGCTTCGCCGAGGCCGGCGTGTTCGAGGGCGAGGATGTTGTGGCAGGCGGAGACGCCGGAGCCGCAGTAGAAGATGACTTCGGACGGTGGCCGGTTGCCCATGAGCTGGCTGAAGCGGGCGGCGAGTTCGGCTTGTTCGAGGAAGAGGCCGTGGCGCAGGTTGCCGGCCTGGGGCAGGTTGGAGGCGCCGGGGATGTGACCGCCGATGGGGTCGTGGGTCTCGTTTTCGCCGCGGAAGCGGTCTGCGGCGCGGGCGTCGATGACGAGTGCGCCGCCGCTGGCGGTTTTGGCGAGCATTTCGGCGGCGTCGACGACGAGCTCGGGGCGGGGGGTGGCGTCGTAGCTGCCGGGCTGCACGGTTTCGTCGCCGTTGCGGGTGGGGAGACCGGCGGCGGTCCAGGCGTCCCAGCCGCCGTCGAGGACGGAGACGGATTGGTGGCCGACCCAGCGCAGCATCCACCACATGCGGGAGGCCATGCTGCCGCCGCTGGCGTCGTAGAGGGCGACTTGAGAGTTGTTGCTGATGCCGAGGCGGGCGAGGGTGCGGGCGAAATCGTGGGGGTCGGGCAGGGGGTGGCGGCCGGTGATGCCGGGGAGGATGGGGCCGGACATGTCTTCGTCGAGGTGGGCGTAGGTTGCGCCGGGGATGTGGCTGCGGGTGTAGGCGCGGCGGCCGGCTTCGGTGTCGGTCAGGTCGAAGCGGCAGTCGAGGATGCGCAGGTTGGTTGAGGCGTGGTCGTGTGCTGTGAGGGCTTCTGACAGCTGGGTGCAGCTGATAAGTGTGTGGAAATGTTTCTGTTCGATTGCCATTTGGATTACTCCTTTTTTTATCCGCGAAGGGACGCGAAGGGTTGCTAAGAACACCTTTATCCGCGGAGGGCCGCGGAGGGCCGCGGAGAACACCTTTCTTTTTCCGCGAAGGGGCGCTAAGGGTCGCTGAGAACACCTCTTTCCACGAAGGGCCACTAAGGGCCACGGAGAACACCTTTCTCTTTCCGCGAAGGGACGCGAAGGGTCGCTAAGAACTGTATTATAACCATTGAGGCTGTGGTGAACAGTTTCTTGGTGAACTGCAGCCGGCCTTGGAACATATGTGCAGTCCGGGGTACAATGCGGGCTGGCGATCATTTCGATATGAGGAGGCGATTGCAGCTGAACGACGGCTCTGCAAGCGCCTCTTTCCATCCGAGGGAGGAAGGCAATGCCCGTAACGAGAGAGACATTGGAGCAGCGGGAAGGTCGGGATCTGGCCGACTATGCGATGCGCAGCTGCGACAGCCGCGGCCGGGCCTATGCGGGCGCCGAACACCCGTATCGCACCATCTACCAGCGGGACCGCGACCGGATCGTCCACACGACCGCTTTTCGCCGCCTCCAGTACAAGACGCAGGTCTTCGTCTACAACGAAGGCGATAACTACCGCAACCGGCTCACCCACACGATCGAGGTGGCGCAGCTCGGGCGCACGCTGGCCCGCGCACTGTCCTGCAACGAAGACCTGACCGAGGCGATCTGCTTGTGCCACGACCTGGGCCATTCTCCGTTCGGCCACCGGGGCGAATGGACCCTGGACGAGCTGATGCGGGATCACGGCGGCTACGACCACCAGAAACAGACCTATCGCATCATCACCAAACTGGAAAGGCGCTATCCCGATTTTCCGGGGTTCAACCTGACGTATGAGGTGCGTGAAGGCGTTGTCAAGCACGACACCGAACACGACGTCGCCGATGCCAGGGATTACAACCCGGATGAGCGGGGCACGCTTGAGTGCCAGCTGAGCAATCTGGCCGACGAGATCGCCTACACTACGAGTGATGCCGACGACGGTCTGCGGGCGGGCATGCTGCCCCCGAAGGCGTTTCTGGAGCTCGGAATCAGCCGGCGCGTGCTCGACTCACTGGGCGAGACGGCGGCGTCTGTCGATTTGACGGAGCCGCTGGAACTCAACCGGTTCATTCGCCGGTTGGTGGACACCGAGATCAGCGACGTGATCCGGGCGACTGAGGCAAACATCGAGGCCGCGGGCGTGCAGGACCTGACCGATCTGCGCGCGCAGGCGGACAATATGGCCGGCTATTCGGCAGAGGTGGAGGAAGAGAACCGCGAGCTGAGGCGTTTTCTGTATGACTACCTGTACAGGCACCATCGCGTAATGCGGATGCAGGCCAAGGCCGATCTGATTGTCCGTTCCCTCTTTTCGTCATTCATCGACGAGCCGGCGCTGCTGCCACCGCAGACGCTGAAAGTCATTACTGAAACCGGTCGAGATCTCCGCCGCGTCGTCTGCGATCACATCGCCGGGATGACCGACCGTTACGCCATCTCCGAATACCGCCGCATGTTTGACCCGGAATTGGCGGTCTGACCATCGTTGTACGTTTGTGCATGTGTCCATCCGGCGGGCGCGCGAGTTCGCGAGGGATTGACGTTGCTGTTCGTCGTTGCCGTTGACTGCCGTGCTCAAGACCCGCGCGCGCGCTGATCTGCAACCCTCTGGGGCGACCGCGCCGCGCGCGCGACGACTCGCCTGCCGCCGTCAGGCCTGGCCCGTCTGTCAGTTCCTCCTCGGGCAAGGTATGCCAGGCAGCAACGACCGGACAGTACACCTCGAGGAAAGAGGCGTCGGCTAAACTGACGGATCTGGGAGAGGAACCTAACATTGAGTGGAAAACCCAGTCCTGATGAATTGAGCGCGAAGAAGTGGCTTGAGGGTCAGATAGGCACCGATATTCTTGATCGAACGGAAGGAGAAGGCGCCCCGGACTTTGGCGTAAGACGATATATCGCTGTCGAAGTTCGGAGATTGAACTGGATGATCGGAGAGAAGAAAGGCATCGAAGAGATAGAGAAGCCATGCAGAAATACGCTTAGCAATGTATTGAAAGGTGCCAGCCCCCCTCCAGACGGGTATAGAGTGTACGTAAATTTCGGGGATAGTATGCTTTAGACACATTGGAGAAAGAAATAATAGAATGGGAACCACATACCTGTTTAGACGGAAGTGTTTGACCATCGTTCTGCCCCTCCCAAGGCTCGGTGAATTACTCCATTGTACACCTTAGCTTGTGGTCCAGTTTTTGGGGCCAAGCTCAGTCGTTGTCTGAATCAGGATTTTCAGGATTGATAGGGATTTTCAGGATGGCAGGCGATCGGTTGTTGTTTGTCGGACGAGTAATTCTGCGCGGGATGAATGGGCGGGCTGCAGGGAGACAACAGTACGGGATGCACCCCTGGTAATCCGGCAGTCCCGTGACCGCGGCCAAACGCAAATGGAGGCAGTCGGGCGGGGCAACTCTGTCAGTCTGCCTTCACCGGAAAGGCAGGGCAACAAACAGAGCCGGGAGAAGCCCGACCGCCGCGAATCGCCTGAACAAGAGCGGTCCCGCCTGCCGTGCGCATCATCAGGAGGAGGATGTGAAGCGATGAATGAGCCTATCCGACCAGTCGTTTTCAACGTGATTACAATCGCGGCTTTGCTGATTGCCCTGGCCCAGTTGGTGCTGGTATTTCCAATGTACACGATGCCGGCAACGACTGAAGCCATTCAGCTTCTTGAAGAGCTTGCGCAAGAGAGCGACGCAGTGGAAGAAACCTTGATCGAGCTTCTGGCGAACGATCTTATGCGGCGTAGGTGGCTTGGCAACAGCATGATAGTCACAATGGGCATCGCCATTCTGGCCAATGTCATCGCCAACCATCTTGGCCGCGGAAGACAGCGCGTGAACGTGGCCAGGATTCGCCAGTTGGAGGCCGATCTGGATGCAATGCGATTATCTGCTGAGGAATTAAGGAGATCGTAAAGTGAAGGGCAAATTTTTCCAACCCGTAGTGTTCAACTTGATTACGATTGTGGCGATGTTGTTCTCACTGTTCCAGCTGGTGTCTGTGGCGAAAAGAGACGAAGTGGCAACGGCAAGGGCCGTCCAGCTTATTGAAGAGTTTGTCGAAGAGGGCGAAATTGAGGACAACGGGCTGGCCGTGCGTCTCGCTACCGAGTCACGTGAGATCGCCCTCTTCGAAGTCTATATTGTCGGCACGTTGCTGCTCGCGATTATGGCCAACTTTGTGGCGAACTATATCGGCAGAGGAAGGCACTATGAGAATACCGGAAGGATTCGTGAACTGGAGGCGGAAATGCGCGGACTGCGAGGGAGATAGGGCTCGTTGACATTTCGTTTGCGCCAGATCGGTGTAGAGGCAGAATGCAAGAAAGCGATGAAACGAAGTGGGAGTTTGTCATGGCGAGTGGAAATGCGTCGACACCACTTGAGTTTGTTGATAAGACGTTCGACGATGTTGCGTTCGCGGTAGCGGATGCGGTTATAGTCGCGTTGTTGCCTGCGATAGCGGAGGGAAGTGATGAACGGCTTTACCTGTTGGGCTGTGAGCCGGTCGGGCAATGGGTCAGAATCGTAGACTTTGTCGGCAGTGCGACACAACCAACCTGACGTCAACGAGACCCAAAACTTTTGATTGGCTGGCCAAACACATACCTCATTCAGGATCCGTCACGAGGTGCGGCGGATTCTTTTTGTTGTGTGGGGACGAGTCAGGTAAAGAGGGACACTATTCCGACAATGAGTATGACTGCAAGCGCGATCAGGAGGTACCCGACCCATAGGTAGATTCCGATGACTATGAGGTTCCAGAGCCAGATCGGTAGCGGAATGGGTTTGGTCAGAAAGTCATTGACGAGACTCTTGATAGTTATGGGTTGACTTGGTGGTCTGTCGGGGTTGGGATTGTTGGGTCTAAAGAGGTAGGGGAACACTGGAGGTTCCTTTCTGAAAGCCGTTAACCGTCTTTGATCGGGGGCAGGTCGCTGCCTTCAACTGATTCTTGCCTAACGCGGAATTTGCAGGGTGCCGTATGTCTTCGCCGTTTCCAAAGCTTTGGATTGCCCCTCTTCTGGCTTGGCAGTTGGCTCCATTATACAACTGAGTTAGTAGGCCGAGATTTGAGGCCAAGGCCAATCTTTCTCGCGACAGCTTTGATGGCCTAGGCTGCAACGCCGGCATCAGTATCGCTGGCGGCGAGGGCGGTGTCAGAACTGTGATATGGGTGGGAGCTGAGGGTTGGACGGGATTGGGGTTGTGCCGGTTCGGGGATGGATGGGGAGAGGAACAGATTGGTAGCCGACGTCGGGCTGGGGGACGCCTAGCGCGCCGGGTTGATAGCGCGTGGCCTGCAAGGGAAGACTTTCTGGCTTATGATGGGACGGTTGTGAAGTCGCGAAATCGAGGATGAAGAGGATCGGTTTGGCGGTTAACGACTGAGATAGTGAGACAATTCGAATAGCCTCTGAACTGAGGGATTCAAGCTCTCCTGCGACCTGGCAACTCTACACAGGAAAGTGGTCCCTTCGTAGAATCTCAACACCCAATCGGATCTGTGCGCTTCACCGGGGGGCGCGTCCTCTGCCCGCGACCACCAGTATTGAAATACGCCATCACCGATATTGACAGGTTTCTTCTCGTTCTTCAATCTACGAATTGAATCTTGAATAGACCAATACCTATTGTTGAGTTCATTGGCGCCAGCAACTTCAACTGAGTAGTCGAGAGGCAGATATTTGTCGTTCTCAATCCAAAACAGACCAACTACAATTCTTTCAATTACGTCTTCGATACGTTCATCGTCTTGAGCGACGGTCGCACCGTAAACTGATGCAATTGTGCTGACTAAGGAATTTGGCCGGTACTGGTTCGTGGAATCGAGGTAAGGACTGGAAAACTCTCCTGCATTCGGGTCCTCCAGTGACCGCAAACCGCTTTCGTGTAATTGCCTTGCTGCCCAGTGCCCCCTGCATTGCGATGAAAAGATGAAATAGTTGCGGAGATACTCATCGTTCTCGGTGTATTTTTCGTGACATTTGCTACAACAAAGCACAGTTATGAGATCTGAGGGCCTTGGTGCAGGGAAAAAGCTCTTGGGAGGAATGTGATCACGGGTCAACTCTTTCGGAGAATGACAGTATACACACAGTTTTTTCTTTTGTCTGGTAGCCATTTTCTTGTTCACTCCCACGGGCGTTGCGATTTTTCTGGTCCGAACAAATTAGGGACAGTGTGCTTGGAATGCAGGCTGTGGCACGAGCAGGATTACAGTCCGGATGACGATGTTAGCATAGGGAGGCCAGGGATGCAATTGGCATTTGAGTGGTGAATGGGGTTCAACCCAGAGGTTTTGGCAGTCGTTGTCCGAATCAGGACTTGCGAGATATTGAGGGAATATTGGGATGGAAGGCGGGAGGTTGGTGCTTGTTGAAGAGACCTTTAGCTGCGGATGGGTGGGACGGAGAAGCTCAGGCGGGCAGGAAGGCGGATGGATTGTCTGGGGAAATGGATTGGGCGCCGAGGGCGATGAGGTGTGCGTTGTGGGGGGAGGGGAGGGTGTAGACGGGTTTGGCGGCGGCGAGGGTCTGCTGGCAGAGGGCTTCGGTTTTGCTGCCCTGTGCGGCGTGGAGGATGAGGATGCGGTGGGCGAGGGAGGCGACGCAGGCGTTACGGCGGGCCGCGGAGGCGGCGGTGGGACGGCGGAGTTTGTCGGGGAAGGTGGAGAGGAGCAGGAGGCGGCTGGCGGCGAGGGGGTCACGCCAGGGGCGGGGGATGCGCATGGTGACGAGGCCGCGGGCTGGGCAGATAATGACGGATGGCGATGGGGGCGCGGCTTGCGCTGGAGCCGACGGTGACGAACCCGGGCGGCAATGCGCTGACGCATGCCTGGACGCAGACGGGCGGCGCGACGTTCAGCGTTGCGGATGCGGCCGACACGGTTGCGACGATGCCGGAGGCGACGGACGTTTTGCAGCAGGTCGAGGCGACGCTGACGGTGACCGACGACGTCACATTGGAGGAGGCGGCCGTCACGATCAAGTTCAGCGTGGTGCCGGAGCCGGCGGTCGACAGCATCTTTCACGCGGGGGTCGGCACGGCTACCGCGGGGGTGGTCTGGCACGGTTTGACGGTGCCGCAGGCGGACGGCGACGGGAATCTGTTGCTGGTCGACTCTGCGGACGCGGCGCGGCGTGCGGACGTTGCCGTTGCGCCGTCCTACCTGGACGTCAGTCCGGGCTACGTGGCGAAGCTGTCGCTGCAGACGGACGGGGGGCTTGCACTGGCGCTGGCGGACACGGCGGACGCGGCCGATTCGGGTGCGGGCGCGGGGCCGCAACTGACGCACGCGGCGCATCGGAATCTCGGTCTGGCGCTGATGCTGCCGGGGGGGACGACGCGTCAGTGGTCGTTTTCGGAGCTGACTGCGTCGGACGCGCTGGAACCGTATGCGTTCAGCGCGGCGTCGGTGGCCGGCGCGGGGCAGGCCAACGATCAGGCATTGCGCGACCTGCTGGCCGGATCGTGGATGGTCCGCCTGGTTCTGGTCAACCGCGCGCATCCGCAGATCAACTGGGACGATCTGCAGATGCAGGCGGCCCCGGTGCCGGCGCCGCCGGCCGGGCAGGCGGAGATTCTGCCGGCGCTGCGTGCGTCGGTGGAGGGCGGAACCCAATGGCCGGGCGGCCTGGTTGCGGAGGTGGAGAGCTACGGCGCGACGATGTTCGGCGGACCGGAGGCGGCGACGCTGAACGCGGCGGGGCCGGAGACGGCGCTGCGCTGGCTGCTGACGCAGCTGCGGCGGCCGCTGCATCTGCACGGCAAGCAGGCCGGAACGGTCTGGTGGGGGTACGTACACCGCGTCGAGGTGCGGCTGGGCGCGGTCATGGCGACGGCGTCGCTGGACGGTCTGCGCACGGCGATTGCGGTGACTTACACCGACGCAGAGACCGGCGCGGCCGACCGTTCCGAGTTTCACGTCGCGCAGCCGGTTGCGGAGCAGTTCGGACGCATCGAGATCCTGGGCGAGGCCGAGAACGCGGACGGCGCAACCGAGGCGGCGCTGGCCGAACTGCTGGCGCCCCATCTGGCGGTTGCACGCGGCGTGGAGGTCAGCGGTCAGCCGGCGACCGGCGCGCGGTTGTACGCGCGCGGCTGGAACGCGGCGCTGAACTGGCGCTTTGCGCCGCGCCACAGCGACCACGCACGTTTCGGCGACGCGGCCAGGCAGGGAACCGCGCTGGGAAGACCGGCCATCGGCACCGGCGCCGAGGAGGTCGAGTGGGCGGCCTGGTGCGACTTCGGACCCCAGGGACACCCCGGATACGACCTCTATCTCCACTCGGCGCGCCTGGCGATTACGGGGCCGGCGGAGAATGCGGAAACGGCCGCGACCGCCTATTCGGACACATGGGCGGCGGGCGTGCGCAGACGGACGCGGGGGATGGACGACGATCCCGCGGTCAACGACCCCACCGCCAGCGACGAACCCGCCGAACGCATCGGCAAGGAGATCGCGTTCGACGCGGCGGTCCTGCCGCGGGTGAACCAGAGCACGCCCTACGACGTGCTCAACGGCGAAATGCCCGGTATCGTCGAACTCGACTTCGGCTCACAGGAGATCCTGCTGCCCGAAGCCGGCTTCTTCCTCACCGTGCGGGCCGCGCTCACGCATCCGTTCCAGTATGCCGTCGCCGACGAGGCCGACGACGTCTGGCGCGACGATACGCCCGGCGCAGCCTGGTCCTGGGGACACGACGGCAGTGCGTGGACGCAGGCGGGTACGCAGAGGCCGGTCTACGACTTCACCGTGCGCGCCAGGGCCACGGGTCTGCTGCGGATGCTGCTGGACGGGCACGACATCCTGCGCGCGGGGCCGGCGCCGGACGGCGTCGGCGCGCAGACCTATGCGCTCCATGCGGAGGGCGGGGAGACGGTGGCGCAGCGGCTGGCGGAAGTGCGGAAGGCCGAGCGGCCGGGTTACGTGGTGGACGCGACGCGCACGGTGCGTTTCTTTGCCGGCGGCGAGAGCGACTGGCGTCTGGGACGCGACGGCCGCTGGCAGTCGAAGGTGGCGCGCGGGGCGATGCCGTTTCTGGGCCAGTTCGTGCGTACGGCGGACGGCGGGACGGCGTTGTGCGAGAGCGCGACGTTCACGCCGCGCACGGGGTTGTGGGAGCTGGGATACGGTTAAGGGCTGAGGAGAGAGAACGGCAGTGGTTAGTGATCAGTGGTCAGTGGTGAGTGGTCAGTGGTGAGTAACTGCAACGTCAACACCTTTATCCGCGAAGGGCCACGAAGGACGGCAAAGTCAACACCTTTATCCGCGAAGGGACGCGAAGAACGGCGAACTGCGAGGAGAGAGGGTTCAGGAGTGAGGAGTGAGGGCAGGGGGCCGCGGGTTGGGCCCCCTGTTTTTTTTGTAACGGCAGTTTTTAGCAGGCAGTTTTTAGTTTTTAGTGGAACGGCGGAGGGCAGGCGCAAGAGGGGCTCATACCGGCGTGTGCGGCGGGGGCACGACGGAAGGGCGACTTCAACACCTTTATCCGCGAAGGGACGCGAAGGGGCGCGAAGAACGGCAGAGGGCACCCACAAGGGGTGCCCCTGCGGGCGGGGGCGGGGTCAGGTGCAAGGGGTGGCCCTGCGGGCGGGGGCGTTACCCGGGGCGCGGGGGTTTGCAGTAGGCGGGGACGGCGGCGGCGCCGAATACCTCCTCGACCAGTTGGGCACCCTGCGGATCGTACTCCGACAGCGTCCCGTAGGCGGCCTTGTGCAGGGGCACCTGCCCCTGGAACCAGAAGGCGACCGTTTCGGCCCAGTATTCAAACATGTTCGACGACGCGTAGGCGTCGCCGTAGAGGTCGACGTCGAGGGCGGCGTTGTAGGCGGCGAGGAGGCGCGCATCGAAATCCGGACCGCCGGGCCGTTCGCGCAGCTCGTCGTGCACCAGGTGCGCATATTCGTGGATGGCCGTACCGCAGTGCCGGTCATTGGGCGACAGGTTTGCAGAAAAATTGAAGAAACCCTTGCCGCCGTGAGGCAGGGTCTCGAAATAGATGAAGATGCTGGTGCCCAGGTCGGCCATGGCCTGCAGCAGGTCGGGGCGGGCGGAGAGCATGGAGGTCAGGACCTCGCCGGCCTGAATCATTTGCTCGTCGGAGACGTCGCTGGGCGCGGCGACGAAGATGCCGTCGACGACCACCATGTACTTCTGATAGAGGATGTCGAGCCCGAGCGAGCGGGGCGGCGGCGGGAAGCGCTGCGGCACGATGATTGCATGCACGCGTTCCGTCCACGGCCCGCGCACGCCGGCGGCGTTGCGGGCGCGCACCTGGAAGTAGTAGTTGCGGCCGTCGCCGAGGACGGGGTGGCTGTAGCTTGTGGCGGTCAGGAGGCCGCCGGCGGATGCCCAGCGGCGGTCGAGGCTGTCCCATACCTGCAGCTCGTAGGCGGCCGCGTTGGCGGCCGCGTCCCACGACAGGTCGACGCGTCCGTTGGCGACGGTTGCGGTCAGGTTGCGCGGCGCGGGCAGCACCAGCGCGAGCTCGGCCGCGCTGCAGGCGGGCAGGTCGAGGCTGCGCAGGTGGTCGGCCACGTCGTGGGAGGGGTGGGACAGGCCGGCGCCGGCGGGCAGGCAGAAGCGGTTGCCGGCAAGGTCCAGAATTGCCAGGTTGAGGAGCGCGCCCAGGTCGGGGAGCGGACCGCTCAGATCGTTGTTTTTGGACAGCAGGACCCTCAGATTGACGAGGTTGCCCAGGTCGAGGACCGGACCGCTCAGGCGGTTGTCTCTAAGGTACACGGTCTCCAGGTTGGTGAGCGCGCTCAGGTCGGGAAACGGCCCGCTCAACCGGTTGAAGCCGAGGTACAGGTCGTCCAGGTGAGTAAGCGCGCTCAGGTCGGGGATCTCCCCGCTCAGGCGGTTGCTGTTGAGGTGCAGCTCTCTCAGCTCGACGAGCGCGCTCAGGTCCGGGAACGATCCGGTCAAAGCGTTGTGGCTGAGGTACAGTTCCCACAGTTGGGTGAGAGCGCTCAGGTCGGGGACCGGACCGGTCAGGCGGTTATGGCTGAGGTGCAGGTGCGTCAGGTTGACGAGCGCGCTCAGATCGGGGACCGGACCGGTCAACTGGTTGTTGTCGAGGTACAGCCACTTCAGCCTGGGGTTGGCGCTGAGGTCGGGGACCGGACCGGTCAGCTCGTTTTGGCTGAGGAGCAGGACTTCCAGGTTGGGGTTGGCGCTCAGGTCGGGGACCGGACCGGTCAGCTCGTTTTGGGCAAGAGCCAGAAACCGCAGATCGTTGAAGGCGCTGAGGTCGGGAATCGGCCCGGAAAAGCGGTTGTCGGAGATGTGCAGCGTTCTCAGCCTGGCGTTGGCGCTCAGGTCGGGGACCGGACCGGTCAGGTAGTTGCCGAAGAGAGCCAGCCATTTCAGCTCGGCGAGCGCGCCGAGGTCGGGGATCTCCCCGGTCAGGCGGTTGTTGCCGAGGTTCAGTTCAATCACGTCTCCGTTCGGGTGGGCTCTCACGCCGTACCAGGCGTCGAGCGGCTTGTCGCTCAGCCAGTTATTGTTGTGTCTCCAGTTGGGGCCGCCTGTGGCATGGTAGAGGGCGACGAGCGCGCCGCGCTGGGTGGTCGCGGGCGCGGGCGTGACGGTCGGCGTTGGCGCGGCGCAGTCGGGCAGGGCCAGGCGGTCGAGGTCGCTGTATGGCGTGCGGTGCAGCGCCGGCGGGATGCAGCCGCCGAGCCGGTTGCCCGCCAGGTAGAGATCGGTCAGATCGGGCAGGTCGGCGAGCGCGGGCGGGACCGGCCCGGTCAGCAGGTTGTTGGAAAGGTCCAGCCATTGCAGGCGGATGTGGGCGCTCAGGTCGGGGATGGGGCCGGTCAGCAGGTTGTGGGCGAGTTCCAGCCAGTACAGTTGGAAGTAGGCGCCCAGGTCGGGGACGGGGCCGCTCAAGCGGTTGCGGTTGAGGCTCAGGAAACGAAGGCCGACGAGCGCGCTCAGGTCGGGGAAGGGGGCCGCTCAAGCGGTTGCGATTGAGGCTCAGGACATCAAGGTTGACGAGCGGCTCGCCGTCCAGGGCGGGGATGGGGCCGCTCAGCTGGTTGCCGTCGAGGATCAGGGTTTGCAGCCTGGCGAGCCCGCGCAGCTCCGGGAACGGGCCGGTCAGACCGTTTTCCGTGAGGTCCAGGTGCGACAGGTGGGTGAGCGCGCGCAGGTCGGGCAGCGGGCCCCGCAACCCGTTGAGGGGGAGCTCCAGGTAGATCACGCGGTCGCTGCCGTCGGTGCGGACGCCGTACCAGGTGGAGAGGGGCTTGTCCGACAGCCAGTTTTCGTTGTTGTGCCAGTCGGCGCCGCCGGTGGCTTCATAGAGGGCGATGAGCGCGCCTCTCTGGGTGGTTGCGACGGTCGCGGTGGGCGCGGGTGTTGCGGTCGGCGTCGGCGTTGCGGTTGTGCTCGCGGTCGCGGTGGGCGCGGGCGTTGCCGTTGCGGCCCCCGGCGTTGCGGTCGAGGTCGGCGTTGCCGTTGCGGGCGTCGCGGTTGCGGTTGTGCTCGCGGTTGCGGTCGGCGTCGGCGTTGCGGTCGAGGTCGGCGCGGGCGCACCCGCGGTTGCGGAGGGATACGGCTTCAGCCATGCGCTTGCGGCGCCGGCCGCGTTCACGGCGCGGATCGAGTAGTAGTAGGTGGTGCCGGCGGCGACGCCGGCGTGCGTCCAGGTCGTGCCGGTCAGGTTGCCGCCGCCGATGGGCTGCCAGTCGATCCCCGCGTCCCACCAGGTCCACAGTTCGTAGCGCACCGCGCCGGGCACGGCTTCCCAGCTCAGGAGGATCCCGCCCGCGGTCGCCTGCGCGGTCAGTTTCGGCGCGGCCGGCACGGAACCCGCCGACCCCGTCGCGGTGGGCGTGGGCGTGAGGGTTGCCGTTGCGCCCCCCGGCGTTGCGGTTGCGGTTGCGGTCGGCGTCGGCGTTGCGGTCCCGGCGGGCGCACCCGCGGTCGCGGAGGGATACGGCTCCAGCCACGCGCTTGCGGCGCCGGCCGCGTTCACGGCGCGGATCGAGTAGTAGTAGGTGGTGCCGGCGGCGACGCCGGCGTGCGTCCAGGTCGTGCCGGTCAGGTTGCCGCCGCCGATGGGCTGCCAGTCGATCCCCGCGTCCCACCAGGTCCACAGTTCGTAGCGCACCGCGCCGGGCACGGCTTCCCAGCTCAGGAGGATCCCGTCCGCGGTCGCCCGGGCGGTCAGCTGCGGAACGGCGGGCGCGGTCGAGGCGGCGCTGCGGGCGTAGGTTGTGCCGTTGGTCGGGAGTAAGGGGGCGGAGAGGATTGCCAGGAGGGCGGCGGCAAGCAGAAAACTGCGCGGCCGCACGGCCGCCGTCTTTGCGCTGGATTTCATGGTGGCACCGTCCATTAATCGTCAACGCCGGCCTCTGTACGCGGGCCGTGGCGGGCAGTTTACTACAGGGGGGCGGTTTGGGGGAAGTGCAGTTTTTAGCAGGCAGTTTTCAGTTTTTAGCGGAGCGGCGGGGGAAGGGCAACTTCAACACCTTTGTCCACGAAGGGGCGCGGAGGACGGCAACGTCAACACCTTTGTCCACGAATGGCCACGAAGGACCACGAAGAACGGCAACGGCAACACCTTTATCCGCGGAGGGGCGCGGAGGACGGCAACGGCAACACCTTCATCCGCGAAGGGGCGCGAAGAACGGCGGAGGGCACCCACAAGGGGTGCCCCTACGGGGGGATATTGACGCGCAGGGGCGCGGAGGACGGCAGGGAAACACCGGGGAACGGCAGGGGTCGGGCGTTGGCAAACGGCAGGGCGCCCGCAAGGGGGACGAGGATTGACGGGGATTTGTGTGATTAAGACGGCGATTGTTGTGATAACACCGGCTGGCTGAGGGCGGTCATGTGCATATGTGCATCCGGACCGGATTTGGCGGCGGGAGAGGGCGCGCACAAGGGGCGCACCTGCGGTTGGGGGCGGCACAGGCACGCTGGCGGGGACGAGGCGGCACGGTGGGGGAGGCGCGGGTCGCAGCGAGGGGCCTATTTCGCATTGCCCACACATTTGCTACGGCGCGAGGTTGTAGGAGAGGGGGCGTTGCGGGGGCGGAGCCCCCGCACAAGGGAGG
>JAPOVP010000003.1 GCA_026708085.1 Caldilineaceae bacterium
AAAACCAGCCCTGTACCTGCCCTCGCACTCCCGTACGCGCCGACCCCTCCATCCCAGCCCCCAAACTCCGGTAGGGGCAGGCCTTGTGCCTGCCCGCGTCCACCCTCAATCTCCGCTAAAACCAGCCCTGTACCTGCCCTCGCACTCCCGTACGCGCCGTCCCCTCCGTCCCAGCCCCCAAACTCCGGTAGGGGCAGGCCTTGTGCCTGCCCGCGCACACCCTCAATCTCCGTTAAGGCCTGCCCTCTGCCTTCCTCAAAGCGCGTTAACAACCCCAGCCGGCGCTGCCATGAATCTCCCCTGCCAAACCGTTACCACCCCAAAACCGGACCGCCCCCCGTAATTCCAGGGCAAATGCATCGAAATCGGTGATATAATGGAACTGTACCGAAATGCAAAAACCTTCGCCGAGAAAATATAACCGTCAAGCCAGACTCCCGCTGGCAGGAAATCGGCAGGCGAAGAAGGGCCCTTGGAATACTGTAGACTCCCGACAATATGTCTGCATTAACCTGGCAAAGACAGCGAGGAAACGTGTTCGAAGTCAAGCGCAAAGACCAAGACGAGGAAGACTTCCCGCTCTGACCCGACTTAACCCGACCTGAGCCGTCCAGACTCGACGCCCAGCCCCGCAGCGCCAGCTGACCGGCATGAGTCTGTCGAAATTGAGACTCTTTGAAAGATTGCCGGAACCGGGAACAGACTTCCGACACGGATAAAATGATGCAAAAGCGTAATGACAACAAGGACCGCATAAAAATTTCGCCCGCTTTTACCCGACTTTTCCGCCATTTCCGCTTTTTCCGCCATATTCCCGCCAAAACACCTCCCGCCATATCACCGGACATACAACTCTTGTACATCTCTCATTTGATATCGTACGCGCCCACGCGCACCAGAGAATCCCTGATCACAGACCATCGGACGATTCACATGAACTGGCTTTCAGACATCACGCAAACTCTCGTAAACGCTCATAAACTCTCGTCCAACTCACACACGAGAAAGCCAGTGACCCATCATCAAGACAAACGGTCCGCGATGAATGAAATGCGCACATCAGCAACCAAGGCTTTCCTGCGCAGCACAACTTGTCCATTTTGCGCCGCATGGCTCTCAACCTCTTACGCAGACAGAAAAGCGCCCAAACCGGCATTTCTGCCAAACGTTACCGTGCCGGTTGCAAAACTGACTATCTCTGGAAAGTTCAATCCCAATAAGATGCGATTGCCCTGCCCGTAATTCCCTCACGGTTGCCAAGCGAACATGACTACTGTAAACTGAAAGTTCATAGTGGAAGGAAGTAAGATGCGGCTGAAGGACAAAGTCGCCATTGTTACCGGCGCCGGCCGCGGGCTCGGCCGTGCGATCGCCGGACAATTTGCTGAAGAGGGGGCGACTGTAGTCATCGCCGAGCAGGACGCGGAATCCGGACCGCGTGTCCTGGCCGAGTTACAGAGTGCCGGCGCCACTGCCGTCTTTGTCAGGACCGATGTCTCCAGCCGCCCCGACGTAGAACGATTGGTAGGCGAGACCGTGCGGCGTTTTGGCCGCATTGACGTCCTCGTCAACAATGCCGCAGTCCTCGGCGAAAACGGCCATTTCCTCGAGATTTCCCAGTCAGTCTGGGATCATGTGGTCGGCGTCAATCAGACCGCCGTCTTTATCTGTTCACAACTGGTGGGCCGTGTCATGGCCAGGGCCGGCAGGGGAAATATCATCAACATCTCCTCCATAAATGGCACCGTCCCTCTGCCCCGCTGCGCAGCCTATGTCGCTGCCAAGAGCGCCGTCGAGTCCTTGACCCGCATCGCAGCCACCGATCTGGCTCCCTACAATATCCGCGTTAACACCATCGCTCCAGGCCCCATTGAGAACCGCCCGCCGCACCTGACTTCACCGCGCACGACCGAAGATACCCTGCTTGGTCGCAACGGCCTGCCGCACGAAATCGCGGCCGCAGCCGTCTTCTTGGCCTCCGAAGAGTCCAGTTTCATCACCGGAGAACGCATCGCCGTCGATGGCGGCATGTTGGTCAACGGCTATCGAATCTACGACGTCGAGCGTCCTGCATAGCGCACCCTGCCTGCGCTACATAAAGAGGAAGCACCGTGGCTTGGCAGAAAACGTTGGAAAGACCGGGAGAACTTAGAGTAAGTGCGTACCGATAATCCGAGCTGTCTGTCCGTGAAACTGCGCCGCCTGATATCTTCCCTGATCATTCCGCTCGCGCTCCTCTCCGCCTGCTTTGGCCCGGATCTGCCCGGCGCGCCCCAAATGCCCAAGCTGCCCTCGCCCCGTTCGCTCCCCGGCGTCGATGAATTGCTGGACCAGCTTCCCGGCTTCGACCTCGATCTCCTGAAGGAGCTGGGCCTCCCCGACCTGAGCGACATCGCCGATCTGCCGCTTCTAGTCGACCTCCCCAGCGTCGAGGTCGCAGACAACGCCATCGCCTTCGCCGGTCCAACTGAAATGCGTATCGAAATAGGTGAATTCATCCGCGGCACCGATATTCAACTGTCCGCGATCGTCGATGGCCGCGCCCAATTTCTCTTCTCCGGCCTGCGTGCAGAGCGTATCGCCGGCGACTCCCTCGACTTCGACGGCACCTGGCCAAACATCGGTGGCGTCAACTACTTGCTGCGGCTACGGGTCTATCGCGTGACCGAAGAGTATGTCCGCGCCGCCGGCGTTCATCGCCTCGTGATCGAGGGCATCCAACCCATTCATCAACCGGCCATGGCTCTGCAGGAGAACCTCCTCAAAGTGACCTATACCGGTTCGATCACCCCGGGCGACCAACTCAAAGGTACAACCTTCGGTTACGTCGGAAAATCAGAGCAGGGCGCCGAAATCAGCGGAATCCCTGCCGGCGATTTTCCCTTTCGCAAAACCGGTGATAGTCTGCGATGGCAGGGCATGCTGCGGCCCGATCTGCCCAGCCAGTTCGACCTGCGCATCGTCCATTACGGAGAGAGTTCGGTCCAGGTGGCAGGGATCGTCTCCCTGCAACTTCCGGACTAAATTCTCTTGGTAGCCAACTTTTCGGCCGCACCCAGAACGACATGCAGCGAGGATTTTTCACAATAGGATTCTTTGGCCTGAGGCCCCGCGACGAAGCAAAGAGTAGAAGGTGGAAAGCGTAGAATACGACGGATTTGCTCCGGAGTATGAAGAGATGGTTGAGGCTGTGAGAAACCCCGGTACGTTGAGTGTGATCCGAAGATTCAGACCACACGCCGACCTCCAGGGAATTCGCGCCGACTATTACAATCTTACCGACCTCCAAGGCCAGCCCTTGGCCGGACTCCTCGTGCTGATGGACCGGCGCGGACGGCCCGTGCGCGCCGAAATCCATATGAACAACAACACGGCCGACGCTCTTTACGAAATTGCCCTGCGCCAAAGTCTCCGCCTTATCGAAGACCGCTATAGAAGTGAAAGGCCCATTCGTCTTTACCCTCTGCGCATGCAGCTCAATAGCGACCCGCTTTCCGTCCAGCCCAGGGGTAGCGCCCAAAGCGCAGCCATCGCGCCCGCCCCCGCGTCGAGCAACCCTCTGCTCCTGGTCGGTGCTGTGCTCCTCGCAATCTCCGCGCTCTTCAGCGGCTGGTTCCTGAACGAATGGCTCACAGGAGAACTGACCCAGTCCAGCTCCCCTGCAACACTTTCTGCCGGATCCTCCTCTTCGGCTGCCGGACAAAATGTCCTCATCGTCGAAACCAACGGGCTGCCTCCCAGCCGCAACGCAATCCCCATGAATGTGGGCGATCGTATCCGTCTCCTGCCCGAGTACAAGATCTCACTCCGCACCGAAGCCGGGGCCCAGGCCGGCGTCATCGTTACCCACCTGCAAGACGCCGATCCCATGACGATTCTCAACGGCCCCATCTGGCTCGAAGGCAACACCGATACCATCGTCTGGTGGTATGTGCGCGTCGACAGCGGCGCTGAAGGCTGGGTGCCGGCCAATACAAGTGAACTGACACTCCTGGAACCTTTCTCCCAATAAACAAGGCCTTTCTGGCAACGCCGCTTATGTCCGAAAACCAGCAAACGCAACCCAACGTGATCGTAGTCGTCGCCGATACTTTGCGCACAGCCTTTCTCGGCTGCTACGGCAACGACTGGATACACACGCCTTCAATCGACCGCTTTGCCCAACAAAGCGTCCGCTTTACACGTGCCCATCCCGAATGTCTCCCCACCATCCCCACCAGGCGCACGCTGCATAGCGGCCGCCGCGCCTTCCCCTTCAACGACTACCGGCCCGTCCCCTGGGACAACGTCTACCTGCCCGGCTGGCAGCCAATGAACGCCGGCGAAAGCACAGTCGCCGAAACCCTGCAGCAGGCCGGCTACCATACCGGCTTTGTCGCCGACGTGCCCCACTATTTCGTGCCCGGCATGAATTTTACCCGCGGCTTCCAGCAATGGGAGTTCGTCCGCGGCCAGGCCGAAGACCGCTGGCATGCCGTCGCCGACGCCGACCCTGCCCTGCTCGACCGTTATCGCGCCGGCGCCGCCGACCGGATCGCCGCGCATCTGGTCAACGTGCGACCCCAGCTCCCGGAAGAAGAGTGGCCCACCGCCCGCACCTTCCAATGGGCCATCGACTTTCTGCGCGCTAACCACCCGCCCGGCCGCAACAGGGACACCTCCCCTTTCTATCTTTACGTTGACAGCTTTACCCCCCACGAAACATGGGAAGCCCCCCTCCACTACTATGACCTCTACGGCACTCGCTCCCAGCGCGAACCAATCTGCCTGACCGCCGCCTACGGGCCTTTCGCCGACCAGTACGACGACCGCATCCCCAGCATCCGCGCCAACTACGCCGGGCTCGTCACCATGGTCGATACCTGGTTCGGCCGTCTGCTGAAGACCGTCGACCAGCTCGGACTGCGGAACAACACACTGATCTTCTTCTTCAGCGATCACGGCACCAATTTCGGCGATAACCCCGATGGGATCATGGGCAAGCCCGCCGACTACATGTACCCCGGCACCATGAACATCCCCCTGCTCATGCGCCATCCCGCCGGCCTCGGAGCAGGCTGGGTACGCGACGAATTTGTCTACACCTTGGACGTGCCCGCCACAATCCTTGCCGCCACCCGCCAGCAGTCAGCCGACCCCGTTGAAGGCCGGAGCCTTCTGCCCCTGCTCGATGATGGCGGCGAATTCGCCCGCCGCGAATACCTTACTTGCCGCTATAGCAACGCCGTCTGGTACCGCGATGACCGCAACTGGTTCTTCGACTCAATCGACTGGCAGACGCCGTCCAACGAGCGGCAGCCAGTCACGCGCCTGTTCGATCTCGAGACCGACCCCGACTGCCGCCTGAACATCGCCGGGAACAGCCCGCAGCGCGTCGCTCTGGCACGCCAACGAATCCTCGCCGACGCCGGTGGTCATCTCAACTACTATGAGCGTCAGGATTCCACCGACGCTCTCGGGCGTCCGTTGTTTTCCAGCAGGTAGCTTTCGAACTGCCCTTGGCCGGTGTACTACGGCTGTACCGCCTACCCGGCCGCACCCAACTGGAGTCTTTTACATGCCCAAGGTCGCTGCCGATCGACTCGAACGGATCGCACGACGGCTCATGCATGCCGCCGGCGCCTCCTCCGCAGAAGCCGACACCATCTCGCGCCACCTGATTGCCGCCAATCTGGCCGGCCACGACTCGCACGGTGTCATCCATGTACCCGGCTACATCGCCTCAATCCAGAAGGGCCACTTTCAGCCCGGAGCCCCCTTCACCATCACCCAGGAGAGTCGCGCCACAACCGTCGTGGACGGAAACTGGGGCTTTGGATTCACCGTGTCCGAACGCGCCATGCAGCTGACAATCGACAAAGCGCGCCGCGAAAACGTCGCCGCCGCCACTGTCGTGCGCCAGGGCCACGTCGGACGCCTGACCGACTATCCCCTGATGGCAGCCGAAGCCGGCATGATCGGGCTGATGACCGCCGATTCCGGCCGCGGCCCCAAGAGCGTTGCACCCTTCGGCGGACGCGAACCTCGCCTCGGTACCAACCCAATCTGTATTGCCGTCCCTTCCAACCTCGACGGCCCCTTCTGCATAGACATCGCAACCTCTGCCGTCGCCGGCGGCAAACTGGGCGTCGCCATCCAGCGCGGTCAGTCAATTCCCACCGGCTGGGTGATCGACAGCGAAGGCCGCGCCTCCACCGACCCTGCCGCCGCCAGCAACGGCGGCGCCATGCTGCCCCTGGGCGGTTCGGAAGGCCACAAAGGCTACGGCCTTTCTTCCATGGTCGAAATCCTTTCGGGGCTGCTCACCGGCCTGGGGTTCGGGATCGAACCCACCGGCCGCCACAACGACGGCTGCTTCATGGCCGTCTTCCAGGTCGACGCCTTCCGCCCTCTGGAAGAGTTCAAACAGGAAGTAACCGAATTCGCCCAATACTTGACCGCAACACCGCCTGCCGAGGGCGTCGAACGCGTCTACTACCCCGGCGAACTCGAATACCTGCGGACCCAGAAAGGTCGCGAGGTTGGCATCTACGTAGAAGAGAAGACTTGGCAGAGGCTTGCCGAGCTGGCCGGCGAACTTGGCGTCGACGAGGACTTTTCTTCTGACTAAATGGCCGGTAACCAATTCCGCCTCTGCTGTAAACTGCGAACTGCCCCGTGCAGACCTTGTCTTTGGGTCACCGGGACTGACAGACCGCCCAGCCCGGCTCCTGCCCCTCCGCCAGCACCCGTAGGGGCACCCCTTGTGGATGCCCTCGTACTCACTTCCATTTTGGGCTGCACATGAATTGCAGCGCAATCGCATCAAAAACAGTGATATAATAACCCTGTGACAAAATGCGAATAGGCACTGCTGAGAGTGTACTGTCATGAAGCCATGACGCCCGCTAGCTGGGAATCTGAAGCCGAAGCAGGGCCCGCACAAGACTGTCAGCTGCCCAGTACCCAACGAAAACAGCGAGGATTCGTGCTCGAAGTCATGCGCAAAAGACCATAACCAGGAAAACTGCCCGCTCCGACCCGACTTTTCACGACCTGACCCGACTTTACCCGACCACCTGCCCCCAGCGCCAGCTAACCGGCATGAGTCTGTCGTCTGTTGGAGTGGTGGAAGAGCATCGTAGAGAACTTAACAAAACCGGGAACAGGCTTCAGACACGCAAAAACTGATGCAAAAGCGTAACGACAACAAGAACCAGTGAAAAAAATAACGCCCGACTTTACCCGACTTAAGCCGACTTTACCCGACATGACCCGACAAGACCCGACATTTGACGCCGACTGTGTCCCACCATTTCACTACACGCACAACTCTTGTACATTTTTCGTTTGACTTCGTACGCGCCCACGCGCACCGACGAATCCTTCATCACAGGCCATCGAACAAATTTCATGTATTGTAGTAAAGACATCTCGCAAACTCTCGCAAACTCTCGTTAACTCTCGTAAACGCTCGTCCGACACACAGACGAGAAAGCCAGTGATCCGCCTACAAGACAGACGCTCCACGATGAACGGAATGCACGCATCAGCACCCAAGGCTTTCATGCGCAGCACGACTTGACCATTTTGCGTCGTACACCTCTCAACCTCTTAAGCAGGCAGAAGAGCCCCCAAACCGGCATTTCTGCCAAACGTTACCGCGCCGGTTGGAAAACTGACGATTTCTGGGGAGTTCTGTCCCAATAACATGCGATTGCCCTGACATGAAATGCCCGCCGCGTTGAAAAAAGCCGCACTTCAGGCTACAATGGCCCTGAAGTCGCCGAGCATTGCCCTCAATGAACGATGCAAGATTTAATGACCAAACCGGGTAGCGCCATCACGCAAAGCCTGCGTGGTATGGCGCTGAGTCACCCGGACACAATCAAAGTACACTTCGACCCGGACTTCGTCGAGCGATTGGCCCCCGCCCCTTCCGGAAAAGTCGCGGTTGTTAAAGGTAGCGGGAGCGGACACGAACCTCTGCCCACCGGCTACGTCGGTCTGGGCATGCTCGATGCCGCCTGTCCAGGCCCCATCTTTACCAGCCCTTCCCCCATCCAACTGTTGGCTGCCGTCCACTCGGTCAATCGCGGCGGAGGCGTCCTCTTCGTTGTAAAGAACTACGCCGGCGGCGTGCTCAACACCGAGTTGACCATCGAGATGGCCATGCAGGAGGGAATCGACGCTCGTTACGTGCTCGTCAATGACGACGTGTCTATCCCCAATGTCTCCAATCGCCGCGGCCTTGGCGCAGCCACCCTCGCCTGCAAAATCGCCGGCGCCGCCGCCGAATCCGGTTACACGCTGACAGAGGCTGAGGAAGTAACGCGGCGGGCTATCGCCTCCTCCCGCAGCATGGGCGTAGGAACCAACATCAACACGCTCCCCCGCAACGGGCCCAACGACAATCTGGCAGACGATACGATCGAACTGGGTGTAGGCATTCACGGCGAGCCCGGTGAAGTGCGTTCGGTAAGCAATGGAATGCCTGAGATCGTCGACCTGATCGTTCACCCAATTCTCCATGACCTGCCCTTTGCTTCCGGTGATCGCATACTACTTTTCATAAGTGGAATGGGCGGTACGCCGCCCCTGGAGTTGTATCTCTTCTCCGAGGCAATTCACGAGTTGCTGGCCGCACATAATCTTCGCGTCGAGCGCCAGCTGATCGGTAACTATCTCACCTGCCTCGGCCGCGGCGGGTATACCATTACCCTGATGAGACTGGACGACGAGCTGCTGCAGCTATGGGATGCCCCCGTGCATACACCCGTCCTGCACTGGTAGCGAACCGGCCAGCGGATTACGGATTGCGAAAATGGCCCAGGAGATCACAACAAAGCAACTTCGCAAATGGCTTTTGGCGTACGCCGCTCGGATCATCGAGAACGAAAACCATCTCACCGAGCTGGATACCGCTATCGGTGACGCCGACCACGGCGTGAATATGCGCCGCGGCATGGGGAAACTGCAGGAACGCCTACAGGTGGAGGGGCAATCTGAAGACATCAGCGCCTTCCTCCGTTCCGTCGCCATGACTCTTATCAGTGGAGTCGGCGGCGCCGCCGGCCCCCTGTACGGGACCTTCTTCCTGCGCGCCGCCACCAGCCCCACAAACGGCAGCTCGATCGACCTGCCTCAGTTGACCCAGATGTTCCGCTACGGCCTCGATGGACTCCAGCAGCGCGGCAAAGCCCAGGCCGATGACAAGACCATGATCGATACCATCCAGCCCGCCGTAGAGGCCATGGAGGCAGCGGTTGCAGCCCACCAGAGCGCCGCCGTCGTTCTGGCCGCAGCCCGCCAGGCCGCCCACCTGGGCATGAAACATACCATCGAAATTGAGGCCAGAAAAGGACGCGCCAGTTACCTTGGGCCGCACTCCATCGGTCACCAGGACCCCGGCGCCACCAGCGCCTACTTCCTGTTCGAGACCGCCGCCGAGGTCCTCACTTCAACTGGTGCTGACTGATGCCTAACATGATTGGTGCAATCGATTCTGGTACGACCAGCACCCGCTTCATGCTCTTTGATCAGGCGGGCGCCATCGTCGGATTTGAACAGCAGGAACACGATCAGATCTTCCCCCGCAGCGGCTGGGTCGAACACGATCCACTTGAAATCTGGCAGCGCACCCAAGCGGTGATCCGTGCCACCCTCGCCAAATGTGATGTCCGGCCCGGACAGATCGCCGCCATCGGCATCACCAACCAGCGCGAGACTGCGGTCGTCTGGGACCGCCGCACCGGCCTGCCCGTCTGCAACGCCGTCGTCTGGCAGGACACACGCACCGACCGCATCTGCCGCCGCCTCGACGAGGCCGGTCACGCCCCCACTTTCCAGAAGAAAGCCGGTCTTCCGCTCGCAACCTACTTCTCCGGCCCCAAGTTCCGTTGGATCCTGGAAAACGTCGACGGCGCACAGGCCCGCGCCGAAGCCGGTGAACTGATCTGCGGCACTGTCGACAGCTGGCTCATCTGGCAGCTCACCGGCGGCGACCGCGTGCATGTCACCGATCCCACTAATGCCAGCCGCACCATGCTGATGGACCTGGAAACCCTCTCCTGGGACTCGCAGCTGCTGGACATTCTGGCGATTCCGTCCTCGATGCTGCCGGATATCCGGCCCAGCAGCGCACCCGCCTTCTACGGCATGACCGCAGCCGATGGCCCCTTCGCCGCCGCCATTCCCATCTGCGGCAACCTCGGCGACCAGCAGGCAGCGACCGTCGGCCAGACCTGTTTCAGCCCCGGCGAGGCCAAGAACACCTACGGAACCGGCTGCTTCATGATCCTGAACACCGGCGAAGAGATCGTCTATAGCCGCAACGGTCTCCTGACCACCGTCTGCTACCAGATGGGCGAATCCCCACCGGTCTACGCCCTCGAAGGTTCAATCGCCATGGCCGGCGCAACCGTCCAATGGCTGCGCGACGAGCTGCAACTGATCGGTTCGGCAGCCGAGACCGCAGAGATCGCCCAAAGCGTCGACGATACCGGCGGCTGCTATCTGGTACCCGCCTTCAGCGGGCTGTTCGCGCCCCACTGGCGCAGCGACGCCCGCGGCGTCATCGTCGGCCTCACCCGCTACGTCAACCGCGCCCACATCGTGCGCGCCGCGCTCGAATCCATCTGCTACCAGACGCGTGAAGTGCTGGACGCGATGAACGCCGATAGCGGCGTTCATCTGCGCCGGCTTAAGGTCGACGGCGGCGCAACCGTTAACGACATGCTCATGCAGATGCAGGCCGACATTTTGGGGACTACCGTCATCCGGCCCCGCATCGCCGAGACGACCAGCCTCGGCGCCGCCTATGCAGCCGGCTTGGCTGTCGGTTTCTGGCCCGATCTGGATACGTTGCGCAAGCAGTGGCAGGAGGACAAAGTCTGGCAGCCGCAGATCGACGAAACCAGGCGGGCGCACGGCTATGCCGGATGGCAAAAGGCCGTCGAACGCACGCTCGCCTGGGCGGAGTGAGTATCGCAGTGACCGTTAACGCCTGTACTGGCCCACCGGGGAGTCATTCGTGATCGGCCTCGTAATCGTCTCCCACAGCGCCAAACTTGCCGCCGGTGTTCAGGAACTGGCGGCCCAGATGGCGGGGGACCAGGTCGGTATAAGTCAGGCCGGAGGCCTCTCAGACGATGGCGAACAACTTGGCACGGACGCATTCAAAATACGCTCTGCCATTGAGGAAGTCTGGTGTGAAGACGGAGTACTCCTGTTAATGGATTTAGGCAGCGCAATTATGTCAGCTGAACTGGCTCTTGAGATGCTGCCCGCACAGCAGCGGCAAAACTGCCTCCTGAGCAACGCACCGCTTGTTGAGGGCGCCATCGTCGCCGCGCTGCACGCCAGCTTGGGCGAGCCCCTGCAAGCAGTGAACGCCGTCGCAGAGGCCGCGCTTTCAACACCGAAACTTGCAAACACTGGCTGAGTAACTCCAACTATCGCAGCCCTGGAACTCTGAGATGGAGAATCGACCTTCACCGGCAGGACCTCAAGATGAAAGGCTTGAGGGCAAACAGCAACACCAGGATGGTGGCGTGAGCAGCAACTCTCACGCCCCTCTGCCTGATGACCACCCCCCCGCGCAACCGGAAAAGCCGCTTCAGCAGTCCAGGAGTGTGGTGGTCACAGTCAGTGATCCTCGCGGCCTGCATCTCCGTTCCGGCAGAGATGTAGTCCGTACTGCCAGCCAGTTTCAGGCCCAAATTACAGCCGCCAATCTCAGCCGCAACAGCAACGCCGTCGATCTCAAAAGCATTCTCCAACTGATGCAGCTTCAGGCTCGCCAGGGGCACGACCTGCAACTGGCCGCATCCGGCCCTGACGCTGACGCAGCCATCGAGGCGCTTTCCTCCCTCTTCTGAACACGAGCGAAATTTCTGTGCAGCAACTCTTTCACGGCCTCTCAGCAGCACCAGGGGTCGGTATCGGCAACATTTACAAATACGCCCCGGTCCCCGCCGACGATTCCGGCAGGGCTTCCGCGCACGCTGCCGACGACCCCGAGGAAGAGTGGGAGCGCTTTTTGGCAGCCCGCCTCCTCGTCGATGAGGAACTGGCCCGACTGTCTCAGATCGGACAGACCGCAACCGCAGAGATATTTCTCGTTCACCGCGAAATCCTCCACGACAGCACCCTCACCGACGCCGTCCGCGCTGCCATCGACTCCGGCGTAGACGCAACCCGCGCCACCCGGCAGGCAACCGGCGACCTCGTCAGACTCTTCCAGGATCTCAGCGACCAGTACTTCGCCAGCCGCGCCACCGACATCCGCGATGTAGGCCAGCGCCTCGTCTTCCGCTTGGGCGGAATCACCTCCGCCCGCCAGCTGAACCCGTTGCCCGACAATACAATCCTGCTCGCAGAAGACCTGACCGCGTTCGATACCACCCACCTCGACCAGGCCCACGTCGTAGGCATCGCCCTCGCAGCCAGCACGCCCACCGCCCACACAGCCATATTGGCCCGCAGTCTCGGCATCCCACTCGTCTGCAGCGCCGGCGCCGAAATCCTGCAGCTGCGCACCGGCATGTTCGCCGTGGTCGACGGAATCCGCGGCCGCCTCCTCGTCGACCCCGAAGAAGAGACGCTCGAACAGTACGAGTTGACCCGTTCCCGGTTGCAGCGCTTCCAGGCCGAAGCGCTCTCGCACTCCCATGAACCGGCCCTGACTCCCGATGGCGAACGCATCCCTGTCCGCGTTAACGTCAACAGCCGTGAAGATCTCCTGCACATCCACGCCAACGGCGCCGAGGGCATCGGTCTCCTCCGCACCGAAAACCTCTTCCAAAACCGGACCAGCCCGCCAACCGTTTCCGAGCAGTTGGCCGCCTATCAGGATGTGCATTCCTATACCAACACCCACTCTCTGACTGTGCGCCTGCTCGACATCGGCGGCGACAAGCCTGTCCCCTATCTGCAGCCTCCCGCCGAAGCCAATCCCTTCCTCGGCGTGCGCGGCATCCGCCTCCTGCTTCGCCACCCGCAAATGCTCATCGACCAGGCCCGCGCCCTGATCGAGCTGGCGCAGAATGTATCGCCCGTAGACCGCATTCGGATTCTCATCCCCATGATTTCGAAAGTGAACGAAGTCCACCAGACTTTGAAACTGCTTGAGGACATTCCCGGCTATAAGCACTGCCGCCGCCAACTCGGCACCCTCGAAGTAGGCGTGCTCATCGAAGTGCCGTCGGCCGCCCTCCTCGCGCACCACTTCGCCCCGCATGTCGACTTCCTCAGCATCGGCACCAACGATCTGGCCCAATATACCCTCGCCGCAGACCGCGTAAACAGCGCAGTCGCAACCCTGGCAACCCCGCTCGACCCCTCCGTCCTCCGCCTGATCTCATTGACCTGCGAAGCCGGACGCGCCGCCGGCATTCCCGTCGCCATCTGCGGCGAAGTCGCCGGCGATCCTTCCGTGCAGCCCCTGCTCCTGGGTCTGGGGCTGAACGAAATCAGCGTGGCCGGCCCCGCTGTTCCCCTGGTAAAATCCGCAATCCGGCGCGTGGACGTGGACGCCGCCAGGGAGCTCGCTGCCACAGCGCTCAAATGCAGCCGCGCCCAGGAGATCCATCAACTTCTCCATGACATTGGATAGCCCCCGATGAAGAGGATGCAGACCGAAATCCTCGTGATCGGCGGCGGCGCAACCGGAACCGGCGTTGCCTGGGATGCCGCCCTGCGAGGATTTCGCACCGTCCTCGTCGAAAAACGCGACCTGACCCACGGCACGACCGGGCGCTACCACGGCCTCCTCCACAGCGGCGCAAGATATGTCCTCAAAGATCCCGACAGCGCCATCGAGTGTATCAACGAAAACCGCATCCTGCGCCGCACCCACACCCACTGCATCGAGGACACGAGCGGCTTTTTCGTCGTCACGCCCGAAGACGATGACGACTATCCCGATCGCTTCGCCGCCGCCTGCCGCCGCCTCAACATCCCCTGCACTGAGATCCCAACGACATCCGCCTTACGGCGCGAACCTCTTTTGAATCCCGGAATCAGCCGCGTCTTCGAGCTGCCCGATGCCGCCGCCGACAGCTTCCTCGCCACCCACGCCACCGCCCAGGCCGCCCGCCAGTGCGGCGCCACCCTCCTGCCCTACCACGAGCTCACCCGTCTCCACCTCTCCGGCGGCGACGGCAACCGCGCACTTTCCGGCGCCACCGTTCTCGATACGCTCTCCGGCGAAGAGCTGCACATCGACGCCGACCTCGTCATCAACGCCGCCGGCGCCTGGTCCGGTTATGTCGCCGCACTCGCAGGTGTGGAAGTGAAGATGATCCTCGGCAAAGGCGTGATGCTCGCCACCAACGCCCGCCTGACCAACACCGTCATCAACCGCTGCAAAATGCCCGGCGACGGCGACATCCTCGTGCCCATTCACACAGTCAGCGTAATCGGCACGACCGACGAGAAAGTGGCCGACCCCGAAGACCTGCCCATCGAGCAGTGGGAAATCGACCTGATGCTGACCGAAGGCGACAAGCTGGTCCCCGGCCTCAGCCGCAGCCGGATTCTGCGCGCCTGGGCAGGCGTACGTCCTCTTTACCAGGAGACGCAACTGCCGGCCGTATCTTCCCAAAGCAACGGTAAATCCCAATCGAATGACCACCCAGTGCAGGAGCTGCCCCAAGACAGCCGTGACGCCACCCGTGCCCTCGCCTTGCTTGACCATCAGCAGCGGGACGGCATACGCGGCTTCATCACCATAACCGGCGGCAAATGGACGACCTTCCGCCTCATGGCCGAGTCCGCAGTCGACGCCGCCTGCGAGCAGCTGGGCGTTTCCCGCCCCTGCCGCACCGCCGAGACAGCCGTGCCCGGCGTCGAACAAGGACACTACTGGCTCGGCCATAGGCTCAGCGAAGTCGAAGACGAACAGCTGCAGACGGAGCTGGTCTGCGAGTGTGAACTGGTAACCCGTTCCATGCTGGAAGGCGCCGCCCAACGCAATCCGACCGTCACCCTCGACGATCTGCGCCGCGACGTCCGTCTCGGCATGGGACCGTGCCAGGGCGGCTTCTGTACCTACCGCGCCGTCGGTATCCTGCACCAGCTGCGCGCCGGCAACGCCTTTCCCGATGCCGGCGAGTGGAATGTGGCCCATATGCAGTCCCCGGCCCATCACCACCGCGACAGCTCCGTAGCAGAACAACTCGACGTAGCCTCTGAGTCGGCCCCCAATCCCGCCCCCGAAGACGGCTCCCGCCAGCGCTCCGCCGCCGTCGATCCCCAGGCGGCCGTTTCGCAGCCAAACCTTCTCCTGCGCGACTTCCTGCAGGAACGCTGGAAGGGCGTCGCACCCATCCTCTGGGGACAGCAGCTGCGCCAGGAACGCCTGGACCAACTGATCTACCTGAGTATCCTGAACGCCGATCACCTGCCCGTCGACGACGGCGAAAGCCCCCTTTCCTCCTTCTATCGTTCCGATTCCTCCATCCTTGGTTCAGACCTCTAGCCATGGAATCCGCAAGGGAATCTGCCACCGAATCGGGGGCGAGTGTTCTGAAGTCACTTAGCATCCTGCCGAAAACCTTAAGCCGGGGCCCCTAGTTGCGCATGATCGATCTCCTTGTCATCGGTGCCGGGCTGACCGGTCTCTTTGCCGCCTATACCGCTGCCCGCGCCGGTCTGCGCGTGCGCGTAATCGCCCAGGGCGCAGGCGCAACACATTGGCACGCCGGAACAATCGATCTGCTGGGCTATCTGCCAGATGGAGAAAGGACGGTCACGAATTGGACGCAAGCCCTGCCCGAACTGCCTCCCGCTCATCCCTATCGGCTTCTCGGCACAGAGGCGATTGCCAAAGCGCTGGACGAATTCCAACGTCTTACCGCCGCGGCGGCACTGCCCTATGTGCGCGCCGGCACCGACTTGGATCTCACCACTTCCAGCCCGCAGGATGGGCGGACTTCGCAAAAGAGCGATGGTGACGAACAGGTCAATGACCCCAATCTCGGCAGAAACCTTCACCTTATTTCACCGGTCGGCGCCCCCCGCCCGGTCTATCTGGCGCCGGCCGCACAACATGCCGCCAGTTTTGAGGATGATCGGCCGCTTGTAATCGTCGGCCTGCAAGGTATGCCCGACTTCTACCCCGAACTGATAGCCGAAAACCTGCAAAGGCAGGGCCACCGCGCTCGCAGCGCCACTGTGCCCCTGAGTAGGATCACCAAACGACGCGATAACAACCCGCTCCATGTAGCCCGGCTGCTGGATCAGTCAGCAGCGCAGGCACAACTCACAGAAATGGTGGTCGACGTAACCGCAGCCGGCGAACGTGTGGGTCTCCCCGCCGTTCTCGGACTGAACGCCCACGTAGCTTTCGTAACGCAACTGCACGAGTCAACCACCAATCGAAGCCGGCAAGACTCCCCATCCAACCAGAGTCAACAGGCGGGCCTTTCGGTCTTCGAGATCCCGACACTGCCCCCCAGCGTGCCCAGCTTGCGCCTTGACGCCGCCCTGCGCACCCAACTGGCCAGCCTCGGCGTACGCGTAGAAATCGGCATGGTAGTCTGTGGGTTCCACGCAACCGGCCGGCGCCTTCAGTGGATCGAGACCGAAACCGGAAGCCGCCCCCTTCGCCACACGGCCCGTAACTACCTGCTCGCAACCGGCGGCATCCTCGGCGGCGGCATCTACGCTGACCGCTGCGGCCGTGTAAAGGAGACCGTCTTCGACCTGCCCCTGACCGCGCCGCAGGCGCGCTCCCATTGGCTGCGCCCTCTCTTCCTCGACAAACGCGGCCATCCTATCTTCCAGGCCGGTGTCTCCGTCGACCACCGCTTCCGTCCGCTGGATGAGGCCGGCGTACCCGTCTATGATAACCTGTGGGCTGCGGGCTCAACCCTCGCCCACACCGATCCGATCCGCGAACGTAGCCGCGAGGGCATCGCCATCGCTACCGGCTACGCCGCCGCAAATGGAGTAGTCAAAAGCCAGTAGCGCCAGTGGTTTCCCTAAAACCCTGGCCATCGCCTCTATGCAAAACGCAACCGTGAACTCAGTAGGCCTCAGCCTGAACGCCTGCATAAAGTGCAACATCTGCACCAGCTACTGCCCGGTCTCCGCAGTGACCGACAGCTTCCCGGGCCCGAAGTACGCCGCCCCCCAGTCCGAACGCTTCCGTGATTTCGGGCACCCGTACTACGAAGACGCCGCCGGCCCCATCTCCCGCCCGCTCGCTGGTGGGCAGATGCCTGACGCCTCCGTCGACTACTGCTCCGGCTGTCGTGTCTGTAATGAGGTCTGCCCAACCGGCGTCCGTATCGCCGAAATCAACGCCCGCGCCCGCGCCCGCATCGTGGCCGCGCGCGGCCTCTCCCTGCGCAACCGTCTCCTGGGCCGCAACGAGCTCCTGGGACGGATTGGCAGCATCGCGCCCCGCCTCGCCAACTTCGCCCTGCACAATCCGATCAGCCGTAAGCTCGCGGCCGCTCTGTTCGGAGTTGCAGAGAAGGCCCCCCTGCCCCGCTGGCACCACGAAACGCTCAACCGCTGGCTCGCGCGTACCCGTCCCCAACGGCTGCGCAGCGACCGAAAAGTCGTCTACTTTCACGGCTGCGCAACCCAATATTACGAGCCCTTCGTGGGCATGGCCGCCATTCTGGTTTTGGAGCATCTCGGCTACCAAGTGATAGTGCCACCGCAAAACTGCTGCGGCCTGCCCATGCTTTCCAACGGCGAATTCACCGCCGCCGAGAACCACCATCGCCGCAACGTCGCCCGCCTCGCCCAATACGTCGACGCCGGCTATCCGATCCTCGGCACAAGCACCAGCTGCACGCTGACTCTCAAGGAAGAAGCGCCGGAGTTGCTCGACCTGGAAAGCGACCCAGGTACCCACGCCCTCAAACTCGCCACCTGGGATATCTTCGAGTGGCTGCGCGACCGCCTCGATCAAGGCCAGTTGCCCACCGACCTGCAACCCCTCGACCGGTCCGATCAGCCCTTCACACTTCCCTACCACGCCCCCTGCCAGCTGCGCGCACACCGCATCGGCAAACCCGCGCTCGACCTGCTGGCCCAGATCCCCGGCCTTGACCTGCGCGAGAGCCAGGCCCGCTGTTGCGGTATCGCCGGAACCTACGGCTACAAGACCGAAAAATACCAGATCGCCATGGACGTGGGCGCAGAGCTGTTCAACTATGTCGCGGCGCAGGCTGACGCCTCGGTCCCGCTTTCCAACCGTTCGGATTCCTTTACAGCCTGCGACTCCGAGACCTGCCGCTGGCAACTGGAACACGGGACCGGCCTTCCCTCCCGCCATCCTATCGAGCTGCTGGCAGCAGCCTACGGTCTGTACGACCTCCAGGCCCGGCGTCCGGCCGGTAGAAACTGAGCCATGGACCCTCTCCGCATCCTCATAATCGGTGCCGGTGCCATCGGCTGTTTTGTCGGGGGCAAGCTGGCCTCGGCCGGCCACGCCGTGAAACTGGTCGGTCGCCCCGGCACAACCGCTGCCCTGCAATCGCGCGGTCTCGAGCTGCACGCGGCTGATGGCGCGGTGGAAAGGATCCCCTCGGTCAGCGCGGTCTCTTCTCTTCGCGAAGCCTTTCCCGACTCCTACGACCTCGCCATACTCGCCGTCAAAAGCTACGACACGGAGACCGTTTTGGACGAATTGGCCCCGGCAGAAGCATTGCTTCCCCCAGCCATCCTCAGCCTGCAGAACGGGGTCGGCAACGAAGAACAGATCGCCGCCCGCTTTGGCCCCCAGCGAGTCCTCGCCGGAACCATCACAGCACCTGTCGAAGTGAAAGAGCCTGGCGTCGTCCAGGTCACAAAATCCACGTTCGCCGTCGGCCTCGCAGACTTCCACGGAGGCATTGCAGATCCGAAAAGCAACTCTCTCTCCTCGAGCTTCTCCTCCGCCGGCCTTCCCGCCAAGGTCTACAATGACGCCTACAGCATGAAATGGTCAAAGCTGCTCATGAACATGATCGGCAACGCCACCAGCGCCATCCTCGCCGAGCCGCCCGCCGTCACCTTCGCCGACCCCCGCATCGCCGACCTGGAAATCGACGCCCTGCGCGAGGCCTTGCGCGTGATGGCCGCCGCCGGCATCCGCCCCCTGAACGTAGAGAAATACCCGCTTCGAACTCTCGCTCCCCTTCTGCGTTTCGGTCCGCGCCCGCTCCTCCGTTCCGCCCTCCACAGGGTCGTCGGCGGAGCGAGGGGAGGAAAGATGCCCAGCCTGTTTCTGGATCTGGAGTCTGGCAAGAGGGGAAGCGAAGTCGCCTGGTACAACGGCGCCATCGTGCGCAAGGGTGTGGAGGTCGGCGTCGAAACGCCGGCCAACTGCCTGCTGACCGAAACTGTCCAGAAGTTGGCAGCCGAAAGGGGGTTGCGGGCGGGTTGGAGAGGAAATTACGAACAACTGGCTGCCGCAGCCAGAGGAGAGGCTGGTGCCAGTAAATGAGTTGAAACTGGGATAGGAAGCCTAGAGTCCCGGCCCGATCAGCACGATCAATACGAGCGCCAGTACCGCAAAAGCCGAATACTCCAGAACAAGCTTGCGGCTCAGATGGCCCTCATGCAGCGCATGGCGGGCCAGCCCCACGAACAGATAGAAAATCAACAGCAGCACGAGCCCGCCGCTTGCGCCCGATAGCGGCCAGTAATTCAACGCCCACGCCGCCTCGCCCAGTACGACCGCAACCAGCGCCGCATACATGAGCACCACATTCACCCTTGGCATGACGTCCCGCAGCAGCTCAACCGCCAGCAGCGCCGACGTCGCCGCGATCAGGGTCCCGGAGAGCAGGGTGCGCGTTCTTGTCTGATAGACAAGCAGGAAGAGCGCCAGCGCCGCCGTATAGGACAGAACGTTGAGCAGGATGCGGGCCTGCCTGTAGCCCGCCGATTCCTGGTCTGCGCTGGCGTAAAGGTTGAACAGAATGATGGCGATCAACCCCCCGCTGAGCAGCGCCGCACCGGCCTGGAAAAGCGGTGTCCTGGCCTCCGGCGCCAGCAGCACCGCCAAAATGGATACTGCCGCAGGCAGCCCCCAAAACAGCCAGGTGTGCCCTCCGCTCTCAGGCTCGCCGCCCATTGAGTCCCCGGCGTAAAGCGGATGAGTGCGAATCGCCCGTTCCGTACCGCTGGCCGTCAGCAGCGCGATAAAAACCGCGACGACGGTCGTCTCGCTGATTCGGATCGACATCGGCGAACCCAGCACGTTCAAGGTAAACACGACCGTCGGCAGCCGCAAGAACAGGCTGATCGCAACCGTCGCCGCCACCGTCCACGCCAGTACGCTCACCCGCTGCACAAAGCGCCGGTTCGGGCCGTACACCGTCGCCGCAAAGGCAGGACTACCGCCCCCGGGCTGACCCGTATTCTGTTCCCCGCTGTCCCCGAAAGGCCTGTACCAGTTCTCAGTACCCAATTTTCAACTTCCAGTTTCCTGTCGTGTAGGATGATGATACTATAAAACAAAGTGACTGCTAAGTCCTTGCCAAATGACGACCATGATTCAGCACAGAGAAAAGTGATTCTCCTTCCCTTTCACACCCGTCAATCACCAATCGCCGCTTTCACTAACCCTCGGCCCCCAAATTCCTGGCCCCTGCTTTTCTGGGCGGTCGGGCCTATTCGGCCCTCCCTTGTGCGGGGGCTCCGCCCCCGCAACGCCCCCTCTCCTACAACCTCGCGCCGCAGCGACTGTATGGGCAATACGAAGTTGTCGTCCCGCGGCGGCCCGCGCTTCCCCCAGCCTCGTGGCAGATTCCGAATATGGGCCAGCGCAAGCTGGGCAACGCCCAATCAGGCCCAACGTACACCGCTTTGACCATCAAGAGCTCGCTACAGCAACCCTGACAGCACATTCCGTTTCTCCAAGTCCAGGCAGACCGCACATAGTTCACACACAGAACATGGCTTAGTATTTACAAGACATAAGGAAATTACTGGAAACCGCAGTTGAGCGAATACACGAATTTCGACATCACCATAACCGGCGACAGGGCTCCTTACGCCGTCCTCGCGTCCTATCGCGGCCTCGGCGGCGCCTCAACCTTCAGTCAGGATGCCCTCCATTCCGTCTGGATGGGGTTCTTGGCCCGGCTTGGCGACCCGTACCAGACACAAGGCGAAGAGCTGCTCGCCGAAATCGGCAGCAGGCTCTTTTCCGAACTGGTCCGCGATCAGGTTCGTGACCTCTGGGCCCAGGCCCGGGCCGACCTCGACGACGGCGGACGGCTGCGGCTCAGGCTCATCCTGCACCCGCCCGCAGTCGCAGCCCTGCCTTGGGAGACACTCCACGATCCCCTTCGCAATCAGTCCTTTGCCGCCGACACAAACATCTCACTCGTTCGCACCCAGAATCTCGTCAGCCATGTTGCTCGCCCCAGGGTCCTGGAGGCGGCGTTGCCACTCAAAGTTCTGTTGGTGACGGTCGATTCAGGACTACCCGGCGCCGCAGTACAGCACGGGCCCGATCACGGTGAACCGGGCCATAATCTGGCCGCACATATGGAGAGCGACCAGATCCGTTCGGCAATCGAAAAGCTTCCATCCGACCGCGTGGAGTTGGATCATCTGGACGGCCGCGTCACCATCCAGCAGATCCAGGAACGGTTGAAGACCACCTGGCCCGACATCCTGCACTATGTCGGCCACGGCAATGAGGATGGCCTCCTGCTCTGGGCCGGTGACGCCCCTGCCCTTGTGTCGGCTGCAACCCTGCGCACCGTATTGCAACAGGCAGAATCGGTGAAACTCGTCTTCCTCAACGCCTGCCTCGCCGGACAGGTCGACAGTACACGACCCTTCGCCGGCATCGCCCACCAGTTGCTCCAGAGCGGCCTGCCCGCCGTGATCGCCATGCGCTACGAGATCATGGATCGCTCCGCTGTGTACTTTGCCGCCGGGGTCTACAATGCCCTCGTGGCCGGCCAGGCCCGCGGCCAGATTGACGCCGCTGTCACCATAGCCCGCAGCAACCTGTACATCAACGACCCGCACCGCGTCGACTATGCAACGCCTATCCTCTGGCTCAACTCCGAGGACGGCCGTATTCTGCCCCTCGAAGATGCCCAGCAGACGCAACCATCCACCTCCCCCCGCTCAATCTTCACCCGCTCCCAGATGGGGAGTTCCGTGTTGCGGCTAGAATTCAAGCTGGAGGAAAAGGAGGCGTGGTACCGCTCCCTGCCCGAAACGATCTCCGATCCCCATCTGCCCTTCGAATATCAACGTCGCCGCCGCATCGCCGGCCTGCTGCTGAGGATTCTGCAGCAGGCCGTAGAGGAGCGGGATCACGGCCGTGCCATCGACATCAGGTCTGTACAAAAGCGCCTCTCTACATTCGAAGAAGAGAGGCGCCACATCCAGAATATCCTTGACCATTGCCTGGATCGTCCCTAAGACCTGATTCCGTGGCGCAGACCACCATCCGACTGCTTCATCTCGCCTGCCTCTACGCGATTCTCTGCTACCTGGGAGTAGAACTCGCCCTCACACTTCGAGATCTTCGAGAACAAGACCTGGGCCGCCTGCAGGCAACGTTTGAGCCTCGCGCCCTTCCCTCCCCAGCCAGCCAGATTCCCTTTCTCGGTGTAACCGTCGCGCTAGAGCAATACAACACCCCGCATGATCGGCAGCATGCCCTGAACCGTCTGCGCGGCGCCGGTTTCGGCTGGGTGCGCCAGCGTGTCGACTGGAGCCGCATCGAACCCCAACGGGGAGACTTCCAATGGGCCTGGACCGACCGCGTCCTGACCGAAATCGCCGCCGCAGGACTGGTGCCGGTTATCGTGCTCGACGGCAGCCCGGCCTGGGCAAGAGACAGCCTGGACCGACCCCCATCAGGGTCCTCTGAAAACGACTTGCCTTGGCGATTGGCGCCCCCCGCCGCGCCGGAGACCTTCGCCCGCTTTGCCGCCGCATTTGCCCGCCGCTACCAGGACACAGTCCGTTTCTATCAGATCTGGGACGAGCCCAACATCGCCCCCCACTGGGGAAACCAGCTGATCGATCCGGTCGGCTACGCCCGCCTTCTGCGCGCGGCGGCCGTTGCTGTCCGCGATGCCGACCCCAACGCAGTCATTCTCGCCGCAGCACTGGCGCCTACCCAGGATCGCGGCCACACTGCCATCGACGAAGGCTTCTTCCTCCAGCGGCTCTACGCCGCCGGCGCCGCGCCCTACTTCGACGCCGTTCTCGTGCAGCCCTTCGGCTTCGGGGCCGCGCCCGAAGATCCCCGCAGCCGCGTCGACGCGCTCAACTTCCGCCGCGCCGCCTGGGCGCGCCGCGTGATGGTCGCCGCTGGCGATGCACAGACGCCCATCTGGGCCGTCCGTTTCGGGTGGAATCGGCAAGTGCAGGACCACTGGAAGACCGTATCGACCGCCGATCAGCTACGTCTAACGGAGGAGGCCATCCGCTATGCGCAGGCAAACTGGCCGTGGCTGGCAGCAATGGGTTGGCCGGTAGATCGACCGGCCGCACCCCCGTCCGATCCAATGTGGGGCTTCTCCCTCGTCACACCTGAAGGGAAAGAGCATGACCTGCTCTCCGTGTTTACTGAGGCTGCTCAGGCAACAACCGAGACCGAACCGTCCGCTACAATGGCCTTGCTCTATCTGCGATTCGCCCTCCTGCTGCTGGCTGCGGGATTCCTTCTCTTGTGGGCAGCGCTCACCGCCCGCAAACTTCCTCTGCGACGTTGGCAGGCCCTCTACCGGACCTGGCCGCTGACCGGCAAGCTCGCAGTCTGGGCCCTCCTTCTCACCGTCTACTACCTCGCCGTCTGGCCGCCGCTGATCCTCCTCTGCTGGCTCGCCGCCGCACTTCTCATCGCCGCCGAGCCGGTCTCAGGACTGATGATCGCGGCCGCCGCCCTGCCATTCCACTTTCAACATAAGGAGCTGCGGCTCGTCGGCGCCGTCTGGTCTGTCCCCCCGGCCCAAGCCGCGCTGCTGGCCACACTTCCCGCCCTTGCGCAGCGCGCCATCCACGTTAGAGTCTGGCGCATCAAATCTAAGCTCAGCGCCGCCTACCCGGTTCGCCTATCAAGCGTCGCAGTACGTAACGCGCACTGCGCCGATCTGCTCGTCGCCGCCTGGATCGTGATCAGCCTCCTGGCCGCCCGCAACGTCTGGCACTGGCCAGGCTATATTGTCGGTCTCTGGGAGTTTGTAGTGGTACCTGCCCTGCTCTACACCGGCATAAGGCTGTTGGCCGCCGAGCCGCGTCAGCAGCGGACCGTACTGACGGCCCTCTTCGCCGGCGGCGCACTCGCCGCGGGCGTCGGAGGAATCGACTGGCTGCTCGGCGGCGGCGTCTCCGCGGACGGCGTGCGGCGCCTCATGGGTATCACCTTCTCCCCCAATCAGACCGCCCTCTATCTGCTGCGCACACTCCTCGTCGGCGTCGGTCTCCTGGCAGCCGGCGGGCTCAGTCGTCCTGCGCTGAACGCGGGCTGTATACTTGTCGCCGCAGCCCTGCTTCTGACATCCAGCCGCGGCGCACTCCTCTTCGGCCTGCCAGCCGCAGCTCTCGTCATCGTTGTGGCCGCGGCCAGGCAGGAACGGTTCCGCTTTGGAAAACGATCTGCAGTCCTGTTGACGCTGGTGGCTGGCCTGACTATAGTCGTCGGCCTGGAGATCGTCCTGCTCTACGGCGAGCGCCTCCTGAATTTCGAGACCCTCCGCTCGCGCCTCCTTATCTGGAGTGACGCCCTGGCACTCTGGGTACAGTACCCTCTATTCGGCGTAGGACCGGGTGGATTCTACTGGAACTTTCCGGCATTCCTTCAACCCTCTCCGGCAGCAAATCCCAACCTCCTTCATCCCCATTCTGTCTGGCTGGAATACGCAACCGGCTGGGGCGTGGCCGGGCTGTTGTGGCTCTGCGCTCTGCTTTTCTGGCTGGTTTCCGTCTCAAAACGGCTACTGCGCGAACCACAGGCGTGGTACCGGATCGGCTTCCTGGCAGCCCTTGGAGCCGCCCTGGCGCACGCCCAAGTGGACGCATTCGCCGCCCTACCCGAGTCGGCAGCATGGAACTTTGCTGCGCTGGCGCTGCTGGCAACGCCACACGGCACCAACGGGTGACGGCCCGCCTCATCCATACCGGTTGCAATTCCCTGACAATCCCACTACCATTCTGTCAGAGAAGACGGTCTATGGTCGACAGTTCCCAGAGAGAAGATTCGACAGACTATAGGAGGGCTCACCGTGGCACAAACACAACTCACACCACAACAGCTGGCATTCTTCGACACCTTCGGCTATCTCTATTTTCCCGGTCTGCTGGCCGACTGCGCTGACAAAATCATCGACGAATTCGAAGCCATCTGGGCCGCGCACGGCGGCGGTCACCACGGGCGCGAACACGATGGCGTACAGCGCTCCTGCATCCTTCCCTTCCCCGACAAGAGCGTTTTCCTCAGTTCCCTTCTAGACGACCCCCGCATCCACGACATCGCCGCCAGCATCTGCGGCGACGATTTCAACTACACCAGCGGCGACGGCAACTACTACGCCGGCGACACCCGCTGGCACTCCGACGGCTACAACGCCGATCGCGTTCTCAGCATCAAGATCGCCTTCTACCTCGACCCCCTCACGCGCGACAGCGGCGCCCTGCGCATCATTCCCGGCAGCCACCGCTCCGGTGACGCCTACGCCGATGCTCTTGAAAAGGATATTCGGGAAAGCGGCAAGATCTGGGGACTGGAGGGGCCCGATGTGCCGGCACTGATCCTGGAGACCACGCCCGGCGACATCGTCGTCTTCAATCACAATCTCAAACACGCAGCCTTCGGGGGCTCAGAGCGCCGCCGCATGTACACCATGAACTTCTCACGCCGCTACCCTGAGCACCGGCTCGAAGAGTTGCGCGAGGTACTCGGCCGCGAGGCCCGCTTCTGGATCGACCGCATCCACGGCGAAGCCATGATCGCCACCGCCGGCCCGGAGCGCATGGTTCATCTGGAGCAGGTCAGGGCCAACGACACCCATCTGGGAGAACTGACGCGCGAACTGAAGAAGACAATGAAGGAGCCGTCGCGAGGTTAAGGGCGCGTGTCCCTGTCGGTCGCAGCCTTTTGTTGGCCACAGGCCTGCCGCCGCTGCAAACCAGACTCATCCTCTACGCGGCAACCTGCTCCTTCTCCCCTGTCTCCGCGCTCAGGTAGATCGCATCCAGCAGCTTCATGAACTTCAGCGCTTCCGCTGGCGACACATCGGGTGGCTGCTCGCCGCGAATGGCCGCAGCAAAATCGCGGATCTCCCCTTCAAAGTCCCCGCTGCCGTGTTCCGCATTCTCCTCGACAAAACTGTCGCCCTCAGTGTAAATTCCGCCCAACAGCCGCCGCGTGCCCGAACGTGTCTGCCCCGAAGGCAGCCGCGTCGACTCGACCTCAACCGTCCCTGCCGTGCCCAGGATCCGCAGACGCAGGTCCCACGCCCGGTCCGCCCACGTGGCGATGACCGCAGACGTGTCCATCTGAATGGTGACGCCCCCGCCACAGCCCACCAGTAAGCTCATGTAGTCCTCAGAATGGCGCTCTACCTTGAGCCGCGTCGGAAACGCGCTGTGGCTGACCGCAAACGCCCACTCTGGCCGCGGGCAGCCCAGCAGGTACCAGGCCTGGTCAAGGTAATGGGAGCCGTGTTGCCCCAACGCGCCCCCCTTCAGGCCCCAACGGTACAACCACTCCCTGCCGGCCGGCGGCTCATAGTCCACGCCTCGCTCTCGATAGTGGTAGTGGACGCGCGCATGGTAAGGTCGCCCAATTCTTCCATCGGCGATCAGCGATCGGCTTCTCTTGTTCTCCTCCTCGTGGCGCATGAAGTATGAGTAGACAAGCGTCTTCCCACTGCTTGCGGCGGCCGCATTAATCTCCTCCACATCCGCAGCGTCAATGCCATGCGGCTTTTGCACTAGCACATGCTTGCCAGCCTTCAACGCGTCAAGTACCATCGGCTTGCGCACGTCCGGCGCCGTGGCGACGCCCACCGCGTCAACCTCGTCATCGGCCAGCAGCTCACGATAGTCGCCGTAGACCCGGGCGACGTCGTTCTCTTGCGCCACCTTCCACGCCAGATCCTGGTTCAGGTCAGCCACCGCCCAGGCGACCGTATCGTCACCCGCGTGCGCGCCCTCAACCCAGGCCCCACCGACCCGGCAGCCCACAACGCCAATCCTGATCTTGTCCGCCATGACCCTACCCCCGGGCCGGCTCCGCCATCTCCGCCCGCGCCTTGGCAGACAGCGCCGGCAGATGGCTCTCGTGCGCCATCACCTGCTCCAAATGCCGCATCCGTGACGGGGAAGCCGTACTGCGCATGACATCGGAGTGCATCTGGTCCTTCCAGAATCGTGCGCCGCCGGCCACGAACTTCTCCAGCTCCTCGATCTCTTCCGGCGTCTCACAGTAGGCGCAGCAGTTGATCGTAAACATGCGCCGCGCCGTGCTTCCGCCGAACGACGAGTGCATCAGATTGTGATTGAACGCCACAACATCGCCCGGCTGTGTCTCCAGCGCCACGTGCGGCACCTCCAGCTGCGAGATTCCCCAAAGCTCGGAGGCATCCCGCGCTTGCCGGGCCGACCACGCCTCAAGATCCTCCCGGTGCGAGCCGGGGATCACGCGCAAACAGCCCGTATCGGACGTAAGCGAATCGAGATAGAAGGCCACCTTCAGGTATTGGCCGATCGTGTGAAAGCCGTCACTGTGCCAGCGCGTATCGCCCGTGTAAAAGTTGCCGTCGCCGCCCAGATAGTTAAAGTCGTCGCCAAGAATACTGCTGATAAGCCCATCAATACTGGGATGATCCAGCAGTGTACAAAGGCGCTCCCGCTGATCGATAAACGGCACAATGCAAGAACGCTGCGTCCCGTCATGCTCCTGCCCGCTGGCCGCGAAAATGGCCTCGAAATCCTCCGTAATCCAGCCGATCTCCTCCTTCACCAGTCCGGGGAAGTGAAGAAATCCAAATGTCTCAAAAAACTGGAGTTGCTGCTGGCTGAGTTTCATCGATTCATCTCCTGAGAAGCGTTACTCTATCCTATCGGGAGTCTCCACTAGCTGGAATCATACTCCATTTATCCGAGTTGGAGAACAACCTTGTCTGCAATCTGATCTGACGGGGACTGTCTGCATTCCCTGCGCAATGGCTAGTTCAGTTTGGACTGAAGTCCCGCGCACCTGTTGGCACGGTATCGCTGGGCCTTGGCAAGGCGAGAGCGCGCCCGCTCAGGCCACAGCCTTGTTCAGCGCCGGCATAAGCTCGGTCTGAAACAGTTCAACATTACGCAGCCAGCTCGCCTTGTCGTCCCAGTCGAAGCCCATCAAAACCAATGTGCCGAACGGTCCGCTCTCCTCCATCAGCGCCAGCAGCCGCTCCAGCACATGGTCCACATCGCCCGCGATGATCTGTTCCGACATCCAGTAGTCCAAATTGCAGTCAGCGTTCGACATCTCCAGGTCTCGCTTGAGAACGCCCCTGCCCCGGGTCTTATCCATCAGTTTGGCGAGATACTCATAATTCCTCCCTACCGAGTTGGTCCGCGCCCGCTTCACCGCCTCTTCAGTCGTATCAGCCAGAAAGATCGCCCGCGCCACTCTCCAGTCGGCCCGGTCCGGCTTTCTTCCCGCCTCCTCCGCGCTGCGTGCGTATGTCTCCCAGTTGTCCGCCAGCACATTCCCCGCCGCCACAGCAGCCGAAAACGGTGCGAAACCGTACCGCCCAGCCATCTTCAAGCTATAGGAATCGCGAGCAATACCTGGTACAAGGATCGGAGGATGCGGCTGTTGCAGCGGCTTGTGGATGAACCCTAACTGGGTTTCCTCATCGACATTTTCCTTGAGCGAGAACTGCCAGAACTGGCCTTCATGTTCATAAGGCGGGTCCGACGTCCACAGCTTCAAAATGACGTCAATCGCTTCAATCGTCATCCTGCCGCCATCCTTCGGATGCTGCCCATAAAGCTCATAGTCCGTGCTCGTCCCGCTCGGCCCAAGGCACAGATTGAGCCGCCCATGGGCCAGGTGATCCAGAAAAGCGAGCCGGGTTGCCAGATACGCCGGATGATGCAAATTGACGCAGATCGGCGAAGGACCAAATCGTATGCGCTTTGTCATCCCCAACGCCTTTCCAATAAAGACCTCCGGTACCACAACCGTCTCGTACCGCATCGTATGGTGCTCGCCAATCCAGAACTCCTCGAATCCCAACTCATCCGCCATCACCGCCAGCTCAATATCCTCGTCATACCCCTGCGCCAGCGGCTTCTCCGGCGGATGAAAAGGCATGATGAAAATGCCTGATTTAATCCGCTGCCCGTTCGATGTCATAAGGCGCACTTCCTTTCGATTGATAAGTGACTGTTGCGAAATCCCCTACTTAGTCTCTGCCGTTCCGATTCGGAGACTGTGCAGCTGGACGGTGTCCAGACGAAAAGTGAGACGCACAGGCTGGCCCGCAGGCAATTTAAGTCGCCCCTCATAGAATGCGATGCCCACAGCACGAGGACAGCAGCTAAGCCTTTAGGGTGAGCGCAACAATCGCCCTCACACTATCCCCCTCCGGCAACCTACCCGCCAGTCGCAGCCAGTTCCCAAAATGCCTCACCCGGCAAAAACTCACTTCCGCTTCGCTAAGCGCCACCGTCGTCCCCTCATCGCACCACCGTATCCCGTCCGGCGAGATCTGAACGTTCAGCGTAACGCCTTCAACATCCCCCACCCGCTCCAAAACTCGTACAAAAAAGATCGCCTCCCCTGCCCAACCGCACTCGTACGGCTCCGTCGCGTAGTCGCCGCGCAACGACTCGCTGCGCTCCACGATAGCTGTGTAACTCTCGCGCAGCACCGCTACCACTCCCCCGAAACAAGCACCGAATCAACGTACAGAAAAGCCCGCTTGTCGACGTCCGTTTCCACCCAGAATGCGACGTTAAGCATACAGTCCAGATTAGGCATCGCAGGAATCATCATCGGCTCCACGCCAGTCAAGTCGTGGACGCGGTCATTGCATTGCAAATGGGTGATCTGTCTGTTCGCCAGGTCCAGATCCATGCGGAGGTAATACCAGTTGAATTTGGTGGCGACCTCATTGTAGCACAGAACCTGTCCGGAGCCGGGCACATCCTCCCAGCCTGTCGGCGCCAGGTGAAAGTGGGAAACCGTCTCCGCCCTGCCCCCAATATCATGAAACGGTTCCCGTTTGCGCTTGAACTGCCAGCTGCGCACCGGCTCACCCTCCAGAGCATTCAGATAGCGCCAGTGCGGCATCCACCGGTACGCCTCATCCTGCAGGTCGAACAGCACGCCCACCGCCCGCACGTCGTCCACCGACAGCTGCAGTTCACTCGCCTCCGGCTTGAACGTAAAGTACGCCTCCAGCCGCACCGGCCCCCTGTGTCGCCACGTTACCCGCTTAATCGAGACACTGATGTCCCCCGCCCGCGCCCGCGTCGCCAGCTTCATCGAATACGTACCCTGCATTGCCCCGTGCGTCCCCGTATCCCAGTGCGTACCGCTGCTCAGCATCGGCGGCCGCATTTCCGCAAATTCGGGAAGCATGCTGTCCAAACTGTCCTCGTAGTTCCCAATCAGCTCAACCCAGCCCCGCAGGCCGCGGTTGAAATCGTCGTGATAGATGATGCGCGGCAGCGGATCAAACCGGCTCAACATGGGATCCGCATTCAGAATCGCTCTCGAAAGTTCTTGCATTGGCTCCGTCTTTTCTGGTTGTCTTTGGTGCGTGAGGGTAGTTTGAGAATTCAGAAGGGAGGCTGCGAAGTGACGCCTCAGAACCGATACTGTAATCCTGTCAAAGCTCCCCCTTTCCCCCGCCTATGTTCCGCCAGAAGTGGTCGCTTGTCAACCACGCCTGATTTGGGGGTGCATCCCAAATTGGGTGCGAACTTTCCCATGCCTCCGGAATCAGCATAGCCGCAGCCATCTCGCGCTCAACTCTGAGTCAGAGGTAGCCCCGTCTCTGACCACTAACCACTAACCACTAACCACTGCAGTTCCGGGCGGTCGGCCGCAAGCGGCCTCCCTTGTGCGGGGGCTCCGCCCCCGCAACGCCCCCGGTCCGACAACATGCCTCGTCGACCGTGTGCCGGTATTCGTGACAGGTGCCCAATCGACCGAGTTTATTCGCACCAGGTCCCTCCAGTCCCATCAAATTCCTGTAGGTGCCGGCCTTGTGCCTGCCCTCGCACACCCTCCAATCTACGGACCCCACGATAAGTCCCAGCCTGGCGCTGCCCTCCGACTCTCCAGGAGCCGGCAAACCCTTCCAGCCACCGCTGGCATGAATTCCCCGCCAGGCCGTTCCCACTCCAAATTTGGGATGTACCCTAATCTGGCGTGTCTGCCACCCGGAATGAGTAGAGTTCCGCGTCTTTCATATAGAATCGCAAGCGCGTATAGCCAACGATTTCATTCACCGCCGACCGCCCCTGCCAGGTGACCACGTGCTCGACCGAGTCGCCGCTGAACCGGTCCGATTCCTCGCGCCTGAACCCGGCCCACGGCTCGTCCATCGCATCGGTGACCTCTACGTCGATATATCCATTTCCCTTGCAACGGGCGTTAATGATCAGCTTCTCGCCGGTTGAGAAGAAAGGCTTTGTGCTGATAATCCCCTCGCGCAGCCCTGCATCCAACGACACGAAGCCGTCGGCTCGTAACACGGCCAGCCCCAGCCCTTCGTTCAATTCATGGGGTGGCCGGTCCGCCTCGGGCGTATCCAGCCCCTGTGCCTTGCCTACAAACGCCCAATCATGGTGAAAATCAGCCCCGCCATAGAAGATGTAACTCTCATCGCCCACCCGCACCGGCGGGATCACCGTATCCACCTGGAACGCATCCCATGTCTCTTCCCCTTCGCGTGGAACTACCCAGGGCCCGTGCGGATAGTGGTGCCACTCGATGCCGTCATGGCTGTAGACCAATTCAGTGTCTTTTGTATTGTCGACCGTGTGAAATACCGGCAGCAGCCCGCAGTGATAGCGCCCCAACCGGAAGTAGGACAGCGCGTAAAACTGGTCATCCAGATTATGGTAAGCTCCCGGCGCCAGCACCCGCAGCGCCGGCGTCCAGTCCAGCAGATTCTCGCTCTCCAGCCTGTAGACCGCCCGCTTCGGAATCCATCCATACGGCTGTCCCGGAAAATGGCGCGTAAACCACTGGTCGCCGGCCGGATTCCCCGTTTCGGCCGCATAATGCCCGCGGCCGTAGATCACATAGCGCGCCCGTTCCGCATCGTACGAAAGCGACAGAACGTCCCCGCCCCAGATCAGATTTACCGGATTGGCCGGCTCCTGAGTCCAGCCTATCCCGTCAGCGGAGTACGCGAAACATAGACCCAGCGAATGGGAGTGCGTGATCGTGCTGCGCTTGGGCACGTTGATATTCAGCTTCTCTGGCAGAAAGGCCATCTTGTAGAGCCGTTCCGGGTCCGGATCCACCGGATCCCGGATCACCGATAGCGCAACCGGCGTCCCCAGCCTGTCGTCCCAGGCCAGTCTGTTCGTGTCCCGTCCGTCCACGATGACTGCGCCCAGCTCCGGCTTGTCCCAGTGCACACCGTCGCTGGACTCGGCATAGCTGAGCTTAGGCTTCCAGACCGCCTCTGCCCCGCCTTCGAATCCCAGGTTGGTGAAATCCATGTACCAGCAGCGAAAGCGGCCGTCTTCGTCTCGCAGCGCCGTCACCGTCGTGTTGAAATGGGGCCATACCTCCCACGGCCTGTCCCGCCGGATGACCGGATTGGCCGCGTGCTTGGTCGCAACGTGATGCGTGCGCTTTATATTCTTCACCCACTCCAGCACAGTGTCATCCAGGAAATACTGAGTCTGATCGCCGAAGCGCTCGAAATGGGTCTCCGGATTGTAGCCAACAATCATTGCTCTATCCCTTCATGCCGGTCGTCGCGATGCCTTCGACAAAATAACGCTGCAGCAGGAGAAAGGTAACGACGATCGGGATGACCGCCAGAAACGATCCCGCCGTAAGCGGGCCGTACTCCGTCCAGTAAAGCCCCATGAACTTGGTCAACGTTAGTGAAATCGTGAACTTCTCCTCCGAGTTGAGCACGATCAGAGGCCAGAAGAACCAGTTCCAATAGACCATCAGGTTGAGCAGGCTCAACGCCCCGGCCGCCGACTTGGCCAGCGGCAGCGCAATCGACCAGAAAATCCTGAATTCACTGCATCCGTCGAGACGGGCAGAATCCAGCAGTTCCGCCGGGATGCTGAACATGAACTGGCGCATCAGGAAGACGCCGAAAGAGTTGTATAACGAAGGAACGATCAACGCCGCATACGAGTTCACCCACCCAAGCGTAATGATCATGAGGTAAAGCGGAATCGAAATAACATAGAAGGGAAGCATCATCCCCGCCAGGCTGATAGTGAAGATCACGTCCCGCCCGCGAAACTCATACTTGCTGAAAACGAACCCCATCAGCGAGCTGCTGAAGACCGTCGCCGCAGTGATCACGACCGCCACATAGGCCGTGTTGATCAGCGAACGCAGCAGTTCCGTTCGATTCCAGACCTGCACAAAGTTATCCAGCGTCAACTGCGACGGCAGCCAGATCGCCGGGATGGCGATGATTTCAGCCTGCGTCTTGAAAGACGTGATCACCATGAACGCGAATGGCACGACCATGATCAACGCCCCAAACGTAACCAGCACGAGAGACAGCCAGTACGCCGCAACCTCCCTGCCAGGCCCGCCGCGCCCGCCAAACCGGTCTGAATAGCTGGTCGATACTGGAATCCGTTCTGTTGTCATGGCTATCGTTCAGTACTCAAAAGAGGCTTACCGGAGCGCCCCGGTCAGTATTCCCACCGGGTCCGCATGACGCGAAACTGGATCAGCGTCAATCCGAATATCAGCAGAAAGAGAATGACGGCAAGTGTAGCTCCATAGCTATAGTTGAAGCCGCCTACCTCCGAGAAAGCTGTCAAATAAAGCAGGATCGAGAACACGGTCGTTGCGCGCACCGGCCCCCCCACCACCTCCGTCGATCCCAGCGTCATTGCGTAGATCACGCCGAACTCCTGCAGGGCCGCAATCGTTCCGGTCACCACGACGAACAACATGACCGGCATCAGCAGCGGAAAGGTGATGCGCCGGAAAGTCTGCCAGGCCCCCGCGCCGTCAACCCGCGCCGCGTCGAGCAAATCCGAGGGTATCTGGTCCAGGCCGGCAAGGAACAGGATCACGTTGTACCCCAGCCGCGCCCACGCCGCCACCAGCGCCACCGTCAGCAGCGCGCTCTTGGGGCTTGCCATCCAGGGTTGCGATGGCAGGCCAATGATGTTCAGCAGCGCGTTAACGGAGCCGAATTGGGGCTGAAAAAGCACCCGCATCAGCAGACCGGATACGACCGCCGGCACGATGTAAGGGAGAAAGTAGGCTAGACGCAGCGCAGGCTGGGCGCGGCGGTGATTCCTGATCAATACGGCGACTATCAGCCCCAGCACCGTGCTTATGATCACAAGCTCGGCACTGAAAACAATAGTGCGCCACAACGATTCCAGGACCAGCTTGTCCTTGACCAGGGCAAACTCGTAGTGGGACAGCCCGACAAACTGCTGCTCCCAGATCGGCTTAAGACCCCGCCAATTGAACAGGCTGAGGACGATGGAATAGGCCATCGGCCACAGCCTGAATCCCCCGTAAAAGATGACGAGAAACAACAGCGAACCATAGACCATGGCCCGCTGTCCCTGGCGCACGCCAAGGACATTCAGCCGCATGATGCCCTCCATTCAGAGCGGACGACGCCAACACGCATGGCCCGCGGGGCTAGACCGGCGAAGAAGCTGGCCATCCTCCGCGGGCCACTACGGTCTAAGAGAACGGATAGGCGATCTCCCCTGAGCTCCACGCCTGCAGCACGCTCAGATCGGCCGGTGGCTTGTAGTCCGGCTCAAAAACGATGAACGGCGTTCCCGCGTTCTGCTCCATCACCACCGCCATCTCCGCCTGCGACGCAGCGATCGCGTCATCGATCGACGTACCCTGCAGCAGCGACTCCAGCGCCGTCTTCGCAATCTCCCGCTGCCGCGGGAACTCCTCGCCGCCGAACGGCGCCCGGTAAGGAGCCGTAAGCATGAATGTCTGAATCCTTGGCGCCTGGAACTCCGGCCATTCGCGTACCGCCAGCTTCGAAGGCACCGCGGCCGAGTTCACCGCCCACCGGCCCATGAACTCATCATCCCCGTACAAATAGCGCAGGAGCGCGTTCGCGGCCTCTTTCTCATCGTCGTCTGCGAACTGGTTGACCGTGTAACCAAAGCCCAGGTCGTCGGCGATGCCCCACCAACCGTCGTCAGGGCGGTCGGCAGCTAGCGGCGTCGGGAAGACGCCAAACTCCAGGTCCGGGAACTGGTTCGTGAAAGTGCCGACCAGCCAGCCCTTGTTGACCGTCATCGCCGCCCGGTTAGTTGGGAACGCCTCCAGATAGGGCGGCATCTTGGGGCTGTCCACCTTCTCCTCCACGATCGCACGGATGTAAAACTCCATGAACTTGCGCCACCCGGTCGAGTCGAAGACCCGCCCCAGCTCGCGGCTGTAGTGATAGCCGCCATGCTGGCCCGGCCAGTCACGCGCGATGCGGAACGCCTCGGCGTGCATGGACAGACCCGCCGTCACCACGTCCCCGTTGTCGTCATACTGCGTCAGCATCTTGGCAATTTCGAGCATTTCGTCCCAGGTGCGGGGTACGTCCTCATCTGTCAAACCGCCCTCTTGCCACAGCGTCTTGTTGTAGAATGCCCCCGTCATCAGTGAACCGGGCGGGATGATATAGGTGTCCCCTTCCCAGTAGAGCGCCTCCTGGAAACCGAAGGTCTCCTTTAGCCAGTCCGCCTCAAAGTATTTGTCCGACAGCGGCTCCAGCAGGCCGTCGCGCATGTACGAAGGCAGCGGGCTGAAAATGGTCTGTTGCCCCTGCCGGCCCAAAAGTGCAGTCCGGTTCTTATCGTTCATCTCCCGATTGGGGAAGACGCGCAACTCCACCGAAACGCCCGGGTTCGCCTCCCGGAATCGATCGATGCCGGCTCGAATCACGTTGCCTACGGTAGTGTCGTGGTCGGTATGCGTCCACCATTCCAACTCGGCGCTGAAGCCTGAGGGCAGAAGCGCCGCCGGATGGTCGCTCATTACCGCCGGCGCGGCTGGCTCCTCCTCCGGCGTAGCCATCGGCGCGCAAGCCCCCAGCACAGCCGCGCCAACCGCTGCACCGCCTCCCAACTTGAGAAGATCGCGGCGATTCAACAGACCGTCTTTCCTGTCTTGACTCCGGGACATTTGGATCCTCCTTTGCGGATACAGGTCCACTGCTTCAAAGGAAACGAGTCTGATCTGGTATTACGCTGTAAGTGTTCGCCTCAACGGGAAAGGAAAGAGAGGAAGTAGAGTAACTGCTGAGTCCTTGCCCAAAGGCGCTCATGATTCAGTGTGAGAAGGGTTTTCTCTCCCCTCGATTTTGTGGGCGGTCGGGCCTATTCGGCCCTCCCTTGTGCGGGGGCTCC
>JAPOVP010000060.1 GCA_026708085.1 Caldilineaceae bacterium
GCCCCCGCAACGCCCCCTCTCCTACAACATGCCTCGCCGACCGGGTGTCGACATTGGTCACGAGTGCCCAACCGAAAGTGTCTAGCCAGACCACGTCCCGCCAGTCCAATCAGACTTCCGTACGTGCCGGCCCTGTGCCTGCCCTCGCACGCTCCCCAACTGGCGGACTCCACCGTACGGCCAGGCCTGGCGCCTGCACTGCCTCTCGCCAAAAGACGGTAAACAATTCCATCCACCGCTGGCACTGATTCCCCGCCAGACTGTTCCCACCCCAAATCTGGGACGCACCCCCTAACGCAGCCCCTGCGTTCGCCGCGTGACCATTCTCTCAAAGTCTATACTGAACTGGGTAATTCTGCTAATAGGAATGCTTGCGGGTATATCTGAGAAGAGGGTGCTGCGTAAAGTCAAAATGCAGAAAAAGGGACGAATCAGCAGGCCTCACTTAGTTGCCCGCGTGCTGTTTGCTGCGGGATGTTGAAGTGCGTACGTAGACTTCGTGGATGCGCTGGACAGCCGTGACATTCGTCATCACGGCCAGCAACCACAGTACTGGCAGCACTAGGCCCAGAATCAGCCCTGCAATGAGGAGAACGAGTCGCTCCGGCCTCTGTAAAATGCCTACCTTACATTCGACGTTCAACCCTTCTGCCCTTGCCCGCGTATAGCTGACCGCCCAGGACCCGACCAGAGTCAGGAAGATCAGAAGAATGTGGGTCTGGGCGTTGCCCTCGTTGGCGTAGTAAACCGCCAACCCGAGGAACGTGATGCTCTCGGAATATCGGTCCAGAGTGCTGTCCAAAAAAGCGCCGAATTTGCCTTCCAACTGGCTCACGCGTGCCAGGGCGCCGTCGACCATATCAAACATCGCCGCCACCCACAGCACACCGCCGCCTACGCGCAGGCTCCCGGTCGCCAGTAGTGCCGCCGCGCCGATTGTCAAAGCAAAGCCGGCAAAAGAAACCATGTTCGGAGTCACACCAATGCCATGCAGCCAGCGAACAATCGCGCCTACTGCGGACGAAAGCAATGGTCGAACGTACTTCTCCAACATTGATCAAGAACCTTCAGGATCGTAAGCTCTGGTGGAATCCGTTCGGAATGGTCGGGAGCAGTATACAACCGCCGCAACACGATTGCAAGAGGCCTGCAAAATGCGGGTGTATCCCAAGTTGAAGGGGAATCTCGTATAACCCCGGAAGCAACCAGGCCACGGCCCAGTTCCCGTTCCAACCTCCGGCTGAGGAAGCCCCGTAACTGACTACTTCAGTTCCGGGCGGTCGGGCCCTCGTCCCTCCCTTGTGTGGTGTGTTCCCCAGCAACGCCCCTCTGCACATAATGTCACGTTGGCGCTGAAATGCCGGCGTACTGTCCATGCCGCCGGTTGCGCACCCACGTTGTGCCGCCAAGGCGCCCTCCGCCACTACGGTAGGTGCAGACCTTGTACCTGCCAAAGTCAGGCAGGTCGAACCGGGGGACCTTACACAACTGGCTATCGACTTCAGTAACGCGCTCGGGCCGGTCCTACACGACTGTCGGAGGGCCATCTGTGTCGGACGCGCCGTCGCGACGCGGAAGATGCGTACTGTGCCACTTCTCCAATGAGACAGCGCCTCTGACACAGAAGATCTGGGAACCGCTAATGCTCACTGTTGCAGACGGCTCCCGCAGCGACTTACGCATGAATCTGGCGGCGAGTTTTCGCAAATCCGGGGAAATCAGACCTGTACTGGCTTCCCATGCATAGAAATTGGATTCGCGTAGAGTTGCCCGCCGCGAAATGAACCCAGTGTGAACCCCCACCCGTCGATCTGCCGGGTCGCTCGCTGCGAACCCGGGTCGAGGATGTACGCGGTAGCAGGCGTCGTGACGGAAATGGTACCCTCAAAGGACGTAACATGAGAGTAATGAATGTGCCCGCTCAATAGGGCGTGCACATGGTGGCCGGCAATTGCTTCCGCCAGACCTTCCGGGTTATTCAAGCAATGTTCGCTCAACGGCTCAACAGTGCTGAACACAGGTGGGTGGTGAATGGCAATCAGATTGCCGAGCGGGGCCGGCTTTTGCAACTCCTCTGCAAGCCACGCCAGCTGTGGCTCATCAAGGTCTCCATACACCGCGTCCGGCAACTTGCTGTCCAACATGATCACTCGCAGTCCGCCGAACATGGTGCTATGATAGTAGCGCTCAGATTCGTCTGTGGACTCCTCTCCCAGAACTATCTGGCGGAAGTTAACTCGGCCATCGTGATTGCCCAGACCAAGTATTAGTGGCGCACCGAACTCTCGCAACTCGTCCAGCACAGTGTTCAGCCTTCTGTATTCGGCCTTTTGTCCGTCGTTGACCAGATCGCCGCTCAGAATGAAAAAGTCGGGGCTGACATCCATGTTTCGGATTAGCATCATGATGTCGCGCAGCTTGTCAGTAGTCCGCCGCCCATAGAGTTCGTCCTCGTCGTTGGGTAGTACGTGCAGGTCAGTCAGGTGCACAAAGGTCATGTCGGTCATGGTTGTTTCGCCTTCCCCACTTTGGGGCTTATTATTGAATGTTTAGTGCCCATAGCCAGCGGACAGGACTAAAGCCGGCATATAAGGTCCAATGATAAACGTCTGATAGTCGCTGAACAAACAGAAAACTGGAAAGAAGATCGAGATGAGCGAAAAGATTATCTATTCGATGGTAGGCGTCGGCAAGGGTTATGGGCCCAACCAGCGCGTTCTTCGTGACATCAGTCTGGGCTTCTTCCTCGGAGCAAAGATCGGAGTTCTGGGCCTGAACGGTGCCGGAAAAACCACTCTCCTGCGAATTATGGCCGGGGAAGAGAGTCATTTCGACGGCGAAACAATTCTGGCCGAAGGCTATACACGCGGCTTTCTGCCCCAGGAGCCGGTCCTCGACACCTCCAAGACAGTGCGCCAAATCGTAGAAGAGGGCGCGCAGGAAGCAGTTGAAGCGCTTGCCGAGTTTGACGCCATCAACGCCCGCTTCAACGAGGATCTCTCTCCCGAAGAAATGGACGAGCTCATCGAAAGGCAGGGCAACGTGCAGGATCGGCTGGACGCACTGGACGCTTGGGACCTAGACAGCCGCCTGGAACTCGCGATGGACGCGCTCCGCTGTCCTCCCGGCGATACGCCTGTGGCCATACTCTCCGGCGGCGAACTGCGGCGCGTCGCCCTGACAAGGCTACTCCTCAAGCAGCCCGACATCCTCCTCCTGGACGAGCCCACCAACCATCTCGACGCCCAATCCGTTGCCTGGCTCGAGCGCCACCTGCAGGACTACGCAGGTACCGTCATCGCAGTTACTCACGATCGTTACTTTCTCGACAATGTAGCCGGCTGGATTCTCGAACTGGACCGCGGACACGGCATTCCATGGCGGGGCAACTACTCCGGCTGGCTCCAGCAGAAGCAGCAGCGCCTTGCCCGGGAGGAAAAGCAGGAGGGCGCACGTCAGAAAACGTTGCAAAGAGAGCTGGAGTGGCTGAATATGTCACCCAAAGCCCAGCAGACAAAACGGAAATCGCGCGTCAACGCCTACAACGATCTGCTCAGCCTGGAGTTCGAGAAAGCACGTGAAGATAGGGAGATTTACATCCCGCCCGGCCCTCGCTTGGGGGATGTAGTGATCAAGACAGAGTCTTTGACCAAGGGGTTCGGCGATAACTTGCTCTTTGAGAATCTCACCCTCGATGTCCCGCCGGGCGCCATCGTCGGCATAATCGGTGCCAACGGTGCCGGCAAAACGACCCTGTTTCGCCTCCTGACAGGCGCAGAAACGCCTGACAGCGGCAGTGTGCAGCAGGGCGGCACCGTCTCTCTTGCTTACGTCGACCAGAGCCGCGACAGTCTTGATTCCGACAAGAGCGTCTGGGAAGAGATCAGCGGCGGAAACGAACTGCTGCAACTGGGCAACCGCCAGGTGAACAGCCGCGCCTACGTAGCCCGTTTCACATTCAACGGACAGGACCAGCAGAAAATGGTCGGTTCACTTTCCGGAGGCGAACGAAACCGTGTCCATCTTGCCAAACTGCTGAAGAGCGGCGCCAACGTGATTCTGCTGGACGAGCCCAGTAACGACCTTGACGTCAATACGCTGCGTGCTCTGGAAGACGCGCTGGAGACCTTCGCCGGCACCGCACTGGTCATCTCCCACGATCGCTGGTTTCTGGATCGCGTCGCCACACATATCCTTGCCTTTGAAGGGGACAGCAATGTGCTCTGGTTTCCAGGCAACTTCAGCGAATACGAAAAAGACAGGCGCCGCCGCCTTGGTGCAGAGGCTACCCGTCCCCATCGCATCACTTATCGCAAACTGAGTCGCGCCTGAACACAAAAGCTACTCGTGGCCGGCCAGTTCCCGCGCTTGTTCCCTCAAACGCTCTCGCTCCACACGCAACGCAGGACAGCCGATGACCGCTGCGATCTCTTCTACGTCCAGCGCGGCGAGCTGCGAAAAAGTTTCAACCCCCGCCTCCCGCAGCCTCACGGCATACGTGCGACCGATGCCTGCAATCCGGGTAAAATCGTCCGCTTCGTCCACCGCCGCAGAAACTCCGGCTAAAGAATCCGTAATCTCCTGCTGGTCCGTCCCAGGTGTACTTTCCTCTTCGCTGCGCTCAGGAACCTCCCTTGGAGGCGCCTCAACGGCCTCGGCCTGCGATTCAGTCACATCGGGCAAATCAGCTTCTGAGATGTCTGCCCTCGCGTCACCTTTGTCTCTGCTTTCCGGCGAAGCCGCCTCACCGCTCGGGGCGGGCCCACCTGGTCTGTCACCCAATACCCCGCTTGGAAGACGTCCCGAACGGCGCGCCACATGCACGACCACCGCCCCCGTACCGGTAGAGCCGATCAGCAGCGCTATGATGAAGCCGAGGCAGGGAAAGATTACCCAGGAAAATGCCGTGACGCCGGTGATGACTAGAGAACTGAGCCCAACCGAAATCAACGGATTCCAGCTGAGGTCTCCCGGACCGGCAACAAGCTCATCAAGGCGGCGTCCCAGCCAGGAGCAGGTCACAGTCCAGCCGCATACCAGAACTAACGCCACTAATGCAAGGAGCGGCAGCGCCAGCAGAGCAAAGCAGATGGTGATGGTCAGAATCGCGGCCAGTACTGCGGACCCCAGGATCCCAATCGCTCCCGTCGCGAAACTGAGCGCGGCCTCCTTTTCCGCCGTCTCTGAAATCGCTCTGACCTGCTTTGGAAGCAACCACGCAAACAGAAGAACAAGACCGGTGATAAGCAACGTCCACAAAAAGGCCTGGAGTAGCTTTCCGAGAAATACAAGGAACCAGGGCGTCCGCGTGGCAGCCGCATGAGCACGCGCTGCGGCTGCTGCCTCCAGCGCCGCTTCCCGGTGCAGCTCAGCCCGCTCAAGCGCTGCCTCAGCCGCATCCTCAGCCGCCTCTGCCAGCTCTTCCGCTGCCTCCTCCGCCTTTTCTGCCAGCTCCTCAGCCGCTTCCGCTAACTCCTCCGCTGCTTCCTCCGCGGCCTCTTCCGCCTCCTCCACTGCCCTCCGATGTTGTTCGGACCTGCGCCGAGCTTCCTCTCCCGGCCCTACCGAAACGACGGCCTGCGGGCTCGGGGGATCAGGCTGCTTGGGCGGATCCGTTAGGGCGAGTCGTGCCGGCGCAGCAGAATAGAGATTCGGCTGAGCCACGCTGTTCGTGTAGACGCGCCAGCTGATACCTCCGGCCACGTGCGCGTCCCGATCCTGCTCAATTCGCCCGCCGACTACTCTGACATTGCCTCCGACGCGTGATTGTCCGGTCAGTTCAACGTCGCCTCCCAATACAGCAACGTTTCCGCCGACCACAGAGGATCCCTCGATCTCTGCATCTCCGCCGACCACGCTAACATCGCCACCGACCTGGGCGTTCCCCGTCAAATCAACGTCACCGCCTACAACCACAAGGTTGCCGCCGATCCGCCCCTCCAAAGTCAGGTCGTCGCCTACAATAAGCAGATTGCCTGCAATGAGCTCGTTTTCATTGATCCGTACATCGCCGCCGAACATGGCTACATTGCCCTGCACGGGCCTGACTCTGATTTCGCTCCGCGCCTGCCTGGGCTGCGAGACCAGAAATATAAATATCCCAAGCGCGACGATGAGTATGAACGCTGTCCAGCATCCAGCTCGTCGTAACGACTTCATTTGGCAATCCCTTTACTCGCAAGAAACGGAGCTGCGCCTCGCCTTCCCTTCTCTTCAACCCGTCCCCACCTGCTCGACCCGTGCAGACCGGCGCAGCCAGCAGAAGCAACAGGGGTACTGCAACACCGAACCCAAAGGCGCCTCACACCGCCCACTTCGTTCATTTCTCCCAAACCCGGGTCCGGAGCGGTTGAGTCGTACGCTGGATGATGACGCACCAGACCGCCAGCGCCGCAACGACTACGACCAGATATGTGGACGCGACGCCTAAAGCCGTCGAAGTCGCAGTCATTTCGACAATGACATCCCACAGCGACTGCCCAACTACCCCCGCCACAGCCCATACCTCATTCAGGAACAGACCCGTCTCCTCTAGGCGCCCTAGGTTGGTATAGACGATTCCACCGGCCATTACACAGACACCGACCAGGCCCAGCGACCAGACGATTAAGGTAAATACGGTGAGAATTACCCCGATACGCAGATTGCGCAGGCGTTCTTGCCGCGCCAAGCGTTGCGCCACCGAACGGGAAAAGCCGGGCGCCGGCACAGGAATAGGAGCCGCCCGCAGCTTGTCATCAATGGCTTGCCACAAGAGCCACTGCCCGCGGCACCCGCTGCACTGCTCCAGATGCCCGTCGAGTCGCCTCTTCTCATCCGAGTCCAGCATGCCGTCCAACGCCAGCGAAATCAACATCAAGTACTCGCTGTGGTCCACAGCCCTGCTGGGAGACCTACTTGCTCCGTAAAGCCTTTCCGCCATCTTAGCCTCCTGAACTCCTAAAGGCCGGCCCCGCTTGTAAGGGCCCTGTGAAGTGGTAGGGTCAGCGCCTTCCATCTTTCCTCCGCCTCCGCTGCCTGTTCTGTCGCATCGAACCGGGCGGGCGGGCGGTTCAACTCCTCAATTCGCCCCTCGTCTGCCTGACCTGGAAAGCCTGCGGGCGCCCTGAGTCCTTCCACTCGATATGGCTGCTGCGCGGCCTCATACAGTTCCGCCAGCTTCTTCCGAGCGCGGAAGAGCCGGCTCTTCACAGCTGCCACAGTTATGTCCATCACGTCGGCGATTTCCTGATAGCTGCAATCATTCCAGTAGCGCAATACAAGCGGCGTACGGTATTCCGGTTCCAATTGATTGACAAGGGCCTGCATCTCCTCGGCCTGTTCAACTTCCAGTGCTGCCGCCTCCGGCCGGGGAGACTCGCTTTCCAGGCTGTACATGACTGGCGATTCATCCAATCCGACAAACTGCACGCGTCGCTTCCGCAACCTGTCAATGCAGTGATAATTGGCGATCGAAAAGAGCCAGGTGCTGAACTTGCGACCGGGATCATATTGGTCCAGCCGGGAATAGGCCCGCAGGAATGTTTCCTGGGCGGCGTCTTCGGCTTCCGATATGTCGCCGAGCATGCGATAGGTCAACGCAAAGACCGGTCGCTGATAGGTCTCAACAAGAAGGCCAAATGCTTCCTGCTCACCGGCTCTGGCCCTGTCTAGCCAGTCTTGTTCCTGTTCATTCATTCGTAAGTCCCTTTGGACGCTTATTGTCTATTACGCAACTTGGAACGTAAAGTTTCGGGGGGCTTTGGTTTGTCCCGCAAATTGTCCTCGTTATATAATAAATCGGATGAGGCGTGCGCTGTCCTGCCAATGCCCTGACTGAAAGCTGACAATCCTCCTCTACACTAGCTCTGACCCCGAGGCGGAGGTGCGGCCCAACGGTTGGAAACTAGCTGGGACCGCCGCGCTACGCAACAGGCAAATCAGGTCGTGAGCTCGGTGTCCGCTTAATCCATCCATCGAGACATTCCGCCTCCCGCCTGAACCCTTGAAAGGAACGGACCACGATGCAAGTCATCTATCCATTCACCGCGATTGTCGGCCAAGAGCGCATGAAGAGAGCGCTGATCCTGAATGCAGTCCATCCGCTGATCGGCGGTGTGCTGATCAGGGGCGAACGCGGCACGGCCAAATCGACCGCAGCCAGGGGCCTGGCAGCCCTGCTGCCGGCGATTGAAGCGGTGGATGGATGCCCCTATGCCTGTTACCGCGAAAACCCTCTTGGTCTTTGCCAGGTCTGCGAGGGAAGCGCACGCAACGGCGAGCTTAAGGTAGGTCAACGTAACACACCTTTCATCGACCTGCCGGTCAGCGCGACCGAAGATCGGGTAGTCGGCACGCTCGACATTGAAAAAGCAATTCGCCAGGGTGAGCGTCATTTCGAACCTGGCATTCTGGCCGCCGCAAACCGCGGCATCCTCTACGTGGACGAGGTCAACCTCCTCGACGACCACGTGGTCGATCTCCTGCTGGACAGCGCGGCCATGGGCGTCAACGTCGTCGAGCGCGAAGGCATCAGCGTCCAGCATCCCGCCCGCTTTGTACTCGTCGGATCCATGAATCCGGAAGAAGGCGACCTGCGCCCTCAGTTGCTCGACCGTTTTGCCCACGCAGTCGACGTCGTTGGCATTGACGAGCCCCGGTCCCGCGTTGAGATTCTGCGCCGCCGGACACGCTTCGAGCAGGACGCAGATCGCTTCTCCGAAGACTTCGCCGAAGAAGCAAAAAGCTTGGGCGAACGCATCATCCAGGCCCGACGCAGCTACGACCGCGTTACCTACACGGACAGAGATCTCTACACGATTGCCGCCCTCACCAGCAGCTTTAGCGTCGACGGACATCGGGCTGACCTCGTCATCCTCAACACCGCACGCGCCCAGGCCGCCTTCGAGGGTCGGGACGCTATCACCGACAGGGATATTCTCATGTCGGCGGAGTTGGCCCTTCCCCACCGCATGAAAAAACAGCCCTTCCAGGACACTGCCCTCCAGCCGGAGCAACTCGAGGCCAACATGCGTCAGGCCCGTGCCGAAGCCGAGGAAAATGAAGAAGCCATGGAAGAGGCGGACGGCGACGCAGCGACTACGGAAAAAAAAGTGAAGAGGGTGATGACTCAGAGGAGCTAGACTCCTCGCCGGAGAGCGGCGAAGGCGGCGTGGCACAGCCCGACGCAGCTCCCCAACAGAGTTCATCACCCGGAGACGAAAAAGGCGCACGCAAGCCGGTCGACGTCGGCGAAGTCTTCGAAGCGCGCAAACTGGATACGCCGCTCGACAAGATGACGCGCGAGAAGTCCGGCAAGCGCTCCTACAGCCGCACCGACCGCAAGCGCGGCCGTTACATCAAGGCGCGTCCCGCCCACGAAAAGTACGACGACGTCGCCTTCGACGCCACTCTGCGGCACGCCGCCCCCCACCAGAAGGAACGGCACGAAAGCGGTGAGAGCGACCTTGCCCTGCAGCTGCGTATGTCTGACCTGCAACGCAAGATCCGCGTGCGCCGCACCGGAAATCTCATCCTCTTCGTCGTCGACGCCAGCTGGTCTATGGCGGCCAGCGAGCGGATGGAAGCCACAAAGGGCGCAATCTTCAGTCTTCTCGTCGAAGCCTACCAGCGTCGCGACCAGGTCGGTTTGGTAGTCTTTCAGCGCGATAAGGCTCGAGTCGTACTGCCGCCCACCAACAGCGTCGAACTGGCGGAAAGAGCATTGCAGGACCTCCCTGTTGGCGGTAAGACCCCCCTCAGCAGCGGTCTGCTGGCGACCTGGCAGGTAGTCGAAAACGCTCAGCGTCGCGATCCGGAACTCCGCCCGCTGGTGATGCTGCTGACGGACGGTGCCGGCAATGTAAGCATGACCGGCATGCCCGCGCAGGAAGAGGCGATGAAGATGGCCTCCCTCTTCGACAGCGAGGACGTCCGTACCATTGTGATCAACATGGAGCACATGGCCTTCGACCGCGGTCTCGCTCAGGCCCTTGCCGAGCAGATGGGTGGCGTCTGCTACAATCTACCTGATCTGAGGGCAGACACACTTCTGAATACCGTAAAGCGGGAGATTGGCGGGTAATGGCGTCGGCCGCGCTGGGCCGGCGGGTCCCGCCGAATCCGCACTTCCTTCCAGCAAGCTGGACTTTTTGTATAGCGAAAGCTCTCGATGACTACTGACACGCGCAGGTCAGGCGGCGCCGCCGCACTGAAAGGCTCCTGGGAGGCCCTTCACGCTGAGGCCTTGGCTCTCTCGAGACAGGGCAACGATGAGGCCTTAGCCAGGTACGGACGACTGATCGATCGGCTGGCCGCACTTCCGCAGGCGAGACGTGCTGCCCAGGACCAGAGACTGCAATCCATTCTCGATCAGAGTGTTTTGGGACTGCAATCCCATTACGCCAGACGAAACCGCCTCGACGAGATGGCTGCAGTTGATGAAGGGGTCTTTGAGATCTTGAGCGACGACGCCAAATCTCTTTGGCGTGAGAACCAGGCACGCGCCTACTGGTGGCAAGGCCGCCGCCAAGAGGCTGCTGAAATCATACGCACCGAGTCGGAAGACCTTCCCTTTGACGTCGAACTGCGCTGGTTACTTTTTTCCATCTTGCTCGACGACGGCAAAATCGACGATGCCGACGGCGTCAGGCGTTCATTGCTGACCGAGCTGCAAAGTCTGTTTCGTGCGCAAGGTCTGTCAGAGTCCCTCGTCGAAGACGTAGATGCGCAGATGTTGGTCAAGGAGCGGCTTGCAGGCGGGAGCGAAACAAACCAGATATCGGTCCAGTTTGGGCTCCTGCACTTCCTCCGCAGTTGCGTGGATTTGGAGAAGCAGCGCTGGCAGGATGCGGCCGATGCCTTTGGCATGGCTGCCAGGGTGTCGGACGCCTACAGCGACCTCTGGCATCTGATCTATCGCCCGCTTGCCCTGAACAGTCAAGGCCGTCTGGCACAGCGGGCGCTCAATCGCGAAGACTCGCCCGTTTCGCAGGGATTCTGGCGCGGTCTGTCAGGCTTCTATGCCGGTGACCGCCAGGGCGCCGCAACCGAATGGCGGCGCGTGACCCAGATCCCCCTCGAAGAGGTGACCCTCTCATCAGTCGGTGACTGGATCCTGGCCCACTACTACCTGCACGCGGTCCAGGCCCCCCATCCTCCCGAAGGAGATAGCGCAGCAGCGCCTGAGACTGTCAACGCAGATGTCGGCGAAGACCAGGACGGCAGCAATGTCTCCGACGAAGTTCGCCAGGGACTGCATGTGGCCCTGAATCTGCTCGGGCAGCAGGAAACGCGGCGCGACCCGCTCGTCCTGGGACTCGCGGCGCTCGGATGGGGTATGAACGGCCACAAGGAACACCTGCACCGCAACCTTCGCCACGCGGTAGAGCTCCTGCGTGCCTCCCTTCAGGACAATAAGCTCTCAGTCTTCAACTGGTATTTCTTCAGAGATTTGCTCTCGACAGAGGTCTTCGCGGAGGTCGAGAGCTACTTCCACGTTCCGAAGCATCTGCAAGGAGAACTGGACGGCGAATAGCGGTTCCGGAGCACCCAACAGTTCGGGCTTTCCTCGCCGCAATAGATACCCGGTATAGCTCTGGCAACCTTCATCTCTTCCCGTAAGAGTGGAGCACGCCGCCGTACGGGACCGGCCTGATTCGCTTGCGCCATTTCGCATAAGTACTCATCAGATGGGGCCAGAAAGGACTCTCCTTCCCCATAGGCTTTGCCTGTTGTAAAGCGTCGACAAACGACTCCGGTTCGTCTTCAAACTCCGGCATCTCCATGTAGCAGTGCCCCAATTCAAATGGAATGTGCGCGTCGCTGCCTGCCGTAACCAGGAGACCATGCTCCCGCGCCAGATTCAGTGCGGCAAGATTGTCCTGCGGCCGCACGCAGCGCGCGTTGCGCACCTCGAGCGCGTCTACCAGCCCGATCACCTCCAACACATTCTCCATTCCCATCGCCGAATTTCGCAGAGAGTCCAGGGGATGGGGAATGGCCACCACCGCGCCCTGTTCGCGCAGGCGGCGAACTGTCTCCTGAGGCGACAGCCCGCGCGGCACCTCCTCCTTGACGAAATATGCAATCAGTTCACCATGGGTCGTCATGACCTCCTCACCGACGATGATCAAATCTGGGGCCAGCTCTTTGGCTCTCAGGGCACCGGCCAGATTATCGTGTTCCGTGATCGCCAGCTTGTCCAACCCGATCCGCCGCGCGCGGGCAATCGCGTCCTCTGGCCGCGTCAGACAGTCCTTACTGTAGATTGTGTGAGAATGTAGGTCGACTTTCCACATGGCCTGTTCCCGTTCCATTGGAGCAAACAATAGGTGACTGCTAACTCCTAGCCCAATTGCGACTCTGAATGAAGCAAGCGAGGATGTCTCTCTCCTCTCTCCTTATCATTCATATCCCAAATCAATCGTCGCAATCACTGTTCCCTTATCGCTGACTACCGTCCACTGCGTCTCTGGGCGGTCGGGCTTTTGGCCCTCCCTTGTGCAGGGGCTCCGCCCCCGAAACGCATCCGGGGAAACCTCGCGCCGCAGCCGGTATGCGGCGAATTCGACCTTGGCGTCCCGCGGCGGCCAGAGCTTCCCCCACCCGCCTTGTGACGGATGAATTGTGTAAGCCAGGCCAGGACAGGCGGGTGATGCAACGCCCATTCGGGCATGACGTACACCGCGATGACCGGCAAAAGGCCGCCAATGAAGTCCTGACGGAGCGTTTTAGCACTCCGGACGCTGTCGGAAGGCACACAGTGCCGACGCAAAAATGGCTTGGCAGTTGCGAATTAAGACAATTGAATGCCTACGCCTGTGCCTGTTGTTCCTCAGCTACTGGACCCTTCTGAACTGTCAGCAAGTGTGGCCATAGCGCCAGACAGACTAGCCCGATGGCCACACCGAACCAAAGCGTTGCAAAGCGGATTACGAGCGCCGCAGCCGCGGCCGCCGGCCTGGACATATCCAGCAGCTGAATACTTAGTGCCGCTAGCGAACTCTCCACACCGCCCAGCCCGCCCGGAGTCGCCACTACCGCACCCACGACCGTGCTCATGTTGAACGCAGAGACCGCCGTCAACAGGGAACCGACACCCGCTTCCGCGCCGAACCCAAGCAGGACAAGGTAAAACCCAATCCCTTGGCTTGCCCAACTGACCACGCCGATCAGGACCGAAGTGATCAGGTATTTGGGCTGCAGAAGAAAATAACTGCTCTCGTAAAACGCGGACAGTTTGTCGGCAAAGCGATTTACAAGTGGCAATCGGTGACCCAGCGCCAGGCACCACAGCGCCAGCGGCCTGACCTGATTGGCGATGATGATTCCTGCAATGATTAGCAGCGCCGCCAAAGCCGCCATCCGGATCCTTCCGTCGTCAATCGCCAGCAGACCGAGCCCAGCCAGTAGAATCATCGCCAATCCGTCCGTCATCCGCTCAGCCAGTACGACCGGAGCCACGACCGAGAAAGGCGCGCCGCTGACGTTGCGCACCATGAACGCCCGCACAAACTCCCCCACCTTACCTGGCGTCATCATCATCAGGAAACTGATGCCGTAAATGCGCGCGCTCTGGCCGAAACTGATCGGCGTCCGAATCAAGCGCAGGTACCAGTGCCACTTCAGCAATCGCACGCCGAAGTTCACGAGCGTCAACCCCAGCGTCGGCGGCAGCCACCTCCACGGAAACTCCGCCAGCAGCGCCGACAGCTGGCGCCAGTCCCCATATACAATCAGTCCAATGTACACCAGCAGGGCCAGCACCAGTGACCAGAGAAACTGTACCCCCAGCCGTTTTCGATCCATGTATCATCCGTCAATGTGAGCCAGGCACATGTAAAACTGTGACCCCGCCCGCGTAGTGCGGCAATAATACCCTCTCCCGGCATAACTGCTCTACCTCGCCCGCCGAGAGGAAAGATACCGACCGCAATCGAATTCTTGCTAAGGCACCAGAGTGTGTGAACTGTCGGCAGGCCCCCAGAAGTTGAGTACGGTGCGGGCAAAGGCGTCTGGCCTCTCCAAGTGGACAGCATGCCCGGTCTCCGGCACCATGACCAGGCGCACCCTCGGGTTACTCTGCGCCATCTGCTGGCTAACCGTAACGAAACTCCTGTCTTCCGCGCCAACCAGGAGCAGAGTGGGAGCCTGCAAAGAGGGCAACCGGTCGTGGAGAGGCGGTTGAGCCCCTGTACCCATGCCTCGCAAGCTGTTGGCCAGCCCGTTCGGCCGGTTCTGCAAACGTTGTTCCTTCAGCTGTCGGCGCTGTGCGGTAGTCAAGTTCCTCCGCTGGCTACTCCACAGCGGAAGTGCCGTCCAGTAATCCACGAACGCCGCGATCCCGTCCCGTTCGATTCGGTCGGCCAGCGCGTCATCTCTGGCACGTCGTTCGATCCGTTCTGTCTCCGACGCGATGCCCGGCGAGGTGCCCACCAGAGTCAGAGAGCGCACCTTCTCCGGGTAGCTGAGGGCAAAGAAGAGAGCAAGCCGCCCACCCATCGAATAACCCAGAAGATGCGCTGCCCCAACGACCGATCTGTCTAGCAGTGAATTCAGGTCGTTGGCCGCGTGAGTCATCTCGTAGCGTTTCGAACCGCTGGGATGGGGCGATCGGCCATGTCCGAGCAGGTCCGGAGCCACCACATAGTACCCAGCCGCCCCAAACCTCTCCCCCGCCGCCGCCCAACTCCCGCCATGCCCAGTGAATCCGTGAAGGAGCAGAACCGGAGGATCCCCTTTGCTGCCCCAACTGTGCAAATGATACGAGGGAACCGCCGTCGTAGGCAGAGTCACTCAGCCTGTCCTGCAACCTGACAACGCGGCACCGCGGTGGTTGAGGCTACCTGAAACGGCCCGTGCCGCCCCTCTGAGTGTCATCCCCACCGGCCGCTCTCCGGCTTCGAAAGTGGAAACCCTTCTCCCACCAGTTCCTCGCCGTCTCCTACAGTAAAGTTGGGAATCAAGGGATGGCCTGACGCCTGGTCAAGCTTGACCCTGACGCCTTCCGCCATGAAAATCATGACATGGGCGCGGCGCTGCCGGTTGGTAACATTGGCCGGCGTGGCGTGAAAGTTGAGGCAATGGTGGAACATGCATTCGCCCGCTTTCAGTTCGACAGGCTTCCCAATGGTCGCCGGTTCATAGGCCATCTTCTGACGATCGGTCTCCTCAAATTCGCGTCCTTCCGCTTCGGCCTCAGCCCGCGCCGCCAGTTCGTTTGCGTAGGACGCAAGACCGAAACGCGGTTCCCTATGACTCCCTGGCAGCACGTGCATGCAACCGTTCTCAGGCGTCGCATCGTCAAGAGCAAGCCAGCATGTTACGATTCTGGGATCCCGTAAAGGCCACAGGTAAAAGTCCTGGTGAAAGCGGAAATGGCCGTTTTCCTCCGGTGGTTTGGAAATAATCTGATCATGCCATAGGCGCACGCGCGGCGTGTTCATCAGGGCGCACGCCACCCCCGAAATCACTGGGTGATGGAGCAGCCGCTCATATGAGGGCTCCCGTTTAAACATGTTGACGTACTGAATTATGGCACGCGGCTGCTCCTTCTTTTCGCCCTCCATTTTCGCACCCCGCCTGTGCCCGAACTTGAACTCTACTTCCGAGTCATCACCGCCGGCCTTTTCGATGTCGATTACATTGTCCAATCCTGCGCGCAATTCCTCGACCTCGGCCATATCCAACACGCGACCATACCGTAGGTATCCATTCTCGTTGAAATAGTCAATCTGTTCCTTGTTAATCATTGTTGGCATTCCTTGTGCGTTAGACTGATATCCTCAAACAATGAACTGACTGCCCGCCGCGAGATCTTTCCCGAAGCGGTTTCTGGCAACGCCTCGACGAAGCGAATATGTCTGGCCGAAGGCTGCTTGTAACCGGCCAGACGCCCACGGATGAAGGCCAGAAGCGCGTCCCGTGACACGCTCCCCTCTGCATGAAGCTGCACCGCAGCCGCACATCGTTGCCCCCACTCCTCGTCTGGCAGCCCTACCACGCAGACGTCGGCCACGTCGGGATGTTCCCGCAACACAGACTCCACCTCAACCGGAAAGATGTTCTCCCCGCCGCTGACGATCAGGTCCGTCCTCCTCTGCAGGACATACAGGTCGCCGTCATCGTCAAGGCGGCCCATGTCGCCCGTATACAGCCAGCCTTCCCGCAATGACGCCTTCGTCTCCTCTGGATTGCGGAAGTAGGCCGTAGTCACTTGCGGGCCGCGCACCAAAATCTCACCGATCTCCTCCGCAGGAAGAGGACACCCATCGGCGTCTGCAATGCGCAACTCCGTAAACAACAGTGGCCGCCCCACACTTCCCGGCTTTCGCTTTACGTTCGCAGGCAGAGCGGTCGCCGCCTGTGTAGCAGTCTCAGTCAAACCGTAGGAAGGGCTGACCGGTACGCCAGCTTCAAGAGCGGTTTGCATGAGTTCAGGGGTAGCAGCAGCACCGCCAATCAGAACCGTGCGCAAGCTCAGCGGCCATTCCGTGGTGGAGGAACTGTGCAGCAGCCGGTGGAGCATCGTTGGCACCAGCGATGTCTGCGTTATCCCATCCTCGCGCAGGCTGCGCTGAAATGTTTCGATCTCGAAGCGGTGCTGAAGCACGATCGCCGTGCCGTAAAGACAGGAACGAAACACCACGGCCATTCCGCTAACATGATAGAGCGGCATGCAGCTCAGCCAGCGGTCTTCCGGGCCTACCCCCAGACGGAATGCAGAGGCCGTGGCGCTCCAAAAATGGTTGGCAAAACTGAGTTGCACGCCCTTGGGCGTCCCTGTCGAGCCGGACGTGAAGACAATCGACTGAACCTGCTCTTCTTTCTTTTGGAGCGGCTCCGGCAACTTCCTGCCTGCGTCTATCCTGTCTGAGGATTTGAACTCCGTCAGTACCGTCAGGGACACGCTCAGCAGTGGCTTTTCCATGAGAGACTGAATGTCTGCTATTGGGGCCGGCCCGTGACCCCTGCTGCCGCCGCCTGCGCCGCCCAGTCCTTCGTCAACCACCAATAGTGCTGGCTCGACCTGGTTTACCTGTCGCGCAATCTCTGTAGTTGTCAGCCGCGTGTTCAGAGGAACGAGTATGGCGTCCATACGAGCGACAGAATGGATAAGAACGATCGCCTCGACGCTGTTTCCCATTAGCGCCGCCACCCTGTCGCCAGGTTGGATCCCATGCGCCGCGAGTCCCCCGGCCAGCCTATCTGCCAGGCGGTCCAATTCACCGTAACTGACTGTTCTCCCTTCACTAAGTACGGCCTCTTTGCCGGGAGTAGCCAGCGCACGCCATCGCAACCAGTCTTTCTTCACTGAAAGCATTGAAAACTCTTTCCGGTCTAAGGTGGAATGCGTAATTCGTGACTCTCCTGGCTGGCTCAAGGCCTCCAGGGAAACTGACGGAAATCCGGCCTGCGTTTCTCGTTAAACGCGTTTCGTCCTTCCTTACCTTCTTCCGTCATATAAAATAGCATCGTGGCGTCGCCAGCAAGTACCTGCAATCCGGTCTGTCCATCCAGGTCGGCGTTGAAGCCTGCCTTAAGGAATCGAATCGCGATCGGGGACTTGCGCAGAATCTCCTGAGCCCAGTCCACGCCCTCCACTTCCAGCGCCTCCACCGTCGGCAGCACCTTGTTCACCAACCCCATCTCCAGCGCTTCCTGTGCCGAATACCGGCGGCACAGGTACCAGATCTCCCGCGCCTTCTTCTGACCGACAACAGATGCCAGGTACGACGCCCCAAGTCCGCCGTCAAAGCTGCCGACAATTGGCCCGGTCTGACCGAAGACGGCGTTCTCCGAAGCAAGCGAAAGGTCGCAGATCACATGAAGCACATGCCCGCCCCCTATGGCGAAACCGTTTACCAGCGCGATGACCGGCTTGGGCATATTCCGCATGATACGTTGCATCTCCAGCACATTCAGCCCCGCCACTCCCTGTTCATTTAAATACCCGGCGTGCCCCCGGATATGCTGGTCGCCCCCTGCACAAAAGGCGTGCACCCCGTCCTTGGGCGAAGGACCGTTGCCGGTCAGTAGAACCACGCCGATCTGGTCGTCGGCCCAGACATCTCTGAACGCTTCCGTCATCTGATCGATCGTTTCGGGGCGGAAAGCGTTGCGCTTCTCCGGTCGATCGAAGGCGATGCGCGCCATGCCGTCCGCCTTGTGAAAGGTGATATCGCTGTACTCGGCAACCTCTTGCCAGTCTGCACTCTGCGGGATCGTCACGAATGGTCCTCCTGACTGTCGTTCAATGATTGAATCAGTTTTCGCCGTAAACGTTCATCTCGCGCGCCGTCGGTCCGCACTTCGATGACCGTCGGCCCGCCGTCGTGGATCGAAGCACTTAGCGCCTCGTCGAAGGCGATTCTGTCCACTTTCTGAATGCGCCTATGTTCAAGGCCGTACATAGCGGCCGCCGGAGTAAAATCCAGGCCGGTGGGCGTGAGAAACAGCTCCTCAAATCGGGCACTGTCCTCCGCAATCGGTAGGCGCCGAAAGACGCCACCGCCCCCGTTGTTCAGTAGCAAGATAGTGACGTTTCTTAGCCCATGCCTTTTGATAGCCAGGAGCCCATTCATGTCGTGGTAGAAGCTGACATCGCCGATAATCAGCAGCATGGGTCGGGCCCGATAAACCGCGGCCGCTCCCAGAGCGCTGGAAACAACGCCGTCTATTCCGCTCGCCCCCCGGTTTCCGTAAACGTGGATTCTCTTCCCACTTGGCCGAACGAACTGGTCCAGATGACGTACCGGCAGACTGTTACCAACAAAGAGACTGCTGTCGTCCGGCAGGGCCTTTACCGCGGCAGCGACTGCGGAAACATCGAACCAGTTCTCTCGCAGAAACTGTTCCTGGCGCCGCTGGCAGCCTCCGTCGGCCGCCAGAACCGAGGCCCCCCAATCGCCCAATCCTCGGTGACATCGCTCCGCCACCTCATCGCAGAAGAAGGTCTCGTCAACCTGCAAAAAAGAGTTGACGCGGTGGCTGTCGTCCCCCCAAACACCGCTGCTGCGTACATGTAACTGAAACGGCGGCGCAATGCCTTCAAGATACTCATTGAGGTATTTGGACGTCGGCACCGCGCCGAAACGTATCACGACATCGGGAGCATCAAGACCAGTCCCGTGCTGGAGAAGGCTCTCATAGCTGCCTATGATAGGCGACGACTCCGTATGCGGTCCAAAACGCAGCCCTGATAGTGGATCTGCCAAGACCGGATACCCTGTGCTCCGGCCCAATTCAGCAATCGCATCGACCAGACTGCATGGCGGCCGGCCAGCCCACGGACCGCAGACGATCCACCCCCTCTCACAAGCAGATACAACTGCGGCAATCTCCTCAATCTGCTCCGCAGTCGGTACCAGCACGCCCCGCTGAATCATACTGCTCCGCCCTCTGTCATAGCGGGGTCTGTAAGGAGCTCTTGGCTCCAACGGCTTACGAAATGGAAAGTTGACGTGCACCGGCCCCTTGCGAATCCCATCAGCCCCGGCATAGGCTCTGGCCGCCAGCGTACGAAGATTTCTCAGCGCAACGTCTGGCGCATCCTCTTCTGGCAGCGCAGCATCCACCGACCACAGGACATTGTCACCGTACATTTTGACCTGGTCGACAGTCTGGTTCGCGCCGCTGTGACGAAGTTCCGGCGGCCTGTCCGCGGTCAGCACCAGCATCGGCACCCCCGCCATCTTCGCCTCAACCACCGCCGCGTGAAACTCCAGCGCCGCCGTTCCCGACGTACACACCAGCGCCACCGGCCGCCCGCTCGCCTGGGCCATGCCCAGCGCAAAGAAGCTCGCGCAGCGTTCGTCCAAATGAATGAAACTCTCGATACAGGGATGGGCGTCGAAGGCCAGCGCCAGCGGTGTCGAGCGCGAACCCGGGGCGATGCAGACCGCCTCCAGCCCTGCGTCGGCTAGCCCGGCCACCATCGCCTCGGAGAACGCATAATTCGGGTTCGGATCGACCCCTACGGCGCTCATACCGGCTGCCTGCCTCCCGCTGCCCGGACGATCGGCTGGAACTTCCATTTCGTCTCTTCCCACTCCGCTCGCGGAACCGAGTCGGCAACAATACCGGCCCCCGCATAGGCCCAGGCCCGCTCCTTCTGCACGACCCCCGAACGAATGGCCACGGCAAATGCCCCCTCCATATTGCTGTCAATCCACCCCACAGGCGCCGCATACCAGCCCCGCAGCGTCGGTTCATTCGCCCGGATAAACGCCATCCCGAGTTCGCGCGGCATTCCCCCCATGGCCGGTGTTGGGTGCAGTGCCTCCACCAGCGGCAGCACGCCCATCTCCGTTCTCAGTCTGGCCTCTACCGGCGTGAAAAGATGCTGAATGTTGCTAAGTGGCAACACGGTCGGCTCGGCGGCCATCGTAAGCTCACTGCACCCGGGCTGCAGGATATCTCGCAACGCCGTCACCACCAGCGCGTGTTCATGACGGTCCTTAGCAGAAGCCAGCAACGCCTCCGCCAGTCCTGCGTCCTCAGCCGCTGTCTTGCCCCGCTGGATCGAGCCCGCCAGCGCCATCGTTTCCAACTCAACTCCTTTCACGCGTACCAGAAGTTCAGGCGTCGCCCCGAGGAAAGCATGTCCCGGCTGTGGCTCAAACAGAAAACTGTAGCAATCCGGATATTCGGCGCAAAGATATGTCAACATTTCACTGATTCGAATAGGGTCTCGTGCCTGTAGCTGCGCAATCCGCGAAAGTACGACCTTCTGAAGCGCCGACGAATCGAAGGTTCTCCTGGCCCTTTCAATTATGCGCGCCCATTCGTCGTAATGCAGCGGGTAATCGATCTCCAGTCCTGCCCGCTCCCCCTCCCCGTCCCAATCTGGCCCTTCCACGCCCTGTTTCGGGAGACCTTCTTCACCCTTCAACAGCAACTCAACTTGGGCATCCAACGCCTCGGCCAGCAGAGGGAATACGACCGACGCGTCCTCATCGGGCGGCAACAACGCGTTGATCGTTAGCCAGCCGTGGCCGTCCTGCTCCACGAACTGGTAGTGAGGCAAGATGAAATGCCCCGGATGGAAGCCCGTCCACGTCAGGTCCGGCACAAAGTCCTCCCGAAAAGCAAATCCGCCGAAAAGCCGTGGACGCGCCAGTTCCGGTCTGACTGCATACTGATCGGGCGGAGTTGGACATGTTTCGGCAAAAGAAAAAAGCTCTCTCGCCTGTCGCTGTATGGCAGCAAATCGGCTCCCGCCGTAACCAATCAGATTGGCGGCTACACCAGTCCCGGCGAAAGTGATCCCCTGCCTTCCGTCGCGCCAAAAAAAGCGTTCTTGCCCAATTGCCGCCCGTAGAAAACGCGCAAACCGCAGGTCGGCGACAGGACGACTCGCGCTCACAAGGCGCCCGTGGCGCGCCGCGCTGTACTCGTCCCCGAATCTCCCGCCTTCGCCCTCCAACCAATCGGCATCCCTGTCAAAATCGGGTCCGCCCTCACCTGGGGGCTTCTCTACGCGTTCCTGCAATGTCATCCTATCTGAACCCAGCCTCTGCCCCTCGTCTTGCTCCCGGGTGAAGTCAGGCCGACTTCGCCTGAAAGTCTATTCAGTCCTTCTTGTAGCTCACACTCCGCAGCAGCATCGGCACTAGCGTGCTGACAATTCGCGCAGGCTCGGGTTCTCCACTGTATACCCAGCGAATCGTCAGATGGTAGATACTTCCCAGCCATGCATATGCGATCACATCGGTGTCCACCACCTCGATCTCACCGGCAGCGACCGCCTCATCCAGGTAGATTCGTATCAACCGCGCGAAGCGCTCGTTGATCTCTAACCGTTTCTCCTCAAATACCGTCCCCAATCCGGTGGCCTGAACCAGCATGACCTTCGCCGGCCGCCGGTAACGGCCAAATGCCTCCAGGCAGGCCTCCAGCGCTGCCTCAACCTTGGCCATCGGGCTCGTCTGCTGCGCAATCGCTTCCGTAACCCGCCGCTCAACCAGGTCGGCAAACTTTTCTACCAGCGCCAGAAAAAGCCGCTCCTTATTCGGAAAATGAAAATAGATCGAGCCCTTTGACGTGTCCGACTCCGCCACAATCTCGTCCAGGCGGGCATCATGGTATCCCTTGTTGCTGAAAACGCTCAATGCAGCGTCCAGAATGCGCTCCCTGGTCGATTCAGGACTTCGAACATTCTTCTCTGTCATCGCATTCACCTGGTGTCAGTACGCCTAAACTGACCGGTCGGTCGATCCCGCGACCAAAAAAACCCGAGTTCACTTTCCCTTAGTAGTGATACTTCTGCAACGCATGCACCGTATAGTGTCGTCTAAATTGGAGAAGGTTACCTACTCGCCTGCAAAGGAGTCGCCCCAAACGGAGGCGGCACCATCTCGGCCTCCCCTCGACCGCACACTCACCACCCCCGCGGCACGGGGAAGCACCGAAACTGCTGCGCCTGCGCAAAAACGTCCCATATCTGCGCCATCTGTTCAACGATGCGCGTCGGCCGACTTGCCATCTCGAATCCCCTGTGCTGGCCTCTCACCACTCTCCTCGGCTCCCACCCGGTCCCCTTGCAGTAGTCGTAATAGTCCCGGAAAGTCGTGAACTGAACGTTCATGCCGAAGCTGTCTGGCTGACGGCTCATCGGCGACATCGGGTCGAGCGTGTGACACGGATTGAGCATCCGCAACAGATCATGCGGATAGCTCTTGCCTATCTGGTCGGCCAGTTGCAGCGTCTTTTTGAAGGTCTGAGGCGTCTCTCCCGGCAGATTCAAACTGAAATAGATGAAGATCGGCACTTCGTGCTTCTTCAGCGTATCCAGCATACGCAGGAAGCGTTCATTCGTATAGAACTTCCCGTTTCTACGCCGCACCTCCTCATCGCCTGACAACGGCGAAATGGCGACCTCAGTGTGTTCAAGATCTGCTGTACTGCACATCTCGTCGATAAAGTCATTCGAGGGAAGCTGGAAAAACTCGTTGTAGATACCGATACGAACATCCCTGTCCCGCAGCCGCTGGAAAAAGGCGCGCCACCACTTCGCCGGATACGTGGCGATGTCCAGCGAAAGATTGACCTGCTGAAATCCCTCCCTCGCCAGGCGCGCCACATCCTCCACCACCCCCTCCGCCGACCGCATCACATAGCCGTTGCGGCCGGCAAGTTCGATGTGCGACTCCTTGCCGCCTCCGCAGTAAATGCAGTCAAAGACGCACCCCCGCCCAACCGTGAGCCAGTGGCTGAGCAGCTTTGGCTTACGCAGCGTCATGAGTCCGGCGCCCGAGTACTGTAACGCGGCGTAAGCGCGCGCATTGGACAGCCAGTCCATCGACACAAAATCGAGGCTGTCCAGCGTGACCGGGTCCGCAAAATAGAATCCAAGATTCTGCGCAGGCCTCTGCCCGTTCCCGGGGCGTCGAATCAGATTCGGTATATCGTCAACCTGCGACGACCCCTTCCCCACCACCTGCGCCGCCAGCTGCCGCAGTGGCTCCTCCGCATCGCCCCGTATCGCGTAGTCAACGTAGGGAAAGTCCGTCAAAATCTCTTCGCCGTAATACGAAGTCGTCAGGCCGCCGATCACGACGACCGCCTCTGTCAGAGTCTCTTTGACGGCTTGGGCAACTGCGAGGGCGCCAAAGGAGTGTTCGTACCAGTGAAGATCGATAAGAACGAGCTTCGGCGGTACGCGCTGGCTACGCAGCCACTGGCGCAGGTTGAATGTGGGGCGCTGCAGCAGTTCAACTGGCAGGTTCAGACCCTGCACTTTGTAGCCCTCGGCCCGCAGCATGTTGACAAACCCGACCACACCCACCGGGATGAACGGGTAAGGAGGGCAGGAGCGAAACCTGTCGTAGCGGGCTTCGACTTCCTGTTTGGCCGGATGTATATAGAGGATATCCATTGCGCGAACTACCGTGCCCTGACGCTGGCAGCGCCAGGGCCGCTAGACACTGCCCACCGGTGTCACCATTCTGCCGCGCGGCGCAACCGGCTCCAGAATCTGACGGCGCTCCGGTGTAAGACGGGCGGCAAGTTCTGGCGACAACTGGTAGTTAAAACGCGTGCGCAAGTAGCGGGGCGAATAGCGGAAAATGACCGAGCGTCGAAATCCCGGATTGGTGCGCTCGGCGGAACCGTGGGTGATGGCGTCGGTGAAGAAGACGGCGTCGCCGGCCTCTAGGTAAATCTCCTTCATACCAAGTGCCGTGCCCGCGGCTTCCCTTTCATGGCTGGCAGCAACAATACCCTTGCCATCCACCTCCAACCGCGGATGAACCTCGGTCGACTTGTGGCTGCCGGGCACCAGGACGGTTGGGCCGTCTCCCGGGCCGATATCTTCGAGGGCCATCAGGACGTTTATCTGCCCTACCATCCATTCTCCCGTATTGTGCTGCCGGAATGTCAGATAGAAGAGTGGCGTGTGTCCCCCGCAGTGGATATAGAGAAATCCTCCTGGTCCCCGTACATTGAGCAGGTTTTCGTGGATCGATACGCCGTTTACCTCGTTGATGTACCGTGCAGCCAGCGGATGCCAGGACGGGTGATCAATCAGTCTCTCAAAGACCGCGCCGCCTTCGACGATATTCTGAAAATTTACGCCGTCGTCCTTGCCGTAGCTGTGGATCTCGACATTGCCAATCCAGAATTCAGGGTCCGGATTCACATCCAGCTGCGCTTCACCCAGAATTGGCGGGTCTTCGACATAGGCCCAGTGGTCGTCCACCCAGCTGTTCATTTCCGCGAGATCATCATTGGAGATCGCGTTCTTCAAGACAAGATAACCCTGCAAGTCGAACAGATAGTCCAGTTGCTTAAGTTCTTCTTTGGAACGCAATGTGCTGTACCTCACGTAGTAGCGGGGAATACGAATAGGTACCCGCAGGAGCAGCGGCTGCCCGCTGCTGTCTTCTGGAAGTTACCCCTTCACGCCGGAGATGACGATTCCCTGAACGAAGTGGCGCTGGGCAAAGAAAAACAGAATGATAGTCGGCATGACGCCGAGAATCGAGGCCGCCATCAAAGCCTGCATGTTGTTGGTCATATGGCCTTCAAACAACCGCAGGCCAAGCGCAACCGTGTAGTTGGGCACGCCTTGAATGTAAATGAGCGGATAGAGGAAATCGTTCCACTGGTTGGTAACCATGAAAATGATCACCACGCCGAGAGCCGGCAGACTGAGCGGCATATGAATGCGCCAAAACAACCCGATGGGATTGCAGCCGTCAATCATCGCCGAATCATCCAGCTCTCTCGGAATCGTCATGAAAAACTGGCGCATCAGAAAGACATAGAAGGCGGGCGCAAACCAGTTGGGAATGATGAGCGGTCTGTACGTCCCGATCCAGTCCAACTGAACAAATAACAGATAAGTCGGGACTAGGCGGACGTGCTCGGGCAGAATCATCGTCGCAAGGACAACCACAAACATGATGTCGCGAAGAGGAAAACGCAAACGCGCAAAGCTGAAACCTACCACGGAAGCGGAGAGAGCTGCCCCAATTGCGCTGCCGGTGGCGATAAACGTACTGTTCACAAAGAACTTGGCAAAGGGAAAGACGGCAAACGGCGTCTTGAAATGATGCCATTCGAACCGTTCAGGCCACCACTCCGGCGGAAACAGATAGACCTGCGTCGTCGGCATGACCGAGGTGCGCAGCATCCAGTAAAACGGGATGGCAAATACAATGCCCCCCAGAACGACCGCACCGTAAAGGAGGTATCGATAGATACCTTCAGTTACTTTGCTGTTGCCGTGTCGCTCGACTGGCCGAACAGCTGCTCCCGTCTGAACCGTGGTTGCCATGCTAGAAGCTCCTGCCTCAGAGGTTGCTGGGTTAGCCGGCTAGACTCGCTCGTAATGCACCCAGGAAGACGCGCTCCGCAAAGCCAGAATGACGAAAATGAGTACGATGACAAAAAGGAACCAGGCTTGGGCGGACGCGTAGCCGAAATAGAAGTTTTGAAAGCCGGTATTGTAAATGTGCAAGACCATGGTAAGCGTGGCGTTGTTGGGACCGCCGCGCGTCATGACCATGGCCTGTGTAAATACCTGCCAGGAAATGATGATATTGAGGACAACGTTAAAGAAGATTGTCGGCGTGAGCAACGGCAACGTGACCGCGAAAAAACGCCGGAATGAGCTGGCGCCATCGATCTCGGCAGCTTCATAAAGAGAAGTCGGGATCCCCCGCAGCCCGGCCAGATAAATCAGCATGGCGCCGCCCGCACCCCAGAATGCCATGATGATCAGCGACGGCAACGCCCAGTCCGTGCTGAATATCCAGCGCGGCGGGTCGATGCCGTAGGGACGCAGAATCGGGCCGAGGATCGAATTCAGCAGACCGATATCCGGCTGGTAGAGCCATTTCCACAGCAATGATACCGCTACTCCAGATACGACTGACGGAAGATAGTAGACCGTGCGCCAGAAACTCTGCAAGCGGATGCCTTGATTCAGCATCACCGCGATCAGCAGGGCAAGCGCTGTGTTGATCGGTACCACGGTAAAACTGAAAATCGCAGTGTTGATCAGCGCCTTGCGCACAAGACTGTCACTCAAAACATTCTGATACCACCTGAAACCGACGAATGTCGTCTCAGTCAGAAAGTCGGTCCGGTACATTCCGATGATTAGCGAAGCCAGCATCGGCCCAACCGTAAACACGACAAACCCGATGATCCAAGGCGACGCCAGCAGATATCCGTACCAGGCCTCACGCGTGGACGGTTTCATTGGCTTCCCGTCCCGCCTGAACCACGCGCCAAGACCCTTCTGTGTCTGGGTTTCGCTGATGCTCGCCATTTGAGTCCCCGGTTAACCTACATGTTGCCTGCGGTCAGGTACAGCCCTTTCCACCTACCCCGCTCTTGGACATTCGGCCTGCTTCAATTGCGGTAGGACAAAGGCGCGGGAGGGTCACCTCCCACGCCCATCGAATCGACGGCTTAACTGAGCTTGTCCAGCTCAGCACCCAAATCTTCAATGTTGATCTCGCCTCGGTTGAAGCGCGTTGCTACGTCGGCGTGATCGACGATCAGTTCAACCGGCTGTTCACCGAGCAACATGACAAGGTCGAAAGCAGGCTTCAGGATCTGATTCTTCGTGATCAGGTCTTCGGCGAACATCTCTTCTGGACCGCCAATGTCCTGCCCAACCGAACTGGTGAACACATCCAGATCGATTTCTTCGAACTTCTCATTGGCGGCGCGCATGATCGACGCATATTCGGGCAGCAGGCTCTTGCGTGAAGGCTGCTTCTGCGCCCAGGTGATGTACAGGCGGCCGTACAGGGGGCTCGTCAGCCACTTCATGAGTTCCCACGATTCGTCCGGATACGCCGTTCCCTTCCAGACCATCGTGCCGTCGACTGACTGGTGGGTCGTGTGTCCGGCAGGGCCGTCTGGCATCGGGGCAACGTCCCAGCGGAAGGTCGCGCCGTCCGCCTGCACGCCTAGATTCCAAGGGCCAATCTCCATCAGGGCGATGCGCTGGCCCAGGAAGAGCTCGACAACACCCATGCCAATGTCAGCGCCGTAGGCGAAGAGCGGTTCATCGTGGACGATGCTTCGCATCCAGGTCAGAGCGTCATAGGCTTCGGGCGAATCCAGACCGCAATGCGTATTGTCCTCTTGGTCCACCATGTTGGCACCGAAACCCCGAATCCAGTACTGTGAAAGCCAGTTGGCGTTCAGACCGTAGTTGGACGTCCCCCAGATCTGCGGCTGTGCGTCCGCATCGGCTAACTGGCGCAGAAGGTTGGTGTAGTCCTCCCAATTCCACGCGCCCCACTCATGAGGCGGGTACTCAATGCCCCTGGCGTCGAACATGTCCTTGTTGTAATAGATCACCTGCGTACCCGTGAAGCGGGGCATCAGGTGAATGTCGCCGTCCAACGTCCACGGATCGAACTGGGCCTCGTAGTAGTCGTCCAGGTTTACTTCCTCAGCATCTCGGTCGATGTAGGGCTGCAAACTGAGCGTCTCGCCCTTCTGCATGAAGAACGTGGAACTGGAGCAGCACCACTCGGTCAGATCCGGCGCATTGCCGGCGACCATCGCGCTCAGAGCGCCTTCTCGGCGGTTGGCGCCGCCCGGGTCCGGCAGAAACTCCACCTCAATGTTGGGGTTGGCTTCCTGGAACTGGGGATAAAACTCTTTCCAGAGCTGTGCAATGCCTGCCGCACGCTCCGGTTCCCGCGACTGGTAACGCAGCGAGATCATTTCAGCCATCGCCTCGCCATCTCCGCCACTGTCTGCAGCTGGCGCCGCCGGCGCCGCACAGGCCGCCAGAAATGCAGTCGCGCCCACAGCGGAACTCATCCGCAGAAACTGGCGGCGGTTTACACTTTGCTTCTCTTGCATGGTTTGCAATCTCCTTATGGATTCAGAAAAATTGGTTTCAACCACCTGATACAAATTCAACCGGGGCGACCCACAACCGGCAACACAAAAGGTTTCAGGCCGCTGGGACTTTGACTGAATATGGGCGAGCGCACGCACGCGGCTCGTGTTCAGTTAGGTGTTGTTGGCGGAGGGACCCGCTCAAATCGGTCGATGGCAGTCTTTGGGCACAGCGAGGGGGTTTCACTTGGTCTGCTATCTTACCGCAATTTCGCCAAGAGTATAGCAGCAAACGCTTCACAATACCAATTCCCAACAAAGATTTCCTTGTGATCAACACCATTGAAACAACGGCAATCAAAGAGAATGGGACGCTCAAATTCCTATGACAATACAAACCGTTCCAACGCCACTGCAGCCCCATCCTCCTCCAGCGTCGGCGCCACCCAATCGGCCTCCGCCCGCACGACCGCAGTGGACTGACCCATGCACACCGCCACGCCTGCCTCTCGCAGCATCGGGATATCGTTCTCATTGTCGCCGATGGCCAGGACCCGTTCCGGTTGGACTCCGAGCCGCTTACTCAACCACAGTAGTCCATGCCCTTTGGTTGCCTCCGGCGCCGTCCCCTCCACCAGATACTGGTGGGAGCGGCTCATGTGCACGCCCTCGCCAAATCGTTTCTGTAGGGCCGCCGTCTGATCGGGCTCCCGCGTGTGGTCGTTGATCGTAATGAACTTCAGCGGACGGCTCTCTGCATGAGATACAATGTCCAGAATGCTCCCGTGCATCTCTCGGGGACTGCCGAACCAATGATCATAAGTAGCGCTGTCCCACCCCTCCCATCCGGTCCACCCGTTTGCCATCGCCGGCGCGCTCTGCACCAGCCGCGTTCGCCCACCCGAACCGTTCAGATAAAAGACAGTCGTCCGCTCCTCCCCGTCTGCCCAGGCTGCCACCCTGCACGCTGCCTCCCGCTCTATCAACGTCTCGTACAGTACCTCGCCGTTTACCGGGTCGCCAATCACTGCGCCCTGTGCCGTGATCACCGGCAGCGTCAAGCCCAACTCAGGCGCGACCCCGCGCACAAAGTCAAAAATCCGCCCCGTGGCAACGGTTACCGGCGTCCCCCCCGCCTGCACAGCCGCGATCGCACGCCGCACACGCGGCGAAATCCCACCCGCGAACTGCCTGCCATAGATTGTGCCGTCCATATCGAGGACGACCAGGTCGATTCCTGCTCTCGTCATCTCTAGTGCTTGTGGACGAATTTCAGAACTCCAGAGTTACCATCCGCACCTGACCGCTGTAATCCCGCCGCAGCCCCACGTACGATGGCTTCGGTCGCAGTTCCTGGGCCATCTTCTGAACTATCTCTCCCTGCCTTGGCGAGATTTCCAGCAGTACCGCACCTCTTGGCTGCACCTTGGTAGGCAGTTGCTCCAGCAAGCGCTCAATAAGGTCCAGTCCTTCGACGCCCGCCTTCAGAGCAACCCGAGGCTCATAGTCCCGTACGTCCGACTGCAAGCCCGAATACTCCTCATCCGCGATATAGGGAAGGTTGGCCACGATCACGTCTGCCGGTTCCGGTAAGGGATCCAGTAGGTCCCCTTCCAATAGCAGCGGGCCCGCTTCTGGCGTCAACCTTTTCCTGTTCTCTTCAGCCACGTCGAGCGCATCCTGACTGATGTCGATTCCGTATACCTTGGCCTCCGGCGCATGCACGGCAACGGTTATCGCAATCGCCCCGCTGCCCGTACCCACGTCGGCCACCACCACGGGACGGCCCCTCCGATCGCTGATCTGCGCCAGAACCAGGTCGACCAGGAGTTCAGTCTCCGGCCTCGGAATCAAAACGCGCTGGTCCACCGCAAACTCCAGGCCGTAAAACTCCTTCCGCCCCAGCAAATAGGCCACTGGCTCCCGTCGCCTGCGCCGCGTGATCATGTCCGCGTATCGGCGGCAATCCTCATTACTGAGTTCAAACTCGTGGTGGGCGAACAGCCAGCTGCGGCTCTGTTTCAAAACGTGGGCCAGCAGCACCTGGGCATCCAATCGCGCCGCCTCGCTGCTTGTCTCACCGAGTCTCTGCGCCGCCGAGATCAGCGCGCGCCCAACCGTTGTTCCCTGAGTCAAACTCCAGTGAAACGGGTCCTCATTCTGACCGCTGCCATACTGCGTCCCGCCTTTCTCTCCTTCGACCTGATCGGTCGGCCTCCCGTTTTCGGCGCTGTGACGCGAGTTCACGTCAATGTGGCCGTCCGACCGATCAGAGGCCACATCTGGTGCAAGTCTGTCCCGTTCCCCGGGACTCTCTCTGTTTTCAAACATGCCTCATTCTTCTTCGCCCATGGCCTGCAACTGCTGCGCCTGGTCAAACGCGGCCAAATCCTCGATAAACTCGTCAAGTTCGCCGTTCAGCACCTGTTCCAGCTGAAAGAGTGTCTTGTTGATCCGGTGGTCGGTTACGCGGCCCTGCGGGAAATTGTACGTGCGAATCTTCTCGCTGCGATCGCCCGAACCAACCTGGCTGCGTCTCGCCGCGCCCATGTCCTCCGTCTGCTTCTGCATTTCGATATCGTAGAGCTTCGCCTTCAGAATACGTACAGCCTTCAGCCGGTTCTGAAGCTGGCTCTTCTCGTCCTGACAGCTGATGACAATGCCGGTCGGCAAATGCGTAAGCCGCACGGCCGAATCCGTCGTATTGACGCTCTGCCCGCCTGGACCGCTGCTGCGGAACACGTCGACCTTTATCTCATTGGGTGCAATTTCAATCTCAACGTCTTCGGCCTCCGGCAGGACCGCCACAGTCGCCGTACTAGTATGTATCCGTCCCTGGCTCTCTGTCGTGGGTACCCGCTGCACCCGGTGAACCCCCGATTCGTACTTCATCCGGCTGTAGGCACCCTTCCCCCGGACCTCGAGGATCGCCTCCTTGATGCCGCCCACGCCCGTCTCGCTGACGCTCATTATCTCCGTCTTGAACCGGTGGTCGTCCGCCCAGCGCGTGTACATGCGCAGCAGGTCAGCCGCGAAGATCCCGGCCTCATCCCCCCCGGCGCCAGCCCGAATCTCTACGATCACATTCTTGTCGTCGTTGCGGTCCTTGGGCAGCAACATCCGGCGCAGGTCGTCCTCCAGCCCGCTTACCTCTCCTGCAAGCTCGGCAATCTCCAGCTCCGCCAGTTCAGCCAGTTCCGGATCGTCGCTCTCTTCCAGCAGCTCCCTGCTGTCCGCCAGTTGCTGCTGCAAATCCTGGTACCGCCGAAAAGCGCCGACCAGCTCCTCCAGCCCGCTGCGCTCCTGCGCCAGCTCCTGAACGCGCACGTAGTCGGCCAGCACGTCCGGGTCCGCCATCAGCTGGTCCAGTTCACCGTATCTCTCTTCGACTCTTGACAGCTGCTCAGTCAGTTCCATAGCTCTGCGTTCTCTTCATGGAGCTACCGGTCGACTAACCCGATTCAATCGGTGAATATGGGCAGATTTCCCAAAGCCGTAATCTGGTCCCAGGCCCCGGGGTCGCCTTCGGTAAAGACTGCCATCACGCCTGCGACCCTGCCCCCTCCGCTGTTCACAAGTGTCCGCAGGCCGTTCAGCGTACTTCCTGTGCTCACGACGTCGTCCACCAGAAGCGCCTGCTTCCCCTCGATCAGCCCTAGATCCTTCCCGTCAATGATCAAGGTCTGAGGCTCGCCCGTCGTAATGCTCACGACCTCCGTTTCCAGGCAGTTGACCATATACGGCTTGCGAATCTTGCGTACAATTACAAGCGGAAGTCCGGTTGCCACGGACAGCGCGTGTCCGAGCGGCACCGCCTTCACTTCCGGTGCCAGAATCACGTCCGCCCCTTGCGGCACACTGCCCGACAACATCTTCGCCGCTGTCTCGACAACCTCGGTATCGCCGAGCATGTTGAAAATCGCGATCTTCACGCCGGGGGCGACTTCGAAGATAGGCAGGTCGCGCTCGCACTCTCCAATGGTTACCCGGTAGGTTCGTCCGTCGTAACTCATGGTAATGACTCCTCCGCGCGAATGTTCCCGCGTCCGTATCTTCAGCACACAACAATGCCTATGCGCTGCTTAACTGAACGGGCCTGCCTTATGGAAACGTGACACTACATCCTACCACAGAATTCAGCCTCCACCAAGAGTTCAGTACGCAAAATGCCGCCCACTTGTATCAACATGCAGAATCGCCGCGACCGTCTGAATCGGATAAGTGTACTCCTTTTGGCTACGGTTCAGTGATTCGAAAGATGTTCCTCTCTCCTCACTTCTCTCCTCGCCTTTGGGCGGTCGGGCCTTCGGCCCTCCCTTGTGCGGGGGGTTCCCCCCCGCAACGCCCCCCTCCTAAAACCTCGCGCCGCAGCGAGTGTGAGGGCAATACGACGTTGACGACCCGCGGCGACCGAACTTCCCCCCACCCCTCGTCGCGGCTCGTGCCCAGCGTGAGCCAGCGCAGGCAAAGCAACGCCCAGCCGGGCCCAACCTACACCGTTCTGATCTTCAAGAGCCTGCTACAGCAATAGGGACTGCCGGGCAGCCAGGACTGCAGCCGTTTCACAGGGAAAACGGACTGCCCCTGCAAGGCGAAGATGGACCTCAGCCTTCGGACGTCCGGGCTGACTTTATTTCGGTACATTCCCAGTACCGTATCCGAGCTTCTGGTTTGCACTTGGGGTGTCAAATGCGAGGAGATGGGAACCTCTTCCTGCTCGCGCCTTTAGAGGCGAGATAGAGGCGGGCCTCCGCCGCGGGTGCGCACTACGTCTGGCCGGCCCTGCTTCGGATATGTGGCGCCGACAACGCGACCGTCAACAGGCAGACCACGAAGATGACCAGAAGAACTCCAGCACCAATCGGATGCAAAGCCGCCATTTCTCCCTCAAAATAAGCGATCAACAGGCTGATCGCAATCGCCCCGTTGCCGACTATCGCCGCCAGCAACCAGGCCGGATGCAGGTCCCTTTCCATCGAAGCCGCCAGCAGTCCAATCCCCAAACCAATCAACGCCCCGCCTCCTATACGGGCCGTCCACGCTGATCCAAGCGTGACCCCGGCTGCCACGAACAACTCTCGCGGATACACTAGCAGCAGCAGCCCCAGCCCCAATCCGATCAGGATAGCATTGACCCGCAAACAGAGGCGCGCCGGGCGGTAGTGGTCGGTAAAAGTATATGCCATCGCAGATTCAGTGCGCTTTCAGGTGAGAGGCCTGCCAGGCCGGTCGCAGTAGGGCCGCCTCCGGAAATCCTGTTCACCTCACGGCTCGGGCAGTATAGCAAACCATTCTTGGCCTGTCAGCCCAACAGGACACGCTCCTTCTCCGCGCAACTGCCCTTCGCCCACAGCTGACCCGTCCCCTCCCATTTCGTTCCCAGCCAGGTCACTGTGATACACTGCCTTCTACGCGCCGCTGCGCCCCATCCACCTCTGATTTGGGAGGGCAAACCTGGCACGTCGGGACATCGACCTATCCGAAAGGCGTAGGGAAACACACATAAGAGGAGCCCACCCGTGAGCCAAAGGATCTGGATCGTCCGCCATGGCAATCGCGAAGACTTTCAGAACCCCGGCTGGGCCAAAACCGCTTCTCGGCCCTTTGACCCCGCTCTGTCCGCCGACGGGGAGACGCAGGCCAAGGAAGTAGGCCTGAGCCTGCAGGGCAAACAGGTCCACCGTGTCTTCGCATCCCCCTTCCTGCGCACAATTCAGACAGCCTCACACATCGCCGACGCACTTGACCTGCCGGTATGCCTCGAACCGGGCATCGGCGAGATCCTGCCCAACGTCAAATCCACGCCGGAACTGTTGCCTGAAGACGAACGCCGTCGGCGTTTTCCCCGCATCGACGAGGAGTACACTGCCACCTATGAGCTTCCTTATCCGGAGACTTCGGAAGAGGGCCACGAACGGGCCGCGGTCGCCGCGCGCACGCTGACCGACAGCTTTCCTGACCAAAACATGCTCATGGTTACCCACGGTGCTCCGGTCGTCGGTATCGTACGCGGCCTGACCGGTCTCACAGACCGCATCACCGTGCCCCTATGCTGCATCTTCACCCTGCAGCGAAATGGCTGCAGTTGGGACGTAATACAGCTCTCCGAGACCTCTCACCTCAGCAACCAGGAGTCCAGCAAACGCTTCGCTCACTCCGGCTGAGTCCTCAGCCTGATTGGTACCAGCCGGCCTTCCGCACGCGCCGCGTAGATCTCCGCCGCGTGGTCCGCCGTATGTGCCGATGTAGAAACCAGTAAATTCACGACATTGCCCCGCTCACCCTCGTCATACTCAACTTCCGTCCGCATGGCCGCGTCGCTCATTCTTCGGCAACGGCTGACGATGCGCCGGTGGCAGGTGGCCAGCCCGTCCAGCACCTCGATCATCGTCAAGCCGGTGCGGGCATCCTGAAGCCGCGCGTTTACCGTGTCCACGTCCCCGCTCGCCCAAGCGGAAAGCTCGTCTCCGCCATCGACCTTCGAGCCCGCGGTCTGGGCGTCCGGCAGCGAAGTGTCAGGCCAGCGCTTGACCAGCTCCAGTACATACTCGTCCCATGCAAGGATGTGGGCCAGAAGGTCGCGAACGGTCCAGTCCCCGCTGACAATCACCGTCGTGCAACTCTCCTCCGTAAGGCCTGTGATGGAGTCCAACAGGCTGTTGAAATGAAGCCGGTAAAAGCGGAACAGATGCTCGCGGCCCCAGCGGTCGGGCGAAAAGCAATAGCGATGTACGTCAACCGCGTGCTCAGCCACGTGTTCAGGCATTCGCTCCAGCAGCGTTTTCACGATCTGGCTGCGTTTGCCTCGGTCCTCGTACTCCGCCTCGATCTGGTCGTCGCTGAGCGAAAGCGCGAAACTGATCAACGCCTGCCGCGCCTCGTCTGCCTCCGTCAGTACCGTGTCCCAGCTTCGATTCTCGCTCGCAGCCATTTCGTCATTTGACTCCACCGACGCCGGTACCGGCTCCACCCCGTGAGGATCGATCGCCGACTGCATTCGTCGCAGTTGGAAACTGTCCCAGTATGCAATGTGCGCCGCCGATGCCAGTGGAGTCCACCCGTTTTCAAGACAGGGTCGCGTGTACTCCTCAGGTTCCAACAGAAACAGAGGCCATCGATAATTGAGATAGCTTCTGCGCAGTTTTTCAGCGTATTCGGCCCCCAACTCGCCGGCAGGAGCCGCTGGAAATTGCGTCATGTTTTTCTTTCCTTACGTGTGACTGCTAAGTCCTTGCCCAAAGCCGCTCATGATTCAGCATGGCGAAAGATGTTTCTCTCTCCTCGCTTTTGGGCGGTCGGGCCTATTCGGCCCT
>JAPOVP010000152.1 GCA_026708085.1 Caldilineaceae bacterium
CGGGGGCGGAGCCCCCGCACAAGGGAGGGCCGAATAGGCCCGACCGCCCACAAAAGCAGTAGTCAGTGATCAGCGCTTAGTGGTCAGTGACTAGGCATCATGTCGGGGATGGTTGTGTGGACCGGACAGTCGTTCGTCAGTACCTAAGGTTTGCGAAAGAGTGCTGCCATTTTGCGGTGTGCAGTCCAGTTTCAGGGTGGACCCTGTCTGAATCAGGATTTGCGGGATTGATAAGGATGGTCAGGATGAAGAGCGATCGTTTGTTGTCTATCGGGGGGGTTTTTGCTCCGAAGTGAAGGAGAGATGTAGTGGGATAGCACTATGGGATGCCCGCATTGGTGTGGTGTGCAGTCCAAAATGGGAGGGTGGGCGAGGGCACCTACAGGGTGTGCCCCTACGGGTGTTGAAGTAGGGGTATGAGAGCGGTGTGCGCCATCCAACGGTGACCTCAGGTTTTGGCTGCGCCGGATGCTACGGGGAGGGACTGAATTGGTCATTCCGACAGATTGGTTGATCGTGTATAATCGGATTTGATGAGAGAAATCCGTTGCGGGCGGCGAAGCCATCGAAAGGGTGCCAGGCGTAGCGGCGGGGCTCGTCTGCGCATCATTGCGCTGGCCGCCGCGTTGCTGGCTGCCGCGTTGCTGGCAATCGACGTTGGCGGCGGAGTTCCGCATGTGAAGCTGGCTGCTGCCCAAGTGGAGACTACGCCTGCGCCCGGTTCGCAACGAACTGATACGACAGCGGCGGCAGACCTGCAGGAGGCAACGGCGACCCGTACGACCCAGGAACTGCTGGAATCGATTCGGGCTACGGCCACGGTGGGGGCCCAAATTACAGCGACGGCGGCGGCCGAAGCCACCAGTTTGGCGCTCACCCCCTCGGTCACACCGACGCACACGCCCACGCCTACGCCAACACCTTCCCCAACGCCCACCCCTTCACCTACGCCAACACCTGGCCCGGATGAAATTCTGGAGGCGCGCCTCGACGACTTAATCGCCAATATGAGCGTCGCCGATAAGGTTGGCCAGCTGTTTGTGGTCACCTTCCAGGGCAGCGATCTCGGACCGAGAAGCGACGTCGCCGAGTTGATTGAGGAGTACCGGGTGGGCGGTGTGGTAATCAGCCCCTGGAATCGCAACTTCAGCAACTACAGCGGCTCGACGCCGGAGGACGTGGCGCGGCTTACAAATCAACTGCAGGCACTGGCGTACGGCATCTATCTGGCGGCGGCGGAGGCGTTGAACGTCAAGCAGGGGGGGCCGGCCATTCCGGGTATTCTGCAGTCCGGGCTGGAACAGAGATCACCGCTGGAGATTCCGCTGTTGATCGGGGTGGAACAGGGGGGGGACGGCATGCCGGGTACGGCACTGCGGGCCGGATTCACGGCGATTCCGCCGCAGATGGCGCTGGGGGCCACCTGGAATCCTGAATTGGTGGAGGAGGTCGGTGCAGTCCACGGTCGGGAGTTACGCAGTGTGGGGGTGAATCTGATACTGGGGCCGGCGCTTGACGTGATAGAACAGCCGCGCCCGGACCTGGCGACCGGGTTGGGGCTGCACTCGTTCGGCGGTGACCCGTACTGGGTCGGGCGAATGGGCCAGGCCTATGTAACAGGAATCCACCGCGGCAGCGGCAATCGGGTGGCTACCGTGGCCGGACATTTTCCTGGCTTGGGGGGTACAGATCGGCGGCCGGATGAGGAGATCGCGACAATTCAGAAGAGTTTACAGGAGCTGCAGCGAATCGAACTGCCGCCATTTGCCGCGGTCACTGAGCGGCCATCTGCGATCCTGCGAGTGGATGGGACGACGGCCTCCACGGAAGCGCTGATGTCAGGGCATATACGTTTCAGCAGCTTTCAGGGCAGTCGCGAGCGTACGCCGCCCATCAGTCTGGCACAGGAGCTGGGCATTCTCCTGGATCTGGAGGAGTTCGCTCCCTGGCGTGCGGAGGGGGGAATATTGATGAGCGACGCGCTGGGCGTGATGGCGGTGCGCCGCTACTACGACCCTCCTTTGCAGGATTTCCCGCGGCGGCGCATCGCTCTGGATGCGTTCACGGCCGGCAACGACCTGCTCTACCTGGCAGATTTCTCTCTGACGGACAGCTGGTTGGATGAGAGGGCCAATATCAAAGAGACGATTATTTTCTTCCGCGAGCGCTATACCAACGATGCCGAGTTTGCGGCGCGCGTGGATGCCTCGTTACGACGGATTCTGCGCTTGAAAGTGCGGCTGTTTTCCCCTGAAAACAGGGCCGATGCGGCGACAGCCGGTGGCGTTGCACAGGATAGACAGGTTGAAATCGACCTGGCGGATGTGGTGGTGGGGCCGGCCGACCTGGATGAGGCGTTCAGTGCCGAACATCAGAGAGGGGCACAGTTGCTGTTGGACCAGGTCGCCAGTGAGGCGCTGACGATATTCTTCCCCGACTCCCCGGGGCTGACCGATCCGCTACCGGCGCCGCCGGGTGAAGACGAAGAGATATTGATTTTCACGGATAGCCGCATTTTGCATGAATGCGACGGCTGCCGAGCAGATGCTGTCGTGGAGCCGACCGCATTGGAAGTGATCATGTTAAGGCTCTACGGACCGGAGGCGACCAATCAGCTGCGAGAGGAGAAGATCCGAAGTCGTACGTTTGCCGAATTGAACTCTATCCTCAGCGGCACGGCAGACTCGGCGGTGGCAGAGGCGTTGGAGGAGGAGATAATAAACGCCGACTGGTTGATCTTCGCCATGCTGGATGTGGATGTGGCGAATTACGACAGCAGCGATGCGGTCAAGCGGTTTCTGCGTCAGCGTGGTGACCGGCTACCGGGGAGCAAGCTGGTGGTGCTGGCGCTCAACGAACCCTACTTCTTTGATTCGACCGAGATCGGGAAGATGACCGCTTTTCTCGGCGTTTACTCCAAGAGCCAACCGTTTTTGGAAGCGGCCGTGCGTGCACTGTTCCGCGCGCAGACGGTCACCGGCGCGCCTCCGGTCAGCGTACCGGGCACACGCTTCAGTAATCTGGTCGAGCGGCTGGAGCCGGACCCGAACCAGCGGATCGGCCTGACTGCTCTGAACGAGGGCTTCGTAATCGAAGAGGCGGAGGATGGCGAGCAAGTGCTTATTCAGACCGACCTGAGGCTCGGTGACAGCCTGGAGCTGCAGGCAGGCCCGATTCTGGACCACAACGGGAACACAGTACCGGATGGAACACCTGTGAATTTCCGACTGATCTATGAGGGAGAGGAGCTTGCCATCCAGTCGAATCCCGTCCCCACCCGCGGGGGATTTGCGCGTAAATCAGTGCTATTGGAGAGAACCGGCACGCTCCTGATCGCGGTCGACAGTGTGGAGGCGGACTCGAGTACGGAGATCCGGGCGCGCATTCCTGACCCGGACGTGGGGTCGGACAGAACGCAGATTGAGGTCACGAACCCGGAGCGGGCGGTCACGCCGGCGACTCCGCAGGAGGCGGCCGTGACAGCTGTGCCGACGGCGGTAGCGGTCCCGACACCCGCGACAGAGGTCAGGCCGGAGGCGGTTGAGGTCGATGTCTCTTCGCTGACGATTGCTATGGTCACGCAGCTGGTGGTGTTGGCGCTACTGCTCGTGGTGCTGGTGCAGGTGATGCCGCGCCAGTTGCTTGTTCAGCGCTTGTTGTGGGCGATGCTCGTGGGCTGGGGCGCTTACATTCTTTACGGCGTGGACGTATTTCCCGGCGGTCTGTGGATCCAGGTCAATCTCGCTCCCTGGGATAGTGTCCCGATTGTGGTGATCGGTATGCTGATCCCGCTGGTGTGGTTGCAGTTTCGGTCGGAGTAGGCGTTACCGGCACTCTCGCTGTTCGTTTCCAGCATCCCCTCTCGCTTTTAGCCCGAATTACGAATCGGACTGTATGGAGGATTCAGGTGGGGAGCGTAGGCTTTTCGCCTGGCTTCCAGCGGCACCAGGCGGCTAGACGCCAGGGGAAACCGGTTCTCGGGGACCTAGCTGGTAGATGAACCAATCGCTCCATTTGGTTCTGAATACTCAGCGCATTGGTATCGGTTCGCGGCCCTTTTTGCGTGTCAGGTGGCCGGACTTGCTGGGACACCTACTGCAGCGGGAGGACCGCTTCCATTGGGCTGCACGGGCAGATCTTCCTGGCGGCGGAACTGGTTCATGTAGAGTTCGTAGTAGAAGCCCCGCTGAGCAAGCAACCCGTCGTGTGTGCCCCGTTCGATAATTTCACCGTCCTTCAATACCAGGACCTGGTCGGCACTGCGGATGGTGCTGAGGCGGTGGGCGATCACGAAGCTGGTGCGTCCTTTCAGCAGGTCGTTGAGCGCGGCCTGGATTCTCTGCTCGGTGCGGGTGTCGACGCTGCTGGTGGCCTCGTCGAGGATGAGGATACGGGGGTCGGCCAGTGCGGCGCGGGCGATGGCGAGGAGCTGACGCTGTCCCTGGCTGAGGCCGGCGCCGCGTTCGCCGAGGACTGTCTCATAGCCTTCGGGAAGCCGCTGGATGAAGTCGTGCGCCTGGGCCAGTTTTGCGGCGGAGATGACCTCCTCGTTGGAAGCGTTGGCGCGGCTGAAGCGGATATTGTCCATCACCGAACTGCTGAACAGGTAGGTATCCTGGAGGACGATGCCGATCTGCTCGCGCAGGCTGTGCAACTGTACGTCGCGCACGTCGACACCATCGATACGCACGGTGCCGCCGGTTACATCCCAGAAGCGGGGTAGCAGATTGATAATGGTCGTCTTGCCGGCGCCGGTGGGTCCGACGATGGCTACGGTCTCGCCCGGTTGAGCGCTCAGGTTGATTCCCCTCAGAACCGGTTCTCCGGGTACGTATTCGGCTTCGACATTTTCCAGGGAAACGGCGCCGCGGATTGCGGACATCGCCGGTGCACTGATTTTTTCCTGCACTTCCGGGACCTCGTCCATCAGCTCAAAGATGCGCTCTACGCCGGCGATGGCGCTCTGGATATTGGTCCACATGACGCTGATCTGGGAGATGGGCATGTTGAAGCGCTGGGCAAAGCCCAGGAAGGTGACGATCAGGCCGAGGGAGATGGCCGAACCTGCCAGAGTCTGACCGCGCAGGAGCATCACGCCGCCGACGCCAACGACGACGGCGATGCCGAGGAATCCGAGGGCTTCGAGCGTGGGCGCGAGGGCGGAGGTGTAGGCAACGGCCTTGATGTTGGCGTCGCGGTTGACGGCGTTGCTTTGCCGGAACTGCTCGATGTTGGTTTCCTCGCGGCTGAAGGCCTGAACTTCGCGCACGCCGGAGATGCCCTCTTCCAATTCTGCGTTGACGTCGCCGATGCTCTGGCGGGTGACGCGAAAGGCTTTGCGCGCCTGAGTGCTGAACCACAGGGTCGCCAGCCCCATGAGCGGTACAACGCTGAGGCTGATGAGCGCGTAGGCCCAATTCATAGCGACCATCTGCCAGACGATCCAGAGGATCAGCAGCACGCTGCTCAGTACCTGCACCAGGGCAAAGCTGACAACCTGCTGGATGGTGTCCGAGTCGTTGGTGATGCGGCTCATCAGATCGCCGGTCTCGTTGCGCGTGTAGAAGCCGAGGGAGAGGCGATGGAGGTGGTTGAAGAGGCGCACGCGCAAGCGGCGCAGAACGTGATGACCGGTCCTGCTCATGCTGAAGAACATCAAGCCGCCGGTGACGGATCCGACCAGATAGTAGGCAGTGATGACCAAGGTAATGTTGAGGAGGCCGCGCAGCAGGTCATTGCGGCTGGGATCGCCGAGGGCGACCTCCGGGGCATACCAGCAGTTGGCCTGGCTGTCGGTTTCCGTCTGCGGGTCGCTTTGTGCCGGGAGTTGAAGCCCTCTGCCGTCTTCGCCGCCCTCGCCGAAGGCGGCAGGCGCCAGAAAGCAGTCCACGGCCTGGCCGATCAGTACCGGGCCGATCACCTGCGTATAGGCGTTGACCGCCATCAGGGCGGCGACGAGGGTCAGGCCCAACCAGTAGGGGCGAAAGTATCGACTAAAGCGGGCCAAGGTGGCGCCGACGCTCTTCGGCTTCAGCGTCTCCTGCCGTAACATGCGGTCACCGAACATCGGACAGACTCCTGGGAGAAATAGTGCGTATCATGGGCTGCTGGCGGCGGGCTATGTTTCCGCGACCAGCGGCGCTTCCATCTCGACCGCTGCGTCTTCGACCAGCTGGCTGTGGTAGATATCGGTGTAGATGGCGCTGGTCCGCATCAATTCCTCGTGGTTGCCGCGGTCGACGATGCGGCCTCTATCGAGGACAAGGATCTGGTCGGCGTTGACGACGGTGCTGATGCGCTGGGCGATGACAAAGCTGGTGCGTCCCACCATGAGGCGGTCGAGCGCATTCTGGATGAGCACCTCGGTGGCGACATCGACGCTGCTGGTGGAGTCGTCGAGTATGAGGATGCGCGGGTCGGTCAGGAGGGCGCGGGCGATGGCGACGCGCTGCTTTTGGCCGCCGGAAAGGGTGGTACCGCGCTCCCCTACGGCAGTCTGATAGCCGTCGGGGAAGCTGACGATGAAGTCGTGTGCGGCGGCGGCTCTGGCGGCAGCCTCGACCTCGTCGTCGGTGGCGTCGGGGCGGCCGAAGGCGATATTGTCGCGAATAGTACCGGTAAAGAGATTGGTCTCCTGCAACACGATGCCGATCTGGCGCCTCATGCTATCCAGGGTGACATCGCGCACGTCCCAGTCATCGATGACGACGCGACCTTCGCTCACGTCGTAGAAACGGGGGATCAGGTTGATGATGGTCGACTTGCCGCTACCGGTTCCGCCCAAGAGGGCGACGGTTTCGCCTGGCTGGGCCTCGAAGGAGACGTCCTGGAGGACAGGTTCGCTGCTGTTGAAGTAGCGGAATGTTACTTCGTCAAAGCTGACACGGCCGTGCACCTGCGCCATAGGCTGTGCGCCGGGTTTGTCGGTGACTTCGCTCTCGGCGTCGAGGATTTCGAAGATGCGTTTGGCGCTGGCGCTGGCCTGGCTCATCTGGGCGACGATAAAGCCGAGCTGGCCTACGGGGAAGAAGACGTATATGAGATAGAGGGAGAACTTTTGCCACTCACCAAGGGTGAGCGTATCGAAGAGGATCTGGCGCCCGCCCCAGTAAACGACAGCGGCCTGGCCCAGGTTAGAGATGAGAAAGATGAAGGGAAAGAGGAAACTGAAGATTTTCGCAACGCGAATGTGCTGATCCATGAGCCGCTCGGCCGCGTTGTCGAACCTGTCCTGCTCTTCTCTTTCGCGCACAAAGGCCTTGACGACGCGGATGCCGGCCAGATTTTCCTGTAGGATCTCGTTGAGGGTCGAAAGCCGACGTTGGATTTCACCAAATAGAGACTGGGCGACTGAGCCGAAGACCATGAAGAGGATGAGCGCCACGGGCAGCACTGGGAGGATGATCAGGGTCAATGTCAGGTTGGTGAAGGCCAACACTGTCAGCGAACCGATGAGCAGGACGATGGACTGGACGGCCAGCAACATCCCCTGACCGATAAACATTCTCAGTTTTTCGACATCGTCGGTGGCGCGAATCATCAGCTGGCCGGTACGATTGCGGTCATGATAGCTGAAAGAGAGGCGCTGAATCTTTTCGAACAGCTCGTTGCGAAAATCGAAGGCCAAGTCCTGACTCACTTTCTGGGCCAGGAAGGCCTGTGCGAAGGCGAACAGCCCTCGGGCCAGAGAAAAGACAACGATGAAGACCATAGCCCAGTAGATCGGCCCTTCGGCATTGACAGCTCGTTCAGTCAGCTGTTCGACCGAAAGCGGAAGCTGCTCAATCGCGGCGGTTCGCTCCGATTCCGGCAGGGCAAGAATCTGACGGGCGAACACACTGTCTGTTACGGCGTCAAGGACGTTTTGCACCAGCTGAGGGACGATAAGCTGGGCACCGATGCTGATAAACAGGGCGGCATATGCCAGCGTTGTGGTCATCTTGTAGGCGCCCAGATAGCGGAATGAGCGACCCAAGTCCTTCATACTGCCGCCGCCCTCGCGCGGTCCTCCCGGTCCTCCCGGGCCGCCGCCAGGTCTAGCGAATGGTCTTCGTTGGTTCACATGCCGCTCCTAGGGCAGAGAGTCAGATTGCAACGGTTCGATTACCGGCGACTACAGGCCGACGTCGGGTTCGCGTTCCCGTTGCAGGGAGTCAACCAGTTTAGTCAGCAACTCCTGCAACATTTCGCACTCTTCGGGCGAGAGTTGCGCGATCAACTCGTTGAGAAACTCGAAATGCTGTGGTGTACGCGTGCGGACCAGGCTTCTGCCGTAAGCCGTCAGACGGATAAGAAACGCCCGCAGGTCGTTCGGGTCCAGTTGACGTTCGATAAGCCGCGATTTTTCCAAGGCGCGCAGGTGAGCGCTGATCGTATTTTTGCTCAAGCGCTGGCTGTTTGCCAAGTCTGTAGGCGTTTGGGCGGCCTGGCCATTGCGTTCTGCCAGGTAGAGGCGGATCAGGATCCGCCATTGGGGCAGAGAGATTTCTTCATGGCGCATGCGCTCGCCCAGAATGCGGTCGTAGGCTCCGGCGCACATCTTGATCAGCCGCAAGATTTCCATGCCGTGCACATGATCCAGGCCTGACTCGGCCAGAAGCTCACGGAAGCCGACCATTTCTTCAGGCGCCTGTCGCGAGTCTGCGTCACCGGGCGCGTTGGACATACCGTTTGCCTGGCCCGAACACTGTGGATTGGGATGGACTGCAGAACTGACCTTTGTCACAAACGGAATTGTACGGCATCGAACTAAATTTGTCAAGAAAACATCCCCTTCGGGTGTAGTCCAATTTTGGGGCGGGAAAGGAAAGGCACAAGGGCGAGGAGAGAGTGGAGAGGAGTGAGGAGAGAATGCCGCAGGTTGGTCTGGGTGAGATTGGCTCGGGTACAGGCGGGACGTGGTCTGGCAAAACTCTTTCGATTGGACACTTGTCACCAATGTCGACACCAGGTCGTCGAGGCATGTTGTAGGACCGGGGGCGTTGCGGGGGCGGAGCCCCCGCACAAGGGAGGGCCGAATAGGCCCGACCGCCCGGAACTGCAGTAGTCAGTAGTCAGTGGTCAGTGGTCAGAGAAGGGGCTAACTCTGATGCGGAGTTGATGGCGAGATGGTTGGGGGTCCGCAGCGACCTGAGGCGTGGGGAAGTTCGCCCACATTTTGGGATGCACCCCTGGGCATGTAGGAGCGCAACGATTGGCCCGTATATGTGTTATAGTAGAGTGTACAGTCAGATGCGAATCTTTCTACAGAAGGTGGGCTGACGATGAGAGCAAGTGGACGCTATTTGCTTGAGTCGGGATGTTCACATGGAATCAACGCGCATGTATAGTAGCAACGGCCAGCCGCGGCGGGTTGTGATCACCGGCATCGGTGCGGTGACGCCCCTGGGCCTGACGGTTGATGAGACGTGGGACGCCTTGCTGGCAGGTCGGTCAGGCATTGATACTGTCACGAAATTCGACACCAGCGAACTGAATACCCGCTTTGCAGGGGAGTTGAAGGGTTTCGAAGCCAAGAACTATATGGATCGTAAGGAGGCCCGCCGGCTTGATCCATACATTCAGTATGCCCTGGTGGCAACAGAGCAGGCGCTCAGCGACAGTGGGATCGATCTGAGCAAGGAGACGCCAACCGATATTGGCGTACTGATCGCCAGCGGGACGGGCGGCCTCACCTCTCTACTTGACAATTTCAGACTGACGGAAAAGCGCGGCTTACGCAAGGTGAGTCCGTTTCTGATTCCGAATATGCTGGTGGACAGCGCGGCCGGGAAGATCGCGATACTCTATGATTTTCGGGGACCCAACTTCTCGGTAGTGAACGCCTGCGCCAGCGGCACGGCGGCAACTGGTGAGGCATTTGAGTTGATCCGGCGCGGCGATGCGCAAGTGATGGTCACGGGGGGTTCGGAGGCGGCGCTGCTACCAATCATCATGGCCGGTTTCGACATTATGGGCGCGATGAGCCAGCGCAACGAGGAACCGTCGGCGGCCTGCCGTCCGTTCGACAGCGACCGGGATGGCTTTGTGATGAGCGAGGGCAGCGCGATCCTGATTCTGGAGTCGATGGAGCATGCGCTGGCCCGCAACGCCCGCATCTATGCGGAAGTAATTGGCTACGGCAACAGCGCGGATGCGTATCACATGGCCGCGCCCCATTTCGACGGCCAGGGCGCGGAAGATGCGATGAATATGGCCCTGCGCAAAGCGGAGAGCTACGGGGTGAAGCGGTCCGATGTGAGTTACGTCAACGCGCATGGGACGAGCACGGAACTCAACGACCCTGGTGAAACAAAGGCGATCAAGAGGGCGTTGGGCGAGCACGCCTACAACGTGAACGTCAGCAGTACAAAATCGATGCTTGGGCACCTGTTGGGAGCGGCGGGCGCAATTGAGGCGATAGTCTGTCTCAAGACGATCGAAGAGGGTGTCATCCCGCCAACCATCAATCTGGACAACCCCGATCCATCTTGCGATCTGAACTACACGCCGTTGCGGTCTGTGCAGGCAGACGTCGCAGTGACAATGAGCAATAGTTTTGGCTTTGGCGGCCACAACTCATGTCTGATGCTGCGCCGGTTTGAGGAGAATGGGGTATGACAGCGCAAGCGCACGAGGAAAACGGGACCGGAAGCGACTACGCAGACGCGCATTTGAACGGGCACTTTCCGGCGGCAGAGGCGGAGCAGCCGGTGCCGGACAAGGTGCAGACGCCCTGCTATGCCCAGATTATCGGCTGGGGTTATGAGGTTCCCGATCGGGTGGTCACAAACCACGATCTGGAACAGGTCGTCGATACGCAAGACGAGTGGATTCGCACGCGTACGGGCATTCAGGAGCGGCGGGTCGCGGCCTCGCCCGAGGAGACGACTGCGTCTCTGGGGACGCAGGCGGCGCGCAAAGCGCTGGAAGTAGCTGACCTCCATCCCGCTAAGGTCGACCTGGTTATCTGTGCGACCAGCTCGCCGGAACATTTTTTCCCCGCCACTGCCAGTATCATCCAGGACAATTTGGGGCTTGTGAATGCCGGCGGATTTGATCTGAGCGCTGCCTGTTCCGGCTTTGTGTATGCTCTCAGCGTCGCGCGCGGGCAGATTCTGGCCGGGGACGCCGAGTATGTGCTGGTCGTCGGCTCGGAAACGCTGAGCCGGTGGGTGGATTGGACGGACCGGACGACGTGCGTTCTGTTTGGAGACGGCGCGGGTGCGGTGCTGCTGGCGGCCAGCGACGTGCCGGGCGGTGTCACGGCTTCAGTGCTCGGCAGCGACGGCTCGGGCGCGGAGCTGCTGACGATTCCGGCTGGCGGAAGCGCTGCACCGGCCAGCTTGGAGACGGTCAGCAGCGGTTCGCATTACATCCAGATGGACGGGCGGGCCGTTTTCCGCTTCGCCACGCGAATCATGGCCGATGCCACCCGACGGGTGTTGGACAAGGCGGGTGTCCGGGTCAGCGAAGTCGATTTGGTAGTACCGCACCAGGCGAACAAGCGCATTATCCAGCATAGCGTGCTGCGTCAGTTGAAGATTCCGGAAGACAAGGTCTACGTAAACGTTCACAAGTACGGCAACACGAGCACTGCCAGCATCCCCATTGCACTATGCGAAGCAATTGAGGAGGGGAAGGTGGCGCCGGGGGATAATCTCGTGTTTGTCGGATTTGGCGCGGGTCTGACCTGGGGGGCATGCGCCGTCAAGTGGAGCGTGCCGGTGGAGAAGCCGGAGTCGACCTGGTGGACGAATACACAGCGGCAGGCTACCTATCAGGCGGCGGCGGCGCGCTCGATGTGGAAACGGGCCATCCGGCGCATCTACAGCCAGGTGGAGCCGCGGGCCATGGCACGGCGCCCGGTGCGCAAGCCGGATGAGGAGCAGCCGACGCCGTAGCCTTTAACCACTCCGTCCGCGCAATCGCCGAACTATTCAATCTCTTCCCGACAGTATCTTTGGCCGACATCCGCAATCGGACAGTATGGAGGTTCGCTCATGCCTATTACCGCAGTCGAAAAGCGGAACCAGCTCATGCGCGACGGCTTTTGCATCTTCGAGAATGTCTTGGAACCGGAGATGGTCGCTAAACTGAATGCCATGAGCGAATGGACGATCGCGCAGGAAGATGAGGAGCATTTTGAACAGCGCCGGTCGCAGGGCTGCATCATACCCTATTGGAAGTTTCCGCACCCGGCCTTTCCGGAACTGATTGCCCATCCGGGTGCGTTGGGGGCGCTGGCTCAGCTGGGTTTTGACGATCCCAGAGTCTGGAGCGGATTTGTGATCAGCAAGCCGCCGCACAGTCCTCCGCTGTACTGGCATCAGGACGGCGTACTGTGGGAGCATCCGATCAGCTACACCGACCAGCCGCAGCAGTATTTTCTGATGTACTACCTGGTCGACACCAGCCCAGAAAACGGTTGTCTGCGTCTGATCCCGGGGTCGCACCTGAAGCGGCACGCGCTACACGATATGGACCGCCGGGCGCATGAGAGCGACGAAGTGGGCCGCGCCAAGGACTTGAGCCACCCTGCATTTCAGAAGGCTGAAGGCGAGGTTGATGTCCCTGTGCGCGCGGGGGACGTGGTGGTCGGCGATGCGCGGCTGTTACATTCGGCACACGCAAACCAGAGCGACCAGTGGCGGACGGTACTCACTATCTGGTACTGGGCCCTTTATGCCGAACTGCCCGAGGCCGTCCAGGCCGTTGTCGCCGAGCATGTCACTGAAAATGCTGAGTGGACTGCGTGGACCGAAGAGGCAGACCCGGGGGTCCAGGCCTTGATACCACGTTATTCGGGCGGCGTTGAGGCAGTTCCCTGGAATAACAGCCCGAAGGAGGGGTTGTTCTGAAACCGGTGCGCCAGGTATTGTGCTATTTCTCCCTTCTTTCCCGTCTGTCCAAACTTTCTTCTGACAGGGTCGTGCCAGTCGACGTGTGTGGTGAGTGAACGCACGCACCGGGGCCGCTGGACCAACAAGGAGCGTTTCCCGTGATCCAAGCAGCAATAACCGGTGAACGTCAGGTCGCGTTTCATGAAATGCCCGACCCGCGGGCGAAAGCGGATTGGGCGGTCGTAAAAGTCCGTGCTTCTGCGCTGTGCACCGAATACAAGCTATGGATGGCCGGCCAGAACCAGGCGATAATTGGTCATGAAGGCGTGGGCGAGGTGGTGGAGGTTGCTGAGCGGGGCCCGGTCAGCGTTGGGGACCGGGTGGTTGTTCTTCCCCAGTTTTCGTGCGGGCGCTGTCACCTTTGCATGAGTGGCGATTATATATACTGCGAAGACAGCCATGATTTCGCCGCGGTGAATGGCTCGATGGCCGGCGCCGGCACCTTTGCCCACTACACGCTTAAGCCGGCGTGGCTGCTGCCCAGGATCCCGGACGATGTGAGCTATGCGCAGGCGACGATGGCGATCGATGGAATCGGCGCATCCTTCGGCGGATTAGAGGCTATTAACGTCAACTCCCAGGACACGGTGTTGGTCACGGGCCTGGGACCGGTCGGGCTGGGTGCGGTGGTCAATGCGCGTTTTCGCAACGCGCGGGTTATTGGCGTCGAACCGGCGCCGTGGCGGGCCAGCCGGGCGCTGGAGATGGGGGCGGAGACAGTGCTCGACCCCAGCGACCCGGACATTCTGCGGAAAATCTGCAGTCTGACGGAGGGCAGAGGCGTAGACTGCGCGATCGACTGTTCTGGCCGCGTCGCAGCGGAGCGGCTCTGCATTGACGCCACCCGCCGCCGGGGACGCGTGGCTTTTGTCGGCGAGTGCCGTGATGAACTTACAATTACAATCAGTACCGACATGATCCGTAAAGGGTTGACCGTTGTCGGATCCTGGCTCTACAATATGGGCGACTACTCTAAAGTCATGAAGGTCATCCGGCAGTCGCCCCTGATCGACCTGCTGATCAGCCATCAGTTGCCGATGAGCCAGCTGCAGACGGGATTCGGGCTGCTGGCACAGGGTGAAGCGGCCAAGATCGTGGTTGATCCCTGGGCATAGCAACGACAGGATGCGCCCTCGACCAAGCCACCAGGACTCACACAGTGCATTGGAGCAGAAGAACGATGGATCTCTCGATTTCGCCCAGTTTTCAAGGCAGTCTGCTCGATACGTCGCCGGAGGCGTTTGGGTCGCTGCGCTCGTCGAGCGATGCTCTTTCGGACATTAAGGAGCTGCGCTGGCGGTTTGAGCAGGACGGCTATCTTTACCTGCCCGGTCTGCTGGACAGAAACCAGGTCCTGGCGGCCCGGCTTGAAATGCTGAGGAAACTTGAGGCTGCGGGCTGTCTGGACCCAGACTATCCTATGGAGGATGGTGTTGCCCACGCTGACTTTGAGAATGCATTCATGGTGGAGTTGACCAAGGACAACCCTCCCCTCCTGGAGTTGCTTTATGACGGGCCGATGATGGATTTCTACAGACAGTTTCTGGGCGGGGAGGTGCGCCATTTCGACTATACCTGGTGCCGCTCGAAACCGCCGGGCGAGACAACTGCAACGCCTCCCCATTACGACATTGTCTTTATGGGGCGGGGAACACAGCGTCTGTACACGAGTTGGACGCCGCTGGGCGACATGCCCATCGAGATGGGCGGATTGATGATCCTGGAGAACTCCCATCGCTTTGAAGAGGTCAAGGCCGACTACGGGACTCTGGACGTAGATGCCTACTGCACCAACTACCCGGATGCCGAGGAGATCGAATCGGGGGAGAAGCTGTGGCAGAATCCCAACGGCGGCGCCTTTTCACTGGATGCCGTCGCCGCGCGGGCGGAACTGAGGAGTCGCTGGCTGACCACCGACTACGCGATGGGCGATCTGCTGGTATTCAGCATGTATACGATGCACGCCAGCATGGACAACCAGACTAACCAGATCCGGCTCTCGACCGACACGCGTTACCAGCTGGCCTCGGAACCGGTGGACGAGCGCTGGATCGGGGACAATCCGATAGCCCACGGGCTGGAATCCAAGCGCGGTATGATTTGTTGACATTCTGAACGCAACTGAACGCGCCAGAACGCACCAGCACCGAGAAAGGCCGCCAGATGGCATCACTTCAACAGGCGTTTTGGGAGATGGATGTTTACGGCTTCACTCTGTTGGAGGATGTTCTGAGTGGAGCAGAGGTAGAGGCTCTGCGCGCCTCGCTGGCGGGGTGGGCGGCGAAGCTTGGTGGCGAGCAGCGATTTTTGGGCCAGGCCGGGCATGTGAGCAACCTGCCCGTGCTCGAACCGCTCTACCACCCGCTCATCGATCACCCGCGCACTCTGCCTGTGATCGAGTATATGCTGGGCAAACAGATCATCCTGGGCAGCCTGAACGCGCGCATCGTGCGGCCGGGGGACCCAGAACAGGGTCTGCACAGCGATATCCGCGCCGACCTGTTGAACATGGTATCGCCGGTGATGGTCAATACGGTCTGGCTGCTGGACAGTTTCACGTCGGAAAACGGGGGCACGCGCATCGTGCCCGGCTCGCATCGGAGCGGGATGGCCGGGCCGCCGGAGGGGATGGATGTAAAGCACGTCCACCAGCTGGTTGCGCCGGCCGGCAGTGTACTCGTCTTCAACGGCCAGTGCTGGCACGGTGGCGGAGCCAATCGGACGCAAACCGACCGCCATGCGATGTTCGGCCATTACCGCAAGAGCGCGCTGATTTTTCAGGTCGATCCCCATGACGGATTCCAGGAGGGCTGGCTGGGCGACCTGACGCCCCGTCAACGTGAACTGCTGCGCATGGACAACGGTCTGGCCGCGCCGCACGCGGCGGACAGCCATCTGCGCGTTTCGTTTTCGCGCGGTAAGAAGAGGGACTGAAGTTTCCGGCAGCGAGAATCAGAAGCGGTATGAAAGAGAGGGTGTCTGACCCGCCTTTGCACTATCTGCTGGGCGGGTCACTTTGTTTTGCGCATTGCGTGGTCAGAGTGGGAATCTCTGTACGTGGACGTGTGCGGAGCGTAGTCCTTATGGCGTTTTCCGAACCTCTTTGAATACTCCTTCGTAGAATCGTTTTCTATTGGATGGCAGGCATTCTAACGTCCCGCCAAGCATCCTCCCCTTCCGGCCCGAACCTCTCCAATTCTCCTAATCCAGAGACCAATTGACGGCCCTCGTCGAGGTTCGCCAGCTCACCGAGGCTGATGAGCTGCACGAGCGCGTTGCCGATAACGGTGGCTTCGCCGGGACCGGCCAGGACAGGGATGCCGGTGGCGTCGGCGGTGAGCTGATTGAGAAGCCGGTTGCGGGAGCCGCCGCCAACGACGTGAATGACGTCGATCGGGCGTCCAGTCAAGCTCTGGAGCTCCAGGAGTACATTCCGGTATGCCAGAGCCAAGCTGTCAAAGACACAGCGAGCGATGGCGGCGTCGCTCTCCGGGGCCGCCTGGCCGCTCTGCTGGCAGAAGGCCTGGATGTGGGCGGGATGGTCGCCAGGGGGCAGGAAACGGTCGTCGTTGGGATCGACGAGAGAGCGCAGAGGTTCGGCCGACTCTGCCAGGGAGACCAGTTCCGGGTAGGAATAAGACCTCCCTTGCTGCTCCCAGGTCGACCGGCACTGCTGCAACAGCCACAGGCCCATCACGTTTTTGAGCAGCCGGAATGAGCCGTAGACGCCGCCTTCGTTGGTGGCATTGACGGCGAGTGCTGCTTCGTTGACGACAGGCTCCTGTACCTCAAGGCCGACGAGACTCCAGGTGCCGCTGCTGATATAGGCGAAGTTACCAGTCTGGGCGGGGACGCCGGCGACTGCGCTGCCGGTGTCATGACAGGCTGGTGCAATGACAGGGATGTCTTGGTAAGTCCCGAGGCGCGTTCCCGGCTGCACGACTTCGGGGAAGAGGACGAGGGGAATGCCGAGGGCTTCCAGCAGTTCGCCGGCCCAGGAGCGGGTGAAGGGGTTGAGCATCTGGGTGGTGGTGGCGTTGCTGAATTCGCACACCTGGGCGCCGCTCAGCCAGAAGTTGAGCAGATCGGGAACGGTGAGGAAGCGCTCCGCAATCTGTAGGTGGGGCGAACCACTCTCTACGAGGCTCATCATCTGGTAGAGCGTATTGATGGCCATGAACTGAATGCCGGTCTGTGCGAAGACCTCTGCCTTTGGGACGCGGGCGAAGACGGCGTCGAGCATTCCCTCGGTGCGACTGTCGCGGTAGCAGACCGGGTTGCCGATGAGATTGCCGTGGCGGTCGAGGAGGCCGAAGTCGACGCCCCAGGTGTCGACGGCCAGACTGGCGGGGGGTCCGGCTGCGTGGGCTCTGCTGAGGCCGATACCGGCCTGCACCTCTCGCCAGAGGTGAAGAATGTCCCATTGGAGGACGCCGTTGACGGTCAGCGCGTAGTTGGGAAAGCGATGAATCTCTTCCAGCTGCAGGCCGGCGCCATCGAAGTGCACTGCCATCACCCGGCCGGACTCGGCGCCGATGTCGATGGCGAGAACGGTGGTGCGTTTCTCGGTCATTTGTCGTCCAATACCGTTTTTTCCTGACTGGGGGGCGGACGGTCATCTCTTGTGAAGGAACGCTTTGTCAGTCCCGCAGCGACTGCACTTCCCTCTCGTACTGCCGGATCTCCTGCATAAAGGCCATGCCCACCGGCACATCCTGCTGCAGGCAGTGGTAGTCCCATACGGCCGCGTGGGGCATCGCCTTCAACTCTTCCATCAGTGCCAGGCGGGTGGTGTAATCGGCATTGCGTTCGATCTCCTGCATGGTCTCTTTTGGCTCAAGCAAAGCCAGCAGCAGGGCTCGCAGGGAATTGCGGGTGCCGATTGCCCAGGCGGCCACGCGGTTGATGCTGGCGTCGAAGAAGTCCAGGCCGATGTGCACGCGGTCGAGGTGGTCCCCGCGAACGATTTCCTGCATGATCGCCTGCAGCTCGTCGCTGAAGGTAACGACATGGTCGCTGTCCCAGCGTACGCCGCGGCTCACATGGAGGACCAGCTCTGAAACGAAGAGGAGACAGGCCGATATCTTATCGGAGATGACCTCGGTCGGGTGAAAGTGGCCGGCGTCGAGGCAGAGGGCCTGGCCGTTCTGCGCGGCGTAGCCCAGATAGAATTCGTGCGAGCCGACGACGTAACTCTCTGAACCGAGACCGAAGAGTTTACATTCGATGGCGTCACGGTTGTAGCTGGGATCGATCTCCTTCTCAAATATCTGGTCCAAGGCGTCTTTGAGCAGGCGGCGCGGGGTTGCGCGGTCGCTGGGCGTGTCTTTAAGTCCGTCGGGGATCCAAATATTGGTCATTGCGGGCGTGCCCAGCTCTCGGCCAAAGAAGCTGCCGATCTCGCGGCAGGCGATACAGTGCTGGATCCAGAACTGGCGGATGTCATTGTCGAAGGAGGCGAGGGTGAAACCATCTTCGGCCAGGGCGTGTGAGAACAGTGTAGGATTGAAGTCGATGCCGCGGCCGTTTTCTTTGGCCCAGTCTGCCCAGCCCTGAAAGTGGCGGGGCTCGATCTCATTGCGGGCCGGCTTCTCATCGGTATCGGGGTACATGGCGTGAAGATTGAGGCGGTGATTGCCAGGGATGATGCTGTAGGCGATATCCAGGTCGCTGCGCAGCTCGTCCACGGTTCGGGCGCGCCCGGGATAGTTGCCGGTCGCCATGAGGCCGCCGCCCAGGCCCCGGCCGGGCTCTTCAAAGCCGAGCACGTCATCGCCCTGCCAGCAATGGAGGCTGATGGGTACGCCGCGCAGCGTTTTCAGGGCCTGCTCCGTATCCACGCCGATGGCCGCGTATCTTTCCTGAGCCAGGGCGTAGGCGCCTTCGATCTGTTTGGATGTCGTAGCAAAGTTCATCAAGTCACTCCATTTAGACGGGAACGCTTTTGGTGTTCATTTGGCCATGCGGCTGTCCTCCGCTCAGGCAGGACGTATTATTGTCGGAGGGCGTGCTTACCAGAGTTCTTTGTGCTGTTCTCTGTACATTCCATAGCGCGTACCAGGGTAAATCAAAGGTCCAATACAACGACTGGATCGGTCCATAGCGTAGCAACGAAAGCCACTTAGAGGACGCCGCGCGGAGAAACGGCTGGTGCGAGAGATTTGACAGGAACAGATGGTGCAGGAGGACTCATTGCGTAGCTAAGGGCAGTAGTATTTCTATCTCAGGCGAAGGCCATCACAGGCCGATATTCCCGCGGCCCTCAGGAGGGATGGCGGCAAAGGCTTAATGCCCGTTCTGCGGTGCGCGCGCGGGTGCAGAAAATTCACAGGGAGGCCCGTCCCGTCTGTACTGTGATGAAACCGCTGTGGAGACTGCGAATTCGGCGACCGGTCAACGTGCTCAAGGTTGGTCTTCCACCGCCACCTTTACTTTGAAATGATTACGCAGGTCATTGAGAAGGCGGGCGCTGACGTTACAGTATTCGTTGGGGAAGGTAAGCTGATGGCGGGAGCCATTTGTCTCCAAGACGACGACGAACTGGTCCCGACCTTTTGGATCGCGCACTGCGTCGAAGATCTCCCGCAGCCGGTATTTGTCGCGACTGAACTGGCCGGAGCGGTTGAAGGTGATGCGCAGGAGCTGGCGGCCGTTCTCGGCGTGGGGAGCTGTATCGGCTGCTTCAGAATCCGGAACTTGGGCGGCGCCGGCCAGTCCTCCGTTGAACATTGGAGACTGTACTTCGGACGCAGGCTGCTCCGGCACTGCGCCTCCCCGGGCCTGATTCTCGCCTGAATCCGGCACTTCGGCCTCGTTGACAGTACGGTTCGGCCCTGCGGGCGCGTCCGACAGGGGCGTGACAGCGTCCACCCCTCCGTTCTTCGCCGGCATGCCGGGGGAGGGACCGGATGGCTCAGGATAGCCCTCAGAGCTCTCGGCGACATTGGTCACCCTGGCAGCGGCTTCCTCCCCGGTTTCCGGCGGAGGTTGGCGGGAGAATTCGGCGTCGAAGGGAGGCGCCGTTATGTCCATAGGCGGCTCGGCGGGCAGAACGTCATCGGGCGGGGGCATGTGTTCCAAGTCGCTACCGTTTGACCAGGCGCCCGGGTCAGCGTTCCACTCGCCAGCGGCCTCGGCCCGGTTGTCATCGGGCTTTGCCCGCCCGAACTCAATCGAGGTTTGGAGCGTATCCACCAGGACGCTTGTGCGCGCACTGCGGGTCTGGGCCTTTCCCTTGACCAGCACGACCCGCTCCTCTTGCAGGTCTTCCTTACACTTTTCGTATACGGAAGGGAAGAGGACCGCTTCGCACTGGCCTTGCATATCCTCCAGCTGGACAAAGGCCATCTTGTCGCCCTTCTTGGTCACCGTGGTACGGATCGAGGACAACATTCCGACCAGCGTCACGTTTTTGCCATCGTGTCTCTCGTTCAGCTCCGGGCAGGGACAGGTGATGATTTGACTCAGGTCTACATTTAGTTGCTGCACCGGGTGGCTGCTGACATAGACGCCGAGGAGATCCTTTTCCCACTCGAACCGCTCCCGATCGCTGGGCCTGGCTCCAGCCGCTACCTCGTGCTCCGGCAGCCGGATAGGAAACTGGTCCGGCTGCGCTTCTCCACCGGTTCCGGCGAAGAGATCGAACATCGACAGCTGCCCGCTCTCTCTGGCGCTGTGCGTGGCGGCCGAACGGGCGATACACTGGTCGATCACTTCGAGAAGCTGGCGGCGGAGCTGCCCCTTCCCCTGTTCAGACTGCCGGCCGAAGCGGTCGAACGCACCCACCTTGATCAGACATTCGAGGGAGCGCTTGTTCACCTGGCGCAGATCGACGCGGTCGCAGAGGTCCTCAAGGTTGAGGAAGGGACCGCCCTCGGCGCGGGCGTCCAGGATTGCCTGCACCGGGCCGACGCCGACATTCTTGACGGCGGCCATGCCAAAGCGGATGGCAGAGCGTGGGTGCACCGGAAATTCGTATGCGAGGGTCGGGTCCTTAGGCAGCTTCTCTTGCTCGGCGTCTTCGGGCAGATCCTGGATCGCGAAATCGAGGCCGCTGTGGTTCACGTCGGGCGGTAGCACGTGAATGCCCATACGCCGGCATTCCTGGATGAAGTTGATCACCTTTTCGGTCTTATCCCGCTCGACGAGAAGGAGCGCCGCCATATACTCGACCGGATAGTTCGCCTTGAGGTAGGCGGTCTGCACGGTGATGACGGCGTAGTCGGCTGCGTGGGCCTTGTTGAAGCCGTAGCGGGCGAAGAATTCGATGTCTGCGTAGATGGCCTGGGCCTCGCTGGCGGAGATGCCATTTTTGCCGCAGCCGCCGATGAACAGGGCCTTGTGATACTCGATCTTCGAAGCGTCCTTCTTGCTTACAGCCTGCCGCACAAGGTCGGCCTCTCCAGGTGTATAGTCGGCCAGCTGGTTCAGAATCTGGATGATCTGTTCCTGGTAGACGATGATCCCGTAGGTCTCCGCCAGGATCGGCTCGAGGGCGGGATGTTTTACTTCCATCTCCTCTTCGCCGTGCATACGCCTGATATAGTTGGGGATGTACTCCATGGGGCCCGGTCGATAGAGCGAGATAGTGGCGATGATGTGCTCAAAGGCGGTGGGCTTCATCTCGGTAAGTACGCGCCTCATCCCCGGGGATTCCACCTGGAAGACGCCGCTCACTTCACCGCTGGACAGCAGGCGGAATGAGGGCTCGGCCTCCGGGCCTTCGATTGGGATGGAGTCGAGGCCGTATTCGATTCCATGGTTCTCCTTGATGAGTCGGCATGCCTCGCGCATAACGGTCAACGTGCTCAGCCCGAGGAAGTCGATTTTGAGCAGGCCCAGCGATTCCAGGATAGGGAATTCAAACTGTGTAATTGTCTCGGTAATTGCCCCTTTTGAGCCGCGCATCAGAGGCGTGTAGTTGGTCAGGTCTTTATCGGCGACGATAACGGCGGCGGCGTGGATGCCGGCGTGGCGGGCAACCCCCTCAAGTTGCATCGAGGTATCCAGCAGAGAGCGTTCCCAGCCATCTTTGCCATAGAGCTCTTTGAGCTCCGGATCGTAGAATTCATGGCCTTCGGTCAGCACATCCTGAATCGTGGCGGGATTGCCGGGAATCGCCGGGATCATCTTGGCGATACGGTCGACATCATCGAGCGCGATATCCTGGGCGCGTCCGACATCGCGAATGGCGGCGCGGGCCTTCATGCGGCCAAAGGTAGCGATTTGGGCAACCTGATCGGCGCCGTATTTGTCGACTGTGTAGCGGATCATCTCTTCGCGTTGATCGTCGGGGAAGTCGAGGTCGAAGTCGGGCATGGTCACACGGCCGGGGTTCAGAAAACGCTCAAAGATGAGATTGTTATGAATCGGGTCCAGCCCGGTGATTCCGATACAGTAGGCGACCAATGAACCTGCCCCGGAGCCGCGCAAGGTCCACCAGATGTTGCGGCTGCGGGCAAAATCGCACAGGTCGGCCACAATGAGAAAGTAAACGTCGAATCCCATTTCGTGGATAATGCGCAGCTCCCGTTCCTTGCGCTCCTGTACTTCCTCGTGGCTGGCCCGGTCGCCGTACAGACGCTGCAGGCCCTTGTCGGTCAGATGGCGCAGGTAGGTCTCATAGGTGAAGCCCTGCGGGATTTCCATTTCGGGAAGGTGATAGTCGTCGTCTTCCAGATCGACGTCACACTTTTCGGCGACGAGGAGGGTGTTGTCGAAGGCGGAAGCTGGGAGATCGAGCAGGGGGCGGAAGGTGTCTTCCATCTGCTGACGGCTCTTGAGGAAATAGCTCTGGTCACTGAGCCGCATCCGTTTGTCATCATTCATCTTGGCATTGGTCTGCACGCACAGCAGGACTTCATGGGGGGAGGCATCGTTTTCACTCACATAGTGAACGTCATTCGTCACCAGCAGGTCCAGGTCGAACTTATTGGCCCACGGGATGAGAGTGCGATTCACCTCCTGCAGCTCGGGGATATTGTGTTCCTGAACTTCAATAAAGAAGTTCTCCTTGCCGAAGACATCCTTATACCACCCCAGGCGCTCGTAAGCTTCTTTCTCTTTGCCCTGGGACAGGAGGGCGGGCACCTCAGCGCCGAGACAGCCGGTGGTGCACAGGATTCCCTCGGCGTGTGCGGCCAGGAAATCATGGTCGACACGGGGCTTGTAATAGAATCCATCGGTATTGCTGCGGCTCACTATCTTCAGGATATTGCGGTAGCCGGTCATATTCCTGGCGAGGAGCAGCAGATGATAGTTTTCCTTATCAAGCTGTGGATCGCGGCCGCCCATTGGCCGTTGCCAGAGGGTCTGGTAGGCCTCCACGCCGATAATCGGTTTGATCTCAGCGTTACTGCAGGCGCGGAAGAACTCGATGACGCCGTGCATGGCACCGTGATCGGTGAGAGCAAGCGCAGAATGGCCCAGACGGGCGGCCTCGCTGACGAGATCGTCGATGCGGCCTAGACCGTCGAGGAGGGAGTACTCGGAATGGGTGTGGAGGTGGACAAAGTCGTTGGACATGGGAGGGTTGGGAGGTCAGGAAGATGAATGCCGCGCCCAGCGCGAGGGCGGCATGGATAGGGCTGTTCCAATCTTACATCAAGACGGCTACCGCAGACAACGCGCAGGCATAGCGACGATGCAGTGATTTGGGGGCGTCATTCCGCTTCAAGTTGCTCCGGCGTCAGCTGATGCCAGAAGAGTTCACCGGACTCGAAAATGTCTTGGATGCGGTCGTCCCGATAGAGACCGGAGACGACCGCGAATGCGCGCTTGCCGGTAAACCGGGTCATGAATTCGGCGTTACGGAGGGCCCTTTTGGTGTCCCTGCCATTTGCGGTGTAGGAGATTTCAACAGCGACGTAGCAGACTTCACCGTCCTCTGCCGTGGCTTCCATAATCAGGTCGGCCACGCGGAAACTTCTCAGATCGGAGACAAGAATATCAGAAGTGTCGGCCGAATCGATCAGATCCAGGAGTTCATCTTGTGTTAGATTCTTCGTCCTCCGCAGATTCAGGTCCCTGGCAATAACGGCGGCGTCGGCAAGCGCGACATTTCTAGCATGGGCACCCTTTAGTTGCCCCAAGTCATCGGTAATTCTCTTGAACATGACGTCGTGCCCATCCGACCGGGCTTCGGCCCTAGCAAAACGGGCGTCGACCTCATCAAAACGGGCGTCGACCCTATCCAACCGGGCGTCGACCTCATCAAAACGGGCATCGACCCTAGCCAACCGGGCGTCGACCTCATCAAAACGGGCATCGACCCCGTCGAAACGGGCGTCAACCCCATCAAAACGGGTATCGACCCTATCCAACCGGGCGTCGACCCCGTCGAAACGGACATCAGCCCCATCGAAACGACTATTCGTGGCTGCCACAAACCGGTCCATCTGAGCCTTGAACTCGTTCATCTCCGATTTGAACTCGCGCATCTCCGCCACAAACATGGCAAAGTTTTGAGGAAGATCCAACAGTTCACGAGACAGCAGCCGTGCCCGCAGGGCTTCAAGCCACTCAGGGTGCTCGTCAAGAACCCGGATCAGGTCCTCCATCGTGTTTATTGTACTCACATCCGCCTCTCCGCAGTAGAACTATTCTGTCAAAGGGCCGACGAATGCTACTGAATTGGCCAGCTTCGCAGGACGTTCCCCGTTCCTTATCTCGCACACGTGTTCTTTCCCATCATCATACCCCAATCACTTACTGCAGACAAAGCGTTTCCGACACCGATATCGATACGGGCCTCTTACTTTTCTTATACGTGGCACTTATGTTCCTCTAACTTTGCGTTGACTTCAATCTAATATTGAGCGGTTATCCTGATAGTTGCATGTGGCGGACAGGCAGCCACATCGAAATCCACACATAACGGCCAGTTTTGATAGCGCCTTTGAGCAGAAGCGCCGGCGCTAACTGGAAAGTTCAGGAGGCAAACAATGAGTAGAATCGTACGATGGGACCCGTTCCGTGAGATGATATCGGTGCGCAATCAGATGGACCAGCTCGTAGGTGATCTTTTCCGGGAGCCGGCTGGATGGCAGGGCAACGGCGAAGGCAGCCACATGCGGCTGCCGCTGGATGTCAGCGAGGATGACAACAGCTACAGTGTGACGGCGTCGTTGCCCGGCATCGACCCGGCCGACCTTGAGATCAGTTTTTCGGAGAATTCGCTTACCATCCAGGGCGAGACCCAGGCGGAAAGCGTTGAGGAAAACGCAAAGTGGCATCTGCGGGAACGCAGTTTCGGCAGGTTCGTGCGCAGCATCACGTTGCCGGCAGCCGTAAACGCCGACGACATCAGCGCCGACTACGAGGACGGCGTTCTCACCCTGACCCTGCCGAAGGCAGACGAGGTCAAGCCCCGAATCATCGCGGTGCGCGGCGGAGATGAAAAGGCGGTTGCAGCCTAGACTGGCTCCCGTCTGTAGTTTAGGAAGAAGGACCGGAAGAGGCACTGGCGGAGCAGCCGGTGCCTCTTCTTGCACTTTGTCTCAGGTCCCAAATTCAGGGGAGGAGCCCCGACAAGAAGCTCTGTCGGGGCCCCAAAAGGAGGAAGGAAGGAGGATGCTCGCGGTTGAAGCTTAGGCGATGCCGACCCCACTCGACACCAGCTTCAACCACTTGCGACAACTATATCTCTGTTTCAGCCGATTCTCACTAGGCAACATGCATAATGATTTTTCTGTTTCGCTGGATGGTTTGACTGCAAGAGGCGACTTCAGGGTGGATCCTTACGTACAAGACGTACGTTATGTACAATTGCCGCGCTATTTCGGGGTCGTGAGCGGTTCAGGGGCGGCCTGTGTTAAAATTGTGCGGCAAGTTTGGTTACACTCAGGATCCAGAGAGATGACAGAGACGACCTTACCACTTACGGCGCGCGTCGCCTGCGCGGGTTGAGCCTCAAAGCTCCCTCCCGGGGCGTTGTCGCAGGTCGTGCGGCAGATGGCTGCGGTCTTTCCGCAAACTGAATATCCGGATGTTCTGATCGGTTTAGGAAAACCTGACGATGCGGCGGTCTACCGCCTGGATGACGAACGGGTTCTCATTCAGACGACCGACTTCTTCACGCCAATCGTTGATGATCCCTGGCTGTACGGAGCGATTGCCGCGGCCAACTCGATGAGCGACGTGTACGCAATGGGGGGCGAGGTACGCGTCTGTCTTAATATTGCCGGATTTCCTGAAGACCTGCCGGCCGAGGTGGTAGCCGAAATCCTGGCGGGGGGCGCAGCAAAAGTGCAGGAGGCGGATGCTGCCATCGCTGGAGGACATACGGTGACCAATCCCGAGCCATTTTATGGCTTGAGCGTCACGGGCGTCGCCGCCCCCGGTTCGCTGTTTCGAAAGGGAAGCGCAGCGGCAGGTGATCATTTGGTCTTGACCAAACCGCTTGGCACCGGTATCATCACCACGGCCGCTAAGCTCACAGGACAAGCAGAGAGCGCAGATTCCCGCAAGGCGCGGCACGCGTTGGGAAAACCAGACATTCAGCAATCCCATCTTGAAGACGCCATCGGTTCGATGACCCGCTTGAACCGCGCGGCGGCTCATGCAGGCCGTGCCGCGGGCGTACGAAGCGGCACGGATATCACCGGTTACGGCCTGTTGGGTCACGCGGTCGAGCTGGCGACTGCGTCGGCGGCTGAAACGCCGGTTCAACTCCAGATCGAGGCGGAAAGTGTGCCGGCCCTGCCCGGGGTCTTCGATTATATCGAGGCCGGCTATCTGACCCGAGGAAGCGCGCGTAATCCAGAGCACTTTGGGGCGCACGTGGCAGCGTCTTCCAGCGCGACCGCGGCGCATAAGACGCTGCTATGGGAGGCTGAAACAAGTGGAGGTCTTCTGCTTGCGGTTCCGTCTTCGGGACTCGATCAGTTCCGAGATGTATGTGAGGGGAGTGAGCAACTCTTCTGGGAAATCGGAATGGTTGAGCCGGCTCTTGGTGGTCAGCCGGTGATTAAGCTCCTCTAGGGAACGACGGCGTTACGGCCGCCTAAGCCGTGAAGGGGTAGACGCAGCAAGCACGTCCTCGCTCGTGCGTCTGCAGCGCCTCTACCCGACTCGATAACCCTGTACGCAATGACGTAACAACGGATTTCTCTACGCGGCACCGGATGAACCGAAGGTCTCATCGTCATCGTCCGGGGCCTGCTGGTCCTCCTCCCCTTCTCCTTCTTCGGTTAAGGGGGCGACAGCTTGAGGGCGAGCCCACTGTTCACTGCTCCAGTCGGTTCGCTCGTCGCCGCTGTTTACATCTGGTTCCTGGCCCGCCTGGGTGGAGAATTCGGCGAAGTCGTAGTACTCGTCTTCGCCCTCCTCTTGCGCGATAGGCAGGGGCCGGCCAGGTGTATCGACCACATAATCGCTGCCGGCCACAGGGGGCGGATCACTTTCTTCGTAAAGCAGTTCGCTCTCCTGGGGAACGCTATCGGCAAGTTCGGAGACGGGAGGAGTTGCGCCGGCCAGCGGGCTGACCGTTGTAGACACTGCCGACCTCGGCGAACGCGAACGCATTGGCGGGGGCAAAAGAGTGCGGTTCACTTCCCAAGCGCGAAAACGGACGATGGCCATACCCAGCAGAGCGAGACCCAGCAAGGCATAGAGGCCGAGGGCGACGACGAGTACCAGCAGATTTACCAGCTCCATGAAGGGAAGACCGACGCCGATGCTTTCGAGTTGCGCCGCGAGGGAGCCGGTGTCCAAGACCTGGAGACGTAGAAAGTAGCCCAGTGCGACATATAGTCCCACCGCGATAACTGTCATCACCCAATTGCTCAAAACGGCGAGGAAGTAGTCCCCCGCCGTCGTTGTGAACTGGACCGGCTGGTCGCTCATCGACACATTGTTCAGAATCTGGCTGCGAATGCGGTTGCGCCCCCAATAGTAGTAGAGCCCCAATGTCAGCGGCGTGAGGAGAATGAGCAAGAACCATTCCCAGAAGATATCGATCGTCTTGCCCTCATAATCCAGGCGCAGGCCGTTGGGTGTGAGCGTATGCGCGTATTGCCAGCGTAGCATTCTGGTAGCGGAGAAACCGAGAATCAGGTACAGCCCAAGAGTTATCAGCGTGTAGAATCCGATGACAATGAACTGCACAAAAACTTCTGCGCCGGATCCGTCAAACTCCAGCTGCTGGTCCTCAAAATAAGTGTTTTCGGTAACTATCCGCTGCCAGCGAGCATATCCCCACGGCACGTAGATGCCCAGCGTTATCGCTGAAAGGATCGCAATCAGAATCAGGTTTCCGTATACATTCAGCCAGTGGCCGCGAAACTCCAGGTTGGTAGGCATAGCGGAACCCTTCCGAGTAAGAGGAGATCAATTGAAAGCTACCGGGGAACGTTCAAAGCTGTCAAAACAGTATAGCCCACGGGCATTTGCTTGACAAAGTAGGTCCGAATAGTCTGGCAGTTGGTCCTGTTCGCGCGCATCAGACTACGCCGTTTTCATGCAGTGCCTGGATTTCCGCCTCCGTCAGAGCCAGCTTTTCGCGCAGCAGCTCATCGGTGTGCTCACCCAGCAGCGGCGGCGGCCGGAATATATGCGCCGGAGTGCGGTCCAGCTTGGGCACCGGCCCAACCAGTCTGATCGTGTCTCCGTTGCCATCGATTACTGTTTGCACCATCTGGCGGTGTTGGGACTGGGGCGCCGCCAACGCGGTGGGGATGTCGTTGACGGGGCCGCAGGGTACGCCGGACGCGCGCAGCCGTTCGATCCACACGTCGGTGGCGTCTTGGCGGAAGTGGTCCTCCAACGCCGGGATAAGCAGTTCGCGAAAGCGCACGCGTGCCGGATTTGTGGCAAAGCGTTCGTCTTCTGCCCAGGTGGGCTCCCCTACGACCTCCGCCAGGGAAGCGAACTGACCGTCGTTGCCCACCGCCAGCATGAGATGGCCGTCGGCGGTAGCAAAAGTCTGATAGGGCACAACGGTGCCATGGGCGTTGGCGTAGCGGCGGGGCGGATCGCCGGACAGGAGATAGCCGCTGGCGACGTTGGCCAGCCAGCTCAACTGGGTATCATAGAGCGCGATATCGATTTGCTGGCCGGCGCCGGTCCGATCGCGATGCTGCAGGGCCGTCAGGATCGCCACGGCCGCTTGCAGACCGGCGGTGATGTCGACGATGGCGACCCCCACTTTGATGGGCTCGCCATCGGTTCCCTCGTCTGTTGGACCGGTTATGCTCATGATACCGCCCTGGGCCTGGATGACGGTGTCATAGCCGGGCAGCGCCCGGTCGGGACCGGTCTGGCCATAGCCAGTGATGGCGCAGTAGATCAGACCGGGATTGTCGGCTTTGAGGCTTTCATAGTCCAGCCCCAAGCGCTCCATGCCGCCGGCCTTGAAGTTCTCGACGACGACATCGGCCTGTGCGGCCAACTGCCGGAAGATCTTCTGACCGGCGTCGGTCTTCAGATTCAAGGTGAGGCTGCGCTTGTTGCGATTTGTACAGAGAAAGTATGCGCTCTGCCCGCCGTCGGTGAATGGGGGACCCCAGTGGCGGGAGTCGTCTCCCCGGCCGGGCTGCTCGATCTTTATGACCTCGGCGCCGAAATCACCCAGGGTCATGGTGGCATAGGGGCCGGCGAGGACTCGGGAAAGGTCGAGGATAGTAATATGGGACAGAGCGTGAAGCATTGGAGAAGCGCGGGGCGGCGAGGGTGAAAGATCTGGAAATTCTTGGGAAATCAGATTGCGAAGAGCTCAGAAACGGGAAGGGTGAAACCGGTCAGCGGACTGGTGCCGGCCAGCGTGTCGCCAGTGCCCAAAGTTGTGCGCTGCGAAGCGGAATGGTAGACGTAGACGGTCTCCTCGTCGGGGTCGACGATCCAGAGTGTTCCAACCCCAATTGAGAAGTAGTCATCGATCTTCTGGCGCATCTCTGCCCAACTGTCGGTGGGGGACAGAATCTCCACAATCAGGTGGGGGGCAACCTCGACAAACCCGGCCGGCGGGCCGTCTGGCAGTTTTGCAAATGACCAGACGGCAAGATCGGCGCCGCGTATTCGATCCGGATCGCGGCGGATATAGATTCCGACCTCTCCGACCATGCAAAATCCGACTTCCCTTTCTTTGATAAACCCGCCTACTAAGAGGGCGAGCGTCAATTCTATGAATCCATGTAAGCCACCGGCTGGGCTCATCTTTATAATCACTCCGTCAATGAGTTCACAGGGGCCTATGTCACCCATTGCCAGCAGTTCGGCGCCGGTCACGAGTCTAGATGTTGTTTCTGTCGATTGCAATGGCATCGGTCTGGTCCGTGATTCCCCATTGTGCGCGTGTTTCCCTACTGCGCCCCAAAACCATCGGAAAAAGAACCGTCAGTCGTCGACATGCAGTATAGCACACCTCAAGACGGGCGCGACACAGATGTCTTGATTCGATTCGGCAGTAGTGAAGGGGCAACAAACCGATCGCGCTAGCCGCGCCGATTGTGTTTCAGCGAGGAAAGAGCACTATAATGCAGACAGAGTCCGGCCCGTATCCCTCGCGCCATTTTCATGACACCAGCTCTATCCGTTCCCAGCGACAGGTTCGCTGAGAGAGGCGGGAGGGCGACTTTACTCGTTCCATCACCGAAAGGAAATGCTTGTGACGCAGTATTCATCTCCCCCGGCCATGCAGATCGATTCGTCGAAGAGTTACACGGCCACGATCCAGACCAACCGCGGGGATATCGTCATTGACCTGTACGCCGACAAGGTGCCGAACACGGTTAACAATTTCGTTGCGCTGGCCCGTGACGGCTTCTACGACGGCGTGAGCTTTCACCGCGTGATCGCCGATTTCATGGTTCAGGGCGGCGACCCCACCGGCAGTGGGCGGGGCGGTCCCGGCTACCGGTTCAACGACGAGTTTCATCCTGAATTGGTGCATGACGGCCCCGGCGTGCTGAGCATGGCCAACGCCGGACCCAACACCAACGGCAGCCAGTTCTTCATCACCCACGTAGCCACGAACTGGCTAGACAACAAACACTCCGTCTTCGGCAGAGTGCGCAGCGGCCAGGATGTCGTCGATGCGATTCAGCAAGGAGATGTGATGGAGAAAGTCGAAATCGAGGAGAGTTAGAGGCGAAAGGTGAGGAGTGAGGAACCAGATTGCTCCTCACTCCTGGCAACGGAATCGTCAGTTCAAAGCGTAGTTTTTGGCACGGGGGTCGCTCTCCACCGCCCATTGCATCGTGTACAGTTGGTGGTAGCGGCCCTGTCGCGCCAGCAGCTCTTCGTGGCTGCCTTCTTCCAACACCTGCCCCTGATCGAGCACAACAATCTTGTCCGAATTGACAATTGTATTGAGCCTGTGGGCAATGACAAAGCTGGTACGCCCCTTGAGCAGCTGTTCCAAGCCGGCCTGGATCTGGCGTTCGGTCGTTGTGTCGATGGAGCTGGTGGCCTCGTCGAGGATCAGGATGCGGGGATCCGCCAGCAAGGCGCGTGCGAAGGAGACGATCTGGCGCTGTCCGACGCTGAGATTTACACCGTTTTCTCCCACCTGGGTGTCATAGCCATTGGGCAGCTTGCGGATGAATTCATCAGCGCCGACCGCAACAGTGGCAGCCTCCACATCGGCGTCGGTGGCGTCCAACCGGCCATAGCGGATGTTCTCGCGGATCGTACCATCGAAGAGAAAGCTATCCTGCAGGACAATGCCCAATTGCGCCCGCAGACTGGCCTGCGTTACATCGCGAACGTCGTGGCCATCGATCAGGACGGCCCCGCCGGTCACGTCGAAGAAACGGGCGATGAGGCGAATGACCGTACTCTTGCCGGCGCCGGTCTCGCCGACAAGGGCTACTCGTTCGCCCGGCTCGGCACTGATGGTTACGCCTTGCAGAACGGGCTCGTCTTCCTTGTAATTGAAGTGGACGTTGTCCAAGTCCACCCGGCCCGCAATTGGGGGCAGTGCGAAGGCCTGGGGCGCGTCTTTCAGATCCGGTTCAGTGTCGAGGAGGGCGAAGAGGCGTTCGCTCGCGGCCATCGCCGCCTGGAAGGTATAGTAGCGTCGCGACAGTTCACGTATTGGTTCGAAGAAGCGATCCACCCAGATCACGAATGCCGCCAGAACGCCGGCGGTCAACTGGTCGCCCACAATGAGCCAGCCGCCGACACCGACCACTAGCGCAGTTGCGAACGAGCCGATAAAGTCGACCCCAGGGAAGAAGTAGGCAGCCAGCTGGGTGGTGCGGACATTGGCGTCAAAGTAGGAGCGGTTGAGATCTTCGAAATGGCGCGAGTTGGCCTGTTCGCGCGAGAAGCTCTTGGTCACGCGGATGCCGGTGATCGACTCGTTGAGAAAGCCGTTGATCAGCGACAGGCGTTGCCGCGCAGCGCGATATGCCTGGCGCACATAGCGACGGAAATAGTTGGTGAGCACGATCATGGCCGGCAGGACTGCAAAGGTCACCAATGCCAACTTCCAGTTCAGGAACAGCATCGCCAGGATAATCCCTATGAGGATGAATGCCGACCGTGCCAGCCCGGTGATCGACCAGGTGACGAAATCCTGAAGCACGCCTACATCGCTGATCAGCCGGCTCATCAGGCGGCCAACGCTGTAGTCATTGAAGAAGCCCATCGACAGGGTATGCAGATGACGGAAGAGTTGACTGCGAATGTCGGTTACGATGCGGGTGCCGGCATAGGCCATCACTGTGAGGCGGGCGCGGCTTGTAACCCACTCCAGCGCGATCGCGGCCAGGAAGAGAAATGTCCAGAAACGCAGTGTGCTCAAATTGCCGGCGCGGATACCTTCGTCAATGGCCCGCTGGATAATCCAAGGCGTTCCTACGCTCAAGACAGAAGTTGCGACGATCAGTAGGAGTGATATGAAGAACTCTCGCTTGTAGACGGCTACATATACCATCAGCCGCTTAACCAACCGGCTGTCGTAGGTCTTTTCCTGCGCCTCCTCTTCGTCCGGCAACAGGTCCTGAATTTTGCGCTCCCGGCGCAGCCTTTCCTGTTCAACGGCGGACAGGCTGCTGTCCGGGATGACTCGGCCCCCCTGTTCGCGGCCGAACACGTCTCGCTGGCGCGGGAGTTTCTCGGTTACCATACCTGTCTCACTTTGTGGGGAGTAAGCCTGTCCATTCGCTCGGTAGGAGTGAGCAACGGTTCCATTGCCATTTGAGTTGCTCATCTCAGTTTCTCCCTTCTTCCACGGCGCCGGCAAGTACCTTTGGCGGGACATGGGAGCGGTCCGGGCTTTCATGTCCCGTCTCGGCATGTTCACGCAACTGTGCGTCCAGCGCTGCGAACTCCTCCTGGTCGCGCAGTTGCAGATCATAGATGCTGCGGTAGAACCCACCTGCGGACAGCAGTTCATCGTGGCGGCCCCTTTCGACGATGCGGCCGCCATCCAAGACGAAGATCTGGTCGGCGTTCTTTAAGGTGAGAAGCCGCTGGGCGATGATAAAGGTCGTACGCCCTTTCATCAGAACGTTGAGCGCCTGCTGGATAAGATGCTCGGTCTCGGTGTCGACGCTGCTGGTGGAGTCGTCCAAGATCAGGATACGAGGTTCGTAGAGCAACGCACGTGCTATCGCCACCCTCTGTTTTTGCCCGCCGCTGAGGGTAACGCCTCGCTCGCCAACCACTGTTTCGTAGCCGGCGGGGAACTCCATAATGAAATCGTGCGCTCGCGCGGCTTTGGCTGCGGCGACAATTGCGTCGGGCGATGCGGCCGGCATACCGTAGGCGATATTCTCGGCGATTGTCACTCCGAACAGGAACGGGTCCTGAAGGACGGTTCCGATATGCTGGCGCAGGCTGTCCAATGTCAGGCTGCGCACGTCGTGTCCATCGATGCGGACGACGCCGCTAGCCGGGTCGTAGAAGCGGGGGATGAGATTGGTAATCGTGGATTTGCCGCTGCCGGTCGGCCCGATCAGAGCGACAGTCTGTCCCGCCTCCACCTCGAAGTCTATGTTATCGAGCGCCCTTGGCCCGCCCTCGTAGCCAAAGCTGACGCTCTCAAAGTTCACGGCGCCGAGCGCGTCTTGCAGAACGGAGGGGTTCTCCTGTTCCTCCACTTCAGGGGGCGTGTCGATGATCTCAAACACACGAGTCGCGCTGGCCCCGGATGTGGCGGCCATGTTAACCAGAAAACCGAGTCGTTGTACGGGGCCGTTGAGCATCATGACATAGGCCAGCATTGCAAAAAGCGATCCGACCGTAATCGTGCCCTCGATCGCCAGCGGGCCGCCTATGAAGAGGAGCAAAACGTTACTGATCAAGAGGATGAAGGTAAAGGTTGGCCAGTTGTTGGCCCAGATTTTGATGATGCCGAAACGTTTGGCGAACCAGTCCTCGTTGGCGGCGTTGAACTTTCGCAGTTCGTCCGTTTCGCGGGCAAACGCCTTCACCACCTGGATACCGGTCATGCTCTCCTGCATGGTGGAGGAGAGCTGGCCCATCTGCTCCTGAACGCGCTTAAAGCGAGGCCGGATGACCATCCCGAACCGCAGTGTCAGCACCAGCAAAAGGGAAAGCGGCATCAGCGCGTACAGAGCGAGGCTGAAACTCTCCAGCACCATGGCGACGATGACGCCCCCAAGCAGAAGGAGTGACGCCGTCAGATCCATCAGGCCCTGGCCGGCAAAGCGCTCCGTTTCGGTGATGTCGCTGGTTGCCCGGCTCATCAGGTCGCCGGTTTGCGAGCGGTCGTGGAAGGCAAAGGGGAGCTTCTGGGCCGCGTTGAAGAATTGATTGCGCAGGTCGTAGGCCACGCGATGGGTGAGCCATTCACCGTAATAGCGCTGACCGTAGGCGGCGACGCCGCGCACGACCGCGATGCCGAAGATCCATCCGGCCGCGGTGAAGAGGGCACCAGCGCGCTGACCCTCGATGCCCTGGTCAATGGCGTCTTTCAGGACCTGCGGGATGTACAGATTGAGCAGCGAAGCAAAGAGTACCGAGAAGTATGCAAAGGCCGCCTGCTTCCAGTAGGGTCGCAGAAAGCCGATGAGCCGCCGGTAGACGTCTGCGCGGGCCTTGGGTTGTTGGGGAGATTCCATCTTCATTTCTCTGTTTTACCGACTCTTTCAGGACAGACAATGTCTAAACCGCTACAGTTAACCAATAGTATATTTTATCAGATAACGGCGTGGTTGTAAACCCATTTGGGTCCTGTTTCCAGTGCAGAAAACCTGATTCGTTCTTTAAGCGTATGGGCTGCGTATGGAATTCGCACGGTGGGCGCGTCAGGAGTGAATTGTGCGGTTTGTCAGAAGTCGGGAGAAGGGATGCTGAGACGGCATGAATGTGGGGTATACTATGCAAGGCAACGAACTGCACCTACGATGAAATAGGGCCCGAGAAAATAGACAGCAGGTAACTACTAGCCATGTTCCGTGTACGGTCTGCGTGGGAGGAATGTACCGTCAGCATTTCTGTAGCGGGCTCTCGATGGTCATGGCGGTGAACGTTGGGCATATATGGGCGTGGCCTCGCCTGTCTTGCTCGCGCCTGGCACATTTTCGGAATCTGCCAGTAGGCGGGGGGTAGCGTGGGCCGACACGGGTC
>JAPOVP010000163.1 GCA_026708085.1 Caldilineaceae bacterium
GGCGTTGCGGGGGCGGAGCCCCCGCACAAGGGAGGCCGCTTGCGGCCGACCGCCCGGAACTGCAGTGGTCCGTGGTCAGTGGTTAGCGAAAACAGCAGGCGATGGGGGAATGACAGGAGATGGAAAGAAAAGCATCTTCGGCAAATTGGGTCATGACCGCGATTAGGCAAGGACCTAGTCTTCATCTATTTGTTGGCGCAAGTCAGATTCTCAAAGGAGACCAGAGGCAGCTTAAACTTGAAAGGACTGATGGCCGATGACCAGGAAAAGACTTGAACAGCAGCTTGAGAACTGTATCGGTGCCTATCAGGACGGATCCCTAAATGAAGAGATGCTGCGTGAGGCGCTGGAAACAGCCCGCAGTGAAAACGGAAAGTGCCAGGACATTCTCTACTTGCAGGCAGTCACTACTTCTCTTGCCAGTCAGGTGCAAGGAATGTTGTTGATGGAGAATGGTGAAATTGTCGACGAGATCGAGGACCCAGAGGACTGGCCGTACCAGACTGTGCTGGAGGCAGTTCGAGATGGGTGGCGTGTCGTCCAGTTTCCGAACCTGGCCCTATTGCTGGATGAAACACGGACGTATGGACTTGGATGTGAGTTTATTCTTGAGCGCTAACCAACGACTCTAAAAAGTGAAGGGGCTGGAAAAAGTGAGCGTACAAGAGGCAATTGACCACCTGGACCTGTTCGGGTACTGTCTGCTGGAAGAGGCGATTCCGGCGGACCTGGCCGAGAGTATTGCGGAGCAGCTCTTCGCGTTGCACGAAGATCCCAGGAACCGCGTCTATTTTCAGGACCAGGACGACGATCTATACCAGACGCTGTTCGGACTACTGAACCTGGACAGTTTGAGCTGGAGATGCGCGGCCCATCCGGATGTACTCGCCGTGGCAAGACACTTCCTAGGGGAAGACATCCGACTGGCCGAAGCCTGCTCGAAATGGGTCAAACCAGGGGCTCCTGCGGGAGGCGTTCATACCGACTCAGCGCAGGACTTGCCGGAGCTTCTGCCGGACACGCCGTGGATGATCAACTCGATCTGGATGATGACCGACTTCACTGAAGAGATCGGTGCCACGCGCATCATGCCTACCAGCCACCGATTGCGCAAGCGACCACCGCGAGGGATGAAGGCGGACGACAGGCGTCTTCTGCCGATTACAGGCCGCCGCGGTTCGGTCTTCATGTGGCATGGCGGGGTCTGGCATGCTAACGGCGCCAACACTACAGTGGACCAGCACAGAATGGCTTTGAATATCGCCTACTACCCGCCGTGGTGGAACCTGGCGCGGGAGGGCGGTCATCAGCCGATCTGGCCGGAGACGTATGAGCGTATGCCTCCCGAGCTGCAGAGGCTTACGCGCAACAGAGTAGCCAGACAGCGGGAAGAGATTTACGAACATCGGTGAAAAGTCTAGTTGGCAGAGACTCATTCGAATGGGGTTTATGACCCGTTTGCGTCCAAAGGTGCCTTGTTGAAAAGTGTCAGAGATAAGTGAACGTGTACATCCCGCATTGTTGCAAGGAGATCATTGATCATGAGAACGCACTCTTGCCGGCCGGGGCTGAAAGACACGCAAGTGCTGAATTTCTGCAAACAGGGCTATCTGGTGTTGGAGGGGGTCGTACCGGACGACATCAACCGACGCACCGTCGAGTTTCTGGACAGGTATCCGTCGCATGAACCGTCGGAGATTCTGCATGAGGACTGGTTTGTCGACAATGTGATTCTTAACGAACAGGCCGCAGGGGCAGTCCGTTGCCTGTTGGGTCAGAACTTTGGGTTGCCGATTATAATGAGCAACCACCGCGTGGAGTGCCCGTCGCCGGCGCAGGGCTGGCACAGGGACGGCAATTCCAAACATGGACCCGATCTGAACTATCTCCAAGTCTTCTACTATCCAGAAGACTGTCCGCTTGAGCTCGGACCCACCGAGCTGCTGCCCGGGTCCCACTTTCTTTTTTCCTTGTCGAAGAGGATGGGTCACTATGGCGGCATTCGCGGCGCGTACCGGGCGGCTGCCCCTGCGGGCACGATCTTCCTCACCGTCTATTCGATATGGCATCGTCGTTCTGCTGCCAGCGGCACGGGCCTGCGCAACTTGCTCAAGTACAATTACTGGCGGACGGAGGCTCCCCACCGGGACTGGATCCGAGAACCTGACTTCGACGTTGCCACCGCGAACTACAAGCTGGAAGACCCAACGTATCGAGAGCAGTTTCGCGACTGCAACGATGCTGCGGAGATGTTTTTCTGGTTAAACGGCCGTTCGGAGTCATTTGCGCTGGCAGGAGGCCAGGGCTGGCCGCTGAATGAGAACATTGGCAAATATTTAGAGAGCCCTTACGGTGTTCCCGAAGCGCATTGAGGCGGTTCGGCCTCGAGAGGCCGGGACGAGTGGCCGAATCAGTCCTATTGTGGAAGCAAAGAATGCCGAACTGTAGCCTCAGCCGGGATTGAAGTAATGGCTCGAATGCGCTGCGCCGAGGCGTTGGTCAAGGCGCTGGAACTGGAAGGGGTCAGGCATGTTTTTGGCCACCCCGGGCACGGCAACACCAACATACTGGACGCGATTTACGACTCATCGCGGATAGAGTTCAAGTTGACGCGCCATGAACAGGCGGCAGCGCATATCGCTGACGGGTATGCGCGCATTTCCGGCGAAATCGGTGTCTGCTGCGCTTCGGTGGGGCCGGGGCCGGCGAATATGGTGATGGGCCTGGCTGCGGCCGCGGCCGCTTCGAGTCCGGTTGTGGCCATTTTTGGCGGCGTGATTTCGCGTTGGGTGGGGCGGGGTCAGCTGCAGGAGACCAGCCCGTTCTTTGGGATGCCAGACCAGAGTTTCGTGCAGGTCCTGCAGCCGGTGGTGAAGAAGGTGTGGCAGGTGCAGCACCCCGACCTGATTCCTGAGGTCGTGCGCAAAGCGTGTGCGCTGGCGCGGGCGGGCAACCCCGGCCCGGTGGCGATTGAGATCCCCTGGGACCTGCAGGCTGCATTCCACGACTTTGCTGATATTCCCCATCCGAGGCAGTTCAGTCACGCCGGGAGGGTGCGCGCGGATGCGGCGGCGGTTTCGCAGGCGGCAGATGCATTGCATCAGGCCGTTCATCCGATAATCGTGGCCGGTTACGGTGCAATTCTTTCCGATGCCGGGCCCGAAATCAGAAAACTCGCCGAACGGCTTGGTGCGCCGGTAGCAACTTCTTATGCCGCCAAAGGAGTTCTGGCCGAAGACCATCCGCAGAGCATAGGAAACGTGGGATGGCTCGGCCATCCGAGCGCGCATGAGTTTATCAGGGAACATGCCGATGTTGTGCTGGCGGTCGGATTCAGTTTTTCCGATCTGTCGACATGCTGGTGGACGGAGGGCATGCCATTTGTGGAACAGAACCGATTCATCCAGGTCGATATCGATGCGAATCAGATTGGACGAACGTATCCGGTGGAAATCGGACTGCTGGGTGACGCCAAGTCGACATTGCAGGAGACGCTGGCACTGCTGGCGGACAAAGAGGAGCCCGGAGAAAGACGGCGGAACCTGGAGCTAACAGAGAGCATAAAGTCTGGCTTCCGTGTTGACTTACCGAACGACGGGAGCGACGACCAAGGCATGGAGCCGCTGCGCGTGGTCGAGGAATTGCGGCGGGTTCTGCCGAGGGAAGTACTCTTTTCGCTGGACACCGGCGACCACAACCACTATTTCGGAGCGTTCTTTCCCATCCATTCACCGCGGCGATTGCTCTACCCCGGGGGCTGGACGCCGATGGGATTCGGCCCAACTTCCATCATCGGAGGCAAGCTGGCGAGGCCCGATCTGCCGGCTGTCAGCGTGACGGGCGACGGGGGCTTTCTCATGGTCTGCCAGGAGGTGATCACCGCGGTCGAGTGGGGTCTGCCAGTGGTCTGGGTCGTGTTCAATAACCAGACGCTTGGCGCCATTCGCGGGGGCCAGCAGGGCAGCTACGGTGGACGAGTTATCGGCACCGAGTTTTGTGAAAACGCTGATTACGCGGCGCTGGCCAAGTCGCTGAAGGCCGAGGGGTTGACCGTCAACAGATACAGCGAGATCGAAGATGCAATGAGCCACGCCCTGGCGTGCGGCAAGCCATGTGTCGTTGACATGCAAATCGCCCGCGATCCGGTGCCTCCACCGATAGCCGGCATGTGGTTCGAACCGGAGAGAGATGAGATTCCGCCCAGGCCGCGCCACTAAAGGGAGGGAAACGTTTCCTTTATCATTGGGGAAAGAGAAGACAGGAATTACGACTTGAAGTTCAATCGCGGGCCGTAAGGGCCCGTTTCCACGAGACAGAAGGGAATAGACGATGAGACTGGGCAGCGGCCAGTTTGTCTATGAAGAGGTAGATGGTTGGGGTGAGGTTCCTGACGGCTGGAAAATCGGTGAGGTTCCGGGCGTGGCAGTGGACTCTCAAGACAGGGTCTACATCTTCTGCCGAAGTGAACACCCGATCATTGTCTTTGATCGGGTGGGCCGGTTTCTGCGCGCATGGGGCGAAGGGATGATCAAGCGGGCGCACGACATTATCGTGGGTCCGGATGACTCGATCTATTGTGTTGACGATTGGGGTCATGCGGTACACAAGTTTACGCCTGAGGGCGAACTCCTCATGTCGATTGAGACGGCGGACAATCCGGCTGATACGGGTTACATCTGGGATGTGCAGAAGGAGGTGCTGCGAGCCGGACCGCCTTTCAACTACCCGACGGGGATAGCACTTTCTCCGGAGGGTGATCTATATGTTTCAGACGGTTACGGCAACGCCCGCGTACACAAGTTCACGGCAGAGGGCGAATTGCTGTTTTCCTGGGGCGGACCGGGAACCGGAACCGGCCAGTTCGTTACGCCGCACAATGTTTGCGTGGACGGCGACGGTACGGTTTATGCAGCGGACCGTCAGAACAGGCGCATACAGCTCTTCAATCCGGCAGGCGAGTTCATTGGCCAGTGGGACGATATCTGGTGGCCATGCGACATGTGCATCGACGCGGACAACTATATGTATATTGCTGAAGTGGGCGGCATCTTCATGGGTGAAACGAAGATTCCTGTCAAGGACAACCCGCCGGCCCGTATCACCGTGCGGGATCTGAGCGGTAAGATCCTGAGTGAGTGGGGGATGGAGGATCCTTACGGCTCCGATCGCTATTTCAGTCCGCACAATATCGCGTTCGATTCACGGGGCGATCTATACGTGGGAGAGGTTTCGTTCTCTTACCCGGACGGGACAACGCCGAAGGACTGGCGGGTTTTGAGGAAGTACGTGCGAACTTGACCACTCTCCGTACTGGCCCAGTCAACCTCGTTAATTCGAGCTGTGAAGATTACGGCGTACAATTTGGCTACTTCCTCTCGGCAATGTCCGTCAGAACGAAAAATGACGCAGAATCAAGCGGCCTGCCGCCTCTTCTCCCATCTGTTCCCAACGGAAAACAGAATTCTGATTTCTAGATTGCTAGTATATCATGCTTCGACATCAAGCGAGTGAGTCATCCCTTGGTTGCAAAAGGCAGGAGGACGACAGAATGATGGAAAGAGAAGTGCTTTCGATACACGGCAAGCCAGTTGACACTACGCCTGACAGTTTCGGCGAGCTGCGCTCTTCTGCGGACGCAGTCGATGATTTCAATGCACTGCGGGCCAGATTTGAGGCCGACGGATACCTGTACTTACCCCGACTGCTTGACGTGGACACGCTGGGGGCGGCGCGGCTGACGATGTTGGAAGCCCTGGCCGACCTGGACTTTATTGACATGGATTACCCACTGGGCGATGGCGTGGCAAAGCGGGAATGCAATGTTTCAGCGAGGGAGATGGTGGGGCTTTCCAAGAACAACGATGCGTTGCGGCAGGCGCTGTTTGCAGGACCGATGATGGCTTTCTATGAGGATTTCCTGGGCGGGCCCGTCCGGCCTCTCGATTTTACATGGTGTCGCGTCAAGTCGTCCGGTACGGAAACCGCGACCAATCCTCACTGTGACATCGTTTTCATGGGCCGAGGGACGAAGAATCTCTACACCAGCTGGATCCCGTTAGGCGACACGCCGCGCGAGATGGGGGGTCTGATGATCCTGGAGAATTCCCACCGCCTGGAAGAGGTCAAAGCGACCTACGGCCAGTCAGATGTCGACGTCTACTGCACAAACGGGATGGAGTTGGACGAGAGAAGGTCGAGACAGAATCGCTGGCAGGGGTCCGGCACGGGTACGTTCGCAAGCGATGCCATTGCGTTGCGGGAGGAGCTGAATGGTCGATGGCTAACCACAGACTACGAGCTCGGTGACCTTCTGGTGTTCAGTATGTACACGATGCACGCAAGTATGGACAACCTGACAAACAGGCTGCGGCTCTCGACCGATACGCGCTATCAGCTTTCATCTGAACCGGTAGACGAGCGCTGGATCGGCGAGAATCCGATTGCCCACGGCCCCGAGGCGAAAAAGGGGATAATCTGCTGACTTCAGCAGGGGTGTCTACGAGTTTCCGGGGTCGGGGCAGCGTACATTCAGCCAATCCACGACGGCCCCAATCGGCCGCTCGCGCCCCAGATCGTTGTGTAGTTCGTGGAAATAGCCTTCAAAGAGGCGAAGGCTCTTGTCTTCTGAGCCGACCTGGGCGAAAAACTCCTGTGTGGCTGAGGGGACGACCACGGCGTCGGCAAGCCCCTGCATCATCAGGACAGGCAGACGAATCTCATTTGCCCTGTCACTCACTACCTGCATCGTTTCAAAGAATTCAACAACCCAACGAGCGCTGCGCAGGGGCACGCCGAGCGAGTCTCGCATGGCAATCTGGACTTCCTCCCAGTCGCGGGAGAGAATGTCCAGAGTTCCGCGCTGGCGGAAAGTGAGCTGGGGACGGACGCGGTGCGTCAGCTCAAGGACCCGCTTAAGGAGCCGATTCACTGGCGAGAGATCATGTGATCGTAGAGATGGCGAGGCGATGACAGCCAGATCAGCGGCGCCCGGAGCCTCCATCAGATAGAGAAGGCCGATGAGTCCACCCATTGAGTGTCCGTAGAGACAAAGGTGGAGACCGGGGTTCTCCTTGCGAGCCATTGACAGGACCTGCGTTACGTCGCTCAGGTAGTTGTGGAAACCCTGGACATAGCAGCGGGCGCCGCCTGACCGACCGAAACCCTGGTGGTCGTGGGCATAGACCACGTAGCCAGCCTGATGCAGGGCACTGACCAGTTGGCGATAACGCCCACTATGTTCTCCCAGACCATGGAGGACGAGTACGGCGCCACGCGCAGGGCTCAAAGGACGCCAGCGGCTGTAGAAGATGGGCAGGCCGCTCTCGCTGCGAAGGTAACCTGTCGAATGCTGGAGAGTTCTGATGGAATGCTGTGCGTGCTGAACCGAAACGGGATATTCCTCTCCAGTCGGACAGAATCGGACGTCTCGGCCTAAGGTATGGCGGGGGACGTGAAACCCGCTTTCACATGTCCTTTGCTCGTTGTTCAGGTGGGCAGGGCGACGGGCTGTGTGGTCAACTCTTTTCTTCATTGCCCCCGCCTGTCTCCTGGTCGTCGTTTTCGGGAACCTGTCCTTCGGCGCTGACGTCGCGGTCTTGCGACGAATCAGGGGCTTCGGGCGGCCATACCGAATCGTACCTGCTTTTGCGACTTTCTTCCTGTTCTTCCGTCTCGCCGCCCAGTTCTTCCGCCTCCAAGGCAACGACCCAGCGCTGCCAAGGGGCCTGTTGCCAGTCAAGTCCGAGACTCTCCAGGGATTGCCGAGACTCATTCAAGTGGCGGTCGCTGAAGGTCCGAAGGCGGAGACGGTTGGTATTTCCCTGCAAAGTGCTCGCCATGTGGGCGACAATCTGTCGCTCAGTATCGGTGTCCCACAGCGCGGGAGGCAGGGCGAAGAGCAGGCGAAGTTCATCTCGCCAGCGAAACTGCTGAACGAAACCGACCTCGTTTCCTTCTTGCAGAACCAGGAACACTTTTGAAGAACGTAAAGTGCTAGAGTGAATGGCGGCGATCATTTCCGTTTCTTCAGCAGCGGCGTCGGGATAAACAGAGGGCAAGAGTTCGGACATTCGAGGGCCGAACCGGGCTGAAATCTGGGGAGCGATACGAAAGTCTTCGGGTAAAGAGGGAGACTCCTTTAGCGGGAGCTCGCCCACCATCTGCGAATTCTGATAGTCAGCCGAACCCAGGCCGAGGTCGGTCAGGACTTGGGTGACTTCACTCGGCGAGGCGGTTGCGAAGCCAAAGTAAAAGTATGGATGGATGCCTTGGTACTCAATGTGGTCGAGAGCTGCGTCGACGAGGTCGGCGAAATCCTCGCGGTTTTCTTCTATTTCCAGCGGTTCGACAAAGGCCCAGTCGAAGGTGCCGGCGGCATCGCCATCATATTGGACGATGACGAATCCGATGATGCGGTCGCCTTCAGTAGCCACGAATGTGTCCATCTGTTTGCCAAGAAAGCGGGGACCGAACCAGCGCATGAAAAGGAAACGCCGCCACCAGCTACCGGCGATCTGTTCCATGCTACTGACATCGCTGGTGATGCCGGACACGAGCATATTGAGGACATCCCTGACCTGTCTTGCGGTCGCCTTTCCGATATCAGTGGCCATTCAGGTATTCCAAGGCAAGCTTGATGCAATCCTTCTCGCCGTCGTAAGCCAGCCGGCACAGGGCGTCATCTGTTGAGGCCCATTCGACCTTCTGCACTTCCACGCTGTCGTCCGAGAGATTTCCTCCGACTACTCTGAGCAGAAAAAAGTCCACCTTTTTGAAGACGCGCTCGGGGACAGACCGGGCGTAGGTATCGAGATACTGGTAACAGACTGTCTTGAGGAAGGATTCGAACGTGGTCTCAAGGCCGGTTTCCTCCTCAACTTCCCTCAGGGCCGCCGACAGAGGCAACTCGGACGGGTAGAGCCGTCCTTTGGGCAGTTGCCAGCGGCGGCATTCCCTGTCGGTGGCGATCAAGGCGACCTGAATCGATTCACGGGCGCTGTTCTGATTCAGGCGGTAGGCAACGCCGCCAGCGGAATGGATATGGCGGACCGTGAATTCGTCGGAATGCTGCCTCTTTTCCTCACATGAGCCGGCACGCTGTTCAGAGCTATCACCATCACTTTGGGCCGAGCAGCTACTCTTCGCATTCCAACTTTCCGGCTGAGACTTCATCAAGATCCTTTCAATGAGGAGCAAGACCGGTATTTCAAGAAGGTGGACCGCAGTCGCGGCATCAGTTGGAACCACTTCCGGTGTGTACCCCTGCGGCTCACTTCTTCAAGACTTGCCGTTCTCCAACTGGATATCGAGCGCTACGGCACCTTCGGCAACAGTTGCAGCCAGCCCACGGGCAACTTGTTCCCAATTGTCCGGGGGAAACTGCGCCAGTTGACGAGGCAGGAGTGATGGTGTTATGAAGGGAAGTGCTCCCAACAGCTGCGAATGCGGCCACACTGTGCGGGAGCGGGCCAAAACGACATGAATTTCCATCCACTTCGAAAGCAGCACGAACCACTGGGCCAGTGCTTCACCTGCACCGACGACAGGCATCGCTGCCGGTTCGCCGTCAGCGATGCGAAAGGCAGCTCTGCCATCCTGGTCAATCCACAGACGCTGGGGAATCACCGGCCCTGGCGAGATTTGGGCGGAGGTCCATCGCGCGAAATGGCCGTGCAGATTTGAGACTATTGGTGGGGTCAGCCACTCAGCCGCCGTGGCGATTGGCCGGCTCAGAGGAGGATGGTGTTGAGATGTTGTGAGTGAACCGTTGTTTTCGTACCAGTACCACAAGGCCATGGCGAGCGCTCTGTCTGTCGAAGAGTACCGTTTGTTCCTGACATGAACTTTCCAAGTGTTGGCGGGTGCCGGGCACCAGTGGGCGCCGGACCGTCCTGTTCAGGACGCGCCTCCCAAGGGTGGCAGGTCAAGTCTCATATGGCTCAGAGGGCCGGCCTACCCCTGTCGATCGGTACCATGATCTGGCAAAGATGATATCACAGTCGGTGGAAAACCGCAGCCCCAGAGGTTGGAGAGGGGCACTATCTGCGGTATGATGCAGCCGCTGTGCAATCGGGAGGTAGTTCGGATAGGAAATGGAAAGTTTTTCGTAAGTGACTCGCAAAAGGCCTAAGAACGGGCGTCGAAACTCCATCGCACCCCCGAAACTGGTGCAGTCCATTCCCCAATATGTTGCATTTCTAAGGCACGTTTCCGGGCAGCCGTGGCTGGCGCTGGATACGGAGAGCGACAGCCTTTTCCGTTATGTCCCCAGGGTCTGCCTCATTCAGATAACTTGCGCCGCCGATCCGGCAGTGAAGCCTTCGCCATCTGGTCTCGCGAGAGTCGTCGACTATCTGATTGACCCACTGCAGCTGCGAGAACTGTCCGAACTTGGAGACATACTGGCTGATGAATCCACCGAAGTCATCCTGCATGCAGCCGAAAACGATATCATTACGCTTCAGAGGGACTTCGATTTCCGGCTCAGGCAGATATACGATACACAGCTTGCTGCCCGAATTCTGGGGCGGCAGGGGGTAGGTCTGGCCAAAGTGTTGGAGGAGGAGTTTGGTGTCGTCAGTGACAAGAGAATGCAACGCACTGACTGGGGAAAGCGCCCTCTGACGCCGCAGCAGTTGACTTACGCGCAGATCGATACTCACTACTTGCCTGCTCTGCGGGCCCGCCAGTTGCGGACGTTAGAGGAAAGAGGTCGAAAGGAAGAAGCGCGGGCCGCATTCCGGATGCTGGAAACGATCGAATACAGGCCACCGGAGCCGAGAACTGTTTGGCAGATGAAGCAGATTCGAACAGTTGCTGAAAAGGACTTGGGTGTACTGCAGGCGATTTGGGAATGGCGAGAGAAGTTTTCCAGGCAGGCAGACCGACCGCCCTTCAAAGTCCTGGGAGAGAAGACATTGGTAGTTTTGTCCCAAGAGCGGCCGTGGTCGATGGCTTTGCTCAGGGACATTCCCGGGCTCAGCTCACGGCAGATTTCCTGGTTTGGCAAGGAGTTGCTGGAAGCGGTCCGCAGGGGTGAGCGAATGCCCGCTCCCCAGCGACCGACCCCGGTTCGGAAGACCGAGCCAGTTCTAACCCGGGCGGGCAAGAAGCGATATGAAGCTCTGCGCCAGTGGCGAACAGAAACTGCAGCGGCACGCGGTGTCGATCCCGACATCGTCTTCAGCAACGAGACTTTGCTTCAGATAGCCGCTTGCCGACCTTTGACCTTGGATGCACTTCGGAAGATTCCTGCGGTGGGGGGGTGGAAGGCGCAAACGTATGGGGGGGAGCTCTTCCCTCTACTCGGGAACGGCGAGGCGGATTCTCCATCCTCGTGACCTTCCTCGTACCAGCTTACTCTCTTCAGTCTGGACTGGAAGTGGAATCTTCTAAGCTCAGAGGCTGCGAGGCTCGTGTCATGCGGGTTGCAGGGAGAGGGGATTGGGCAGTTCGTCTGCGCCGATGTTGCCTTCGAATATTTCGACGAACTCCTCCTCTTCCAACGTTTCGCGCTTGAGCAGAGCCTCAGCGACCGCGTCCAAGCGCAGACGATGGACCCTGAGAATGTTTCGCACGCGGTCGTGCTGTTCGTTTACGATTCGCTGCACCTCGCTGTCCAACGCCTCCGCGACCTCTTCGCTGTAGTCGCGTTGCTCGGTCAACTCCCTTCCCAGGAATGGATTCTCCTCCTGACTTCCAATTTGAAGAGGACCCATGGTATCGCTCATGCCGTACTTCATAACCATCGCGCGCGCCATGCGGGTTATCGTCTGAATGTCATCGCTGGCCCCGTTGGAGATGTCGCCGAAGACAAGCTCCTCTGCCACACGTCCTCCCAGCCCTACAGCGATGCGGTCAACGAAGTAGGACCGCGGCAACAGGTAGCGATCTCGCTCGGGCACAGTCAGTGTAACGCCACCTGACATCCCGCGGGGAATGATGGAAACTTTCCGGAGAGGGTCTGCCCCCTTGACGACGTGTGCAATGATGGCGTGTCCGGATTCATGGTAGGCAACGACGCGTCGTTCGCGGTCGGTGATGAGGCGGCTTCGGCGTTCCGGCCCTCCCATGGCAATTCGTTCAATCGACTCCTGCATTTCGGTCATGGAAATTGTGCGCCGGTTCCGCCGTGCGGCGAGGATTGCGGCTTCGTTAACAAGGTTTTCCAGGTCAGCGCCAACGAAGCCAGGCGTCTGCCGGGCGATCAGATCCAGATTCACGTCAGGATCCAATGGCTTGCCCTTGACGTGGACGTCGAGAATTGCCCTGCGTCCCTGCAGGTCGGGGCGGTCCATGGTGACTCGCCTGTCGAAGCGGCCGGGGCGCAGCAGGGCAGGATCGAGGATGTCGGGGCGGTTGGTAGCGGCGACGAGGATGACGTTGGTATCTGTGCCGAAGCCGTCCATCTCGACGAGGATTTGATTCAGCGTCTGTTCGCGTTCATCGTGGGAGCCGCCGAGGCCTGTACCACGATAGCGCCCGACGGCGTCGATTTCATCGATGAAGACGATGCAGGGGCTGTTTCGCTTAGCCTGCTCGAAGAGATCGCGCACACGGCTGGCGCCAACGCCGACAAACATTTCGACGAATTCTGAGCCGCTGATGCTGAAAAAGGGCACTCCGGCTTCGCCTGAGACGGCTTTGGCCATCAAGGTCTTGCCCGTCCCAGGGGGGCCGACCAGCAGTACGCCCTTAGGGATGCGAGCCCCCAGGGCGACAAATTTCTGCGGCTCTTTCAGGAACTCGACGATCTCCTCGAGCTCCTGCTTGGCCTCATCGGCGCCGGCGACATCGCCGAAGGTGACGGTGGGCCGGTCGCCGACAAACATGCGCGCTTTGCTCTTCCCGAAAGAGAGGGCCTGATTGTTGCCGGACTGGCTCTGGCGGAAAAGGAACAGAAATAGTCCGGCGATCAGGATTAGCGGAAGAAGATTTATGACCAAGGCAAACCAATTGCCTGAATTGGAGGGAGGCTGGACATTGATTTTGACCTGTGACAGTCTTTCCTCAGAGACGCCCATGCCCTGCATAGTCCGGGTCAGAGCGACGCCCTCTTCCTTGCGGCTGGCAAGAGGCTGTTCGCCGCCCTGCGAAAAGATTTGCAGTCTTTCCCCGCGGACGTCAATGCGGGAGACCTCGCCGCGCTCGATCTGATTTGCAACGTCGCTCAAGCTGATGGTCTGCGGCCTCTCGTTGGGTCCGTAGACATTCAGGAACAGGGCGGCGGCGGCCACTAATATCAGCAGATATACAAATGCGTTTCGGGTCCAGTTCCCGCTCACATTGCCTCCGGAGCAATCAGAGTTGGCTTCACAGGGAGTATATCATAGGGGCTCCCTTAACATGAAGTATTGCCGAATGTTCGAGCCTTGACAGTGTGCCGGGTTCCCATTCCACCATTTGGGTAGAAAACAGCGGGGCGCAGTGAATTCAGGCTCAGCTGAGCGTGCTCGCCGACAGGCTTTCCGACGTTTACTCAGTCGCAGAAGTTACGTATGCAGCTCGCCTAGAGACCTCTCGTCCTGGCTGACGAATTCGGCAACAGGGCTTTCCACGCGCCCGTAGCCGCTCCAGGTCTTGAATCCCAGAAGTCCAAGCAGATCCGGGGAAGCATCTGCCAGCAGTTCGGAACGTGCGCCAATGGTGAAGTTCTCTTGAGGGCGGAACTGCGGTCCGCAGAAGGTGGTCAGCAGGCCGTAACGGTTTCCGGAGCCGACATTGGCGCCGGTGCCGTGCCAAAGCCGTCCATCAAAGACCATGGCCGTGCCGGCAGGCCCTTCAGCGGCCAGTGCTTCCGCCTGGTCAGAAGGACGGGGAGGCCGGCCCCGAAGGTGGCTTCCGGGCACGAGCAGAGTCCCGCCGTTTTCGGCACTGAAATCGTTTAGCATCCACATTACATTGACGCATACGCAGGGTGCAATCATCTGCGGAGGATCTTCGCCCTTCAGATTGGAGCGCTGGCGAGAAATCGAACCGACCGGTACCGGTGAAGGCTCTCGATTGATGGGGTGGGGCATCCACCATTGATCGGTATGCAGATTCATGGCGACGCCGCCCGGTTTGGCGATATTGGCTGAGTAGCTGGACAGGAGGTATTCGTCGCCCAGAACATGATCGACGACATCGCGTACGCGCTCGGTAAAGAGTATCTGGAGGAAGATGCGGCCCTTGTTTACCAGCATCCATACACGTTGATTTACGCCTCCGGCCTCAGCCGTGTAGGCCTGCTGTCTGGGGCGTCCCCTGCCGTCGGTGAAGGCACCCCACTGCTGTTTCGGGCCCCCGTCCTCAAAGGCGGCGCCCAGTTCCAATTCGGCTGCCGCCTGTTCCTTCAATCTACTGAGAGCGGCGTCCACTACCGCCGGTTCCAGCGCGTTTTCAATGAGACAGTAGCCATATTCGTCTATATCGGACTTAGCCTTTACGAGGTTTGAGGTCGCTTTGGGCACAATCGAGGTGCGGTGCATAGAGTTCCTCCTGACAGGGCAGTTTTGGGTACTGTAATCCATTATTGCAAGCACGGCAATGCTAATGTTCGTTCAAGTTCAGAACACGAGCATTTGCATATTTCGTATTGCGCATTGCGTACTCCGTATTCCGGATCGCGTAGAAGCAGGCAAGACAGGCGGAAGTCCATTTCGTATCCAGCGTGAGACGTTTTGGTCTCAGGCATGATATACAAAGGCATCAGTGCTGTTTAGTTGGTTAACAGAGCTTTTACAAGGTATGGCAATGCCCAGGCGAATGCGGAAAGCTGGGCCAATGGTTGCAGGCCGAGTGGCTTTCCCCTGGTCGCGTCCTCGACAGCCTTCGGTAGTGCAGGCATTTTTGAGAGGATCGGCTTCGAAGGGGTGGGATTGCAGAGTGCCTTTTCGTAATGCCTTCCGGTCGACCGTAAGGCGTGCCATCAGCCTGTGTGGCCTGCGTTCATCTGTTGCCTGAATTTTTTGCCGGGTGCATTATAGATTTGGGGTTGGGATAGTCTGGCGGGGAATTCATGGCGGCGGTGGCTGTAACTGTTTAACGTCTTTTGGCGAGACGGAGTGCAGGCCCCAGGCCTGGCCTCACGGTGGAGTCCGTCAGTTGGGCGTGCGGGCAGGCACAAGGCCGGCTCCTGCGGGGAATACGTAGGACTGGGGGGACGCGGTTTGGCGAAACCCTTTCGACTGGGCACCTGTTACGAATGTAGACACCAGGTCGGCGAGGCATGTTGTAGGAGAGGGGGCGTTGCGGGGGCGGAGCCCCCGCACAAGGGAGGGCCGAATAGGCCCGACCGCCCGGAACTGCAGTGGTCAGTGGTCAGTGGTCAGTGGTTAGTGGTCAGTGGTTAGTGGTCAGTGGTTAGTGGTCAGGGGAGGCGCTTCACCTAATTCAGGGTTGAAAGCGGACTGGACTTGGCTCCGTTGCTATCCGAGGTTCAGGAAAGATCACCCCAATGATGGGATGCACCCGTTTTTGCCCAACTGTTTCGATGGTGAGTTTGGCTGTGCTAGAATTGTCAGTTATGGACAGTTTCGCATTGCCTTGGACGGCAATAGTTGTTCCCGTCGGGCCGCCGCTGGTTCTGACCCTGGGCAGCATTGTACTCTGGATTATAGGCGGCTTTGTGCGTCCAGCTGCTCGGTGGCAGGCTTTTGGAAGTCCGACGGGAATCCTCAGCGGGATCGCCCTACTTTTCTGGGGAATAGCTACTGCCATCACGGTAGGGTTGCGCGTTCAACCCACCGCCCCGGCCTTCAGCATTCCCTGGCAACCATTCTTTTCACCAGGCGCTGACCTCCTGTGGGTCAGTAACGGTTGGAACTGGTACGTCTCCTGCCTCATCCTCCTGCTTGGCGGAGGAGGATTGCTGTTCAGCGGCATTTCCTCACCGAGCAGCGAACTGACAGTTGAAGAGAACTGGCATGGCAGGGCGATGACGCTTGCCCTATCGTTGAACGCTATTTCAAGCGCCCTGTTCTTTGTCAGCAGCGGAAATCTCCTCACCGTAACTTTGATGTGGGTCGTGATGGACCTTTTTGTCATTGCCCGCAGCACGGTCGTCCCAGAAGGACCCGGGCCGTCGCCCACGCGTCAGTTTCAGGGTTTGAGCATGATGGGCGCACTATTGTTGCTGATCGGACTGCTTCCGGCCGGGCAGAATGGGCCTGCCGAACTCCTGGCTGGGGGCCAGTTGCCGCAAGAGACAGTGATTCTGATGCTGGTTGCCGGCGTCATCAGGGCCGGAGTCTACCCATTGCACCTGTGGCTTCTTCCCCACAGAGGCGAGCGGTTATACATGCCGGACCGTCTGATTGACCAGATGCCGCCGGCGCTATGCGGACTGTGGCTGCTGGGTTGGTCGAGCGGTCTAGCAGGGGAAGAGCTACTTGCCCGGCCTGAAATTGTAGCCCTGGCACTCCTTGGTCTTCTCGGTTCTGCAATCGCAACTTTCACCACAACGACAAGGCAGGAACACACCACATTCGTTCTGATCACCGCAGTGGGAATCGCAGGGTTAACGAGCATATTGTCTGAAATCCGAGGGCCGGCTGCGGTTCTTTGGCCTACGACGACTTTCGCCCTGGGAGGGGGCCTCTGGCTGATTGGTGAACGAATTTGGCGCGCCTGGCACTGGCAGATTCCAATAAGTGTTGGTGTTCTGGCCCTGGTTGGCGTTCCCTTTACGCCAGGATTCCTGACCCAATCAGTGGTGGCACAGTTGGTGGTCGTTGGCAGCTGCCCCGATGCGAACACTCTTTGCGGGAGGCTTGGGGTCCTGATGTGGCCCCTCTTTGCAGCATACATTGTGACCCAAATGATATATGTCTCCTCTCTCCTAAGGAGTTGGGACAGTGAACCGGGTGGCTCTGTATGGGAACTGAGCCCGAACGCGTGGGAAATCGGCAGACTCCTGGCCTATGTGGTTGTACTTGCGATTCCGCTGGCCACTGCCGGCCTTTTTCCTGTGATGATGACAAACCTCGCCAACCTTCCGGATGCCATTCCCCGAGGCGCTGGGAATCCCCCCAGTGCTGTGGCGAGCTGGCAGGTCTGGTTGACCCTTGCCGGTCCGCTAACTCTGGGAATTCTTCTGGCAATTGCCCGCACTCACGTCAGAGAAGCTCTCAGTACCAGCGACAACAGGGCCGGTACCCTGCCGACGCTTCGGTCATGGTCGAGCCGGATAGCCCGTCTGGCGACACTGGACTGGATTTCCCGTCTTACAAGGTGGGGCACGGGCAGAGCGGGGGCAGTGTGGGACGTTGGCCTGGAGATTGTTGAAGGCGCCGGCCACATGGGCTGGGTCGTCGTTTTTGGCATCATTGGCTATCTATTGCTGAGCGCGTAAGCAGCAACTGTCTGTATAGGGAGATTTCCAGATCGATGGATGTCCGGGAGCGAAAGCATGATTTGGTCAGTCCTGGATTTTTTTCGGCGGTAGTGGCCTCCTGAATGCAGGTCTGCCAGAATTCTCCATTAGTTCGAACTACTGAATTGAGGGATGCAACATTGTGCGACCGCCATTTGTATTCAAGCAGTGCGATTCTCTGACACTTTTGTAGGACGGTTTTGATCCATGGCTGCTTTTTGGGCATCAGTACCAGTACATGTTCTATTAGGGATAGTAGCAGCCATGCCTGTTATCCTATGGGACTGGCGGATCGCATTGCCCGGAATCCTATTGGTCCAACTGGGCACGAGCCTACTGATTGGTACGGTGTACGGTCTCTCAGCCCCCTGGCCGGCGGTCCACTTTGGGGTGCAGGTCCTAGCTTGCCTGATTCTTCTACTATCCATCTTACAGACCAGCAACGTTCAGGTCCCGACCTCAGGGGAATTCAGTTCAAGACTTTTTCGTATGCTGATTTTGGGGATAGCGGCTCTGATGGTCTGGAGGGCGACTGAAGGACTCGATTTGCCACGCCTTGATGTCGCCACCAAAGTGTTGTTCATCTGGTTTGCAGCGGTTGCACTGATTACGTTGGGCATGACCGAGACGGCATTGTTCGGAAGCATTGGCCTTCTGATGTGGCTAATACCGGTCCAGGCATTCTTGTCAGTTCTGTTTCCCATACCAGCCGTCATCGTTCTACTCGGTATACTGCAGATACTCGTTGCACTGGCGTGCAGCTTTCTCCTGCTTGCTGAGGACGACGCGCTTACGCTGATCGAAGTACCGTCCACAGACCCGAACCTGGCGCCTGGCGTGCATCGCCGCCACAGCATCACCTCGGGCGCCAGGGTCCTGGGCTATGGCATAGGCTACTGGTTCTATACTTTCGTCAGTCGACGCCGGAATACTGAGGCCAGAAACGGCTGAGGCGTTTTCGCCGAATCTGGTCAGACCGGCCTGGGGTCTGAGACACGCGGCCTCGACGCAATCTTCGAAAGGTTGCCCCTCGGTTGCGATGGGAAGGTTACGGGGATGCTCAGAATTGAATCACAGACCTTGACATTCAGCTTTCCATGATCCAGTTTGCCCTGCCCTCCTTTTTGTTCAGCCTGCTCCTCCTGGCCATAGTCTCCAGCTACATCCTACGCCGCTGGGAACGCGGAATCTCACTAGCAATTGGCGCAATGTTGATTGTAGTAGGTGTGTTGCTGTGGCAGTTTCCGATGGACGCGCCGCTGCTTTCTCTTCCGCTCGTTCCGGTGGAACTCGATCTACGCGCAGGGATATGGCAGTATGGTTTCCGCCTCCAGCTGACCCAGACAAATGAACCGATAGTTGTAATTGTCCTCCTCCTGCTGGGATCAGGGATGCTGTTGACGGCTGCGGCGAGTCAGGGGAGGGTTTTTCCACCCTCGATGCTGCTGGTGGGAGCAGGCTACATCGGTATGGCGTTGATGGTGGATGCGCCGATTTCGCCAGTGTTCCTTGCGCCAACTTTTCTGGCGATTCTGATGACGGTGAGTGTCTTCCCCCTTCAAGTAGGCTTCGACGGTGAGGCTTTAAATTCCTTGCGGGCGATACTGCCGCCGATCCTGGCGACGCCATTCGTGTTGCTTGCGGCGTGGAACATGGAGCAACTGCCCCTAAATCCACAAGATATTCGTCTTGCAGCAGGAGGCGCGCAGCTTCTTGGCGTGGGGCTACTCATTCTCCTGGCGCCGGTGCCGTTGCATAGCGGCCAGCCGCAGCTGGGAGAGTCTTCGCCACCGATAGCAATGGCCCTGACCATTCTCCTTTACCAGACGGTGGCACTCTATCTCTACTTTCTTGCCAGTGCGAATTTCCCTTTGATGTTGAACAGTACCGCCCTAAACGTGTGGTTGACCTCAACGGCTACTATCACATTGTTATGGGGCGGTGTGGCGGCAGCAGCAGCAAGCCACCCTGGCCGTTTGCTTGGCTATGCCATGCTTCATGATTGGGGCCTGATTCTTTTGCTCCTGGCTGGGTCTGACGAGGGCAGCCTGCCATTGGTTATCTCATTGTTTGCACTCCGCATTCTAAGCGCAATGAGCGCGTCTGCCGGGCTATCGCAGATCAGACAGGCGGCAGGCAGCCTGGATGCTGAAAGCCTTCACGGAATTGGTGCTCGCCTTCCCTGGAGCACAGCGGCCTTTCTGCTGGGAAGCCTGGGACTGGCCGGGTTCCCCTTGACAGCAGGATTTTCCGGACACTGGTCGGCAATACAGGCGCTGGCAGAAGGCGACTGGCGCTTTGCGGCGATCGTTCTGATTGCGAGCGGAAGTGTCATTTTCGGTTTCGTGCGCATGGTCGGCATCTTCTTTGGGCGACTTGCTTATCCGCAGTTGCCGCGCGAGAGGCCGTTAGGTGTCGTGTTCTCATTGATGGCGATTCTTCTGGTCACGGGCATGGCCATCGCACCTCAGCTATTCGAAGGTCCGCTTGTCAGGACTCTGCTCGCATTTGATTGACCAGAGACTGTCAAAATCTTCCCAACGGTCATTTGATAGAGATTGACAGTCAGCCCCTGCTAAGGTAGCAATTGCGAGTGCCGGGCAGATGTCTGGCAGTATGCGCATGTCAACCTGCGGGGTCATGGGGAGCGTCTTGCGGTTTCCGCAGTATACTCTTGAGGAGGCCAACCATCGCTGGCAGCACTGACGGCCGTTCATCCAGAATTGAGGGCTTTTACCGGCGAAGCCTGGAAGACAGGATAGGCATCCTCTCTGAGTGGGCGGCACTGACTTTGGAAGAAACAGCAGTACTAGCCGAGAGTATTGGCCCGGAGCAGGCCGATATGATGGTCGAAAACGTCGTAGGGCGCTTTGCCTTGCCATTGGGGATCGGAGCAAACTTTCTCATTGACGGGCGAGACTACCTCATACCGATGGCGGTGGAGGAGCCGTCGGTCGTGGCAGGCGCCAGCTCGGCCGCGCTTCTGGCTCGTGCAGGGGGAGGGTTCACGACGGGCAGCACGGAACCGGTCATGATCGCCCAGATTCAGCTGCTGGACGTAGCGGACGCGAGCCAGGCAAAGCGTGCTATTCTTGCTTCGCAGGAGAAAATCCTGGCTTGCGCCAATACCAGCCCCTCCTTATCGCAGCTGGGAGGAGGGCCCCAAGGGATTGAAGTGCGGTGTCTGCCAGACACGGAGACTGGGCCGATGTTGATCGTCCACCTGATCATCGACTGCCGGGATGCGATGGGCGCCAACGCTGCCAATACCGCGGCCGAGGCAGCGGCCCCGTTGATTGAGCAGATCAGTGGAGGCCGGGCGGGATTGCGTATTCTTTCCAATCTGAGTGACAGGCGACGTGCGTGGGCTGAAGTCGAGATTCCCGCCGGGGCGTTCGACAGCGACGACTACTCAGGCAGGAGGGTTATTCGCGGGATTGCTGAGGCGAACGCCTTTGCCGTTGCGGACCCCTATCGTGCAGCGACCCACAATAAGGGCATCTTCAATGGTGTGGACGCGGTACTTTTGGCCACTGGGAATGACTGGCGGGCGGTAGAGGCGGGGGCACATGCCTGGGCAGCGCGTGACGGTCAGTACCGAGCGCTCACCGACTGGCACGTGCGCGGCTGCGGGGACTTTGAGACATTGTACGGTCGTCTGGAGCTACCGCTGGCAGTCGGTACGGTAGGCGGGGCGACAAGGAGCCACGCATCTGCCCAAATTGCATTGAAGATTCTCGGCCTGGAGGTCGATGGAGAGGATAGACTTTCGACAGAGAATGGTGGTTCGGCCGGCGACGCGGGCGCGATAGCGGACCGGCGGGGAGCAAGAAGGTTGGGCGAGGTCGTTGCCGCCGTTGGCCTGGCTCAGAACCTGGCAGCGCTGCGCGCGCTGGCGACTACGGGAATTCAGAAAGGACACATGCGACTTCACGCGCGTCAGGTTGCGGTGGCGGCCGGCGCAGTGGGAGAGGCAGTCGAGAGAATCGCCGGGCAGCTGATCGCAGAAGGAAGCATAAGGGTGGCGCGGGCCAAGGAGCTCTTGCTAAAGTGAAGAGTTCAGCGCTCACCCGGCGGAACATTGCGATTGCGAGCGAAAGAGGATAATCCATGTTGAATCAGCCAGTATTGCAGGTAGGGATTGCAGGTTACGGGGCTTACGTTCCGCGTTTCCGCTTGCCTGGATCGGAGATCAGCAGGATCTGGATGGACGAGATTGAAGCGGCAGGAAAGATGCCCCATGATGGCAAGAACGACCTGAATGCGAGGAAGGCAAGTAGCCCCATCAAGGAGAAGGCCGTGCCGGGGCTGGATGAGGACACGGCGACGATGAGCATTGAAGCGGCACGAAATGCGCTGGGGCGTTCACCGATCGACCCGCAGGAAATACGGGCTGTATGGGTGGGAAGCGAGAGCCATCCTTATGCGGTTAAGCCCACCGGAACGATTGTGGCCGAGGCGATAGGCGCCACGCCAGCGACGCAGGCCGGAGACTGGCAGTTCGCGTGCAAGGCCGGAACTGAAGCAGTCCAGGCGGCGATCGGTCTGGTCGGGAGCGGCATGGCGTCCTACGCACTGGCGATTGGGATGGACACGGCACAAAGTCGACCGGGCGATGCGCTGGAATACACTGCAGGCGCTGGGGGTGCGGCCCTACTGCTGGGTGCAGCGGATGAATCACTTGCTGTCATCGAGCGAAGCTTGAGCTATGTTTCAGATACGACTGATTTCTGGCGAAGGCCCGGTAGCCAGTTTCCCAGTCACGCCGAACGCTTCAGCGGAGACCCCGGCTATTTCGGCCATGTGTTGCCGGCCGCTGAACAGATCATGCAGGAGACAGGGGTGACTGCCGCGGAGATCGACCACGTAGTGGTGCACCAGCCCAATTTGAAGTTCCCGATTCGGGCGATGCGCACTATGGGCTTCAGGGAGAAACAGTGGGCGAGTGGACTGTTGGTTGAAGAGATTGGCAACACCTACGCCGGATCTGCTCTTGTCGGATTGACGGCGGTGCTGGACACAGCCACTGAGGGACAGCTTGTTCTGGTCGTCAGTTATGGGAGCGGAGCCGGCTCGGACGCTTTCCTGATTCGTACAACCAACCGGCTCGCGGGAGCACAGAGAAAGGCTCCGTCAACGCTTGAGTACATTAGTCGCCGCGTTGAGATTGACTATGCGCAATATGTGCGTTTTGGGGGGAAACTGGCTGCCCACTGAGTGGGGGCATAGTCCAGTGTGAGCCACATGTGGAATTGGGCATTCGGCTGTTTTGCTTGCAGTCCTGGTTTGGTCCGTGTATCGTTCGGCTGCTGTAAAGTGCGCCTCCGAATGGCTTGCGAGTGTGACTCGCTGTTTCCTGTCCAGGCACCACGCCAAGACGGAAGGCTAAGGCGCTTCCGACTATCGCTCGGTCCTTAGCGCCCTGAGCGAATCCAATAGAAAGGTGCGCCACCGCCCTTCGTCATCGATGGGAATATATACGGCCTCGCGCCCAACGTGGATGGCATTGTTGGGTATGAACTCGCCCTCGTCGGTGGTGTGGCCCAGGCCCATTCTGAGAAAACTTTGCAGCTTTCGCCGAGGACCGTCGGCGATTTCGCCTTTTACGACCTCCGATGATCCGATGGCGTGTAAAGGGAACCCTTGGGGAAGCTTGACGGCGATCTGGTCGCGGCGGCGACCGATGTTCAATATGCCGGTTCTAAGTGCCTCCATCTTCACCTCTATCTGGTAAAACAGATTCTCCAATTCCTGAGGGAGGGCGTTTGACTCTGCGTCTTTACCAAAGCGGTCATCTATCTCCTTTCGCATTTCTTCCAGATCCTGCGACGAGTTCAGACCGGCAATTCGCCGATAGAGTTGAAGACGCAAACCCTCATCTTCGACGTAATCTGCAGGAATCTCTGCCCGCAGCGGCAGGTCAAGGGTTACGGGAGGAGCAAGGGGATCATCCAGTGCCATGGGGAGGGCCGCTTGGTCATGCGATGGCAGTGTCACATGAGAGGGTCCTTCCCCATTGCCAGTAGTCGAACCTGCTGCACTGCCATTTGGTCCTTGTGTCTTGGCAGATCGTTCCCTCATTTGGCGGAGTTCATTGACCGACTGGGCCAGTAAGCGAGTATAGAGGTCAAAACCAACACTTGCAATCTGGCCGTGCTGCCTTGCGCCCAGCAGCTCTCCCGCCCCTCGGATTTCGAGGTCGCGCATGGCGATGCGAAAACCAGCTCCCAATTCGTCACTGCTTTCCAACAGGGCTTCAAGCCGGCGGCGCGCGTCAAAAGAGAGTGTGATATGGCGATCATGAAAGAGATAGCAGTAACCCCGGACTGCGCCGCGGCCGACGCGGCCTCGCAACTGGTACAGCTGGGCCAGCCCGAAATGGTCGGCACGATTTACGATAATTGTATTGGCCCGTCGAATGTCGAGGCCGTTCTCGACGATGGTCGTGCAGACGAGAACATCGATTTCGCCGTCGGCGAAGCGCATCATCGTGTCTTCCAGTTCGCGCTCGGCCATCTGTCCGTGCGCAATGGCCACGACCGCCTCGGGCACCTCGCGCTTGAGACGTGTCGCCAGGGTCTGAAGGCCACGGACGCGGTTATGGACGAAGAATACCTGGCCGTCCCGCTCCAATTCCCTTTGAACGGCCTGACGAACGAGCGTGCTGTCGAACTCAGAGAGAATGGTACGCACAGGGAGCCGTTCTCTGGGGGGCGTATTGATGGTGCTCATGTCGCGAACACCGCTCAGACTCATGTGCAGGGTTCGAGGGATCGGGGTCGCGCTAAGGGTAAGCACGTCCATTTGGGACCGGATCTGCTTGAGACGTTCCTTGTGGGTGACACCAAAGCGCTGCTCTTCATCGATGACGAGCAGTCCAAGCGAATTAAACCCCACATCTTTGGATAGCAAACGGTGGGTGCCGATGACAATGTCAACGGTGCCTTCGCGCATTTTTTGCAGCACCTTCTCCTGCTGAGCCTGCGTACGGAAGCGGGAGAGCATTTCCACCAAGATGGGAAACTGCTCCAGCCGCTCGCTGAAGACTCGGAAATGCTGCTGCGCCAAAACGGTTGTGGGCACAAGCACGGCCGTCTGTTTCCCATCCATCACAGCCTTGAATGCGGCGCGAATGGCAACCTCGGTCTTGCCGTAGCCGACATCGCCGATAATGATCCGGTCCATCGGCCGGTCCGTTTCCATGTCACGTTTGACGTCGATGATGGCGTCGATCTGGTCGGCCGTCTCACGGAAGGGGAAGGCTGCTTCCATCTCTTCTTGCCAGGGGCCGTCCGGGCTGAAGGCATAACCGGGAACGACCTCCCGCTCAGCGTAGAGCTTGAGAAGGTCTTCGGCTATGTCTTCAACGGCTTTCTTTGCACGCGCTTTAACCGTCTGCCAGTCGCTCGTTCCCAAGCGTGTAACGGAGGGCGGTATGCCTGAGTCCCCTGCCCCTACGTAACGACTCAGCCGGTCTGCCTGATGCACGGGGACGTAGAGCTTGTCACCCCTTGCGTAGTTCACCTGCAGGTATTCGCGCTCCACGCCTCCCATTTCGAGCCTAGCGAGGCCCTCATAGACTCCGATGCCATGCTCCATGTGAACGACATAGTCGTTGGGGCTGACGTCGGCAAAGAAGAGTTCCGGGGCCACAGTTGATTGGGGCCTGCGCCGCTGTTGCCGGCTCTGACGGGTCCAGCCGAACAGTTCCGAATCTGTGTAAATGCGCAGGGAACCGGGCTGCCTGCCATTTTTTTCATTGCCTTGGCCCGAGGCCCCGTTCATGACAAACCCCTCTGGCACAACGCCCTGCAGAAGAGAGATTCCGCGGCGAGGGGGGGATTCCAGGTCGGAGATCAGGTTTGCGGGGAGCTGGGCCTCGCGCAGTTCCTCCTGCAGTCGCGCAGTCTGGCGAGAAATGAGGACAACGCTGTCGGAGGCGTTGGCGTACTTTCGCATTTCCTGAAGGATGCGCCTGGTTTGCCCTGCAAAGTGGGGGCAGGGGACAAACTGACGCGCGAGAGGGGAAGTCACATCTTCGTTTTGTTCCCCCGGGAGTGCGCTCGTGCCCAAAACAAGTGGGAGGCGCGCGGCAGCCTGATAAAGGATTTCTTCCGGGGTGAAGAGACTGGAGCTGAAATTCGAAGGAAGTTCGTGGCCGCGCTGAAGCTCCTGGTAGGTTCGGGCCCCTTCTTCCTCTGCTTCCCTGAGACTAACGGCCAGCTGCTCGCCGTCGTCGATGACAAGCAGGCTGTCTTCGGGCAGGTGGTCCAGCACCGAAGCCGGGCGGCTGTAAAGATAGGGCAGATACCACTCTATGCCACGAAACGTACGACCGGAACCAAGGTCCTCGAGTTCACGTACAATTTCCTCACGGATGGCCAGAATCAGGTTCGGTTCTTTCAAGAGCGCCGAACGGAGCCCCTCCATTCCAGAAAAAGTGGTCGGGCCGTCGTCAGATTCTCTGCCCTGTGCAGACAGTTCCTCTGAGGTACCGTGAACAAGGGTTGATTCGCTCTGCCGGTCATGGACCAACCCGGCTGGGGAGACTTCTCCTGAAGGTGACGGCGGGGCAGTTCCAGACAAAACAGTTCCGAGGGCTTCGCTACCGGGCCCAATCAGAACTCTTTGCAGCTGCAGTTCGCTCCGCTGCGTAGCCGGGTCGAAAGAACGCAGCGACTCCACTTCGTCACCAAACAGGTCGATGCGGACAGGATAGGGCAGATTTGGAGGCCAGATGTCGACGATTCCACCGCGGCGAGCGAAAGTTCCCGGTTCTTCCACGACCTGCGCGGGTTCGTAACCGTTGCGGACCCACCTGCCGGTCAGCTCATCCAAATGAATGAAGGTGCCGACACGGAGAGGCCGCAGAGCCATTCGAAACATTCTTGCGGGCAACGTTTTCTGCATCAGGGCCCGCGGGGAGGCAACCACAACCGCGGGCTTGCTGTTCCTGTTCTGCAGGGCTGCCAGCGCGGTCAATCTGAGCTGGCGAGTACGGCCTGTCCATGGAATGCGTTCGTAGGGCAGGGCATCGGGATCGGCATAGAGAGAGACAGGCGGCGCCCCTGCGGATGGCGGCAGGAACAGTGCGAGCTGCTCAACCCACCTCTCGGCCTGTTCGGCTGTGCCGGCCAGTACGAGGACCGGACCTTCTCGCTCGATTGCGGCTGCGGCGACGACGAGTGCGCGCGCCGCCCCGTACAGTTTCTGGGGCGCCGTGGTATGCCGTTCAAGAAGGTCTTGAAAGGCTGGCTGGACTTTCAGAAGTGGAAGCAGACCTGAGAGATTCATTCTTGCTGTGAGCTCAATGACCTAGCTGCCGGGAACGGGACCATTTCAGGCAATTGGAGGCCCCACTCAAGGTACAAAACGAATGGCAAGCTCATTTTGCCGTCGCCGGCGTCGAATTGTACCGATTCATCGCCAGGTCGATCCCATAGAATAGCCAGGTTTCGACGGCGTCGGCGATGCGGTGGCGAAGAGATTCAAAGATGATCTCCTCGTCAGCGCTGAAGTCTTGCAGTACATAGTCGGCCGGGCTCATAGGAGTGCCAGGGCGACCTATGCCCACCCTGGCGCGTGGAAATCGATCAGTTCCCAGCATGCGGATGAGAGACTTCATCCCGTTGTGTCCTCCGCTGCCGCCGAAAGGACGCAGGCGCAGTTTGCCGCTGGGAAGGTCGAGTTCGTCGTAAACGACGAAGATATCGTCTGCTTCTACTCGAAAATAGTTTGCCATCGGCGCTACGGAGTTGCCGCTCAGATTCATGAAAGTGAGCGGGCGCACTATCAGGACCTGCTGGCTGGACGAATCTCTGTCCGGCAGCCGGACAGATTCCGGGGCACGCGAGTGCGAGATTGTACCCTGCCCAAAGAGTGCGTTGTATTTCGAACGCGAGAGAGAAATGGCATGCCGCCTGGCCAAGACGTCCGCCACTTGAAAGCCGATATTGTGTCGATTGCGCGCGTATCGGGGCCCGGGGTTGCCCAGGCCCACTATCATTTTCATGATCAGCTTTCCAGCCAGGTCCTCGCTCTATGCGATTCGGGCTCCTTCAATGGCGAAAGGTCGGTACTCAAAAGTCTTTGAGTAAATCGCGCAGGTCGTCAGTCGTTCCTGACAGCCAGCTTCCATTGGTGAAGCGCGAGAGATCGTTTCACTCGATGTTGAACCTCAGCACTTGATTATCCCGCATCTGAATCCGCTGGCCAAACCATGCCTGCAATTGCTCCTGGTGAAAAACGGGTCGGTCGCGCCTGCGCCTCTCGAAGAAGACTGAGACTCGCGGGAGTAGAGGCAGTTGTGCCGCAGACTCTGACATATTGCTGCCGAACTAGATTGGGGGAGTTCAACTCAACCTGCGGCGAGTCCAATCACGAAAGAAACCGAGCAGGATGGCAGATTGAGACCGAACAGATGCGCTGACACGACAGCATTTGCATCAGCCGGATCAACGTCGGCCGGAAGGCACAGCTGGTTTGCAGACAGGTCCAGGCTCGACAGTTTGGTGAGTGCACTCAGATCGGGCACCGGTCCCGTCAACTGATTTGAGGCGAGAATCAGGACGGTCAGGTCGACCAGGCTGCTCATCTCAGGAATCCGCCCGTTCAACTGGTTGGAGCCAAGATCCAGGGCCGTCAGAGCAGTGAGCGAGCCAAGAGCCGGAATCGACCCGGTCAGCTGATTGCGACTCAGATTTAGCCGGGAGAGCCTGGTCAAGGACCCAGGGTCAGGTATTCGTCCGGTCAACTGATTGTTACTCAGATCCAACCCGCTGAGGCTGACGAGAGAGCTGATTTCAGGTATCGTTCCGGTAAGCGAATTGTTTGCAAGTGATAGGTCGGTAAGATTCGTGAGCGTGCTAAGGTCCTGGATCGGGCCGGACAACTGATTGCGAGCCAGAAGGAAAAACCTGAGGTTGGTCATTGCGCTAATATCAGGAATGCGGCCTGTCAAATGGTTGTTGCTCAGATCAATCCAGGCCAGGTTGGTGAGTGCACTCAGACCAGGCACGGAACCGGTCAGCTGATTGCTTCCAAGGTACAGATCGGTCAAATTGGTGAGTGAACCCAGGGCTGGAATCGTCCCGCTCAGTTCATTGTCTGAAAGAGAGATAACCTTGAGGTTGGTTAATGCGCTCAAGTCGGGTATGGGTCCTGTCAACCGATTTGATCCAAGGTCAAGCTCGTTCAAGTTGGTGAGAGCACTCAGATCCGGAATGGGCCCAGTCAGGTTGTTTTCAGCGAGAGAAAGGTCAGTGAGTTGCGTGAGGGCGGCCAGGTTGGGAATCGATCCTGCTAGCTGATTCGCGCTCAGGTCAAGGCGTTCGAGTTTTGTGTGTGTGTTCAGGACCGGCACTGTTCCGGTAAGCCGGTTGCTGCTGACGGACAACCATTCCAACTGGGATAGGGCGCCCAGGTCAGGAATAGACCCGGTCAGCTGATTGAAATCCAGGTCAAGTATTGTGAGTTGGGTAAGTGCGCTCAGATCGGGAAGCGTACCGCTCAGGTTATTGCCGGCAAGCGCCAGTTCCTTGACGCGTCCATCCTCATCAACCTTTACGCCGAACCAGGTAGTGATCGAAGTACTGGACAGCCAGTTGTCTTTATGGGCCCAATTTGCGCCATCGGTCGCCTGAAATAGAGCGACAAGCGCTGCCTTTTCTTCTGAATTGTCGGCAATGGCCGGTGCTTCAGAGACTAGCACTGAGACAACTTGCGACCACGCTCCCAAGGTGCCGTGCGCGTCCATAGCAGCGATACTATAATAGTAGGTTTGCCCTGCAGTTGCTTGCGTACGTGTAAATGAGGTCGTGGTCAAGTCACCTTTGTCGAGCCGCTCCCAGCCGGTAGCGAGGTCCAGCCATTCCCACAATTGGTATGAGGAGGCCCCCGCAATGGGAGACCAATTCAACTCAACGGTAGCTGTAAGGTTGGAAGTCGCTGAGAGTACCGGGGCAGGCAAACCTTCGTTTGGGGCAGGGAGGGTTGCCTGCACTTGTGCCGACCAGTCACTGAATACGCCGGCGGCATCAATGGCGGCGACAGTATAGTAGTAGGTGAGCCCGGGAGTAAGGCTGGCATGACTGAAGATTGTGCCGGTCAAGCTGTCGCCGCCGATTCGTTGCCACCCTGGATCACTATTCCACCACGTCCACAGTTCGTACTTTGAGGCGCCTGGTACCGGCTTCCAACTGAGATCTATCGCCGTCGATCCCTGAGGGGTCGCTGTGAGCACTGGCGCGTCCGGCCGTTGAGACTGTGCAGGCAGGGCTACTGAGGCCTGCTCCGACCACGCCCCCCGGGTCCCGCTGCTGTCGACGGCTGTAACGACATAGTAGTAGGTCTGGCCGGCGGTCAGCTGGGCGTGGGTATGAGAGGTGCCGGTCAGGTTGCCATCACCCAGAGGCTGCCACCCCGGGTCGCTGTTCCACCAGACCCACAGCTCGTAGCCGGCAGCCCCGGAAACTGAAGTCCAGGAGAGTTCGATAGTCGTTGCACTGGATGCGGTCGCGGTGAGAGTCGGCGCTGCTAAAATTGGCGACTCGTTTGAGAGGGCATGGGCAGCATTGTTCAGTGAGTGCGGGAGGAAAAGCGCCGCGAAGGCTGATACCAAGAGTGCGAGAATCTTGAATTGAGTGAAAACGTATGGCAGAGATTGCTTCAACATGGCGCCTTTCGGACATTCACAGGGCCCGCCGGACTTTCTCTTGACCGGAAAGGTCCGATCAGAGATGCGCCTGGACCATCTATGTAACGGTATGTCGGGATGCAACCGTCGGCGGCAACTTCCGTCTTCAAATGCTACCACCGGGAACATTACAGCGGCCAATCCGGCACAGCATCAGAGAAAATGCGGACCAACGCCGTCAATGGCTCTATGGCCAGGGGAATCTCAACTAATGCCCAGGCGAGAATTCCTGTTTCTTTCTTGTCCAACTCTTGCCAAGGATTCCCATAATCTGCCGGCCGGCAACCAGCGTGGATAGTACGCAGGACAGGGTTGGACTTACTTCAAAGTCGAAAAACCGGCCGCGCCTGCTGAGGGCGGCCGGCCTCAAATGCACTGTTTCAGGTTCAGAGTGTCGATCGTTGCCGGTTCTATTCGTTCCTGGCTAAGACCCACTCCAAGAGGCGTTTGGCGGCAAAGACCGCTACCAAGAGAAGGAACAGGCCGGCGCTCCAACGGACCCCAGTGAAGAATTGTTGGCGAAGTCTGTCCAGGGCCAAGGTTTCTCCAAGGTCTCCCAAGATTCCTGGCTGCTGAACTATTCCACTCTGGGTGGAGGAAGAGGACTGGCTTTCTGTTGTACCCCCACTGTCACTCTGGGACGGCGGAGGAGGCGTGGCGGTCGCTTCGCCGGCTGACCCTTCGATGTTTGGTTGTTCTACCTGGACTTCGGCGACGGTCGGTTGGGGGTAGGGCGTTGGCGTATCGATGGGAATCGGTGTAGGTGTGGGCTCGTCGGGCGTTGGCGTCACCGGATCCCTGCTGACGGAGATGTTATGTACGAAGAACTCGCCGTAGTTTCCGTCGGGCCGAACAACGCGCAAGCGCAGAGTGTAGGTACCTGGTGCGAGGACATCAGTGTGCCAGACGCCAAGCTGCCCGTTGACAATCTGTCGTGTTTCGCCGCCGAAATAGGCGTAGTCCTCATCGCCCATGGATGCCTCTTTATAGGAGAGCTCATACCTGGCGAAAGGAGACCCGGTTGCCGTTCCTATGATGGGCACCGGACCGCTGACGCTGCTGCCTTGTTCTGGTGAGGTTATGCCCGACTGTCCCGTCTGCTCACTACGTGCCTGCACTCTGTCCAGTCTAGGGTCCAGAGTTTGGTCAAGAGAGTATGAGGAGCTTAGCTGGTCGCTCGCGGCGCTGGAAGTCCCGGCGATAATGGCCGATGCAAACAATGCCACAAACAGAATAGCCAGTACAGAGAGGGCCACAGAGCGGAATTCTTTTCTGTGTATGTTGGAGCGAAATCTGCTAAACACGGTCATGAATGCAACGGTCCTTGTGAGGCGTTTCGCAGCTTCTTCCGATGCTTGGAGGCCGCCGCCTGTTGCCCTTCAGGCAACGATTATTGAACCAACTGTACTGAATTACTGTAAAGACTGGATGTAGAGAATTATGTCAACGATCTGTTCGTCAGTCAGATTCTCCTGTCCTGCCGAAGGCGGCATGGCGATGCCGGTACGATTGTTCGGCGCATCGGCGGCACGACCATCCCGGATGATTGCAAACATTTCGCTCTCGGTGAGAACTGCGACCTGAGGTGAATTTGCGAGGGCAGTACCCAGGCCTTCAACGCCTACTCCATTCTGGCCGTGGCATGAGGCACAGCCCTGGGAATAGAGCAGCGCGCCATTTTCGAGGCTCGTAGGTGTCGCCGCCGGCGCGGGCGTCGCAGTGGGATCGGTTGACAGTTCGAGGAACGGTAACTCGGAAACGATGGGAAGTACGACCTCGGGCAGAGAGAATTGGACCTTACCCGCTCGAGCGGCCCCGACTAAGTAAAACGCTACCGCAGCCAGTACGATCAAGGGTACCGGCCACCTAGGCCACTGATATGACCAGGTATTGCCTGCACTTCCTGAATCAGTGGCGATTACCGCCAGCATGCCAGTTGTAATGATCATGAAACCGATCATTGCGAGGAGGGGGATCGTGACAATTCCGAACCAATTTATCCAGACTGTCGAACAGGTTACGCCAATTGCACACGAGGACGGCGATCCGAAATAGGGCGTCTTCTGCAGCAGAAAGTGGTAGACGGAGATTCCCTGGCCCAGCAGCGAGAATGGCAGAACCAGATGGGGAAGATGATGGTCCCTGCGCATGATTCCCAAGGTGAGCAGTACGGCGAGTGGGTACATGAAAATGCGCTGGTACCAGCAAAGCGTACAGGGCGTAAATCCGCTCACTTCGCTGAAGTATAGGCTTCCCAATGTTGCGACCCAAGCGGTGATGAGCGACCCATACAGGCCTAGTTTTGTCCAAGAACGGGAACTGTTCATCTGGATGCGTTTCAGATGGTCACTGATTGGATGACAATTGATTCTCGATGGCGGCTGAGACGGCCTCGTAGTCGAGGGGGTTGGCGACGGGTACCCCATCGACCAACACAGTGGGCGTGCTGTTGTGTCCGGCTGCGCGAGCGGCTTGCAGACTTTCCGATATGGTCAAGAGATGCGTCTGACTGGTCAGACAGGTTGTAAACGAATCGCCGTCCATATCCAGTTCCACGGCGTAGTCAATCAGGCGCTCCATGAGAAATGCGCCCGGGCCGGATGAAGTGGCCTGAAAGACACGATCGTGGTAGGTCCAAAACCGCCCCTGGTCGGCGGCGCATTCGCTGGCCTGGGCGGCAAGCGAGGCGCCGGGCTCATGCTGCTGCAACGGGAAGTGACGGAATTCCAGTTTCACTAATCCGTTGACGACATAGTTTTCCAGGAGTCCGGGTTTGACGCGCTGATTGAAGGCGGCACATGCCGGGCAACGGAAGTCTTCCCATGCTTGAACAGTCACGGGTGCGCTGGGGTCACCCAGGACATGTCGATTTTGCCAGGCAGATGGAACTCCCGAATAGTCGGGTGTTTCAGCCGATGATCTCCCGTCGCCGGCTGCAATTGCCAAGACGACTGCTATCAGTCCTGCCAACACAACGACACCACCGACCAAATAGATGGTCAGGGAAAACCGCTGTCCGCTCCTGGCAATTGGGCTCTTGACTTTCACACTCTTGATCGCTGACGTCTTGGAAGAATTACTGGAAGTTTCAAGGAAAAATATTACATGACAACGAACTTCAGGCGTTCGGAAATCCCACCTGGCCCTCGAACCATGATCAGGGCCTAATATTGGAATATAGCACCGATTCCTGTACTTCACAAAACGGCACGGGAATTCCCAACGGCCTGATTGGCAGACTTTTGCTGCGGGAGCGTTCCGGGTAAGCTTTGAGCGGAAAGAACTGAATCATGTATGTCTTCCAGTGGACGTCCTCGGTCAGGCGTCAGATGCCGGGCCGAACGGGAATCGCGGAATAGTGTTGTGTTCAGATCCGGCAGCTCCTCAATAGCCCAGACCGAGGACTGACCGAGGCTCGATGGCGTCTGCATTAACCAAGATTTGCAGTGGTGATTCCCGGTCTATACATTTGGCTATACAGAGGGACACGGGAGACCCGCAAAGGAGGCAACCACCAGGGCACGCACAAGTGCACCCACGAGGCGTGCCCCTACGGTCGTGTGCATTTTAGTTTTGGGGCGGGAACAGTCCGGCGGGGAATCCATGCCAGCGGCGGCTGAATTCGTTTACAGTGTTTTGGAGAAACGCAGCGCAGGCGCGAGGGCGAGGAGAGAGTGGAGAGAGGAGAGAGTGCGGCGGTGATGTCTGCTGGGAACGGGGGGGACGGGGCCTGGCTGAACACATTCGATTGGGCACCCGTCACCAATTTGCCACACTGCCGGCAAGGCATGTTGTAGGACCGGGGGCGTTGCGGGGGCGGAGCCCCCGCACAAGGGAGGCCGCTTGCGGCCGACCGCCCAAATGCGAGTAGAGAGTGAAGAGGAGAGAGTTGCCGGTTCCTCTGCCGTAGATCGGAGCGCGGACAGGTCCTGGCCAGGGCTCTGCCAGAGGAATGATAGAGTTCAGCCCCATTTTGGGACGCGCCCCCTAAGGTAGGGATGGCTGGCCAAAAAATAGGTAAGCGGTTCCAGGTCTGCGGTAAGGCAAGTGGACGGAGGCCTTCATTTTCAGGTGCAGACGTGCTCTAGCGGAGGTATGTTCTCAATGGCAAACAGTAGTTCGCGATCGCGGGACAGGTGGAATAGGGAGCTCAGAGGAAAAGTGGCTGTCGTCACCGGCGCAAGCCGCGGGATTGGCGAAGCAATTGCCGCTGCGCTCGCCGCGGAGGGTTGCCGACTGGTTCTGGCAGCGCGAAGCACGGAACGGCTCCAGAAAGTTGCCGAGGGGTTGAGATTGCGGCATGGCGCCGAGGTCCTGGTCGTGCCCACCGACATCGGAGACGAAGGTCAGTCTCGGGGGCTGATCGGTGCGGCGGCGAGTCACTTCGGCACTGTAGATATCCTGGTGAACAACGCTGGAATGGGAATCTACGGCGCGATGGACGAGGTTCACCTGGACGACCTCAGGCATGTATTTGCGGTCAACTTCTTTGGTCCGATGGCAGCGCTGCAGGCGGCCGTCCCCATTATGCGCAGCCAGGGCGGGGGGACAATCGTCAATGTCAGCAGCATCGTCGGCAGGTTTCCACAGCCTCTGGGGGGCGGATACACGGCTACCAAGTTCGCACTACATGGTGCGAGCGGGGCAGCGCGCGCAGAGTTGAAGCGTGACAGTATCGACGTAGTTCTCGTCTGTCCGGGGTTGACTGATACCGAGTTTTCACAGCACAGCCGGATCAGCGTACCAGGCGCTGAGCACCGCCAAGGCGAGCGGCACTCGCTTGGACGCGGCGTGGCACCGGAAAGAGTTGGCCGCCGCACGGTTACCGCAATCAGGAGAGGAGAGAGGGAGGCCTTTGTAACATTGTTTGATCGCGCCCTTGTCTGGTTTGCTGTTCACTTTCCAGCTCTCCTGCAGTGGGTTCTGGTCTATGTTACGCGTTTCAGGCGAAGGAGATTTGAAGAGGGCAGTTCCTAGGCTCAGTTGATATTTTGGGGTTGTGAGAAACAGAACCAATCGATCCGCGAAGGCACGCGATGGGTCCCGAAGAACACTTTTTTCTCCGCGAAGGCACGCGAAGGGTCGCGAAGAACACCTTTTTGTCCACGAAGGGGCTACTAAGGGCCGCGAGGAACACTTTTTTTTCCGCGGAGGACGCGGATTTTTCCGCGGAGGACGCGGAGAACACCTTTCATTGATCCGCGGTAACTACTAAGCCATGTTCTGTGTACGGTCTGCCTGGGGGGAATGTACCGTCAGCATTTCTGTAGCGGGCTCTCGATGGTCATCGCGGTGAACGTTGGGCATATATGGGAG
>JAPOVP010000131.1 GCA_026708085.1 Caldilineaceae bacterium
CGCCGCGCCAGACGCCTGCAAGCTCGTCAATGTCACTACAGACGCCGCTCGTTACTCTCTGTCATTCCAGCCCCACTGCATTCACCTAAAATGCGGTTGTAGTACTAGGCTCCTTAAGTTTATGAGAGATCATAAAAGGAATTTCACGGCGAAGTCCATTCTCTTGACAACTCTCATCGGCAGGACCGTTTGCGGAGAGGGCGATGGAAAAAACTTTAATACCGTCCCTGATGCTCTGAAGACCGTGTCCAACCGAATCAACGACTTCCTGCAAAGACATCCCACAATGCCGACAATCAAGAATCCAGTTTTGTCCAAAGAGGACTTCAATCGGCACTGGGACCAGGCGAAATACGCAAACTTCAGAGAGAAGTTCTCTATCTATAACAAGAAGATCAACGTAGCCTACAGTGCCAGAGAGCACAATGACAGCGTCGACAAGTGGCGAGCTGTCTTCGGCGATGAGTTCGGTGAGAAGCTTGTCGGAAACGAAGACAATTCCAGTGGAATCAATTCAAAGCGCAGGGGCACTCCCGCGGTCCCTGCTGTAACGCCGAGACGTCCATGGGCAAAATGAGACTTTCCAGAAGCGACGTCAGATGGCTTAAGTCCTCTTTTCCAAACCTAAGTTACAATGCCGAGACCCAAAAGATTGAGGGCGAACTTGACTTCTGCGCTGCCTTTAATAGGCGTTCAGGAAAATTACAGTTTGGTTCCGATCCCACCGCTCGAACGTTATACACATATCTGTGCGACATTTTTGAGATAGAGATCCATTTGGGCCTCGGAACCGTTCTCAAGAACGGCTGGCCGAAAGTGTACGAGATCGGTGGCCGCCATACCGAAATTGCAGGGAAGAACAATGTGGAGCCCATCGACCTGCACTTTTTCGATGACGGGGCCTGTTGTTTGGGCATAGGATATGCCCGCGAGAAGAACTTGACGATAGAACGATTTCTTTATCAATGGGTCATTCCCTTCTTTTACCGGCTTGCTTATACGGACAAATATGGCATAACCGCTGCCCAAACCAACCTGTGGGGCGAGTATTCACACGGGGACCAGGGCCTCGCCGAGCATGTTGCGCAAATGGTCAGGTTCGCTCAGAGTGGCCTTGGGAAAGACAGTCCCTGCCCTTGCGGAAGCAGGATCAAATTCAAGAGATGCTGCCAGGGCGAAGTAAATGAAGTCATGAGTCGCTTGAGTCCATTCATCCAGCACTGAAATTACCGCCGGCGGCGACGAAACCGAAGACGAACCGCCAGCCTACGAAATGCTGGAAATGGCCCTCACCGCCTGCCTGCAAAACGAAACAGAATAGAAAGAGAGGCCCGCCAATTCACCGACCCTCCCCCGCCAGCGTCAGCAGCACAGACGCCCGGCCGCGACCCAACCCTGCAATCACAGTCAATCCCCGCAATCCCCCCAAATCACAGTTCAGACAACCGCCCAGCCCATCCCCCAGGACGACCCATCCGCCCTCCTGCCCGACTGAACCGCGCCGCGCTTCCCGCCCCGTTCCAATAAATTTTGCCTGCCCTGGAATCACCCCTTTCTGACTTGCGATCCAGAACGGAACTGTTTATGACTCTTCCCGTCACTCTGTTATCGTACTTCATTGCCAGAATACCTCGGTCCTTGTTCTGAAGAAGCGTATTCCCACACATTACAATTGGAGCAATGGGAAATGGATGATCTGTTTGAAGTGAATCGAGAGCGCTGGAATGGGCTTGTACTCGCAGGTGTACCCTTCTCGCGACCCAACCTGGATTTGGACAAGGAGTCCGCGCGGGCCATGGTGGACGAATCGGGCCTGCTTGGAGACGTGCGCAATAGCCGCGTCCTGCTGCTCGGCGGGGCCGGAGGCCAGCAGTCAGCTGCATTCGGTCTTCTGGGCGCCCAAGTTACTGTCTATGATCTGTCGGACGAGATGCTGGCTCAGGACAAAGTAGTCTCCGAGCACTACGGACTGTCTCCCGAACTACAGCAAGGTGACATGCGCGACCTGTCCCGATTCAGGAATAATGACTTTGACATAGTGTTTCAGCCCTATTCAATCAATTTTGTGCCTGATGTAGCGACTGTATTTGCCGAGGTTAGCCGCGTCCTGAAGAGTGGTGGACTCTACTACGTCCAGTGGCACAACCCATTCACCCAGACTATGGACGCGGACAATTACGACCCCGACCGTGGCTATGCATTGAATTCAATCTACGTCGACGGCGAGATTGACGCAGTAGCGGTCTATGGAAACGAGAACTGGAGCGTCGAAAACGAAGACGGCTCGATGGCTGAGATACCCGGCCCGCGAGAGTTCAGGCATACCATTCGAACGTTTATTAACGGGCTCATCGCCAATGGCTTCGAGATTCTTGCTTTTGACGAGCATAGGACGAATGTGGAAGATCCCGAACCAGGCACCTGGGAGCACTACGTCGCCGTCAGCCCACCCTACCTGTCGATTTGGACACGAAATCGCAAGTGAACCCGTGTTCAAGCTCGGCAAAAGAGAATCAGGTTTTCAAACAGGCACTAAGAGTTTCCAGAACGTTCGGCTTCGGCGAAGTCGTCGCCCAAGATACGCACTTCGGCGAGTTTTTGGCCGATGACCCAGCCGGACCCGAAGTAAGGGATTCGGCGTCCGTATAGTTACACCTATTCGAAAGAGCAAGGGAGTTTCCCCATGTTATTGCCCATTCATTCAGCCCTTGAAGCCATTTTTAGCGGCCAGGACTTGACCTCCGACGCCGCCGAAGCAGCCATGACTCAACTCATGTCCGGCGAGGCGACTGACGCCCAAATCGGCGCGTTCTTAGCTGCTCTGCGCCAAAAGGGCGAAACCGTTTCCGAAATAGTCGGCTGTGCGCGGGCGATGCAGCGGGTCTCCGTGAAAGTGAAGCCCAAACTTAACGGGCAGCGTCTTCTCGACACCTGCGGCACCGGAGGGGACAAGACAGGGACATTCAACATTAGTACCACAGTTGCTCTTGTTGTTGCTGGTGCAGGAGAGAAGGTGGCAAAGCACGGTAACCGCTCTGCCAGTAGCGAGTGTGGTAGCGCCGATGTTCTGGAGGAACTCGGAGTCAAGCTAACTCTTGGACCTGAGCAAGTCGCGGAGTGCATTGAGGATGTAGGCATCGGCTTTCTTTTTGGCCCTCTCTTCCACCCGGCACTGAAATATGCCGCCGGTCCGCGTAAGGAGTTGGGTACCCGCACAGTCGTCAACACGATCGCTCCACTTAGCAACCCGGCCAACGTATCGCACCAGGTAGTCGGCGTTCACAGTGCCGGCCTGACAACCTCGATCGCCCAAGTACTGGCCCGGATGGGATGTACCGCGGCCTATGTTGTCCACGGAACAACTGACGACGGGCTTGGTGTTGACGAACTGACTACCACTGGCACGAATCGCTTTAGTCACTTGTGCAATGGTGTTGTAGTAGAAGGGGAATTTGCGGCCAGCGAACTCGGGCTGTCATCTGCCACTATAGAGGACCTGAAAGGCGGCGACGCGACGACGAATGCCGCTATCATTCAAGGCATTCTCAGCGGCGACCTGCACGGACCAAAGCGGGACGTGGTACTCCTGAACTCGGCGGCCGCCTTGGCCACTGAGAGTGGCGACTTTCAGGCTGGTATGTTCGCGGCCAAACAGTCTATCGACAGCGGTTCGGCACAGAAAGTGCTCGACCGGTTCATCCAAAAATCGCAAAGTTTTGCTTAGATTCAGTGAGTGAAGTGGGCGGCGGAATGTCGAGCTAATGTCTGCGATCCAAAAGTCAACCTCTCCCCCAAATCACGGTTCAGACAACCGCCAGAACCGCCCCGCGCGCCCATCGCCCCGTCCCCATATGATAAGGCGGCCCAGCGTCGGTTCGCCTGCAATCACACTTAATCTCCTGAATCCCCCCAAGTCACGGTTCAGACAACCGCCCGAACCGCCCCGCGCGCCCACTTCCCTGCCCCCGTATGATAAGGCATCCCAGAACCGGTTCGCCTGCAATCACAGTCAATCTCCTCAATCCCCCCAAGTCACGGTTCAGACAACCCACCCTCCCGCCCACAGCAAAGAGATCCCCCAACAGACAATGACCGATCGCCTTCCATCCTGAAAATCCTTCAATATCCTGCAAATCCTGATTCAGACAATCACAAATCCTGATTCAGACAATCAGCGCCCAAATACTACCCCTTGACAACGCCCAATACGCCGAATACACTCGTTCCATCGGCCGCTCAAATCCCTTCACGTAGGCAAATGGTCCCTGGCGGCCATCATATCGTCCCGCAACACCTCCAGCCCTATGTCCGGACGACACGTGGTCGCCGCAAAGCAGGCGCAGTTCGAAACCGCCTTTCCCCAAAACTCTCCCGTCGGCGACGACGGCGAAATCGATTCGTCAACCTACGAACTGCTGGAATTGGCACTCTCCGCCTGTCAGCCAAGCGACTCACAATAGCAAAACCGCGCCGCCAGTCCCCCAACCCCCTATACCCCAATCCACTACGCCAACCAACTAAAAACTAAAAACTGACTACTAAAAACTAGCAACTAAAAACTAACAACCCCCTTGACAATTCAGCCATACTGAAGTAAACTAACCCCACTACCTCGCATGTATCCCCATGTAGGTATCAGTACCTCGCTGGCGGGCCGGGCGTCATAAAACGTTTACCCCATCCATCCCTACACACGATGGATGGCGGCCACATGCCATGGAGGATCATACCTATGGCCAGAACACCATGTAAAGGCATCAAGAAAGACGGCACCCCCTGCCAGGGCCACGGCCTGCCCCAGTACGACGGCTACTGCATCGCCCACGGACCCCCCGCCGACCAGGCCCACGAGTGGCGCTCCCTCGGCGGCCAGAACTCCTCCACCGCCGCTCGCCTCGACAAACGCACCCCCGAACGGCTCAAAACCGCCATCGACCTCATCAACGACGGCATCGTCCAGGTCGCACAAGGAACAATGGAACCCGCCCGTCTCGACGCCATGAGCCGCGGCACCAAGGCCCTCATCAACCTCCTCTCCTTCGGCGACCGCGATATGGAAACCATCCGCCGCGAAGAGACCGAACAGGCCGCCGCCCAACTCCTCGGCGCCCAGGGCAACCTCGACCTCCTCGAGATCGCCGACCACATCGCCGCCCGCCAGGACCAGTACCGCAGCCAGTCCCTCGTCGACCAGGGCCTCGCCGAGCTCGTACCATCCCCCGACCCGCACCAACCACCGCAAACAGTCCTCACCGAAGAGGGCCGCCGCCGCTTCGGCTACCGCCGCGCCTGTACCATCACACAGCAGGAAATCGACGACTGGGAAGAGGTCCTTGACGAAGCCCGTACCATCTCATTCTCAATCGATGAACGCCACGAAATGGTCCAGGAACTGGTCGGCATCCACAGCAACGTCCTGGACGCACGCGAAGACCTCACACTTGAGCCCTCGCCCCCTACCGACCCCTTGACCGGCCAGCCCATGATCGAACCCCCGGCCTGCGTGAAAGCCAGTCTGACGACAAAGTATGACGCCCCCAGCGCCGCCCCCTCCGCAGAATTCCTCGAGAATCGACTGAAGCAGGTCAGAGACCTGCTCTTCAAGGCCATGGGGAAGGATAGGGCGCCAATGGTTAGCCTGGACGAACCGGACGCCCTGGACGAACCGGGCGACATCCCGTCCCCGGACGGCGAGGCCCCCGATTCCGACCTCGCTTCAGCAGCAACTGTCAGCACAAACGGAGAAACGCCCCGTTCGGAACCATCCTGGCCATAACAGGCCAGGAATCCATCAAAAATAAATAAAATATAACAGAAATCCGCCACCCCATGAGCAGCGGCTGTTTCCCCCTACCCATCGCCCACCCGCCAACAGCCCTTCCGCGCCCCAAAACACCCCCGCAGCCCCCCTCACCCCCAAAACTGCCCCCCGACCGCCCCACCCACCCGCCTTCACCCCCAAAAACACCTCACCCAACCCCCACCAACCCCGCCAACCCATCCCCACCCCAATTTCCCCGTCAAACTCTCGCAAACTCTCGTAAACTCTCATGAACTCTCGTCCAACATCCGCTTCCACCCCCAACCTGTAGGTCCCCTGCCCGCGCCGCGCCATTGAGATCCCATCGCCGGCTGTTGAAAGCTGCATCCTGGGACATGTCTGGAAAGCTTCGATCCAATTTTCTGATCTGCCCTGGCCTGACATAATTCCGGGACAATTCACCTCTATCATGGTAAGCGTACGAGGGACACGCCCTCAGATAACCATAGTGAAACGAGGTGAAAAAATGAACAACCGCATAAAGAAGTGGAAGCTGACCTACACGCTGGCCATAGTCGTTCTGGCAGTCAGCATGATGGTAGCCGTTAGCTGTTACCGAACAGGAAATGGCGGCACCGGCCACAGCGCAGGCAACGTCACCGAAAGCCGGGGTGAACACGGCAGCCGCGGCCAAGGCAGAGGAGAAGGCAGCGGCGAACACGGCAGTGGCGGTGAGGGCGGAAGTGAAGGTAGCGAAGGCGACGCAGCCGGCAGCGAAGAAGGCGGCAACGCCCTCGCCCTCGACGAGACCTTCGACATGGTCCGCGCCGGCGCTCGCCTCATCATGAGCTACGACGATGCCGCCTACGCCTTTGTCGGCACCGTCGCCAACACCACCGACGCCACCCTGACCCGGGTACGCATCGAAGTCCACCTGTCAAACGGCATCGAGCTCGGCCCCACAACACCGACCGACCTGGCCCCCGGTGAAATCCTCGATGTCGTTCTCCCCGCCTCAACGCAGTCCTTCGACGGCTGGACGCCCCATGCCGAGGTCGGCGCCAGCGAAGGTGGCGGCGAACATGGTAGCGGTGGCGGTGAAGGCAGCGGTGAACACGGCGGCAGCGGCAGTGGCGAAGGACGCCGCGAACACGGCAGCGGTGGCGGCTAAAGACCGCAACTGCCCGTAACGCCCCTCAAGGACGCAACGAGCAACTTCTCGACCGTCAGAAAGCAAGATCAGATGCGGCGCCTCGCATGGGCGTCGCATCTGCATTAGGGCTCGTCGACGTCTGACCGAACTGCAAATTGCAGCAGCAAAGTGCAGCCGGCCCGCGCATTCACCCAGGGAAAATCCCAGTAGCCTTTCGGCGTTCATCGCGGGCCCTTCGTGAATCAAGAGGTGTTCTTCGCGCCCCTTCGCGTGCCTTCGCGGATCGACTGGTTCTGTCTTTCACAACATTCAAGCCCGAAACATCCCTGGCAAGTCTCCAGGCTTAACCTTCTCGTTCTATTCTGAGAAGCCCTCCCAAATTGTCAACGGTTCCTACCCACTGACCACTAACCACTGACCACTGACCACTGACCACTGACCACTGACCACTGCAGTTCCGACCACTGCAGTTCCGACCACTGCAGTTCCGACCACTGCAGTTCACAAAAAACCAAAAACTGATAACTAAAAACTTCCCTTGCAACACGCCCCACAATCAAGTACAATACCCCCATTCCTATACCTACCCGTTCAGGAGAACGCCCATTTGTCGTTCCGTCGCTTCTATCTAGGCGATGCCCTGCTTCTGCAGCGCCTGCGCAGCGTTTCAACGCCCCTCCAGACCGAGCGCGCCCTCCTGGAATCGATCTCGCCTGTGCGCACCGCACTCCGCTCCTGCTTTCCCTGGTACCGCCACAGCTCCTTCACCTACGTCCTGCGCCAGGAAGAAAACGGCCTCGCCCGCGAAGGCCTCATCCAGTTGCGCATCCGCCCACATTCCCACGAAGCCGACGTGACCCTGCTCTCCCCCGCCCTCGACGCCCATCGCGGTCACCCTGCCATCTGGCAAAAACTGCTCACCTACAGCGCCCAGCATATCTTCCGCAAAAACGTCTGCCGCCTCTTCAGCGACCTGCCCGACCAGCCCCTCCTCGTCAATACCTTTCGACAGGCCGGCTTCGCACCCCTCACCCCGGTCACCATCTGGCGCCTCGACAGCGCGCCCCGGGCTCCGTCCGCCGCCAACCTGCGGCCCCAGCAACCCGCCGACGCACCCGAACTCGAAAAACTCTACCAGCGCATAACCCCCCTGCCCACACAGCAGTTGGAGACCGGCCACGCCGCCGACCACCCCGAAGAGGAACGCATCCCGCCCATCCTCTTCAACCCGCACCAGGTCCACATGTCCGGCTATGTGCTCGACGACGACCGCGGGCCCGGCCTCGCCGGCTGCGTCCAGATCCTCTGGGGCAAAAGCGGCGCCTGGATCCGCCTCTGGGTCGATACCAACGACCCCGACACGCACAACGCCCATCTGCTGCTCGACTTCGCCCTGCAGCGCATCGCCGAAGCCCCCCTCGTCCGCCGCGCCTACATCGGCGTCCGCGCCTACCAGACCGGCATCAACGCACTCCTCAGCGACTACGGCTTCGCTCCCTTCACCGACAGAATGTTAATGGTCCGCAACATCCTCCAATGGCAGCGCCGCACTGTCGACCAGCGCATTCCCGCCCTCAAAACCGTCCGCGGCGCCGTGCCCGGCTCGCTCGCCATGCCCAAATTTGAACGCCGCCGACTCCATCTGCTGGACTTTGGCGGCGTTCAAACAGAACAAGCCGCCGCCGGCAGTGGAACCCTTGGCGGCAATCAGACACAACGCCGCCCAGCCCATCGCCCATATCGCCCCCACCAGGCCGCCGCCGGCCCCAACACCCGCCCGCGGCCCTATCCCTGGCGCCACCCGCCTCCCCGCCCCGCCACACAACAAAGCACCCGCGGGAGGCCCTGAAACCACCCTGAACCGTCACGCACCAGGAACCAGTCCGGTGAACCGCCCCAATCCCTGCCGTTCACTAAAAACTAACTACTAAAAACTAGAAACTCACATGTCCCTACGCATCGCAGACGACCTCGACCTCCTCCTGGCAGTCCTCCCGGAACGCATCCGCGCCTCCCTCCAGCAGCTCGACCGCGCCGGCGATCTCATCGAAATCGTCATGGACCTCGGCCGCCTGCCCGAAGCGCGCTTCCCCGACGGCGAACTCTGCCTCAGCCCCGAAGAGACCACCCGCGACGACCTCCAACACGTCATCGACAACATCGGCGACTTCGGCGCCGACAACCGCGCCGGCATCGAACGCACCCTCCACCGCATCTCCGCCATCCGCAACCGCAAGGGCACCGTCATCGGCCTCACCTGCCGCGTCGGCCGCGCCGTCTACGGCGTCATCGACATCATCCAGGACATCATCACCAGCGGCAGCAGCCTCCTCCTCCTCGGTCGCCCCGGCGTCGGCAAGACCACCCTCCTGCGCGAGGCCTCACGCGTCCTCAGCGACAAACAGCGCGTCGTCATCGTCGATACCAGCAACGAAATCGCCGGCGACGGCGACATCCCCCACCCGTCCATCGGCCGCGCCCGCCGCATGCAGGTCGCTACCCCCACCCTGCAGCACGAGGTCATGATCGAAGCCGTCGAAAACCACATGCCCGAGGCCATCATCATCGACGAAATCGGCCGCGAGCTCGAAGCCGTCGCCGCCCGCACCATCGCCGAACGCGGCGTCCAGCTCATCGGCACCGCCCACGGCAACACCCTCGAAAACCTGCTCATGAACCCCACCCTCTCCGACCTGGTCGGCGGCATCGATACCGTCACCCTGTCCGACGAGGAAGCCCGCCGCCGCGGCACCCAGAAAACCGTCCTCGAGCGCAAAGCCCCGCCCACCTTCGACGTCCTCATCGAAATCCAGGAACGGCAGCGCATGATCGTCCACCACAAGGTCGCCGAAGCCGTCGACTCACTCCTGCGCGGCTGGACCCTCTCACCCGAGACCCGCTACGTCAACAGCGACAACCAGGTCCATATCGAGTCCGTCGAAAGCCAGGAAAGACCCGGCCGCATCGGCCAGAGCCGCCAGGGCCCCGAAGGCAGCGGCGGCGGCCGCCGCCGCCAGCGCGGCAAGCGCGCCGAAGAACGCGCTGCCCAGCTCGCACAGGATATCGCCGACAGCGCCGCCCAACCCAACGGCCGCAAAGTCGTGCGCGTCTTCCCCTACGGCATCGGCCAGAACCGCCTGCGCACCGCCGCCCAGAACCTCAAAGTCCCCATCGAGGTCGTCAAGGAGTTGCGTCAGGCCGACATCGTCATGACCCTCAAAAACTACTTCCGCCAGAAGCCCCAGCCCATCGCCGACGCCGAACGCCAGAACGTGCCCGTCTACGTCCTCCGCAGCAACACCGTCACCCAGATGGAGCACTACCTGCTCGATGTCTTCCAGCTCCGCCGCGACGACCCCGACCTCGTCTTCGACTCCGCCATGCGCGAAACACAGCACGCCATCCAGCGCCTCCTCAAAGGCGAAAAGTCCGTCGAACTCAGCCCCCAGGAGGCCTCCATCCGCAGCCAGCAACACCAGCTCGCCCGCACCGCCAACCTCATCAGTCACAGCTACGGCCGCGAACCCCACCGCTGCGTCCGCATCTTCAGCCCGTCCTGACCGCCGGCCGCAGCTTGACGATATACCCATCCAATGTTCATAACCTTCGAAGGCTCCGACGGCAGCGGTAAGACCACCCAGATTCAGTTACTGGAGGACTATCTGCGCAAAAATGGGCAAAATGTACAGTTGACTCGCGAGCCGGGCGGTACGGATATTGGTGAAAGGGTTCGGAAAGTGTTGCTGGACATGGAGCACGAGAAGATGCACGCCCGCACCGAGACGCTGCTCTTCAATGCTGCCCGTGCACAACTGATCGAACAGGAAATTCGACCCGCGCTGTCAGAGGGCAAGGTTGTCCTGTGCGATCGTTTTGCCGACAGTACCGTCGCTTACCAGGGCTACGGCCGTGAGCAAGACATTGAGGAGTTGAGGCGCCTGATCGATTTCGCCACTGGCGGGCTGAATCCTGATCTGACGTTTTACCTTGATTTACCCCCCGAGGAAGGGATCAGACGCAAACTGGTCGACTACCAGAACCGGCTGGACGTGCAAGGACTATCCTTCTATCGTCGCGTAGAGGCTGGCTACCATGAAATGATCGCGCAGGAGCCAGAGCGCTGGGTAATCATTGACGCCGGTCGCTCACTCGACGATGTCCATCAAGAGGTCGTCCGCGCAGTCAAAACCAAACTCCCCGCCCCCGCGCCCAGTCGCTGAATGGACTTCACCCGCCACTGACCCCTGGTACCTTCCTCGTACAGGTGCTGGAATTGAATGCCGATCTGTTATCGGACCTTGCAAGTCCGGCTGCCCCGCAGGTTGGCCGCACTGAAAGCAACGGAGGTCGGAAGGTCGAATTGTAGCGGCCTACCCAGTGCGGGTAGAGCCCTAGAGCCTCGCCATCAGTTTCTGAGAAGACCTTGCGGACGCATGACGTGTCACCGTCCACCTGCGGCGGGACAGCGCTGAGTCCTTCCTCCCACTGCTGGATAGAGCCGAAGAGAGCTTCACGCAGTCGGAATTTAGCCGGCTGGACCGCTCACGGACAGTCCACCGGCACTCAGACCGTGGTGGGATCTCGACGAGGTCGCCGCCGGAGCCGCACTGTTTGAAACCATTTGGGCCCCGGTCACGTATACTATTCCAACCGATCCGTTCTCAGCTGGGGATCTTGCCAAAAGCTCCCCAGCCATACACCCGCGGATAAACGCGAAATCAGGACCGTTACTGCACTGCCAGGCACATGCGCGGACAGGCTCCCAGCCTGCATCCAATCCCTGAAGGAGTAACTTTCTTCCAGTTGGCCAGGCGATGGCCGGCAACAACGACAGGACAAACTGGTCAATGACTCGCTTCGGTCATCCCCCTCCAAAAGCGGTTGGATCCGTCTTGGAACTCGTTTCCACGCACACCCGCCTAGCACCGCCAGCCACATACAGATGAAGCGCCCGCTTCAGCCGCCGGTCTTCCCCGTAGCCCTGGCCTACGGCGCGTTGGTCCTGTTCTTCTTCGCGCCCCATCTATTGTGCCTGTCCGCCTTCCCGGACAGCGACTTCACCCGGCACTTTCTGCCCTTCAGCCTCTTTCAACAGTCCGCCATCCTCGACCTGCGGCTGCCCCTCTGGGACCCGCACACCTTCTCCGGCCACCCCTTCCTCGCCGACGCCCAATCCGCAGTGTTTTACCCTGTCAGCAATGCGCTGCTCCTCCTGACAAGCTTCGACCGCAGCCCCGCCGGCAGGCTCTACTGGCTCCAGGCCGAGGCCGCGCTCCATATCTTCCTTGCCTGCCTCTTCACCTACATGCTCGTCCGCCGCCTGACCGGCAGCAAAATGGCCGCATTCATCGCCGGTGCAATCTTCGGCTTCTCCGGCTACCTCACCGGCTACGTGCCCTTGCAGATCGGTATCCTCCGCGTTGCCGTCTGGCTGCCCGCCATCCTTCTCCTTCTCCTGCCGAAAGCAGGCCCCGTGGCAGTAGGAAGCTCCGAAAGTAGCCCCGATGAAAAACTTTCGCCGCACCCCGCAAACGTCCTTTCCCGCGTATTTCCACAATGGAAACGTTGGCTCGCCGCGGCCGCAGTGCAAGCCGTCGCCTTTTTCGGCGGCCATCCCCAGACGTTTCTGTTCCTCTCCTATGCCGTTGGCGGTTGGATGCTGATGCTGTTTGTCAGCGACCTGCGCAGGCAACGGGCAAGTAGCAGTGCAAACAAGGCCGTTTTCAAGACCCTTTCCACAAGAACGCTCCTGTACGCGGGCATGGCAACGGCCTATGTCACCGTTCTGGTCGTCTTGACCTTGGCGCAACTCTGGCCGGTCTACGAATTTGTCCAACATTCCGTTCGCGCCTCTCTCACCTTCCAACAGGCCGGCGGCGGCTTCGCGCTGAGAGATACCTTGCAGTATCTGCTTCCCGGCCTGTTCACGCTCTACTCCCCGCAATACGTAGGCGTGGCTGCGCTTGGCCTGGCGCTTGTCGCCGTCACCACCCTGTTCTCATCCGGATTCTCGTTGCCGGGCGCCGATCCCCACGCCCGTGCCGCCGCCTTCTTCTTCGTGTTCTGCGGCGCTGCCGCCTTCCTCCTCTCCTATGGCAGCAGACTGCCGCTCTACAGCCTCTTCTATCGGTTCACGCCCGGCGGCGAACTGTTTCGAGGCCAGGAGCGGGCCGTCTATCTGGTCGCCTTCTCGCTGAGCGTCCTCAGCGGCTACGGCATGGCGCTTCTGCCCAACCTGTCCGCGTGGCAGCGGCGAACGCTGTGCTATGGATTTGCCGCCGCCGTCGCCGCAGGCCTGACGCTGTTCTGGACCTGGCGGCAGCTTCCCGCCCGCGTCGACATTGCCGACTCCGCCCTCCTCTGGCCCAGCGCCATGGCGCTGCTCATCGCCTTCACCTTTGCCACTCTGGCCGGACCTCGACTCGGGCGGACCATAGGGCTATCCGACCAACCGGTCGCGCGCACGCGCCTCATCGCACTGATCCCCCTGGCGCTGCTCGACCTGTTTTTCGCCAACTATGCCACCAACCTTACCTTCGGTCCGGCGGTCAGGGACGGCCTGGTGCCCCCCGAGGCCGCGGCCGTACTCGAAGCGTCCCAGTCCCTCGCCCAGCGCCCCAACTCCCTCCCGCCGCGCGTCTACAATGAGCATCGAGTCTCGCGCAACAGCGGTCTCCTCCTCGGCTGGGAGGATGTCCTCGGCAAGAGCCCACTGCGTCACGCCCAATACAACGTCCTCTTGCAGGATTTTCCCCTTGACCGGCTGTGGGATCTGACCGGAACCGGCACTGTTCTCACCTGGAGACACGAACTGCCCGTCGAGAGCCAGGTACTGGCTGAATTCAATCAGCCGCAAAGCTCAACAACCTACCTTCACGTGCTGAAATCAACTGCCCCGCGGCTGTGGTGGTCGCAGCGGGCACGCACTTTAAATGATAGGGAAGCCCTTGCACTGCTGGCCGACCCCGCCTTCAACATCCGCGACGAACTGCTGATCGCCGCCTCCGATGCCGAGGCGCTGGGGAGCAGCTGGCATGAGGGCCGCATCGTTCTCGGCGACCGCGGCCACGCTGACCTGCAGGTCGAGCGCGTTGCCGCCGGGCATCTGCGTATTGGCATCCAGAGCGCACAGCGCGGCTTTCTTTTCCTCAGTGAAAAGTGGGTGCCCGGCTGGCAGGCCCGTTGGCAAGGTGAACTGTCGCTGCCGGTGGCGAGGGCCAATCAGGCATTCCTCGCCATACCCGTCCCGGCAGGTTCCGGCACCCTCGAACTGGTCTATCGACCTCGAAGCGTAGTCTGGGGTCTGGCAGCCAGCGGCGTAGGCTGGGTCGGGCTATTGATCGCCCTTCGCTTTCAGTTCCTGGCAGCGGCGCAAACTGTCTGGCGGCGGGCGCCGCTATGAACCGGCTCAGACGCAAGTCCCCGCAGCGCGCCGCACTGCTGGCAGTCATCATGATCGGCTTCGCGCTCAGGCTCTTCCGCCTCGGCTTTCGCGAACTTCGCGGCGACGAGAGCTTCGGATTCTTCTTCAGCCTGAGCTCCCCCGCCCAGATCGTGGCGCGCACGTTGGAGATGCAAGAACCGCACCCCGTTGGCAGCTACCTTCTGCAGCACGCCTGGCTCCAGCTCGCCGGAACGCACGAGTTCGCGCTGCGATTTATCCCCGTCCTCGCCGGGACGCTGGCCATCCCACTGGTCTTCCACCTGGCGAAACAGCTTCGCCTCGGCGCCCACACCGCCCTCGCTGCCAGTCTGCTCCTGGCCGTGAACACCTACGCGATCTGGCACAGCCAGGACGCCCGCATGTACTCCCTCAGCCTGGCTCTGACCGCGGCCGCCACCATCCTGGCCCTGCGCGTGATCCGTCAGCCAAAACTCTGGCCGGCGCCCGCCGCCTATGCCCTCTGCGCGGCCGTCGCTCTACAGGTCCACTACTACGCCGGATTCGTCATCCTGGCGCACAACCTCTTTCTCCTCTTCCTGTTGCTGCGAAACCTCTGGATGCGCCGCGCCCAGCGCCCCGTCGGCCGCTTCCTGGAAACCCGGCGTTCCGGCGATGGCGCACTGTTGATCCGTTGGAGTCTCGCCCAACTGTTGACCGCCGCTTTATTCGCGCCGTGGCTGGTCAGCGCATGGCACACAGTTGCCGGCTACGGTGGCAACGGCGATTCCCCCGCCTTTGGCGCAATGCTGTGGCGCTCCCTCGGTGTTTTTGCTCTGAGCGAAGCGGTCCCCCATCCGATCTGGCGATTCGCCGGAGGACTGCTGGCCGGGTCCATCATCGTCGCTGGACTCGCCTCTGGCCTCCGCAACAGAGACTACGCCGAAGACGGTAGCGCGACTGTAGCGGGTCAGGGCCCCGAGAGCCGGAATGACGAAAGCCGCCCAAAGGCCGCAGGCGACCAGCAGCAGGCCCTGCCCGGCCAGTCAGGCACAACCGTCTTCCTGCTCTTCTACCTGTTCATCCCCCTCCTGGCCACCTGGCTCGGCGCGCGCCAGCGTCCCATATTCGATGAGCGCTATCTGGTCGCCGCGCTGCCCCCTTTCCTGCTGTTGATAGCCGTCAGCGCGCCCAGCATGAGCAACTGGGTCGATACGCACCTGAGCTGGCGCTGGCGTTACTGGGTCGACGGCGAATCGGTCGCACGCAGCGGGCAGGATTCTGCTCCCCATCCCCCCAGCCCTCTCGCGAGGCTCCCTCTCGGCCGCATCTCCGCCGCCGCACTCATAATCCTCATCCTGGCCGCCAACGTCTACAGCCTGCGTAACCACTATTTCGAAAGCAGATCACTGGGATGGCGGGCGCTGGCCGGGGTGCTGGATCGCTGGGCCGCCGGCCTGCCGGCACAGGACGTCCGCATCGCCGAGAACTTCCCCGACCCGACCCTCGCCTACTACTACAAAGGCGACGTCCAACGATTCATGATTCCCCCCAGGCCCCATGACGCCGACGGTGCCGCGCAGGTGGTCGATTCCCTCATCCGCAGCAGCGTATTCAGGGTCATTCTCCCCGCCGCGCCCGCTCCCAACTGGGACGCTTCGGGCATCGCGCCCGACGCACTCGCCGCCGGTTTTCGACAGGTCCTGCAGGAGCGGATCGGCATCTTTCCGGTCCACCTCTACGCCCGCCCCGACCCGCAGGGCTGGCAAGAGTTGGACGCACTGTTCGAAAACGGCGTTACACTGGTGAAAGCCCAACCAAGCCCGCAAACGCTGACCGCCGGCGGCATTCTGGTCCTGCATATGGACTGGAGGGGAAATCAATCAGAACTTACCGGAGGGGAGAAAATATTCGTCCACCTGCTCAATGAGTCCGGCGGCATTCTTTCCCAGGCAGACCCAGTTCTGCAGTTGAATTCGGCGGATGGATACAGCAGCATGGCCCTCCGTCTGCCAGCAACGCTGCCGCCCGGCCCCCTTCGCCTGATCGCCGGCCTCTACGACGTATCCCTGGAAGGCGCGCCCAAGATCATGACGGAGAGAGGCCTGGACTCAGTCGTTCTCTCTGAATTTGACAATGAGGCGAACGGCAAATGATCCGGCAACGATGTGGAAAGGAGGCACAAGCGCGCCATCCGGTACATCGCCTTTCCCGCCAAAGATACCGGTAGGGGCGCCCCTTGTGGGTGCCCTTGTACGCCCCCCAGTCTGGGACCGCACCCGGCCACATCTGCCGATAGACAGATGTAGCCAAAATGGGATATGATTTGATTGGTCCTTCCGGTGGGCTGCTTTGCAAGTCGGAGAACGCCCAAGCTATCTCCCAAAGGAACGCCTTCAACCGCCAGCTCGCCTGCAGACTTTCCGTGCCTGTTGAATCCTGGACGCCCTACCCAAGATGTCAACGGAAACTAGAAACTGAAAACTAAAAACATGAAGTTAGTCATCGCCATCGTCAACGAAGAAGACAGCCCCAACCTTCTCGACCGCCTAGGACGCCGCGGCTACGCCGCCACCATTACCGGCACTCGAGGCGGCTTCCTTCGCATAAGCAACGCAACCATCTTCTGCGGCGTCCAGGACGAGCAGGTCGAAGACGTCCTCACCGTCTTCCGCGAAAGCTGCACCAGCCGCGTCCAGTACGTCACGCCCCTCCCGCCCGTCATGGAGCCCGGCGAGATGCACATCCCCGCCCCCGTCGAAAAACAGGTCGGCGGCGCTATCATCTTCGTCGTCCCCGTCGACCACTTCGAAAAGATATAACCGCCCCCCTCCCGCTCCCCCATACCTCCGCAAACAAAAAACCTTCAGCTTTCACCGAAGGTTCTCTTCGCGGCCCTTAGTGTCCCTTTGTGGAGAAAAGGTTTTCTTCGTGGATGAATAACCCCTACAACGCCCCCATTCCACCCAGTCCCGTATCATCACCACCATCCCCGTCCGGCATCGAAGACTCAATCGACTCCGGGCTCTCCCCCGACTCCAGACGGTCCACCACCTCCGTCATCTCCTCATCCAGCGGCTCGCCCGTCTCGTCGCTCATCTTGCGCATGAAATGCGCCAGCGCCCGCGGGTCCTCCTGTTCCAACCCGGACAGCAACGATGCATCCTCCGCCATCGACTCGATCCGGTTCTCCTCCGAACGCAGCACCCGCAGCCGGCTCATCAACCGTTGCAGACGCGTCCCCGCGCACTCCGGACACGCCGAAGCTCCCGCCCCCGCCTCCGCCATCGTCCGAAACAGCACGCTCACCCGCTTCCTGCAGTCAAAACAGAAATACTCGTAAATCGGCATCGGCCCCTCTTCGCCTGACCCCTGACCCTTGCCCTTTAAGCTCGGCGCAGAATCGATAAGGGCCCAAATTTTTCACTACCATTTATTTGAACTATACTGATCGGACGCGCAGTTCCCAGTACGGAACTTCCACCCGTCCATCATTATATCCAGCCGGATTCCTCACCCAAAGTGTACTTGTTGTATAAAAGGTAGGCACCGACCACTGACCACTAACCACTGACCATCGACCACTATCCCATGTCAGATATTCACGACGATGTGACTCCAATCTACGACCGGCAAAATCAACCCCATCCAATCCTGGTGGTGATATCCGGGCCCAGCGGCGTCGGCAAAGATACCACCCTTTCTCTGATGAAGAAGCGAGACCTCCCCTTCCACTTCGTCGTAACCGCTACCACCCGGCCCCGCCGACCCAATGAGATAGAAGGCGTCGACTACCACTTCGTGTCCGTCGGCGAATTCGCCGAATTGATCGACACCAATGAGCTCCTGGAGTACGCCGTCGTCTACGGCGACTACAAGGGCATCCCCAAGTCCCACGTGCGCAAGGCCCTCGCAAGCGGTAAAGACGTCATTCTCCGCATCGACGTGCAGGGCGCCGCCACCATCCGCCGCATCATTCCCGAGGCCGTGACCATCTTCCTTGTCGCCGAAAACGAAGAGGAGCAGATGCGGCGCCTGCTTGAACGCAAAACCGAAACCCCCGACCGGCTCAAGATGCGCATCGCCACCGCCCGCAAGGAAATGCAGCATCTGCAGGATTTCCACTATGTCGTCGTCAACCGCGACGACCGCCAGGAAGAGACAGTCGACAAGGTGATCAGCATCATTCAGGCCGAAAAATGTCGCGTCGACTGGTCGCCCATCAATCTGTAGACCGGCCGTGATAAGCATCTTCGGCCCCCCGCCTCGCGCCGCCGGCCCGCCGCCCGCGCCAACCTTCTACATCCCCCTCGTCCCCCCGCGCGTCAGCCGCGCCCTGATCGCCGTCAACCTCCTCGTCTTCGCCGCCACCTTCATCTACGGGCTGCTCGAATTCCGCGTCTGGAACGGTCCCACCGACCTGCGCGTCCTCTGTGCCCTCGGCATGAAGTCCAACTGGCATATCCTGCAGGGCGAGAACTGGCGGCTCTTCACCGCCATGTTCCTCCACATCGGCCCCATCCATCTCATCTCCAACCTGATCGGCCTCTTCTGGCTCGGCCCCATCATCGAAGGCCATTTCGGTCACATGCGCTTCACCATCATCTACCTTCTCGGCGGCCTCCTCGGCAGCATCGCCAGCTACGCCTTCTCGCCCGCCCCCTCCGCAGGCGCATCCGGCGCCGTCTTCGCCCTCCTCGGCGCAACCATCATCTACTTCTATCGTTTTCGGGATAATATGGGCCGGCAGGGGCGGTCCATGCTCCAGTCCGCCCTCGCCATCCTGGTCATCAACCTGTTTCTCGGCTTCTCGGTCGCCAACGTCGACAACTGGGGCCATATGGGCGGCCTCGCCGGCGGCGCCATAATCGCCATCGGCCTCCTGCCCCGCTACCGTCCGCCCTCCGTCCTCAGCTTCGGCCGCCAGCCCCTCGTCCGCGACCCCCGCATCGTCCGCGGCCTGTCCTGGACCCTCCTCTGCGTGCTCCTCTTCTACGCCGCCTTCCAGGCCGCAACTCTCATCGCCTCCCCCTCCAGGTTCGCAGCCTTCCTCTGCTGATCCCCCACCCTCAACACCCTGCATCCCTATCGTTACCAAAAAAGCCTGAATACTCAGCCAAAAACAGTTCGCGACCCGAACGAGGCGAGCGAAGTTATCTCTCTCCTCGGCTTTTTGGGCGGTCAGCCGCAAGCGGCCTCCCTTGTGCGGGGGCTCCGCCCCCGCAACGCCCCCTCTCCTAAAACATGCCTCATCCACCGTGTGTATTCTTTTCCAGCAATTTGTCTATCCAACGGTGCCTACGCCCCCACTCGCCGTCTCAGCTCACTGACCACTGACTACTGACTACTGCCGTCCAACCCCTCCGCAATCAACTCCACCACATCCTTCACCTCCACGCCCTCTCCCGCCGCGTTCGCCGCATCCGACATCATCGTCAAACAGAACGGGCAGCCCACCGTCACCGTCTTCGCGCCCGTCGCCCGCGCCTCCGCATACCGCTCCGCGCTCACCGCCCGCTCGCCCGGCTCCTCCTCCTTCCAGAACTGCGCGCCCCCCGCCCCGCAACAAAAACTCTGCTGACCGTGCCGCGGCATCTCCTCCAGTTCGATGTTCCCCGCCGCCAGCAGTGCCCGCGGCGCATCCACAATCCCGTTATGCCGCCCCAGGTAACACGGATCGTGGAACGTAACCGCCCCATCCTCCACCACGTTGTACGCCAGCTTGCGCGCCGCCACCAACTCCGACAGCAGCTGCGTATGGTGGACCACCTCCCACTGCGCCTCGCCCCCGCCGTACTGGTGATACTCCTTGCCGATGCTGTGCAGACAATGCGGGCATGTCGTCACGATTCGCCGCGGCGCGACCTCGTTCAGGACCTCCATATTGCTCTCCGCCATCCCCCAGAACAGGTCCTCCCGCCCCGACCGCCGCGCCGCGTCCCCGCTGCAGCTCTCCATCTCGCCCAGCACCGCGAAGCGTACGCCCGCATGGTTCAGCACCTTGGCAAACGCCCGCGCCGTCTCACGCGCCCGCGGATCATAGCTCGGCGCGCACCCCACCCACCACAGGATCTCCGCATCCGGCGCCTCATCCATCGTCGGCACCGCCAGCCCCTCCGCCCACGCCAGCCGCTCACGCGCGCTCTGGTTCCACGGATTGCCCTGGCGTTCGATCCCCCGGTAGGCCTGCTGCAGCTCCTGCGGAAAGCTGTTCTCCGTAAGCGCCTGGTACCGTCGCAAATGCATGATGTCGAACATCGGCTCGTTGCCCACCGGGCAGATGTCAACACACGCCCCGCACGCCGTGCACGCCCACACCGCCGATTCGCTGATCGCGTAGTCCAGCAACGGCGGCGTCTCCCCGCCCGCGGCCAGCGCCGCCGCCTGCTCGTTTATGGTATAGCGCTTGTTCACCTCCAGCGCCGCCGGCGACAGCTCCTTGCCCGTCACGTAGGCCGGACATACGTCCTGGCAGCGGTTGCACATGATGCACGCGTACGCGTCCACCAGATGCGGCCACGGCAGCTGCTCCAGCTTGGCCGCACCAAACTCCTCGATCGTCTCGTCCTCGAAGTCCAGGGGCGGCAGCTCCCCCAGCGAGCTCCGCTGCGGCCGCGCCAGAAAGTTCACGCCCGACATGATCAGATGCAGATGCTTCGTACGCGGGAACCACGGCACAAACGCCAGCACCAGCCCCAACGCCACCCACCAGCCCACATGTTGCCCCACCGTCAGCGCCCCCGCCTCCATCCCGCCCCACAGCAGGCTCACCCAGTTCGCAAACGGCTGCCCCGCCTCCCCGTGCCCCGCAGCCTCCCGCACCAGCGCGATCGCAAAGCTCTCGCCAAGCAGCCGGAACCCCACGTGCAGCAGAATGAACAGCCCCACCAGCAGCGAGTCCCGCCCAATGCCCCCAGCCTTCACCTTTTCCACCAGCATCACATTCTCGTGAAAGCCCAACTCCCCCGCCCGCACCACAAACCTCCGCACCAGAAAATAGACCATCCCAACCAGTATGCCCACCGTCAAAACGTCCGCCGCAAAACGGTACGCGGCCCCAACCGCGCCCTCGCCCAGAAATCGGACCGGGAAGAAGCCCTGCACCAGATCGCCCAGGTTCACCAGCAGATAGAACACGAACCCCCACGCAATCAGCGCATGAAAGAACCCGGCCCCACTCCGGCTTTTCCACATATTGCCGAACGTGAGCCACCTGCCCGCCGCCTGCGCCAGCCGGCCCGCAACCTCACCCCGCGTCGGCAGCTCCCCAGCCCCCCGCCGCACCACATCAAATACCCGCCGGAACTGCACAAAACTCACATAGATCGACACCGCCACCGCGGCCAGAAAAACCACCTTCTCCACAAGAGTCAGCATATCAGTTCACACTCGCTTCCAAATATCATGCAGGTAACAGCTTCCCCGCCCTATGCCCCTTCCCCGCAGGAGCCCACGGCACAATTATACACACCCCCACAAAGTAGCGCAGCAGCCCCAACCCGCCTATACTTCAGTGTTAACTGACCACTGACCACTGACCACTGACCACTGACCACTGCCTTCCCAATGCTCGGAACGATAATCCCTGCCCGCCGGTTCGCCATCGCCATGGTGCGCCGCATGTTGCAGGCCGACCTGCCCGCCGATGTCCGCTCGGATGAGGACGTCGAGGCCGAGGCGTGGCGCAACTACAACTGGAACTTCACCGTACACGTCACCGATGGCGCCTTCTTCCTGCTCGCCCAGAGCCTCATGTCGCCAACCACCATCCTCCCATTCTTCGTCAGCAGGCTGACCGACAACCCCTTTTTCTTCGGCCTGCTCGCAATGATCGCCAACGGCGGCTGGTACTTCCCCCAACTCCTCACCGCCGGCACAATCGAACGTACCGACCGCAAAAAGCCCTGGCTCATCAATCTCGGCTTCTTCCTTGAGCGCCTGCCGCTTATCCTGCTCACCGCAACAACGCTCCTCGCGGTCCGCTCGCCCGCCTGGGCACTGGGCCTCTTCTTCCTCGCATTTGCCATCTACAACCTCGGCGCCGGCATCATCGCCCCCGCCTGGCAAGACCTGCTCGCAGTCTGTTTTCCCGCCACCCGCCGCGGCCGCCTCATGGGCGTAACCATGTTCGTCGGTGGCATCACCGGCGCGCTCGGCGCCCTCGGCAGCAGCCGCATTCTCGCCACCCTGTCCTTTCCCAGCAACTTTCTCCTCCTCTTCGGGCTGGCAACTATTCTCATGTTCCTCGGCTGGGCCGTCCTCGCCCTCACCCGCGAACCCGTGCGGCAGGTTCCCCGTACCGCCGAAAACCGCCTCCGCATCTGGACCAGGCTCGGCCGCATCCTGCGCCGCGATCGTAACTTCCGCCGCTTCCTCACCGCCCGCGGCCTGCTCGCCGTCGGCGGCATGGGCATGGCCTTCGTCACAGCGGCCGCCATCAGCAAATGGGACGTCTCCGGCGGCACCGTCGGCAGCTACACCGTCGCCCTCCTTGTCGGCCAGTCCGCCAGTAATCTCCTCTTCGGCCTCCTCGCCGACCGCAAAGGACACAAAGTTGCGCTCGTGCTCGGCGGGCTCGCCGCCGCCTCGGGCTATGTTATCGCCGGGCTGGCCGCCTTGCCGCTTCTCTACTATCTTGTCTTTGTCCTCCTCGGCGTCTACTTCAGCTCCACCTTCATCTCCGGCCTCATGATCGTACTCGAATTCACCGGGCCCGAGCAGCGCCCCACCTACGTCGGCATCACCAACTCCATCATCGGCACCATCAACGTCGTCATCCCCCTCCTTGGCGGCTGGCTGGCCACCATAAGCTACGGCTACCTCTTCGCCCTCAGCGCCGCCGCCGGCCTGCTCGGCGTCCTGCTCATGGCCTTCTGGGTAGCAGACCCCCGCCATGCCGCCGAAAACGCCTGACTTGCGCCCCGTGCCCGTTCATGGTAGAAATTCAAAAAAGCGCCTACCCAACGGAGACAAAAATGACCCAGAGCCAATACTGTTCCCAACTCTCAATTACCTCCGGCGAACAAATCTACGGCACCGCCGGCAACGCCACCGATGTCTGGTTTGTGCTCGAATACCCCGCCGTCTGGGGCGCCAAGGCCATGGAAGAGAGCAAGCTGGACGACGCGCTCAAAGAGCACCTGCAGCAGGCCGTCGCCGCCACACCCGGTTCCCGCCTCCAGCTCATCAAACACGCAGAATCCCGCAACGGCTCCGGCCTCAGCTTCTTCATCGGCCTCTCCCAAGAGGAAGACGCCGCCTTATATCGCTTCCAGCTGGCCGATTTCACCGAACTCGCCGCCATGGACCTGCCCGCCATGGTGACCGAAATGCGCACCGACCCCGCGCGCTACGCCGCCCACAAACACGACGAACCCCTCTTCCTCGTCTGCACCAACGGCAGCCGCGACCGCTGCTGCGCCACCCTCGGCGTCCCCGTCTACCTCACCATGGCCGCCTACGCCGGCGACCAGGTCTGGCAGACCACCCACACCGGCGGCCACCGCTTCGCCGCCACCATGATCGTCCTGCCGCACGGCCTCTACTACGGCCGCCTCAGCGCCGAAGACGCCCTGCCCATCGTCGACTCATACAACGCCGGCGACGTCTACGCCCTCGACCACTACCGCGGCCGCTCCTGCTATAAGGCCCCTGTCCAGGCCGCCGAATACTACCTGCGCGCCGAAACCCACCGGCAGTCGCTCGACGCCTTCTCCCTCCTCGACGCCGGCAACGAAGACGATGTCTGGACCTGCCGCTTCCGCTCCAACGACGACGACGACATCGTCCACGAGCTCTCCGTCCTCGCCGAAGAGTCGGAGTTCGCCAACCCGTTGAGTTGCCGCGCATCGGCCTCCATCGAGCGCGTCCCCCAATTCCGTCTGCTCTCCCACTCCGTCAACGCCCCCACCCCCGCCTGACCTCCGTCACTGCCGCAACATCAGACGACAGGGGTCACTAAGAACGTCACGACGAAGCCACAGTCAATTCACAAACCATTGTGAGGAGAGCAAAGCCGTTTCTCTCTCCTCACTTTTCTTTACTCACTCCTCGCTTTTGGCGCAACATGCGTTAACTCCTCAGTGAACCACTCTTAAAACACCCGTTTACCCCTGCCGCAGATAATCCCTCCCAATTTCGTCAAATTTCAGTCTTTTTGTGTGCTACACTTTTGCGGTGTGCAGCGTTGCGGCAAGCCTTGCAAGCGCGTACCTGTTTACGACCCCTGCCGGCTCCGGTCCTCATGGAGCGCTGACTAACTCCGTAACAGGCCTAGTAAAGAAGAGATGTGTCAATCAATCTATATAACTGGAAAGGGAGTATTTCATGTTCGTCAAGAATGTCGGAAGGTTGCCGTTGGTATTCGTCCTTCTCGCCGCCCTGCTGCTGACCGCCTGTATGCCGATTCAGCCGATGGAAAGCGCAGGCGAAGCCACCGAGCTGACCATCTATTCAGGCCGCAATGAAAATCTGGTAGGGCCTCTTCTGGAGCGCTACCAGGAAGTGAGCGGCGTTACCGTCAATGTTCGCTATGGCGGCACAGCCGAACTGGCCGCGACAATAATGGAAGAAGGTCAGAACTCACCTGCCGACGTCTTCTTCGGCCAGGACGCCGGCGCGCTCGGCGCCCTCTCTCTCGCAGGGCGCTTCACGCAGCTGCCCGCAGAGATCCTGGACAGGGTCGATCCCCGCTTCCAGAGCGGTAGCGGCGACTGGGTCGGCGCCAGCGGACGCGCCCGCGTCTTCGTTTACAACACCGAAATGGTCAGCATGGACGAGCTGCCCAACGACATCTGGGAGCTGACAGAGCCCCAGTGGAAGGGGAAGATCGGCTGGGCGCCCACCAATGGCAGCTTCCAGGCCTTCGTCACCGCCGTCCGCGTTCTCGAAGGCGAGGAGCGGGCCCGCGAATGGCTCGAAGCCATGATCGCCAACGACGTGCAGATCTACGCCAAGAATACGCCCATCGTCGAGGCCACCGGCCGCGGCGAGATCGAGTTGGGCCTCGTCAATCACTACTATCTCTACAGGTTCCTCGCGGAAGATCCCGATTTCCAGGCCAAGAACCACCACCCGGCCGCCGGTGATGCCGGCGCCATGATCAACGTGGCCGGCGCAGCCGTGCTGGATACCGCCAAAGACCAGGCCGCAGCCGAGGCATTCGTCGCCTTTCTGCTCTCAGACGAAGCGCAGACCTACTTCTCCGAGCAGACCAACGAATATCCCCTCGTAGTCGGCATTCCGACCACGGCCGAAGGGCTCTTACCCCTGGCCGACGTGAACACGCCTGACATCGACCTGACCGACCTGGATGATCTGCAAGGAACACTTGAGCTTCTTCAAGAGGTAAACGCGCTGCAGTAAGGATAAAGTTTGCCTCTTTCACCTCCAAAATACACCCGGCGGACGCCAACCTCCTCGACGTCCACCGGGTGTGTATCCCTCTCTATACCAGCTGCAAACAGCTGTTCCGATTCCTTCGTCCCTCTTCAACCCTTCAAAAATGCAACTTCAATGCGACACCAGACCTCTCAAAAATACCCTCCAAACCGACCAGCCATCGAGTCCGAGAGGTGTTCACCAAAAACTAGAAACTGAAAACTGCAGTTTCAAACGATCTTCAACTGCGGCTGACTCCCCCCCGACACCGCACGCAGCTGCGCCACCACCTTCTGCGCCAGTTCGCCAAACGTGCGCGCCGCCGCGCCCGCGGGGTTGGCCGCAACGATCGGCCTGCCCCGGTCGCCCGACGCGCTGATCTCGGCCTCCAGGGCGACAACGGCCAGCAGGTCCGTGCCCAGTTCGCGGGCCGCGGTCTCGCCGCCGCCGCTGCCAAAGACCTCCCCGCTCATATTCTCAATCACGCCCAGGATCGGCACCTCGAGCTGCTCGAACGCGGCCGCGCCGCGTCGCGCATCCGCAACCGACACCATCTGCGGCATCGTTACGATCAGGCCGCCGGTCAGCGGCGCGATCTGCGCCAGCGAAAGCTGCGCGTCCCCCGTGCCCGGCGGCAGGTCCACGATCAGATAGTCCAGCTCGCCCCAGCGCACGTCGGTGAACAGCTGCTGGATCGCCTTGTGCAGCATCGGCCCCCGCCAGATCAGCGCCTGCTCCGGCGGCAGCAGGAAGCCCATGCTCATGAAGCGCACGCCATGCGCCTCCGCTGGGATCAGCTTGCCCGCCTCCACCGGCGGCATCTCGTCCACGCCCATCATGATCGGAATGTTCGGCCCGTATATGTCCGCATCCAGCAGCCCAACCGCTGCGCCCGTCTGCGCCAGGCTCACCGCCAGATTGACGCTGACCGTGCTCTTGCCCACGCCGCCCTTGCCGCTCGCCACCGCGACGATATTCTTGATCTTTATCCCCAGCTTCGCCTCAATCCGCGGGTCAGCAGGGACCCCGCCCGCCGCGCCGCCACTGTCGTTATTTCCACTGGCCATAATAGTTTCCTATCCCTCGAATCCCGGCATGCCGCCGGAATGTTGAATGCCTGCCGCTACCTTACTCTGCCCCTATTCGCCTGTCAAAAAAAGAACCATCGCTCTGCGCATCCATATTCACCGGTACCGCATCAGCTTCCGTAACCCCTGCAGTTCACTGACTACTGTCCTCCACAATCATCCTCGCCGCCCGCTGCCCGATCTCCACTGCGTAGTTCGTGCCCCGGTCCCACGGGTACACCTGGCTCATCGACGCGAAGTAGAGGCCCCGCAGCGGCGTGCGCAACTCCGGGATCATCGCGGCGTAGCCCCGCACCGGCACCGGCTGCGCGTACGTTGCGCGGTGCAGCCACGCGCCTGTCACCCACTCGGGCCGGAACTCGCGGTTGAAGCGCGGCAGCGCCGGCAGGAACTCGGCCAGCAGCTCCTCCTGCGACATCGAGAAATAGCGGTGCGACGGCTCCAGGTAGTCGCCCAGATAGAGAAGATGATCGCCGCCGTAGTGGCCCGGATCGACCATGTTCGTGTGCTCCACCAGCACCAGGAACGGCAGCCCCTCCGCCTTGGGCACGTTCACCCAATATGTGTCCTTGAGCAGCGGGCGGTCCAGCGCCACCGTCATCACCACCGCCCCCATATGCCGCAGCGAGCCCAGCTGCGACAGGTAGCTGGCCGGCAGATCCGGTGCCAGTCGCTGCATCAACCCCGGGCTCACCGTAGAGAGCACGGCGTCAAAGCTGCGAGAAGCCGGCGGGTCGCCTCCATTCTCGTTCTTCTCCCCGCTCTCTATCCTCAAGCCGCCCTCCGGCAGCGGCGTCAGCGAGCGCACCGGCGCGTTCGTCTCGATCGTCACGCCCCGCTCGCGCGCGGCCGCGCCCAGCCTGTCCACGAAGGCCTGAAAGCCCCCGCGGTAGTAGCCGAGCCGCGGCGTGCGTTTGTAGACCCTCGCCCAGAACCACGCCAGATTGACATCCTGGAAATGCGGACCGAACTTCCCCTCCAGCATCGGGCGCCAAAGCTTGCCGTACGCCGTCTCCCCCATGCGCCGCGCCAGCCACTCATCCGCCAGCAGGCCGTCAAACGCCCGCCACGGCGGCCGCGGGTGATACTTCAGATAGGCCAGCACCAGCCCCATGCGCAGCTTCTGGGGCAAGGACAGGTGCGGAAAGCGCAGGAGGTGCGCAGGGCTGTCCAGCGGATAGTTCGCGCCCTGGAAGTGCATGACGGTCGAGGGGCGGTGGATTTCCAACAGGTCGCCGGCGCCGATCTGTTCCGTCAGCCGAATGATGGCGTCATCGTTGGTGAACAGATGATGATAGAACTTCTCCAGCGGCCAGTCCCAGTTCTCCCGCCCCTTGAAACCCGACGCCAGACCGCCCAGCTCCGGCCCGTTCTCAAAGACATGCACCTGCGGACTGCCCGCGCCCGCGAGCTCGTAGGCCGCGGTCAGACCCGCAACCCCGCCGCCGATAATTGCGATCCGAACGGCGCCGTCTCCCTGTGTGCGCGCACTGTGTGAACTCATCAACGTTCTACCCTGTTCTCAACTGCTGCAGCGCGTTCCGCTCGTGCCATTACAGTGCGGGGCAAGACCCGCAAACATACCCGCCTGGAAAGAAAAAACCAGCGCACAGAAGGCGCTGGTCTATTTGCAGTTGCGAAGCGCTGTCTCAGGTCGTACGACTTCCAGTTCACGCAGTGGCCAGAGACAGCGTTCCCATGCCGCTCAGCTGGCGGTCGATCTCCTCCTGCGCATTGCTGTAGAGCCGCAGCAGGTCAGCGTCGGTCCCCTTGTAAGTGCGGATCGTCTGCAGCGAGCAGAACGCGCAGCCGCGCAGGAACTTATAGTAGTTGCTATGACACTTCATACAGTCGCCCAGATTGATCATCATCAGCACGAAGGCCAGGCTGTCGGGGTGCGTATCGGGCAACACCGACACTCTGTCGACCAGCTCGCGCCAGCTGTCGCCGCGCAGATCCCGCAACGAGGGGATCAAGTAGGCCGGGAAGAACAACTCCGCCTTTCCGTCGAGTACCGCATCATTTACATCAACCATACGTCCTCCCTTCACTCGTCCAACACACTTCACATTGGCGCAAAGACCACTGCCGGGCTGTTTACGAGGAAGACTCCCGCTTCAGCTTATGCCCTTTCTTTATACGTCTAAACTATCGCCGGGATTCAGAATCGCGCACTCAATGTCGGTCTCGTCCTGCAGCTTCTGGGCAAAGGCTTCCACATCCTGTTCAATCGGCGGGAAGGTGTTGTAATGGAAGGGGATGACCTTCTTGGCCTTTACAAACTGGGCCGCCTGGATGGCGTCGTCCGGGCCCATCGTGAAGTTGTCGCCGATCGGCAGCGCCGCCAGGTCCACGCCGCCTACGTCGCCGATAAGGCGCATATCATAGGTCAGGCCGGTGTCGCCGGCGAAGTAGACGTCGGTGCCGTCGTTAAAGTGGATCAGGATGCCGGCGGGATTGCCGCCGTAGCTGCCGTCGGGCAGGCCGCTGCCGTGATGCGCGATCGTCAGCTTGACGCGGCCGAAATCGAAGTTGAAGCCGCCCCCGATGTGCAACTGGTGCACGTTTTCCACCCCTTGCGCCGTCAGCCAGTCGCCAATCTCAAAGTTGCAGATCACGAGGCAGCCGGTGCGCTTGGCAACCGGGATCGCATCGGCGATGTGGTCGCCGTGCCCGTGCGAAATAATCATCACGTCGGCGTCGACGCTCTCCGCGGTGGCGTCCGCCGGCGCCACCGGGTTGTTCGGCGCCAGAAAAGGGTCGATCAGCAGCTTCGTCCCGTCCGCATCAACCCCAAACGTCGCATGTCCGTAAAACGTAATCTTAACGGTCATCGCCCCATCTCCTCAGTGGCCGGCAATTCTCAAAGACCCGGCCAACCGGTGTCGCTAAAAACTGACTACTAAAAACCAGCGAAGCCTACTCGCCCGACTCCTCTTTACGCGCCCGCGCCCGTTCCTGCGCCCTGCGCTTCAGCTCCTCCATGCGCGCTCGCTTGGCCGCCGCGGCGTCATCGTCGCTGCCGCCGCCCTCGGCTGCCTGGGCCTGCCGCTGCGCGGCCCGTTCTTTGGCCAGCGCCTGCAGCTCGGCCGCTGAGCGCTTTGGCGCTGCCCCAGCCGTCTCCTCCGCGGCCGCCGCGCTCTTGGCTGCGGCCCTGGCCGCTGCCTTGGCAGCCTTCTCCTCCTCCTGCTTGCGCTTCTGTTCCTCTTCTTCCTTGCGCCGCGCCTGCTCCTCTTCGTACTGCGTCGGCCACAGCGCCGCGTAGTACTCCAGCGGCACCGTCAGCTCCGCCATGTCGTAGACAAGCTGCGGGTAGCGATCATAGACCGCCAGCTCGTAGTCATGGTTCATTTTGATGGCGTCGAAGGGGCAGAACTCAACACAGAAGCTGCAGCTCATACAGACCGCGGCGTCGATGTAGAAGTCCGAGCAGCGGGTCATCGGCTTGCCGTTCTCATCGCTGTCGCGCACGATCCAGATACACTGGGGCGGACAGACCTTGGCGCAGATGCCGCAGGCGGTACAGCGGTCCTCCTGCTTCTCCGAGTCCCAGATCAGCATTGGGATATAGCGGAAACGTTCCGGCAGCAGCCGCTTCTCCTCCGGATACTGGATCGTCAGCAGCCCTTCCTGGTCGATGGGCTGCTGGATCACGCGGCGGTTGTTGCCCAGCTCCAGGCTGCCCTTGTAGCGGTCGGGCACGCTATCGCGGTCGTCCTCAAACGTATCCAAAGCGTGCTTCAAAGTCACGCCCAGTCCCTTGAGAAGTCCTGTTCCAAACATTCTGTAAACCCCCAAGTGCACTTTTTGGTAGTCAGTTTTCAGTTTTTAGTAACGGCACTCCACGCACTCGCGGGCAGTTACTAAAAACTGAAAACCAGAAACTGAAAACTATCTGTCCACTTCGCCCAGGACGATGTCGATGGCGCCCAGGATGACGATCGCGTCCGCTACTTTGTAGCCGACGCTCATCGGGCCGAGGGCGTTCAGGTTGATGTAGCTGGGCGAACGGATATGATAGCGCCACGGCTGCGTCTTGCCGTCGCTGGCCAGGTAGAATCCCAGCTCGCCCTTCGGCGCCTCCAGGCGGCCGTAGACCTCGCCCTCCGGCGCCCGCAGCGTGTAACCGCCTCTGCCGCCGAGAATCTCGCCCTCGGGTATGTCGCGCAGGGCCTGCTGCAGGATGCGCACACTCTCCTTCGCCTCCAGCAGCCGGATGTAGTAGCGGTCGAAAATGTCGCTGTTGGGCAGCGTCGGGATGTCAAAATCGAAGCGGTCGTAGATGCCGTAGGGCTCGGCCTTGCGGATGTCGTACGCCAGCCCGCCGGCCCGGATCATCGGCCCGCTTACGCTGAGGGCGATCAGGTCCTCGACCGCAAGGTAGCCGACGCCGCGGCCGCGCGCCCTCAGGATCTCGTTCTCGGTCAGCAGCCTGTCCAGCTCATCCAGCGCGCGCGGCAGGCGCTCGTTGGCCAGGTAGGCGGCCTGCTCGTGCCAGCCCTCCGGCAGGTCGCGCACCACGCCGCCGAAGCGCATGTAGTTGCACATCATGCGCGCGCCCGACACCGCCTCGAACAGGTCCAGGATCATCTCCCGCTCTTCGATGGCGTAGAGCGCCGGCGTCTGCAGCGCGCCCAGGTCGTTGAGGATGAAGCCGATCGACCAGGCGTGGTTGACGATGCGGGTGAACTCGGCCATGATCACGCGCAGATATTCGGCCCGTTCCGGCACCTCGATGTCCGCCAGCTTCTCCACCGCCAGCGCGTAGGCCCAGTTGTTGCTCATCGAGTTGAGATAGTCGAGCCGGTCGGTGAAGGGCATGTTCATCAGCCACGTATTGCGCTCGCCGATCTTCTCGTGATTGCGGTGCAGATAGCCCATCTCCGGCTCGAGCGCCAGGATCGTCTCGCCCTCCACCCGCGTCAGCATGCGGAACACGCCGTGCGTGCTCGGGTGGTGCGGGCCGAGGTTGACCACGATGCTCTCGGTATCCAGGTGCGGCTTGTTCTCGTGCTGGGGCGCCTGGCTCACCGGCACATAGGCGACAGCCTCCTGCCACGAGTCCGGGTCCCATCCGGCCGGGTAGGTCGTGTTCTTGGCCCAGGGCAGCTTGTCTTCGTGGAACTCGTAGTCGCCCTTGGGATGGCGGCTGCGGAACGGCTTGGCGTCCTCCTCGTAGTAGGCCTCATGCCAGTCCTTGCGCATCGGGTGCCCGTGGAAGCCGTCCCAGAGCAGGATGCGCCGCAGATTCGGATGCCCGTCAAACTTGATGCCGAACAGGTCGTAGACCTCCCGCTCCTGCAGATTGGCGCCCGGGTAAACCGAGGTCGCGGTCGGCACCGTATCGTCCTCGGGCACGCGCACGTGCAGCGCGACCGAACCGCCGCCGCGGCGTGTGCTGTAGAGGTTGTAGACGATCTCCAGCCGCTCGCTCACGTCCCCGCGCAGCTTGCCGCCGTAGCCCTGGTAGTCGACGCAGGTCAGATTGGAGAGAAAGTCATAGCCCTGCGCATCGCGCAGATGGGTCAGCACGTCCAGGATCCTGTCCGGCGCGATCACATAGGCCGTCTCCGTATCCTCGGCCCACGTGCCCACCACCGCGTCCGCAAGTTCCGGTGTAAGTCCCAAATCGCTAACGGGCGCCTCTGCCACAGCAGTTCCTTCAGTCATCCCAAGCTCTCAATATATCTGAATTCTATCTCTTACATCCCAACCGGCCCGGCACAGCAGTTCACTAAAAACCAAGAAACTGACTACTAGAAACTGCCTGCCAAAAAACTGACCTACCCCTGCTTCGCGCGCCAGCGTCTCTTCGCCTCTTCCATGCGGGCTATCGCCTTTTCGGACAGTTGCACCGGCCCGCGCGCTTCGGCTGCGCCGCCGCCGGCCCCGTTGCTGGCCGCCGCGGCGCCGTTCGACGCCGCCTTCAGCGTCGTATCCTTGATCAGCTCCACCTGACGCGGGTCGAAGACGTCCGGCCCCAGCCTGGGCACCGGCACAAACTGCGACGAGTCCTTCTGGTACCAGGGCACCGACACCACGCTCTGGCGGTCGACCTTCTCGTGCATCTTCATCAGGCCGTAGATCAGCGCTTCCGGCGTCGGCGGGCAGCCCGGCACATAGACGTCCACCGGGATATACTTGTCGATGCCGCTGACCACGTTATAGCCCTCTTTGAACGGCCCGCCGCCGGTGGCGCATGCGCCCATGCTCACCACATAGCGCGGCTCCGCCATCTGGTTATAGATGCGCACGATGGCAGGCACCATCTTCTTCGTCACCGTGCCGGAGACGATCATCAGGTCGCTCTGCCTGGGGCTGGGCCGCATCACCTCCATCCCGAAGCGGGAAAGGTCGTAGCGGCTGGCGGCGGTCGCGATCATCTCGATCGCGCAGCAGGCCAGCCCGAACAGGAGCGGCCACATGCTTGAGCGCCGGCTCCAGTTATAGATCTTGTCCACCGTCGTGATCAGGACGTTCGCCTCCAGCTCATCGGGAACGCTGATCTCGTCGTGCAGGAAAGGTCGTAGCTGGTCCTGTTTCAGCTGTTGAAAATTGGGCGGAAGTGATGCCATGCCGGGATCCCTGTCTAAAGCTTCCGCGACGCCTGTCGATCCATACCCCGCAGGGCTCGGGCCGCGTACAGATTAAAAACGGAACGCCCCATGCGTCCATTTGCCCACCATAGTCCAAATATACCTTATCGCAGGGGGAAAAGCAAGTGAATTTCGTTACAAGTGGATTATAAGGCCGATGCATACACGGGTCAAGACACACCGGCCAGGGCAATTGCATTTCAGTTTTGAAGCACCTTGAGAAGATGTTTCCGGTTCCAGCCGGCCCGTTTGCGTTTGGCAGCGATGCCGACCTTGGCGGATTTCTCATCTGTGTGGTGGACGAGCGTTTACGAGCGTTTACGAGTGATTGCATGTGTTTCCGGGTTGTCTTAACGACAGCCCATTGGATATGCCTGGCGGGCAGTGACGGTGGTCTTGCCGGAGCAGGTTGTCTCGCATGATTGTTGGACGAGAGTTCATGAGCGTTTACGAGAGATTACAAGCGTTTTCGGGTTGTCTTAACAACAGCTCGTTGGATATGCCTGACGGGCAGTGACGGTGGTCTTGCCGGAGCAGGTTGTCTCGTATGAGTGTTGGACGAGAGTTCATGAGCGTTTACGAGAGTTTGCAAGCGTTTACGGGTTGTCTTAACGACAACTCATTGGACTATGCCTGACGGGCTGTGACTGGGTCTTGTTAGAGCAGGTTGTCTCGTATGAGTGTTGGACGAGAGTTTACGAGCGTTTACGAGTGTTTGGGTGATGTCTGGACTACATATCATGAGATTTGCGCAATGGGCTGAGATGAGGGGCTTGGCGGCGCAGGCGGACCCCTTCGAGTGATTACGTGAATTGTACAAGAGCTGGACGAGAGGCACGCGCGCCAAAACCTTGCGGACCGTGAGTTGGAGGGTTTGGGAGCGTTTGGGCGGGTCTGGGAGGGTTTGGGAGTGTGTTTTGCCTTTTTTCCAGCCATTGTTTTCTTTACGCATTTGCATCAGTTTATCCGTTACTGGCTCTTAATCCCGGTTCCGGCAGCCTCTCCACGACTCTCACAGACGCCAGACTCACGCCGGTCAGCTGGCGGTTGGGGGGCGGGGTGTCGGGTCTGGTTAAGTCGGGTCAGAGCGGGCAGTATTCCTTGTTTTGGTCTTTTGCGCTTGACTTCGCGCACGATTCCTCGCTGTCTTTGTTGGGTACCAGGCAGCTTACAATCTTGCAAGGGCCCTGCTTCGTCTTCAGATTCCCAGCCAGCGGGAGTCATGGTTTGACGACAGTACGCTCTTAGTAATGCCAATTGAGATTTCGGCGCCAAGCTATTCTATCACTGCTTTTGATGCAATTGCCCTGGTTTCGGGCGGTTCAAGTCGAGTCAAGTAGTGGTAAGTCGTGGGAATTTCATTTTTTCTTGACTTCTGTGCTTGACTTCGCAGTCGTTTCCTCGTCGCCTTTGATGGCAAATGGGCAGACAGTTCATAGGCAGTTCATCGACTTGCAGCGGCCCTCCTTCGGCTTCAGGTTTTCTTTTGGCGAGAGTCATGGCATCTCAAAGCCAGAGCGAACGCATCTAAATTCGAACGCAATTATAGCACATGAATGGCACCCACAAGGGGAACTCCTGCCCGAATTTGGGAGCTTCACGAGGCCTAACCCCAATTCGATGCAATTGTCCTGAGTCAGGGTGGGTTTGAACGTACTTCGACGGATTATGACGGATTATGACGTACTATGACGGAGGGTTTCCTCTTTTTTCAGCCTGTACATTCTTGAGTTGGCAGACGTTTCTTCGCCGTCTCTGAAGGGTATCGGCAAATGAAGGATGGACAATTCACAGACCTACAGCGGCCCTCCTTCGGCTTCAGATTTTCTTTTGGTGAGAGTCGCGGCTTCTCAAAGCCAGAGCGAACGCATCTAAATTCGGGCGCCATTATAGCACATGAAGGGCGCCCACAAGGGGCGCCCTTACCTGAATCTCAGGGCATACGCATCTTATTGGGAGAGAACTTTCAAGAGATAGTCAGTTTTCCAA
>JAPOVP010000069.1 GCA_026708085.1 Caldilineaceae bacterium
ACGAGGACGGAGCCGGCCATGACGGCCTGGTAGTCGGTGCCGCCGAAGCGGTTGGCCATGCGGGCGATGATGAGGGGGAGGGTGAGCTTTTTTTCTTCGTTGAGGATGACGAGGGGCCAGAGGTAGGCGTTGAAGGCGCCGAGGAAGACGAAGATGGCGAGGGCGGAGAGGATGGGTTTGGTGAGGGGGAGGATGATGTTGCGGTAGATGCCGAAGTCGCCGCTGCCGTCGATTTTGGCGGCGTCGTAGAGCTCACGGGGGATGCCGTAGACGAACTGGCGGCAGAGGAAGACGCCGAATGAGGAGAAGATGCTGGGCACCCAGACGCCCCAGAGGGAGTTGAGGAGGTTGAGCTCGCGCATGACGATGTAGAGGGGGATGAGGAGGGTGAGGAAGGGGACCATGGTGGTGGAGAGGACGAAGTAGAAGAGGTAGTCGCGGCCGGGGAACTCGAGGCGGGCGAAGATGAAGCCGCCCATGGATGAGGTGATGAGGACGCTGATGACGGTGCCGGTGGTGACGATGATGCTATTGACGTAGGCGATGGGCAGGTTGGCGCGGGTTGGGTCCATGACCATGAGGTAGGCGCCGAGGGTCCACTTTTTGGGGAGGAGCGAGACGGGGAGGCTGACGATGTCGGCTCCGGTCTTGAAGGAGGAGAAGAGGAGCCAGATGAAGGGGTAGAACATGGCGAAGCTGAAGAAGGCCAGGATGAGGAAAACGACCGCCTTTGTCCATTTGCCGGAGATGATCCAGCGGCGGAAGGGGGAGATGGGGGTGGGGAGGGTTCTGGAGTCAACGGTTGTGGCCATGTGGCATCAATGTTCCCATTCGATGCGCCAGCGGCGGAGTTGGAATACGGTGGCGCCGAGGAGCATTATGAAGATGATCAGGGAGACGGCGGCGCCGTAGCCGAGGTTGAGGGCGCGGAAGCCGAGCTCGTAGGTGTAGAGGGCGAGTGTGCGTGTGCTGAAGCCGGGGCCGGGGATGAGGAAGAAGGCTTCGAACATCTGGACGGTGCCAATGACGCTGACGACCATCTGGTAGACGAGTACGGGGCGGATCAGCGGCAGGGTGATTTTGAAGAAGGACTGCCAGAAGCCGGCGCCGTCGAGGCGGGCGGCTTCGAAAAGGCTTTCGGGGACGTCGTTGATGCCGGCGAGGAAGAGGACGATGCCGGTGCCGAGGTGGGCCCAGATGACGACAACGGTGATGGCCCAGAGGGCCTGTTGCGGGCTGGCGAGGAAGGGCTGCTCAGGCAGGCCGACGCTGCTGAGCAGGGTGTTGAAGGCGCCGCCGGTGGGGCGGTAGAGCCAGCGCCAGAGGTAGATGGAGACCACCAGGGGCGTGATGACGGGCAGGTAGTAGACGGAGAGGTAGAAGTTCTGCCACTTGCCGATGACCTGGCTGAGGGCGAGGGCAAAGAGCAGGGCGATGGTGAGGCCGAGGCTGATCTCGACCACTGAGAAGAGGACCGTCTTTTCCAAGGCTTGCCAGAAGTACTGGTCGGTGAAGGCTTTGGTGAAGTTGCGCAGGCCGACGAACTTGGGATTGGTGATGAAGTCCCAGTTCTGGAAGGCGAGCCAAATGCCGGTGCCGAAGGGGATGATGAAGATGATGGTATAGAAGATGAGGATGGCGGCGGAGTAGATGAGCGCGAAGGGGCTGGCGCGGCGGAAGCGGCGCCAGACGCTGTCACGGCGGGCGACGGGCATGTGCGGCAGCGTTTGACCACCGGAGACGGGGTGGTCCTGCAACGTAGTCATACTTCTGTTTCCGCTGGTTGGCGGGCGCCGCGTACACGGGTACGCGGCGCCCTCTCATTTCTATATCTGAGTGAGGTCAGGCTGCGAGACGTTCTCGGGCCTGGTCTTCCTGTTCCTGCAGGTAGGCGTCCATGTTGGACAGCGCTTCCTGGATGCTGATTTCCTGGCGCATGGCGCGGTCGAACTCGGCTGCGGCGGGGCCTTGCTGGGCGACGTGGTCCTGCGGATAGCGTGCGTGGGGCCACATGCCCTCGGCGACGCGCTTGGAGACGAGGCCGTACTTGACATCACCGATGCCGGGGTCGTTGTATACGCCCTTGGAGGGGACGACGCCGGAGTAGAAGTCAAGGGCCTGGAGGAGGGCGCCGTTGCTGACGATGAGCAGAGCAAAGTCGATGGCGGCGTCGAGCTTGGGGGCGTCCTCGGCCAGCCGCTTGGAAAGGCCATAGCCGGCGACGTGCTGCGGGTAGAGAATGTAATCGACGGCGTTGGCGAGGGGCGGCGTGACGATGTTGTCGGCGGGCACGTCGGCGACGTCGGTCATGACGCTCATGGTCCAGGCGCCGTTGCCCCAGATGGAGACTAGCTGCTGGGTGCAGGCCTCGTATTCGTTGGTGAAGAGCTCGAAGTCGACGGTATTGTGGACCCAGTAGATGTCGTGCAGGATCTGGGCGGCGGCGGCGCCCACGTCGCTGTCGTGGGACCAGACGCCGGTCTCCTTGTCGAAGAAGTCCCCGCCGAGCTGCCAGATCAGGGTCCAGAGCAGCTGATATTGGGAGCTGGAAATCGAGTAACCTGAGCGGGTGACTTTGCCCTCATCGTTTTTCTGGGTCATGGCGATACCGGCATCGACCACGTCTTCGTAGGTGCCGAAGTTGAGGTAATCGACGCCTGCTTCGGCGCAGTGGTCCATGTTGACGGTCATGGCGGCGCCGCGGATGCCGGCGAGCCAGGGCAGGTAGTAGACCTTGTTGCCGGGCACTTCGACGGCCTGGAAGGCGGCCGGCCACATCTTTTCTTCGAGGTCGGCTGCGCCGCCGGCGGCGTCGGTGATGTCGAGGAAGACGCGGGTGATGTCGGTGGCGACGACCCAGTCGGTGTACATCATCATGACGTCGCCCTCGGTGCCGGAGGCGATGGAGGGCAGCATCTTGTTGAGCAGGTCACCGTAGCCGATGGCCTGGAGGTCGACGGTTACGTTTTCGTGGTCTTTTTCGAACTCGGGCTGGACCCATCCCATGATGCGGTTGGCGCCGTCCCAGTCCTGGTACCAGACGACGAGGTCGAT
>JAPOVP010000105.1 GCA_026708085.1 Caldilineaceae bacterium
GCGGAGCCCCCGCACAAGGGAGGGCCGAATAGGCCCGACCGCACAACTGCAGTGGTTAGTGGTCAGTGGTCAGTGGTTAGTGGTTAGTGGTTAGTGGTTAGTGGTTAGTGGCTGGGCAATCAGTTGAGGTTGGGGGTGGGGGCTGGGTGGGGTAGGGAGTGCAGGAGGGGTTGGGGATGGGTGCGGTGGGGGAAGTGTGTTTGACAGGGGTGGGGAGGGGTGCTATAGTTGCCGGGTAGTTGCCTCACTGTTTTGTCCACCGGATTTGACCAGCGCGAAAGATTGATAGATTAGAATTCTATAGAGAAGACATAGCGGCTTTGCGCCGAGGGAGGAAGGCACTATGGCGAGGGGTTCTGTATCACGTCGTGAGTTTATGAAGGGGGCGGCGGTTGCCGGCGGCGGGGTGCTGCTGGCGGGCTGTGCGCCTGAGCCGGCTGCGCCGGAGGCGGTGGCTGAGTCGGCGCCGATGGTGGCGATGACGGCGGAGGAGATTCTGACGCCGGCGGGGTTGATGCCGGGGTCGCCGGACCATGCGAAGGGCTGGACGACGGATCTGCCGGACCTGCCGGAGGGGATGCCGCTGAATCCGGCGGTGACGATCACTTCGTTTACACGCACGGACGCGGATACGCGCTTCCAGGGCGACGACGACATTTACGACAATATCAGCCTGCGCTACATCAAGGCGCTGTTCGGCATCGAGTACGATATCCCGTGGACGTATGTGCAGGGCGATGAGCGGGACCAGAAGATGAACCTGGCGATGGCGGCCGGCGATATTCCGGACTTGATGCCGGGGATCGGGCTGGCGATGTTCCAGGACATGGTGGCGGGCGAACTGGTGGCGGATATTACGGACGTCTATGAGGCGACTGCGCACCCGAAGTGGGTCAAGGAGTCGCAGGCATGGGGCGATAACCAGCTGTGGGCGTACGCGGAGGTGGACGGGCGCAAGATGGCGTTCCCGAGCATTGCCCAGGCGGGCCAGGATGAGCAGATTCTGTTTATCCGCACGGACTGGCTGGACAAGGTGGGCATGGATGCGCCGACGACGCTGGAGGAGATGGAGGCGGTGGCGGAGGCTTTCGTCACGAACGATCTGGGCGCGGGTCCTCCCGGCACGACTGTGGGGGTGATGGCGTCGCGGGATTTGCAGAGCTGGTACGGCGGTCTTGGACCGGTCTTCGGCGGGTTTGGCGTGCTGCCGTCGTGGTACTCAAGTGTGAGCACGTTCACGAAGGACGGGCAGGGCGGTCTGAAGTTCGACGGCATCGATCCGGCGATGAAGGATGCCTTGACGCTGGTGCGCCGCTGGTACGAGAAGAAGATTCTGAGCCCCGACTTTTTCACGAAGGGTTACCAGGAGAACCGCACCGAGGTCGAGGGCAACCGCGTGGGCATGAACTACACGCATCCCTGGGGGGGTGTGGTTGCGGGGGCGATCGGCAGCATGGCGAACGATCCCGAGGCCAGCTGGGACTGGTTTGACGTGCCGGCAGGCCCGGTGCGCAAGGGCAAGAACTACTTCAGCCCGCTGCGCACAGGCGTGTTCCCGTTCCGCAAGGGTTCTGAGCATATTGACAAGATCCTGATGCAGGCGAACTTCGAGGCGGAGATCGTGCTGAGCCCGCAGCGGCGCTATCACGGTTTTGAAGGGCACAATTACGAGTGGGTCGAGGGCGAGGACAGGGTTGTGCCACTGTCCGGCGGCACGCATGGGTACGGCATCATCAATACGCGGGGCGGCGCCAACATCAGCCCGACCTCGAACATGAACAACATTCAGTGGAAGCTGAATTATAAGGAGACGGTACCGCGCGACGAGTGGGACGCGATGATGGAGCTGCTGCTGGACGACCCGACGGGTCTGCAGACGATGCAGGACGAGGGCTGGCTGTTCCTGGCGGAGCATTCGCTGGCGGACACGATCCGCAACGAGTGGAATGCGGCGCCGACGGAGCTGCAGAAGGAGAAGTGGACGCAGCTGCAGACGCTGACGGATGAGACCTATTTCGCGATCATCACCGGCCAGTTGCCCGTGGACGCGTTTGACGAGTATGTGACGACGTGGCTGGCGCAGGGCGGCGAGGCGGTTTTGGCCGAAATCAATGAGTGGTGGGCTGCGAAGAGTTGATGAGTTTTTAGTTTCGAGTTTTTAGTTTTTAGTGGATAGTGGGCGCTGGCCTGCTATCCACTACTTTTTGTTATGCAAGTACTGGCTCCGGTTGTAGATGATCTGAAGGAACAGGCGAGCAGGTTTGTTCGTTTTTTGCCGCGGTTGTGGCCGCTGTACGTGATGGTGATCCCGGCGCTGATTCATCTGGTGCTGCTGAGCTATTATCCGATGTACGGGATCCGGATCGCGTTCCAGGATTACAAGCCGGCGCTGGGGTTTGCGAAGTCGCCGTGGGTGGGGCTGAAGCAGTTCCAGCTGATGCTGGAGAACCCGTCGTTCTGGCAGATTTTCCGCAATACGATCGTGATCGCGACGTCGAAGATCGTGACGCTGCAGTTCTGTGCGGTTATCCTGGCGCTGCTGCTGAACGAGGTGCGGAAGCTGTTCTACAAGCGGAGCGTGCAGAGCCTGGTGTATCTGCCCTATTTTCTGTCGTGGATTGTGTTGGGCGGGATCATGCTGGAGATGCTGGGCTCGGCGGGGGTGGTGAACCAGCTGCTGCAGCGGGCGGGAGTGGAGCAGCCGATCATCTTTTTGGGGAACAACCGGACGTTTGTGCCGACGCTGGTGGCGAGCCATTTGTGGCAGCAGGTGGGGTGGGCGACGATCCTGTATCTGGCGGCGCTGACGAGTATTGATCCGCAGCTGCTGGAGGCGGCGGCGATCGACGGGGCGGGGCGTTTTCAGCGGGTGCTGTATATCATTTTGCCGGGCGTGCTGCCGACGCTGCTGCTGGTGCTGTGTCTGGACTTCGGGTTGCTTTTCAATGCGGCGGGGTTCGACCAGGTGTTGAATCTGTACAATCCGGCGGTGTATTCTACGGGTGATATTCTGGACACGTGGATTTACCGTGAGGGGCTGCTGGGGGCGCGTTTCAGTCTGGCGACGGCGGTGGGGTTGGTGCGGTCGGTGCTGGGGCTGATTTTGATTGTGGTGAGTTTGCGGTTGATTTCGCGTTTTACTGATTATCAGGTTTACTAGCTCTTAGGCTGCGTTGACATTTTGGGGTTGTGAGGAACAAAACCAATCTATCCGCGAAGGCACGCGAAGGGGCGCGAAGAACACCTTTTTTTCCACGAAGGGCCACGAAGGGCCGCGAAGAACACCAAAGGCTACTGGGATTTTCGTTGCATGAATGCGCGGGTCAGTCGCACTTTGCTGCCGTTAATCGCTGCTCTGAGTAACGTCAAGGGGCACTAGTCAGTGGTTCGTGGGGCCTTGCTAGTTGGGGGAGGCCATTTGTTTGAGTGAAGATAGGAAGGACATCTTGCAGGCGGTTGGTGTAAATGCAGTTTAAGGAAAGGAAAGAAACAATGACAAAGCATATAGTTTCGCGACGTTCATTTGTCAAGACGGCGGCTGTGGCGTCGTTGGGGATCGCCCTGGCGGCCTGCCAGCCAATACCGCCCATGGACGACGCTGAACCGGCCATGGGCCCGGTAACCGCCGCCCAGGTGACGGACGCCGAAAGCCTCAAGGCCTGGGTCCTCGCAGCCCACGCCGAAATCCAAAGGATCGCCATAAACCTGGACGCAGCGGCGAAGCTCAAGCAGTGGGTCAAAACGGAGGGCGACTGGAAATCCGGCTCGACCTTCCTCATCATCTTCGCCACTAACGGAAACGTCTACGCCCACGGGAACGACCGTGGCGCCGAAGACAGAAACCTGCTTGACATGGAGGACGAACGCGGAACCAAAGTCGTCGAGGAACTCCTGGCAGCCGCTGCACAAGGCGGCGGTTTCGTCGAATACTACGACGACGGGCTGAAGACCGCATACGCCGTCCCATTCAGACGACAGTTCGTGCTCGTCGGCGGCTACTCGCAGGACGTCTCCGATGTCGAAGTCCGCATCGCCGATCTTCCCACGCCCGCGGTCACCGCCTCCGAAGTCGTGGACCGCGAGACACTGATCACCTTTGTGGAGGAGGCGGCCAGGATCTACCAGGAGGCCCTCAGGTTCGAAGGCGGTCCCCCCCTCGTCGAGATCAAGAACGCCTTCCGGGTGGAAGGCGGTGACTGGAAGGTAGGCTCGATCTACCTGTATGTCGTGAGCGGCGGGGGCGTCACCCTATTTCACGGCACTGAGCCCTTCCGCGAAGGCAATCCCACCGACATGACCAGGACCGACGTCAATGGCGTGCCGTTCGCCGAGGAGTTGATCGGAGGCGCACGCCGCGAAGGGCGGAAGTTTTTGCGGTATCACTACGACGACCCCTCCATCGAAGGTGACGAGGACACCGGTTCGCCCAAGCTCGGCTACGCCGTCAGCCTGCAGGTTGGCGAATCCGAAGAGAAGATGGTCATCGGTTCCGGCATTTATATTCCCGTAGAGGAGGAGTGACCGCCAAGAACAGAACGTCTGCAGGTCGGTTCGGGACGTCTTTTGCTGGAATCTTGTTGTAGACACGACTTTTCGATCCGCGAAGTCACGCGAAGGGGCGCGAAGAACACCTTTCTTGGTTCCAGGGAGGGACACGAAGGGCCCATGAGGGAGCAAAAACCAGGGCACCCACAAGGGGTGTCCCTACGGTAGGGATGGCTGGCTGAAATGTCAACGAGCGCTAGTGGTTAGTTAGGGAAACGCGATGAACAGGGCGGAGCGGCGGGGGTTTGGGTCGCGGGTTTTTGACATATTCAATCATACGTTCCTGCTGGTGCTGGGGCTGTCTTGCGTTATTCCGTTGATTCATCTGCTGGCGCTTTCGTTCAGCGACCGGGCGGCGGCGACGGGCGGGTTGGTGACGCTGTGGCCGGTGCGGCCGACGTCGATCACGTATGAGAAGGTGCTGGAGGCGGGCGTCTTTCTGAACGCGTTCTGGATTTCGGTGATACGGACGGTGATCGGGACGACGCTGCAGATGACGCTGGTGGTTTTGATCTCGTTCCCGCTGTCGAAGAGCAAGGAGGAGATGCCGTTCCGGAACATTATCATGGGCTCGGTGGTGTTCGCGTATCTGTTCAACGGGGGGCTGATCCCGTGGTTCCTGGTGATACGCAAGCTGGGCATGCTGAACACGATCTGGGCGCTGATCATTCCGCAGGCGCTGCCGCTGTGGAACGTGATTCTGATGATGAATTTTTTCCGGCGGGTGCCGAAGGAGCTGGAGGAGGCCTCGATCATCGACGGGGCCACGTACTGGCAGATCCTGCTGCACGTTTATCTGCCGATCTCGGTGCCGGCGCTGGCGACGTTGACGCTGTTCGGCGCGGTGGGGCACTGGAACGCGTGGTTTGACGGGATGATTCTGATTGCGGACCGGGACTTGATCCCGTTGCAGACGTTTTTGCGCACGGTGGTGGTGAAGATGGACATGAACGAGTTCATGCGCAATCCTGAGGATTTCGACATGTTCTCGGACCGTTCGCTGCGGGCGGCGCAGACGCTGGTGACGGTCGTCCCCATTCTGGTTGTATACCCCTTTTTGCAACGTTATTTTGTCAGCGGCATCACGCTCGGCGCCCTGAAGGGCTGAGGCATGCCGAAACGTTCGCGGTCGTCTGCGGGCGGTTCGGCCGCGCCTGCGGTGCGGGCGCCGTCGGTTGTGTTCGGGGCGAATTGCCGCGAGCCGATGCGGCGCGGGTTCGACACGCTGGCGCGGCTGCTCTCGCTGACGCTGGGTCCGCGGGGCGGGAATATCGTGAGCCAGCGGGTGAATACTGCGGGTTTTGAGCCGTTGGAGGACGGGGCGACGATCGCGCGGCGGTTTACGGAGCTGCCGGACCGGGTGGAGAATGCGGGCGCGATGATGATGCGGCACATTGTGTGGCATATGCGCGAGCGGTTCGGGGACGGAAGCGTGACGGCGGCAGTGCTGGCGCGGGGGATTGCGGGTGAGATGCACCGGCTGATCGCGGGCGGTGCGGACCCGGTGCTGCTGCAGCGGGGGCTGGAGAAGGGTGTGCAGGCGGCGGTTGCAGCGCTGGACGAGATGTCGATGCCGTTGACTGAGCCGGAGCACGTGGCAGGGGTGGCGCGGGCGGTGATCGATGATGCCGAGGTGGCGCAGCTGCTGGCGGAGATGATGGAGGTGCTGGGGCCGTACGGGAATATTCTGATCCAGCCGGGGTACGGGCTTGGGCACACATACGGGTTCCGCGAGGGGTCACGCTTTGCGGGGGAGTATATTTCGCGCTATCTGCTGAGCGACAAGTTCCGGCATATTGCGGCGATGGACGAGCCGCACGTGGTGGTGGCGGACTTCCATTTTGAGGAGCCGGGCCACGTGCTGCATCTGCTGGACCTGGTTACGCAGGCGGGCGGGGAGAGGCTGTTCATCATCTGCAAGAATATGTGGGAAAGGGCGATCGATGCGCTGGTGGCGGCGAACCGGCGGGGGCCGGTGACGACGTATGCGGCGCGGATCAAGCCAGTGGAGGATCTGCGGCGGGATATGATGCGTGATTTTGCGCTGCTGACGGGGGCCAGTTTTATCACGGACGTGGCGGGTATGGGGCCGCAGGATCTGGCGGTCGCGGACCTGGGGCGGGCGGAGCGGCTGGTGGCGACGGAGGAGTATGTGTCGTTGGTGGGCGGCGGCGGGGACGCGGCGGCGGTGGAGGCGCAGACGGACACGCTGCAGAGCCGGTTGGCGCTGGTGGATGAGCGTGAGGAGAGGGAGTTGCTGCGCGAGCGGATCGGGCGTCTGCAGGGCGGAATTGGTGAGCTGCGGGTGGGTGCGTATACGGAGAGCGAGCGCAATGCGCTGGTGGAGAGGGCGGCTCATGCGGTGAAGGTTGTGCAGGTGGGGCTGGAGGGCGGTGTGGTGCCGGGCGGGGGCGCGGCTCTTTTGGACGCGGCGCCGGCGGTGGAGGCGGCGGCGACGGGTCACTCGGAGGAGGCGATGGGGATGCGGGCGCTGGCACGGGCGTTGGAGGAGCCGGTGCGGGTGATCGCGGCGAATGCGGATGCATACGGGCCGCTGGTGGTTGCGGAGTGTCGGGAGCGGGGGCAGGGGTACGCGTATGAGGTGGGTGCGGGGTGTGTGCGTAGTATGGCGGAGGCGGGGATTGTGGATCCGACGCTGGTGGTGAAGGGGGCGTTGGAGCAGGCGGCGAGTGGGGCGGCGATGTTGATTTCGGCAGAGGCGTTGGTGGTGCCGCGGGAGCCGGAGGCGGTTTACAGACCGTGAACTGCATTTATCCGCGAAGGGACGCGAAGGGGCGCGAAGAACACCTCTTTTTTGAAACAGATGTGGGAGGGGAATGGGCGAACTGATTCTGAAGGATGAGGTGTATGCTGTTGTGGGCGCGGCTATGGAGGTGAAGCGGGTGCTTGGTGCGGGTTTTCTTGAGGGTGTGTATCAGGAAGCGATGTTAGTTGAATTGACCGCTAGAGGAGTTCCCGTTGAGGCGGAAAAGCCGATCGACATTAAGTATAAGGGGCAGTGCCTGGCTCACCGCTACTTTGCGGATCTGGTCTGTTTTGGCCAGGTTATCGTTGAATTGAAGGCGATCAACCGTCTGTCAGGACAGGAAGAAGCCCAAGTTCTCAACTACCTGAAGGCGACTGGCTTCAAGGTCGGTGTTCTTATTAATTTCGGCAGCGCTGGCATGCTGGAATGGAAGCGATTTGCCAACACGCAGGCCGATCGGTAGAGAACTCCTGGTTATCCGCGAAGTGACGCGAAGGGGCGCGAAGTACGGTACGATTTCTGTTCGTATACGTCCTGTTTTGTCTTATTTGGAACAGGATTCTCCTAAGAGCAACGAATCCCAATAGCCGACTATAGTTTTGGGGCGCCCAGCGGCGATGTTTTTCGCGGCCGAGGCGCTGATACTGCCGAACACGCTGGAGCAGATGTTGAGGCCGTGAGCAGGATGCTGCACACGGGACTTACGTGTTTTCGTCCACTGTGATGCGAATGATGCGGAAGGTGTAGTGGGCGTCGTCGGCGCCCTGGTCGTGGGGGGTTCCCGGGACCTGGCTGCCGCCGGTGATGGTGACTTTGCCGCAGCGGGGGATGTGGAAGTGGGCGCTGCTCATGCCTGACATCCAGAAGTCGGCGGGGTCGAGGCCCACTTCGCGCATTGCGCCTTTGACGTCCCAGCGCATGTGTGTGCCCCAGAGGTTTTCGGCGCGCATGCGGACGGGAATGTCGGACGAGGCCTGCTCGGCGTTTTCGATGCGTTCGCCCTCTATCATGATCCAGCCGGGCGGGGAGCAGGCGCTGCCGATTACGGTAACGGCCACGATGGGCTGCTCTTCGACGACGGTGATGTAGCCGGCGGGCGGCAGGTCGAGTTCGCGGCCGTGTCTTTCGCCCCACCAGGTGGAACGGATGGTGAAGTTGGGGTATTCGAAGGGCCAGAGGTATTCGTAGGTGGTCTGGCGCATTGTGCGGCGTTGCATGTCGCCGCCCTGGCGTACCTCGGGGTCGCTGTGCCATATGCCCCATTTTTCGTGCCAGGGGCCGTGCAGGTGTTCGTGGTAGAGTTTTTCGTCGCTCATTTTGTTATCTCCATGCAGTCGATGGTTGTCTGGTAGCTCGCAGTCATGCGTACTGCGTGTTGCTGCCCTCCCGTATGCGGAACTGAAAAACAGGTGCGTCAGCGCAGGCGCCAGGGTTCTGGCGGGGGCACTTTGTCCTGCGGTCGGTTGTTTGCGTCGGCGATGGCGTTGCGCAGGGCGTTCCAGGTGACTTCACTTTTGCTCCAGCGTGCGTCTTCGAAGCTGATGGCCTGGAAGAAGACGACTTCCTCGACGCCTTCGTCCTCGGCAATGGTGGCGGCGGCGTGGACCATTTCCTGGACGCGCTCCGAGGATGCGCCCCATGCCAGTTGCCAGAGCCGCAGGCGGCATGGGCCCTGCAGATGGCTCCTGGCCCCGCGGATGATTGAACGATAGACATCGGGATCATAGGGCGTTGTCTGCTGGGCCAGGGGTGTGGTCACCAGGAAATCGATCAGCCCCTCGGCGGTCCAGGTATCGTGGTCCTCGAGGTTTCCTTCAAGGGGCCCGGCGGCGGGTGCGGTGGCCGCGGAGGCGCTGCTGTGATCGGTTGAAGAACGGACGACTTTGGCGGGCATTGGTTTGCCCTTGGGGATGCCCATCACGCCAAAGTCCTGCTGCGGCTGGAGCCACTTCTGCAGGGCACGCGCTTGGCGCAGGAACTCGGTGAGGTAGTTTGCGCGGAACCGCAGCCAGTCGGGGTCGCTATTGGGGATGGTGAAGGGGTCGCGTCCCGTCTCGTTCGCAAAGGCTTCGATGACAGGCGGGTCGTAGTGGGCGTAGTAAGTGCCGTCGCCGTCGACGCGGGGGTTGCGGTGGTCGCCGCCTTTCTGGAAGTCGATGGCGATGCCGTCGAAGCGGTATTCCAGCATTTCGCGCAGGATCGCGAGCCGGAATTCGATGGCCTCGGGATAGGCGAAGGAGAGGTTGCCGTTCACGACCTGGCGGTCACGATTGCGGGTCAGCAGTTCGGGGTGTTCGCGAGAGAAGCGGGATTCCCAGCCGTGGCCGTGCGCCTCGGCCTGCTCGAGCCAGGCATAGGCTTCCATGCCCAGCTCGTGGGCGCGGTCGATGAAGAGCCGCGGGGCATCGTAGGTATTGAAGTCGTAGGCTTGCGGCCACCACTGCCATTCATGGCCCTTCGTTCCCCAGGAGCCTTCGGCCACACAGTTTTGCGGCGTCCAGAAGTGGATGCCCGGCATGTCGGCCTTGCTGGGGTAGTAGCATTGACACTGGCGCACGCGCAGGTAGATTTTGCGGACGCCTGCCCAGTGGAGGCGGTCGAGGACGATTGAGGCGGCCGGTTTGCCCCATGCCCCAAAGAACCAGGCCCAGTCGAACGGGCTGATAACAGCTGCGAATTTCATGGGATGGACCTCCTGGCGTGTGTTTGGCCGGGTGCTATGCGACGGCTCTGACTGCGGTCTGCGCGGTGCGTCATGCGGTTGTCGGTTGTGCGCCTGTCTTTCCTATGCCGACGAGGTCGAGTTCATCGGCGAAGTGACAGGCGGCGGTGTGGCCCTGGCGCGTGGGCCTCAACTCCGGAATTTCCTCGTCACAGATCTGCTGCCTATAGGGGCAGCGGGGCGCGAAACGGCAGCCAGACGGCGGGTTGGCGGGATTGGGTACATCGCCGGTGAGGACGATGCGTTTGCTGCGGCGTCCGTGCCTGGCGACAGGCATGGGAATCGCGGAGAGGAGGGCTTCGGTATAGGGATGTTGCGGGTTCTGGCAAATGGCGACGGTCGGGCCGCGCTCGACGATCTGGCCCAGATACATGACGGCGATGCGGTCGCTGACATGGCGAACGACGGCCAAATCATGGGAGATGAAGAGATAGGTCAGCCCGAACTGTTGCTGAAGGCTCATCAGCAGGTTCAGAATCTGGGCGCGCACGGAGGCGTCGAGGGCGGAGACGGGTTCATCGCAGACGATGAATCGCGGCTGCAGGGCGAGGGCGCGGGCGATGGCGATGCGCTGGCGCTGGCCGCCGCTGAAGGCATGGGGAAAGCGTTGCATGTGGTGGGGCTGCAGGCCGACGGTGGTGAGCAGCTCTGCGACACGTTCTTCCAGTTCTTTGCCGCGGGCGGCGCGATGGAGGACCAGCGGCTCGGCGATGATGGACTTTACGCTCATGCGTGAATTCAGGGAGGAGAGCGGGTCCTGGAAGATCATGTTCATGTGGCGACGGACGCGGCGGCGCAGGTGGTTCTGGGACAGGTTGGTGATATCGAGCATCTGGTTGTCGACGCGGAAGCCGACGCTGCCGCCGGTTGGATGTTCGAGGCGGGTGATGGTGCGTCCGAGGGTGGACTTGCCGCAGCCGGACTCGCCGACGAGGCCAAGTGTCTCGCCTCCCTTGATGCTGAGATCGATGCCGTCGACGGCGCGCACGGTGGCGACCTGGCGGCGCAGCAGCCCGCGGCGGACTGCGAAGTGGGTGCGCAGGTCTTCGGTTGCGAGCAGGATGTCGTCAGGGCCTGGCATGCGCGAATTCCTCGGTATAGAGCCAGCATTTGACGAAGTGGCCGGGCTCGGTCTCGATCAGGGACGGTTTGCGCAGGCCCGGCACCTTGTCGGCGAAGGGGCAGCGCTCGACGAAGACGCAGCCGGCGGGCAGGTCCAGCAGTTCCGGCACGGCGCCGGCGAGCGAGTGCAGGGGCGTCTTGGGCTGGTCGGTCCAGTTGGGAATCGACTTGAGCAGGCCCTGTGTGTAGGGGTGCTGGGGGTTGGTGAAGAGCTGGTCGACGCTGGCGGCTTCGACGATTTCGCCGAGGTACATGACGATCACGCGGTCGGCGATCTCGGCGACGACGCCCATGTCGTGGGTGATGAGCATGACGGCCAGCCCCATCTCCGCCTGCAGCGCCTGCAGCAGCTCCAGGATCTGGGCTTGAATTGTGACATCGAGCGCGGTGGTCGGTTCATCTGCGACCAGAAGCTGCGGTTCGCAGGCGAGGGCAATTGCGATCATAACCCGCTGGCGCATGCCTCCGCTGAGTTGATGGGGAAATTCGTGGACGACGCGGGCCGGTTCCGGGAGACCGACGCGCTCAAGGAGGGCGACGGCTTTGTCCAGCGCCTCGCGGCGGTTCATGTCGAAGTGTTGCAGCAGAATTTCCACGATCTGGTCGCCGATCGAGAACATCGGATGCAAGGAGCGCATGGGCTCCTGGAAGATCATGGAGATCTGGCGGCCGCGGATGGCGCGGATCTCACGGCTGTCCGGGGCGAGGGCCGTCACGTCGACCGGGGTGTCGTCCGTATGCAGGCTGATTGTGCCGCCGTCGATCCGGCCCGGCGGCATGGGTATCAGCTTGAGGAGGGACAGCGCGGTCACGCTCTTGCCGCAGCCTGATTCGCCGACGATTCCGAGGATTTCGCCCTGGTGGATCTGAAAGCTCACTCCGTTGACGGCGCGGGTGCGTCCGCGGTAGCCGCCGAAGGAGACGTAGAGGTTCTCAACTTCCAGGACCAGACGGGGTTGTTCCCCGAGGCCGTTATTGTTCGAGCTGTAGGTCCGGCTTTCGTTCATCAACAAAGCTCATAAGCAGGCCGGCAGTGCAGTACGGGGGAAGCGATCCGTGGTCACTGGCCTGAGAAAGGGTCGGCGGCATCGCGCAGGCCGTCGCCCAGGAAGTTGAAGGAGAGAACGGCGATCGTCAGGAAGAAGACAGGGGCAATCAGCCACGGTTTGTGCGCCAGGACGGTGATGTCCTGCGCCTGTTTGAGCAGGACGCCCCAGCTGACCATGGGCGGCTGGATGCCGAGACCGAGGAAGCTGAGTGCGGTCTCGCCCAGAATCATGCCCGGTATGGCCAGCGTGGCGGCGACGATCATGTAGCTGAGCGTGCCCGGGAAGAGGTGGCGGGTAACGATCCACCAGGTGGTGGCGCCGTTTATGCGGCCGGCTTTGACATAGTCCTCGTTCTGGAGCGACAGGGTCATGCCGCGCACGACGCGGGCCAGTCCACCCCAACCGATACTCGACAGGATTACGGTGATGCCGAAGAAGACCTGGATCGAGTTCCACTCCGCCGGGATTGCGGCTGAGAGAGCGATCCACAGGGGAATGCTGGGGAAGCTGATCATCACTTCGATGCCGCGCTGGATGAGGTCGTCGACGATGCCGCCCAGGTAGCCGGAAATGAGCCCGACGATGCCCCCCAGGACAAGGCTGAGCGCGACGCCGACAAGGCCGACTGTCAGGGAGATGCGTCCACCATACAGGAGTTGGGAAAAGAGGTCGCGGCCCTGTGTATCGGTGCCCAGGAGGAAGAGCTTCCCCGGGCTTTCGACGCCGAGCAGGTGGCGATCCCAGGTAAGTCCCAGGAAGGTCCAGCTCTCCTCTCCCTGCAGGAAGAGGCCAAGAGGGTAGATTTCCTCCTCATTGGGCACGTAGAGCCGGCGCAGTGTCTCCGGATCACGTTCCTGTTTGAGGCCGTAGACGAAGGGGCGCAGGCTGAAGCGGCCATCCGGCTTGATGAAGCGGATGAACTGCGGGGGCACGTCGAGAAAACCGGTGTGGCGTTCGTTGAGCGGGTAGGGCGCGGTCAGTTCGGCCGGCAGCACCAGCGCGTAGAGTAGAAGGAGAGCGATCCCGCCAACGACACCAATTCGGTTGCGCTTGTAGCGCCACCAGATCAGGCCCCAGTAGGAATAGGCAGCCGCGTCTCTCCTGCCGGATGGCGCCTCCGCGACTTCTTCACGCGGGTTCGCGGGATCAGGATGCGCCATAGCGCTCCGTCCTTACCGCAGCGGCCATTGGATTACTCACGGTTCCACCAGGCGGATGCGGGGGTCGAGCCAGGCCAGGGTCAGGTCGGCGAGGAAGTTGCCGACGACGAGGGCGCCGCTCAGGATCACCAGAATGCTGCCGGCCATGTACATGTCTTCGGCGAAGAGGGCGCTCAGCAGGAGGGGGCCGATTGTGGGCAGGCCGAGGACGAGGGCGGTGATGGTCTCGCCGCTGATCAGGCCGGGCAGACTGAGGCCGAGACCGCTTACCACCGGGTTGAGTGCGACGCGCAGCGCGTGGCGGGTGATGACGCGGTTTTCGCTCAGACCCTTCATGCGTGCGGTCTGGATGAAAGGCTCGCCGAGCGTATCCAACATCTGGGCGCGGACGACGCGGATGGTACCGGCGGTGCTGGAGAAGCCGACGATGAAGGCGGGCAGCCAGAGGTGTTTGGCGAGGTCGAGGACCTTTGCCGGCGACCAGTCGGCTGTGATGTATTCGGGAGAGAAGAGGCCGCCGATCGTGGAGGCGTTGAAGACGGTGACGGCCAGGAAGATCAGAATGAGGGCGAGCAGCATGTTGGGCAGCGCAAGCCCCAGGAAGCCCAGCACGGTAAACAGGTAGTCGGCCCAGGAGTACTGCTTCATGGCCGAGTAGACGCCGATGGGCAGGGCCAGCGCCAGGCTGAAGACCATGGCGGCAAAGGAGATAACGAGTGTCAGGACGAGGCGCTCGCTGAGCAGCTCGTTTACGTCGGCGCGCAAGGCCATGGAGTAGCCCAGGTCGCCGCGCAGAAGACCGGACATCCAGCGAAGGTACTGGACATATACGGGTTGATCGAGGCCGTAGCGGGCACGCAGGCCCGTCAGCGCCGACTCGATCTGTGCGCTCGAGAGGCGTTGCTCCTCCAGCTGCGATTCGAGCAACGTGAGAAAGTCGCCGGGCGGCAACTGGATGATCACGAATCCCAGAATCGAGACGAGCCAGAGGGTAATCAGCATCTGCACGCCGCGGCGCAGAACAGCCCTACCCATGGCGGCCTCCTGGACGGCGGCGGCCAGTGGCTAGTGGGGTGGTGCAGTACGATGCCACCAGCCACTGGCACGCATTGTCTATTGCTCGTAGTACCACTGCTCGAAGCGCAGGTACTCGCTCTCGCCCTGCGAGATGGCGGCCGGCGTGACCTGGCCGGGGACATTTCGCAGCTTGCCGTTGATAATGAGGATTGCCGGGGAGTTGGCGACGGTGCCGATCTGGAAGAGTTGATCGGCCAGGATCACTCGGTAGTCGTGGAAGGCCGCTTGCGCTTCGTCCTTGTCCATTGACTGGAGCGCGAGCTGCTGCAGGTCGGCCAGCTCCCTCAACTTGCCCTGCGGCTCTTCGCCGCGGCGTTCATCTTCCCCGGCCGACTGGAGCCAGTCATTGGCCGCACGGGCGAATTGACGCAGCGCCATGCCGTAGCGCCAGTAGCCGGTCCAGCCGCCGGTGCTGGGGTTGAGCCTGATCTGCCAGTCGTTGGCACTGAGCAGCTCGCTATGCAGCTTTCTCTCCACCGGTTTGGCGGCGACGCGCAGGCCGATTTCGCGCCAGTTGTCCATGGCGATTTCGGCGGTCTCGTCGGAGCCGATGCCCCAGCCCGAGCGGAACATCAGAGTAATGGTGAGCTGGCTTCCGTCGGGGAAGGTGCGCAGCCCGTCCGAGTCGCGCTGGTCAAGACCGATGCCGTCCAGCAGTGCGTTGGCCGCGTCGGGATCGCGGGTGGCGTAGGCGCCGTCTATGGCTTCGTCAAAGACGCCTGGGGGGCTGAAGCCGTGACCGGGCCGGCCCAGACCGAGGTGGATCGACTCGTTCATCAGTTCGCGGTCCAGGGCCAGGGAGAGGGCGCGGCGGAAATCTGCAGTGTGCAACAGCTCTGAGATTGCGGCATCGCCGATGTAGTTCTGGTTGATCATGAAGGTCTGGCGGCCGTTGAATACGTCGTCAAAGAAGTTGATCTGGATGCCAAGCTCTTCCTCTTTCTCTTTGAAGACGGGGAAGTCGCTGGGACGCACGACACGGAAGAGGATATCGGTCTCGCCGGCGAGCGTCTTGGCCTTGAGCAGCTCGGCATCGCCATCGTATTTGTCGAGGCCCTCGATATAGTCGATGTAGGGGAGCTGGTTGCCCTCGGGGTCGACGCCGAAGTAGAAGGGGTTGCGTTCAAAGAGGACGTACTGCCCCTCCTTGTAATCGACCGACTTCCAGGCGTTAACGGTTGGGGCGTTGGGGTCTCTAACGATCCACTGGTTCTGGTGGAGGACGTCGCGCAGTTTGTCGAACACTTCCTGCGCCTTGTCGGCGGCGGTGTCGTTGTAGTCCGGGTGGAACTGCTTGAAGTAGTGGGCGGGGAGGCCGTAGAACCCATAGCTCCAGGCGCCGCGTGAGCTCACCAGGAAGGCGGGCCGCGGCTCGGCGAACTCGAAGCGGACAGTGGAGTCGTCGACCTTTACCACGGTGTCGGTCTCCGGGTTCATGCCGGACACTCGGTAGGCCTGCACGTTGTACTTGGACTGCACAATGTCGTTCCACCAGAAGAGGATGTCATCGGCGCCGTAGGGGTGGCCGTCCGACCATTTCATCCCCGCGCGCAGATGGAAGGTGATGCTGGTGAAGTCATCGGCCCAGTCCCAGCCCATGGCGACCTGGGGCATGAAGGTGTCGCGGTCGTTGTGGAGACGCTGCAGCAGGCCCTGCTCGAAGAAGACGTCCCAGGCATGGGGCCCGCGCAGGGTGCCGCCATAGTGGCCGATGGAGTCTTCCGGCTGGAGCACGAGCACATCGGCAGGGAGGCGTTCTTCAAGAGGCGGGAGCGTACCGGCCGCGACCATTTCGGCCAGCATCGGCGCTTCGGGGCCGGCCATTTCGGCGGCGGGGGCTTCTTCGGCGGCCGGCTCGGCAGCAGGTTCGGCGGGCGCCGGGGCAACGGCAGGCCCACAGCCCGCCAGGATCATGGCGAATACGGTGACTACGGATAGCCAACTGAAAACACGGGCTCGTCTGTGGACAGTCATTTCGCTGCTCCTTTTCTCAGTTTAGCCTGTTGCGTTACGATCAATCCGCGGTTCTCTTGCCCTCCTTTACAAGGTTTTCACAAGTGGGGGGGACCATCACGACATGCTGAACACTAGAAGCTGAAAAGCTCCGGCCAATAATCGCCTTGGAATTTGTCGCCGTATTGTTTGCCGAGGCGGTGCATTTCCTGGGCGCATTTGTGGTTGTCGGCTTGGTCGCCGGTTTTGCGCCAGAGGCAGGCGTCGGCCTGAATGTGGATGGCGATGGCGCGGCGGTGCTGGCGGTGGGCGTGGTTGGGGCCGGAGCCGTGCAGGGTGAGGCAGTGGTGGAAGCTGACGCGGCCGGCTTCGAGGTAGATTGGTGCGGTCTGGTAGTCGGCGTCCGCGGGCATGTACTGGCGGATGACGCGTTCCTGTTCGGTCATGTCGTAGCGGCCGAAGTGGCTGTACTCGGCGTGCCAGCCCCATTTGTGGCTGCCCTTGACAAAGTACATGGTGCCGAGCTCGGGGTTGACTTCCTGGAGCGGGATCCAGGCTGTGAGCATCTGCGGTCTGTCGCTGCTGCGCCAGTAGTTGTAGTCCTGGTGCCAGGCGACGTTGGCGGACTCGTGACCGCCGGCCGGTTTCGTGAGGATCTGCTCGTGCCAGAGGCGGACGGCGGGCGTGTCGAGGAGCTGGGCGGCGAGCTGGCCGATACGCGGGTTGATGACGGCTTCGGCGAGGATGGGGTTGCACCAATGGGAGTTGTCGACTTTGTGGAGGGCGTAGGGGTCGTCGCCGGGGCTCCAGAAGCGGGCTAGGGGTTCGCGGCCGGTCTCGTAGCGGCCGGCGTTGACTTCGTCGACTGCGTAGGCCAGTTCTTCGCGCTGTTGGGCGTCGAAGACCTCGGGCCCGAGCCAGTAGCCGTCTTCTTCGAAGCGGGTTCGCGCCTGTTCGTCAATCTCCAGTTCGGCCAAAGTCATACTCCATACCTCCAGTAATGTGTGCAGTCCCTGCCCTGCGGCGTCAGCCCTTGAGCCCGGTCAGCGCGATTCCCTCGATGAAGTAGCGTTGCAAGAAAAAGAAGAGCAGCACGACCGGCAGCACCATCATGACCGAAGCGGCCATGAGCTGCTGCCATTCGACGGTGGCCTGCGTTTTGTAGAAGTCCTGCAGTCCCAAGGCCAGCGGCTTTTTGTCCTGGCTGTTGATATAGATGAGGGGGCCTAGGAAGTCGTTCCAGGTGAATTGGAACTGGAAGATGGCGACCGTGGTCAACGCCGGTTTGGAGAGGGGGAGCATGATGCGCCAGTACTGGCCGAACTCCGAGCAGCCGTCGATGCGGGCGGCGTCGAAGAGCTCCTGGGGGAGGCTCATGAAGAACTGGCGCAGCAGGAAGATGAAGAAGGCGTTGCCGAGAAAGGCGGGAACCCAGAGGGGCCGCAGCGTATCGACCCAGTCGAGGGCGCGGAATACGAGGAAGAGGGGGATCATGGTGACGTGGGCGGGCAGCATCATGGTGGCGAGGAGGACGGCGAAGAGGACGCGGCTGCCGGGGGCGCGGTAGCGGGCGAAGGCGTAGGCGACGATCGAGCATGAGAAGAGGACGCCGAGGACGTTGAGGACGGCCAGGTAGAGCGAGTTGAAGAAGTAGCGCACGAGGGGGACGGCCTCGAGCGCGTCGCCGTAATGGGTCCACTCGATAGGGGAGGGGACGAGGGCCGGCGGCCAGATGAAGAGCTGCGCGTCGGTCTTGAGCGAGGTGATGATGAGCCAGTAGAAGGGGAAGGCGAAGAAGAGCCCGCCCACGAGCACGACGCCGTGGACGGCGAACGTCTCGATCAGACGCATTGTCCGGTAGATGCTGAACGGGGGCGCAGCGCTTAGCTGGGTCTCGCCCACGCCTCTATTGACCGCCATAGTGAACCCACCTCAGGCTCAGCCGGAACTGGATATAGGTCAGGACGACGATGACGATGAAGAGCAGCCAGGCCATGGCCGAGGCATAGCCCATCTTGAAATAGTTGAAGGCGTGGCGGTAGAGGTAGAGCACATAGAAGAGGGTGGAATCGGCCGGTCCTCCCTCGGTCATGATGTAGGCCTGGGTGAAGACCTGGAAGCTGTTGATGAAGCCGATCACGATCACAAAGAAGATGGCGGGCGAGATCATGGGTATGGTGACGTGCCAGAATTTGCGCAATCTGTTGGCGCCGTCGAGCTCGGCGGCCTCGTAGAGATGGGTGGGCACGCCTTGCAGCGCGGCCAGGAATATGACCATGTTGATGCCGACGCCGGTCAGGTTCATGACGACGAGGCCCGGCTTGGACCAGGCGGGGTCGCCGAGCCAGTTCGGGCCTTTGATGGAGAGGAAGTAGAGGAGCGTGTTGATGAGGCCGAAGCGGGGTTGCAGCAGCCAGATCCAGAGAATGGAGACGGCGACGAGGGGCATGATGGCCGGGACGTAGAAGGCGGAGCGGAGGAAGGAGCGCCCGCGCAGGTCGCCGCGGTTCAGGACCATGGCGAGTCCGAGGCCGGCGGCCATCGAGGTGGGGACGGCAAGAGCGGCATAGTAGGCGGTGTTCCAGATGGAGATGCCGAGCAGGTTGTCCTCGAACATGGCGCTGTAGTTGCTGAGGCCCATGAAGCGGGTCGGGAGGAGGACAGAGTAGTTGGTGAGGCTGAGCGCGAAGGACGCGATCATGGGGCCGAGGTAGAAAAGGAGGAAGCCCAGAATCCACGGGGAGGCGAAGACGTAGAACCAGAAGGTCTCGCGCGCCCGCAAACTTCTGAGGATGGCCGGTCTTTTCACCATTGTGCCGCGCCCCAGCAGAGGAAGAGAGGGCTTTTGCGACCGCAACGGCCGCGCGGCGGCAAAGCCCGGGAGGAGGAAGAGTGGCCAGCGGCAGACAGACAGCCGCCGACCACTGATCTTAGGATTCTATACCGATGCCCAGAAATCGTCCAGCGCCTTCTGCACGATCTCCTGCATGTCGGCGCAGGCCTCCTCCGGTGTCTTCTGGCCGTAGAAGACCCAGTCACGGCCGGTGCCGGGGTAGGTCCAGAGGTCCTGGATCTCCTGCCCGACCGGGGTGATGGGGCGGAAGTTGGCGTAGTTCATCGACTCATTGGCCAGGCGACGCAGATCGGGGAAGGGCGAGCTGTTGATGACGTCCTCGTCGAGAGCGGCTGCGATCAGGCAGGGGATGTTCTGGTAGCGCAGCGTGTGAGCGATCTGTGAATCGAGCCCGGCGAGGAAGTTGAGCAGCTCGAAGGACTCTTCCAGGTTCTGGGCGCCGGCGGGGATGGCGAGGCAGAAGCCGCCGGCAAAACCGGTGTACTGGTCCATGGTGCCGCGGATGCGCCAGGGCGCGAGGCCGAAGTTGAGGTCCTCGTAGTAGCGGGCGAAGTTGCTCAGGTTCCAGTCGCCGCTGACCATCATGGCGAGGCGGCCGGTGCCGAAGGGGTTGAAACCGGCCACGGTGGGCCAGCCGGCGCTGAACTCGGAGGCCACTTCGATGCCGCCGACAGCGTTGACGCAGTCGTACTGCCACTGCATGGTCTCGACGAGCAGGGGGTTGTCCATCCAGGCGGTGCGCTCGTCTTTCATGAACTCGGCGCCGTTGGCCCAGGCGTAGACGTAGTCGCCGCCGTTGCCATAGCCGAGCATCTGGCTGGGGATGAAGCCCATGACCTCGACGGCGCCGTCGTCGTCGGTCTGGGTGAGCTGTTCGGCGAGCCCGATCATGGCCTCCCAGTCCTGGGTGGGCGGGGGGTCGTCGGCTTCGAGGCCGTGCTCGGCGAAGATGTCCTTGTTCCAGATGATGAAGCGGCCGTCGGTGTTGAAGGGGATGGAGTAGACTTTGCCGTCCCAGACGCCTTCGGCCCAGGTGGCGGGGAAGTAGTCGTCGGCGTTGATGTTGTACTGGGCGACGAAGTCGTCGAGCAGGGTGGCGCCGCCGCGACCGGCCCAGCCGGCCATGCGGAAGCGGTCCTGGCGGGTGATGTGGGGTGCGGCGCCGCCGGCGCTGGCGGTCATGAGCTTGGGCGTCATTTCGCCCCACTTGAAGGTCACGAACTCGATCGAGACGCTGGGCGTCATCTCCTGGTACTTCTCGATCTGTTCCTCGGCCCAGTCGGCTGCGCCTTCAGACCAGAATTCCAGGTTCACGGCCTCCATGGGCTCGTCGGCTGCGGCGCCGGTATCCTCCATCGCCGGGGCCGCGGGTACACAGGCTGCGGCCAGGGCTGCGCCGAGCCCGCCGGCCGAGTACTGCAGGAACCTACGTCGAGAGAATGTGCTTGTCTTCATGGGAATCGCTCCTTGTTGAATCGGTGGACAGTAGGAAATTGCGTTTTGCCGGATTCAATTGCTGCACGCCGGGAGCATGCAGACATGCCTGAACGAAGCGAGAGTCGGGTCGAAACTCTGTGCCCCGCAGACAGAAGGGAGCAGGGCATTCCCTGGTGCTGGGCGCTGCTTACGCGCTTTGGCGAGATTATAGCATTCAGTTGTGGGTCGCGAAAACAGAACAAAAGAGCCATTGCAGAAGATGCAGTGGCTCTATATCCCTATGGTTGGGAGGGGGTGGGAAGATGCTTTCCGGTCTTCCTTGCGGTGCTTACTCTTCTTCCTCCGCCTGCGGTGTCAGCGCGGTGCCGTCGGCGGTTTGGGCGCGGAAGGCGAAGGCCCAGCCGCCATGATTGGAGCCGCTGTCGTTGCTGAGTTTGAGTACGATGGTGTTGGGGCCGGCGCGGAGTTGGACGGGGAGGCTGTGGCTGCGGAAGGCGTAGTGGTGGCCTAGGTCGTGGAGGTCGTCGTTGAGGCGCAGGGTGAGGTGGTCGTCCCAGGCGAGGTGGAGGGTGGCGGCGGTGGCGGTGGGCGCGTGGAGGATGCAGCGGGCGATGGCGGCGCCGGTGTCGGTCTTGCCGACGCCGCGGCCCCAGGGGCGGAAGAGGTGGTTGAAGTCGATGAAGCCGTGGTGGGCGGCGCGGCGGGTCCAGCGGGCTCTGTCGCGGCCGTGCTGACGCGAGCCGTCGGTGAGCCAGGCGGACTCGGCGGTGTGGAGGCCGTCGTAGGCGGCGTCGGGGTCGAAGGTTTTTTCGGGCGGGAGGGTCGCGGCCATGGCCTGGCCGTCGTGGTTGGCGAAGGGGCCGCAGAGCCACCATTGGCCGCTCTGGGGGAGGGCGAGGTCGTGTGTGGCGCGGGGGAGCTCGGCGCCGGGGAGGAGCTGGGGCCAGTCGGGCATGGTGAAGAAGGGGCGGACGGGGCTTTCCTGGTACCAGTAGGTGGTGGAGCAGATGTCATTGGCCATGCAGCCGAAGCGCATGTGGATGGAGTTCTGGAAGGGGAGGGTGTCTTTTTCGAAGAAGCGGTAGCCGACGAGGCGCTGGGCGGGGCGGGCTTCGCCGACGTCGTGGTGGACGTAGTAGGGCATGGCGGCGTAGTGGTGTGTTTCGGGCGGGTGGAGGGCGCCGCCGTAGCCGGCGCCGAAGGTGTCTTCGCCGCCGATGCCGCGCAGGAAGGCGGGATGCTCGCCCTGGCCGTCGATGTAGATGTTTTCGGCGCCGCCGTGGCTCCAGCGGTCGGTGTCGTCGAGGAGACGGACGCCGTAGACGAAGCCGAGGAGCTGGCCGGGTCCGTCGGCGTCGAGCATGAGGTATTCCTCGCCGTAGCGCTGGGTGGGCATTTCGCGGCGCCAGCGGGCGCAGAAACGGCGCGGTTCGTGGAGGGTCTGACCGGGATAGCGGTGCCAGTCGACCTGGATGTAGGCGCGGTTGCCTTCTGGGCCGGCTTCGAATTCGATGCGGGCGGAGCGGGCGAAGGGCATGGGGAAGTAGCAGTTGTAGCCGATCCAGGCCTTGGCGGAGAGGAAGTGGGTGTCGATGGGGTACCAGCCGAGGCCGTGCATGACGCCGAAGAAGTCGCCGACGGGTGCTTCGACGTAGGGGATGGGCTCGTCGTCGAAGTAGATGCGGATGATGGCTTTGCGGCTGGCGAAGGGGAGGCGTTCGGGGCGGGAGAGGACGACCCAGATGTGCTGGATGCAGCCGGGGCCGTCGAGTTCGGCGTAGGTGGTGCGCGTGTTGACGGGTAGGGGGCCGGTGAGGGAGACGCGGTCGGGGATTGGGGTGGTGGGGAGGTTGAGGTTCATGGGATGGCCTCCGTTGGTGATGGGGGGATATTGGCGGGTCGGGCTTGTGGGGTTAAGTGTACTGCGTATTGGGAATTACGTATAGCGTAATGAATGCAGGAGGTGCGTCCCGGATCATTGGGGGGCGGCGGTTGTCGGAAATGGGATTTTGGGGATGAGCCGCAGTTTGCTTTGGGCGTTCGTTTGGACAGGGGCTGGTGGGTGTTGTGGATGGGGAGAGGCGGGGATGGAGGCGTAGAGGTCAGGAGGTGAATTCAGTGGTTGGTGGATTGGTCTGATTCGCCATGCCCATATTCCTTTGGCAGTCCACGCTATGAAGCATGTTCCTCAAAGTCATACTTCTCTTTTCGCACGCGCAGGTCGAAATAGTACAGAACGACCGCGGTGACGTAGAACGGCGTGGTGAAGATGGTCAGCAGAATCGAGGCGGCACCACTGAAACCCGCTTTCGAAGACTCGTCAATAGCCGGAAACACGGGCAACACTACAAACTCCATTGTCACTCCGAACAGACCGGCGACAAGTCCTAGAGGTATGGACAAGAGCAAGGAATAGCCGACTGTACGCAGAATATAGCCCCGGCTCAGATTCCAGCTGCGCGCTAAGGAGTCCAGCGGTCCCGTTTCCTCAACCATCAAGGCGACCTCGGCAGCCATCCAGCGAGCCGACAGATACGATAAGACAATCAGAGCCAGAACTCCAGATAGACATAACCCGATGCCCCCCAAGAGAACATCATCCAGCACTTTCATGATTGCCTCAATGTCATCAGGACCAGGCGGACCAGAGAATGCGTCAAGGATTTCACCCAAGGCAATGTCAGTTCTGATGAGTCCTACCCAAATCGGTATCGCCAATAGAATGACTGCACCGATGTACACAGCCGACGCAGCCAAAATCATTCCGATGTTCGCCAGGAGGCGACGCAGACCATGTTGGACGGCAGTCCTGACGGCAAGAGTACGCCCGTGCAGCAGTTCGACGCAGAGGGCAATTAGCGAAAGGCTCATAATTGCTTCGACGGGGAAAATCAGCGTAAGGAAGAGAGTGCTGGTGACTGCATCTTTTACGAAAATGATGGCCAGTGCAGCGACAGGGAGATAGAAGATGGCGGCTGTGCGCAGGAAAATGCCTTTGTGAGTGGGGTACAGGGCTATTGCCCGGCTCAGCAGTTTGCCGAAGGTTAAGGGGGTGGGAGCTGAGGTAGTGTGCATTGGGGAGATGTCCAGTTCTCGTGCAACGCGGAGCTAATTCTCTCTTTTCCAGAGTCGAGGAAGTTTTTTGACGGCCCGAAATTCATTTTCCTGGCGACTGTCTTCCAACATTGTAATTGGTATTCCATAGATTGCTAATCTACCGTTTTGGGGAGGGTTCTCCGGTGTGGGGATGGAAGATTATATGAATCGCTGGACTGTGTATAACGCATGGAGTATACTAGCGGACATCTACGGGACGGTGCCATGGCAGTCAAAGTTCGGGATGCTATAAGGATGATAGAAGAGGATGGATGGGAGATTGTCAGGACCAGAGGGAGCCACCGACAGTACAAACATCCTGTCAAGTCAGGGCGCGTAACGATTACGGGACATGGCCGAGATGATTTGAACCAAGAAACATGGAACAGTATTCTTAGGCAGGCTGGACTCAGAGAGGAAGGGAACAAATGATAGGGCTTGAGTATGCGGTCGTAATTGAGAAAGCGTCTGACAACTACTGCGCCTACGTGCCCGACCTGCCCGGCTGTGTCGCAACAGGAAAGACACGCGAGGAAACTTGGAAGCTGATTTCTGAAGCCATCGTCTTCCATCTTGAGGGGTTGAAAGAGGATGGGATGCCCATTCCCCAACCGGAGTCTTCTGCGGCTATGGTGAGGGTGTAAGGGTGCGATTATGAATAGCGCTGGTCGTTTCCAGGAATCTGAGGAGAATGGCGGGCGCCAATTCGTTGACCATGGAGTGAGAAACTTTACGCGGTCGTCCGAGTGTGGACGGCCCTGATCTGAGCTCGAAGTGCAATTCAGCCAGTGGGTGTTGGTCGATACTCTGATGCGCGGCTTCAGGCTGTAGAATTTGAAGGAGGTTGACAAGCGAATTTCAAGTTAACGCATCGTTTTTTCACTGACTGCTGCGACCAATGTCGTCCCCGGCCCGTAGCATAATTCGTCGCTTCCCCATCAACACCCAACCCGTCCTCACGACTCATTCCTGGACGACTTCGAAATCATACTGCTCTTTGCGCACGCGCAGATCGAAATAGTACAGGACGAATACAGTGACGTAGAACGGTGCGGCAATGATGGATGACAGCTTCGAGAGAGCATAGTAGAAGCCGAACATCCTTGATTGATCTGCGGCCGGGGCCAGAATAGTCGTAGCAAAGCCCACTAACCCTCCGATAAGACCGCCGATTATTCCCATTACTATGAATATGAGTAGGAAAAGGCCAAGGGTGCGAAGTACAAAGCCGCGGCTCAGACTCCAGCTGCGGCGCAGGGATTTAAGCGGTCCCGTCCCCTCTGCCATCAACGCGACTTCGGCAAACCGCCAGCGAGCGGCCAGATAGAACAGGACAGTTGGAATCAGAAGTCCGGAGAGACATAGACCGGTACCTCCCCACAGAGCGCTGCCCAGCACGCTAAAGACTATGTCGGCCTGGCCAGGCGTGGCGGGAACGGCAAACGCATCAAGAAGCTCATCCAGAGAAACGCCGGAGTTCAGGAATCCAACCCAGACCGGCGCGGCCAGTACAAGAGCCACGACGCTAGTCACAGCCGAGATTACCACGCCGAGGCCGATATAAGCCAGCAGGCGGGGCAGGCCGCGCATGACCGCAGTCCTGACGGCAAGAGGACGCCCGTGCAAGGAATCGATGCAATGGACAATGAGAGACAGGCTTACGATGGCGTCGACGGGCCATAATACGAGAGAAAAGAGGATGTTGGTAGTGAGATTGTCTACAAGAAGGTAGGAGAGTGCCGCGACCGGGAGATAGAAGATGGCGGCGGTGCGCAGAAGGATGGCTTTGTGGGTGGGGTAGAGGGTGATGGCCCGGGCCAGTAGTTTGCCAAAGGTTAGGGGGGTGGGAGTTGAGGGTGTTTGCATTTGGGTGGGAAGCCTGGTCTCGGGCGGTGGGAGATTTCGCCTTACTCTTTTGGATTCGAGAAGGTAGTTTTGCGGCCTTAGGGTCATTTTGGCCGCGTCTCTCTTTCTGACATTGTAATTGGGATTGCGCGAAGTGCTAATCTTTTATTTTTGGGAGGGTGCAGTTGTCTGAACTGTGATTTGGGGGGATTTGAGGGATGGGTTGCAGTTGCTGTGCTGCCACTATTGAGGGTTAGGCGACGACGGTTGCGACAGCTATGATGGCATCCCAGCGTTGCTCGGCGAAGGCGTGGTAACGGCAGAGGGCGATGGGGAGGGGTGGTCAGATCGTCGCTGGGGGATGACGAGGAAGGGCCAGAGGAATGCGTTCCAGGACCAATAGTTCTATTTGGCGTATTTCGGGCTGATAGTCAGTAGAGTGTCTTCTGCACGGGCAATTGGTGGTGGAGTGGCTGGTATAGTGGGAGGTGTGGTAAAGGTGCCGCCTCACGAGACGTAACTTGCCTCGATTTTGCAGGCAGTTGGTTCTAATGTCGGTCTGGAAGTGGGATCGGGGAGGCCATGATAGCCAAGTGAGTTTCGGTTTGATCCAGGATATGGGTCTTCATAGTGAGTGGGGATGGAGAAGGCAAGGTGATCTCTGGGGGGGGTGAGGGTAGATGGGGGTGGGAATAGTTGGGCGAGATTGTCGTACGGGATATGTCAGGGAGTAGACGCGGGACGCTATGTGAGAGACGTCGTTTTGTAGGTCAGAACTGCGGCTGGCAAACCGCTGCTATAAGCATCAGCGATTGGTTTGGCATGGCCAAGCTATTCTATCACGGGTCTACCCAAAAAACACTGGGCATTGGCGAAACGCCGCAGGAGTCACATCACACTTTGGAACATGAAATAATCTGCTGATTCTAAGAAAATATGATACTGTTCATTCTTGCAATCGGCGAGACACAAGGCGACTTCCCAACTCGTATTCATCAATTGGGTAGTCGCGACCAAGCAGAGGAAGTCGCATGCATACACACGATCTGTATTCAATACGGCAGAAACAGAGCCGGTGCGAAGGACCCGAAGTATACCAATACGAAACGATCCCCAAAGAATTGCGGATTCAGATTATCCGTATCCTGAATGATGTCTTCCAAATTGCTCACTACGGCGACAACGTCGGCGAGTACTACAAAACGCGAGATGAGGCGTTTGAGTGGATACACGAGGACATTCACGAGAGATTGAGTGACGAATACGGCTTATTCAGATTGGATAACAGTTCCAGAGACGCTGCTGAGGCTGTCCGAAACTTCCTTTTGCGGACACCGGATACAGACAGAGCAGTTGATGTCATTGAGATTGCCTTCAATCATATTGAACACTATATTGACAGCTCTGTCCCTCAAAGCAATTCGCATGCACATACTGAACGCAAAATCTCACCAGATGATGCGATAGACAAATTGAATCGCAGGTTCCACGAGCACGGCGTAGGGTTTCAGTACGAATCCGGCCAGATAATTCGCGTTGATTCGCAGTTTATTCACCCCGAAGTTGTACGCTCTGCATTGAACATCCTTTCAGACCCAATGTACGAAGGCGCAAATCAGGAATTTCTGAAAGCACATGAACATTATCGAAATGGCCAAACCAAGGAATGCCTGACTTACTGCCTAAACGCGTTTGAAAGTTGCATGAAAATAATCTGCAAAAAAAGAGGTTGGAGCTTCGCCGAGGGGGATACCGCCAAACGATTGATCACGATAGTGTTTAAAAATAGGTTGATTCCATGCTACATGCAGACACACTTTTCGAGCCTAAGGAATACGTTAGAATCTGGTGTTCCCACATTGCGAAACAAGCTGTCGGGGCATGGTCAGGGCCCGGAGGAAATTGAGGTGCCCGATTCGATTGCCGCATACGCGCTCCATCTAACGGCTTCGAACATTCTCTTGCTGGCGAGAAGGGACAGGGAAATACAGAGCGAAGCCGGCACAAACCAAGGAGAGTGAATTGGTTTGTCAGAGCCTTGTATAACAGCTTGCAGTGCACTCCAGTCGTACACGGCTGAGAATCAAACACCTAAGTTCATTTGTAATGGTCAACGGAAGAAATACAAATGCGCAAGCCGATTACAACCGTAGGGATAGGTTTCTTTGCCACCTATGTAGGGAGAGACGCGGCGGTTAGAATCTTAGGACCAACCGCTGACTACCTAGGCGTCGAACTCATAGAGTTCACGATACGGCGCGTAAAAGACTTAGGCAGAATATTCGCAAACACCGAAAGGAAGCTAGGCGTCCAATTTGATGATCTAGACAAAGAGTCTCCGGAAGTTCTCTAGACGATAATCAATGAAGGCTCGTACTCTACCGATGAGATTACCATTGAATATTTCGGTGGCGTCTTAAAGTCCTAAAAGGCTGTGAGCAAACGTGACGATAGAGGAGCGCGTATAGCAAAAACAGTCGATAGCATGTCTTCATACCAATTGCGGGCACGCCAGCTGATCTATTCTGCGACGTCTGAGTTGTTTTCTGATGGAACGAATGGCTTCTATATCGCTGAATACCGGGCCAACGTGCAGCTATTCCTGCCACATCAAGTCTATGTTATTGCAATGGATTTTACTAGACGGGAAAGGGACAATCTTCAAATGCTCCATCACTTCCTCGATGGTCTCAGTGCAGACGGACTCATTCGAAGCGAATGGGAATTTGGAAAACCGGAGGTGTTAAGAACACTTCGCGATAATGTTCCTGGAGGAGGGCCTGTATACTCGCCCTCCCTGAAGGGAGTTGAGTCACTCTTGTGCGGGCCTTTGGATATGGCGACAAAGAATTCAACTTTTCGCTTACCCGGGGTTTCTCGCTTTGAATCAAGGAAATTTCCAATTGAGTTCCAATGGTCGTAGTAACCCAATACATAGAAAACAAATCCCGCTGGATTCCTTCGCAACCAAATGAGAATTTGCCATGTCAAGCCGCTTTCACGACAAACTGACTGAACTACTCAAATCCGACTCACGTTTCATTGACGACGAAGGCGAGCTTGTCACAACTGCCGTGGAGAGTCGTGCTTGGCAGACAGACCTTGACTTGGTGAGGCTGCTACTCGCCGATACCGACATCAAGGCCAAGTTCTTTGACGAGATTGACGGGCATTGGGTCTTCAATATCAACACTTTCATCGAATATATCTCCAACAAGAACTTTCTCGACAATTCCTTCACACGCTTTCGGAACCGGATTGGCCTGAACATCGATGGTAAGTTTCTGCGCGAAAGGGGTGAGGTCTCTTTTGTCTGGCCTTACAAAGACTGCGTTCTGGAAGGAGGCCAGAGAAAGGAGGAGGAGAAGCGCAAAGAAGTATTCTTCAACGAGATTCTTGCACAAGATGAAATCGACCGCATGTTTGACCCCAAAGTTCTCACCAATTGGATGCGCTATACGGTAGACGGTGAACAAGATGTGAAGGAACTCAGGCGGGATACGGAAGGGACAATCCGAGAAAACTTGCTGATCATGGGTAACAACCTCTTAGCATTGCACACGCTCAAACAACAGTTCAGGGGCAAGGTCAAGCTGATTTACATTGACCCACCCTATAATACAGAAAGTGATTCATTTCGATACAATGACAATTTTACCCATTCTACTTGGCTAACATTTATGAAGAATAGGTTGGACGCAGCGAAAGAAATGCTTAAGCCAGATGGTTATATACTGACTCAGATTGATAACCGGGAACTTGCTTATCTAAAATGTCTCCTTGACGATGTCTTTGGGAATTCCAACTATCGGAATGGCATTATTGTGAAGAAAGGACAGAAGAGTCTTCAAAAGCAATTCAATTTCATAGACAGATTAAATTCCGGTTACGATACAATTCTCTTCTACAGCAGGGAAAGTCAGATTAGAATCCCTAATCTTTTCAAGACTTTGAAGGGAGGCCGTGAAAGTTCATGGAACGATCACTGGCGTGGTACCGACCGACCAACTATGCGATATGAGCTTTTTGGCAAAAGACCTACAACAGGTCAGTGGCGGTGGAAGGAGAAACGGACTCGAGACGCTGTCCAAAATTACATCACCTTAGTCCAATATATCAAGGCGCATGGTATAGCCGAAGAAAACATCACCGATTCAGCTATAGATGACTACTATCACAAGTATATTCAGGAATGTAGCATTTTGAACTATAGGGACTTCGAGTTGATCAGGTTGAGCAGAACCGGGAAACCTGAACACTACATTCCTGCAACTGACGAAATCCTTTTGAGCGAGAATTGGCTAGATCTCAGCATCGCCGGTCGTCAGTCAGGATTTGAACATGAGAAAAATGAGGAGATCTTGAGTCGAATAATTGAGTGGCTCACGGAAAGTGGCGACATTGTCCTCGACTTCTTTGCTGGCTCAGGAACAACGGCAGCAGTCGCTCACAAGCTGAATCGCCAATGGATCACAATCGAACAGATGGAATATGTGGAGTCCACCACGATAGAACGACTAAAGGGAGTTGTAGGCAAAAGGGAGGAAGGGTCAATCGCATTCGACACTGGTGGCGTCTCTGGGTCCTTCAACTGGCTGGGAGGCGGTGATTTCCTGAAATTGGAACTCATGAAATATAACCAGATTTACGTCGACAGAATTCAGGTTGCGCAGTCTTCAGAAGAGCTAGTGGCGCTGTGGAAAGACATTGCCGAAAATTCCTTTCTCAACTGGTACGTCAACCCAACAACGCCGGGCGATGCGGTACATGACTTTATCGCTGTCGGTCAGAGCGCGAACGGGCTTAGCAAGCAGAAAAAGTGTCTCATGGACCTGTTGAACAATAACCAACTCTACGTCAACCTTTCAGAGATAGACGACGAGGATTTTTCTGTCAGCGAGAAAGATAGGACGCTCAACGATCAGTTTTACCGAAATCGTGGTGAATCCGGAGGAAACTTATAGTGACAAAAAGGTTCTTGTATGAGGAGCTTGACTCTTTCTTCTTATACGGAGGCCCGCAAAAGGAAATCCCTGCCTATCTCAAAGAGAACCTAAACCCTGAATTTGAACTGCGCCCCTATCAGGAAAGGGCCTTTGCTCGCTTCTTCCACTACTATGAGAATGAACTTCCGGGCAAAGTACGACCGATTCATCTCCTGTTTAACATGGCGACCGGTAGCGGCAAGACCCTGATCATGGCGGGCTCATCCTTTACCTCTACGAAATGGGCTACCGTAACTTTCTTTTCTTCGTCAACTCCACAAACATTATTGCCAAAACCAGGGACAATTTTCTTAATCCCGGGTCATCCAAGTATCTTTTCAACGAACCCATCCGTTTCGGTGCCAGTCCCGTTTCCGTGTCGTCAGTCGATAACTTTGAAGGTGCCAACACAGACGATATAAACATCTGTTTCACAACCATCCAGAAACTGCATTCTGACCTGAGAAACGTCAAAGAGAACGCGTTGACTTTAGAGGACTTCGAGGAAAAGAAAATCGTCCTGCTGGCCGATGAGGCGCACCATATGAACGTCAGCACAAAGACGCAGCAGGAACTTTATCATAGCTGGGAAGACACCGTAGAGGGCATCTTCCGGCTGAGTGAAGACAATTTACTCTTGGAGTTTACCGCTACTCTAGAGTACACCAACCCGAACGTTGTCGAAAAGTACCGCGACAAGACATTGTACCGCTACGATCTACGCCAGTTCCGCAATGACGGCTATTCAAAAGATGTCTATTTGGTTCGAGCAGACTTTGAGGAGACAGACCGTATCATCCAGGCGCTAATTCTCAGTCAGTACAAACAGGAAGTGGCGGCCAAATATCAGATCAACCTCAAACCGGTTGTCCTCTTCAAGGCTCAGAATAGGATTGAGCAATCCAAGCAGAACAAAAGCGCTTTCCACAGAATCATCGAAAACCTAACGGCAGATGACATTCTGCGGATCCAAGCAAAATCAGACTTACAGGTCGTGGAACGCGCGTTCACATTTTTCGCTGAGAACGGAATCACGCCCGTTCAACTGACGGAGAGGTTGCGCAGGGAATTTGACGAGAGCCGTTGCATCTCTGTGAACCAAGAAAGGGAAAAGGAAAATCAACAGATACTGCTCAACACCCTCGAAGACAGGAACAACCGAATCCGCGCCATCTTCGCCGTACACAAACTGAATGAGGGCTGGGACGTTCTAAATCTGTTTGACATCGTGCGTTGCTATACTACTCGTGACGCTAAAGGAAATAAGCCCGGAAAAACTACCATTGCTGAAGCACAATTGATCGGACGCGGAGCACGCTACTTCCCCTTTACAACAGTTGATTATCCAGACCGTTACAAACGAAAACTCGACAAAAACCTGACCGCTGAATTGCGCGTGCTGGAGGAACTCCACTACCATAGCATTGACAACCCCCGCTATATTTCCGAGTTGCGCACAGCCCTGATCGATGAAGGAATGATGGATGAAAACGAAGTTCAGAAAACTCTTTCGCTAAAGGATTCATTCAAGGAAACCGAATTCTACAAGCACGGACTTATCTATCTTAATGAGCGGGTTCGAAACAGGAACGAACATGTCCTGTCGTTTGCCGACATGGGCGTATCTTCGAAGAATTACGAGCATAGGCTGGCAACAGGCAGAGGCTTGGCTGAGGCCCTTCTCCTAGGTAATAGCAATGTCACCATCCTCCCTGAGGCGGGCCGCAAAGATGTCCCTGTCAGAGAAATTCCCGTCCATATCGTCATGAACGCACTTGCCCGCAACTCCTTTTTCAGTTTCATATCCTTGAAGACCTACTTTCCGCATATTCATTCCCTTCGTGAGTTTATCGAAAGAGATGACTATCTCGGTGGGCTAGCCATCACATTCCATGGTGAAGCAAATGCTCTCATGGTTTTATCCAACGAAGCATTGCTCGGCGGGATGGACGGCCTACTTGGACGGATCGAATCTGAACTGCGCGAAAACACTGCAGAGTACAGAGGAACAGACAATTTCAAACCAAACAACATTCGCGGTATCTTCACGGATAAGACTCTGAAACTGACCGAAGGCAGCGAAAGAGTGGATGGGGACCTACAGTTTGTTGAAAGCAGGGATTGGTATGTCTTTCAGGCAAACTATGGTACCAGCGAGGAAAAGGCATTTGTTCGGATGCTGGAACGCCAGATGGACTGGTTGAAAAAAAGATATGATGGTATCTATCTGGCGCGTAACGAAAGACATTTCAAAATATACAATTTTGACGATGGCCAAGCGTTTGAGCCAGACTTTGTTCTGTTCCTTTGCGACAAGAACGGAAATATGCTCACGTACCAGATGTTTGTTGAGCCGAAGGGAAAGCATCTGCAAGCGCAAGATAGATGGAAAGAGGAGTTCCTAAAGAATGTAACACAGAGATTGGAAGGAAGAATCTTGGAATTCAAGACGCAGAGCTTGAAGCAGACACATAAGTTGATCGGCGTGCCCTTCTACAATAATGAAGACGAAAATATTTTCAGAGAGACTTTACAAGAAGTGATAGACAGCCAAGACTTCACTCAGCATGAGTCATTTTCATCAAAGTGGACCGACTCCGAGTTGTAGAGACCTTATGATGCCTGACCACACCAATTGGAACGAACCGCTGGTCGAACAGACTGTGACTTACCACATTGAGATCGATGGGCGGCTTGTGTTGATTGAGAACGTGCCGGCGAGGGTGAATGTTGAGACGGGGGAGCGATATTGTTCGCCGGAGACGGTTGAGCGTTTGCAGCAGGCGGTGTGGGGACGGTGCCGGCCCGTTCGCACGATTGAGACGCCGGTGTATGAGTATGGCGCGCTGGCCTGAAATTGGAATCTGCCTTCAGTTCGTTTTGCGAGAAAGTGTGGGAGGGAAACACCATGACCACGAATCAACTCGCGCTAAGTAAGGATGAGGTCCGGCAGTATCATGAGCAGGGGTGGCTGGGGCCGTATGCGTTGATCTCGGAGGGGGAGATGGCGGGGGTGCGGCAGAGGATTGATGATGAGATTCTGGAGGTGGGGAAGGCGGCGAGGCTGGCGGAGAGGGAGTATTTTCATAACCGGCATCTGGATAACCGCTGTGTTTATGAGCTGCTGAGTCATCCGAATCTGGTGGAGAGGGCGGCGGGGCTGCTGGGGCCGCATCTGGTGCTGTGGCGGACAAATTTTCAGATTAAGGCGCCGCTGAGTGAGCAGGAGGAATGGGATACGGAGGTGCCGTGGCACCAGGATTGCGCGTATTATCAGCCTTCGCCGAATGTGATTCTGTCGGCGTGGATCGCGGTGGATGAGGCGACGAAAGCGAACGGTTGTATGCAGGTGCTGCCAGGGAGCCATAAACGGCTGTATCCGCACATCGAAGACCCGGACGCGGAGATGTTCAGCAGAGAGGTGGACCCGTCAACGTTCGATGCGAGCGATGCGGTGGATCTGGAGCTGAAGCCGGGTGAGTTTATCTTCTTTAATGAGAGTACGCTGCACTATTCGCCGCCAAACAAGTCGGAGACGCGGCGCTTTGGGATTACGCCGCGGCTGACGGTGCCTTTTGTGGATGTGGGCAGGCGCGAGGAGATTGATGTGCTGATGGTGAAGGGCGAGGACTATATGGGGTTCTATAATGTGGTGGAGCCGCCGGGGAGTTTCTAGTATTTAGGTAACTGCTAAGTCATGTTCTGTGTGTGCTGTATGCGGTCTGTCTGGGGGAATGTACCGCGAGTATTTCTGTAGTGGGCTTGCGATGGTCATAGCGGTGAACGTTGGGTATGTATGGGAGTTGCCTCGCCTGTCTTGCCTGCGCTGGCACATACTC
>JAPOVP010000030.1 GCA_026708085.1 Caldilineaceae bacterium
CTTGTGCCTGCCCTCGCACGCCCAACTGACGGACTCCACCGTAAGGCCAGGCTTGACGCCTGCACTGCGTCTCGCCCAAAGACGGTAAACAACGCCAGCCACCGCTGGCACTGATTCCCCGCCAGACTGTTCCCACCCCCAATCTGGGATGCACCCATAGCCCGCATGGATTGGACACGACGGGCGTCCCCCTCTATACTGCCCTGGAACATCCGCCCTCACCATCCCAGAGCAATCGCATCAAAAACAGTGATATAATAGCCTTGTGCCAGAATGCGAATATGCATTGCTGAGAGCGTGTCATCATGACATCACGACTCCCGCTAGCTGAGAATCTGAAGGCGAAGCAGGACCCTTGCAGGAATGTAAGCTGCCCATAACCCAACAGAGACACCAAGAAATCATGCTCGAAGTCAAGTGTAAAAGACCAAAACACGGAAAAACTGTTGCATAAGCGTAACGACAACAAGAACCAGAAAAAAAATCACCCGCTTTTGCCCGACTTTTCCGCCATTCCCGCTTTTTCCGCCATATTCCCGCCAAAACACGACCCGCCATATCACCGGACGTTCAACCCTTGTACATCTGTCGTTTGACCTCGTACGCGCCCACGCGCGCCAGCGAGTCCCTCATCACAGCCCATCGAACAATTCTCATGCACTGTAGTTAAGACATCACGCAAACACTCGTAAACGCTCATAAACTCTCGTCCAACACACGGACGAGAAAGCCAGTGACCCACCATCAAGAAAAACGGTCCACGATGAATGAAATGCGCGCATCAGCGCCCAAGGCTTTCATGCGCAACACAACTTGACCATATTGCGGCGAATAGCTCTCAACCTCCTACGCAGACAGAAAAGTGCCCAAACCGGCATTTCTACCAAATGTTACCGTGCCGTTTGGAAACTGACTATCTCTGGAGAGTTCTATCCCAATAAGATGCGATTGCCCTGCCTCACCCAGGTGAAGCCGTAGCGCATTGAACCAACCCTCGACTGCATTCTGATCAACATAACCGCAGACAACAGGTCTGCGCGCGCAATCAACCCCTACGGAGCCATGCAATGACCACGGATTTCCGCTACGAACCGAACTGGGACTCCCTGCAGAACTATGAAGTGCCCCAATGGTTCATGGACGATAAGCTGGGCATCTTCATCCACTGGGGCCCCTACTCCGTCCCCGCCTTCGACAACGAATGGTACCCCCGCTTCATGTACCGGGACGAGATCTCGCGCAAGGGGCCGAACTACCACCAGCACCACACAAAGACCTGGGGCCATCCCTCCAAGTTCGGATACAAGGACTTCATCCCTCTGTTCAAGGCGGAAAACTGGGACCCGGCCCAGTGGCTCGATCTGTTTCGGAAGGCCGGCGCCCGTTACATCGTGCCCGTCGCCGAACACCACGACGGCTTCCCCATGTACGCCAGCACCCACACCCGCTGGAACGCGGCCCAGATGGGGCCCAAGCGGGATGTCTGCAAGGAGCTGGAGCGAGAGACCCGCGCGGCCGGCCTCAGGTTCGGCGTCTCCAGCCACCGCGCCTATAACTGGCGCTACTACACCTACGCCGAAGATTTCGACACCACCGATCCCGGCCTGGAGGAGCTCTACTGCCCGCCCCACGCGGAGGACGCGCCCGCCAGCTGGGACTTTCTGCAGAACTGGTACGCACGCACGCTCGAGATGATCGACTATTTCCGGCCGGACGTGCTCTGGTTCGACTTCGGCTGGCATTTCGATGAGTTCGCGCCCTACCGCCCGCAGGTCGCCGCCTACTACTACAACCGCGCCCTGGAATGGGGCAGCGAGCCGGTCCTCCAGTACAAGGACAAGTTCCCGGACGGCGTCGCCGTCTACGATGTCGAACGGGGTAAGCTCGACGACATCCGCCCGCACTACTGGCAGACCGACACCGCGGTCAGCTACAAGGCCTGGAGCTACATCGAGGACGACGAGTTCAAGAGCCCCGCAACCATCATTCACGACCTGGTCGACATCGTAAGCAAGAACGGCAACCTGCTCCTGAACGTCGGCCCGCGCGCCGACGGCGTCATCCCGGCGCAGGCGACCCAGCTGCTGCTCGATCTGGGCACATGGCTGGAAGTGAACGGGGAGGCGATCTACGGGACGCGCCACTGGGAGCGGTTCGGCGAGGGTGATACGGAGGTGGTGGTTGGGCACCTGACCGAGCGCAGTAATCTCCCCTTTACCGCTAAAGACGTGCGCTTCACGCAGAAGGACGATGCCCTCTATGCCATCGTGCTGGGCTGGCCCGGCAGCGAAGCCGCCATCACCTCCCTGGGCAGCGGCTCTTCGCTCGGCGGACGCATCGGCGGCGTTTCGATGCTCGGCAGCGACGAGCCTGTCGCCTGGAAGCAGGACGAGAACGCCCTGACTGTCAGCACGCCCAACGAGCGCCCGTGCGATCACGCCTATACATTCAAGATCGAGCTGCAGGGGTAGCCATGTACAGGCGCCGGATCGAACCCTCCCACGACCTGTCCCACGCCTGCCAGCGCTTCCTCGATGATCTGCGCCGCTGGGCATACGAGGCCATCGACCGCTACGCGGACGCGCCGGCCACTGACGTCCATGATCAGGGCACCTACACCACCGGCTGGGAGCCGCTGCTGCGCGCCGGCCCGGACGAACGCATCCTGCGCTTCCTGCAGCAGAAACGCGATCGCATTCGCGATCATTTCAACCAGACGCAGCAGTGGCGGCACGGCTACTGGCGCATGCAGGAGGCGCACCACGGCACCGAACACTATGAACTGTTCCTGGGCGCCCTGCAGCGCGTTCTGCCGGACGACCGCGAGACGGCCCGGCAGCTGGACGACGCCGCCGAGCACATGGGTAACTGGTCGAACGCGGCGCCGGACTGGTTCGATTGGGACCGGCGGCGCTTCCACTCGCTCTTCTTCGGCGCCGACGGACTGCGCACGGAGCCGGGCATGGCGCTCAATACGCCGGACCATCTGCGCGGCGTCAACATCTGCCTGCTGGCGGCGTCGCAGCCGGAAGCGGAGACAGCCAGGAAGCGCCATATCGAGCTGGCAACGGCCTACGCGGGCGAGTGGGCGGACGCCATTCTGGCCGGGGATGCGCTGCCGGTTGCCCTGACCCCCGACGGCGTTCTGTACGAGTTCAGCGCTGAAGACAAAGCACTTTACTACGCCTTCATGGGCGAAGCCCCCGACCTGCAGGCGGAGGTCGATCGGGCGGAGAATCTGCTCGGCTCCGACGCCGTCAACACATTCCTGCGCCTGTGGCGGGAGAGCGGCGAGCCGCGCTTCCGCCAGGCGGCCGAACGGCTGCTGGAGCCGCTGGCCGCGCAGCTGGCCGACCCGGACGCCGGCGCGGCCGCCGCTGCCGTGCGGGCCTATCGCCGCTGGACCGGCGACACGCGCTACGACAAGGCGGTCTTGGAGGCCGCGGCCCGGCTCGATCCCTTCGACATCAATGAAGTCGCCCTGGACACAGAGTACAAACGCCCTGCCCGCCGCGCATCCGGCGTGGGCAAGCGTTCCGACGCGCCGCGCTGGCTGGAAGACGGCCGCGAACGGCGCCACAATCCGATCACCCTGGCGGTGGCCGCGGAGATCGCAGGGGACAGCGCGCTGCACGCACGCGCCGTGGACCAGGCCCGCACCTACTTTCTCCTGGCGCGCGCGGCCTTCCCGGACGGTCGCGACCACGGCTGCTCGGCGCGCTCGGTCAGCGCGATCGCACGCGGGCATGGCCGCGAAAACCACGCCGGCATGACGACGGCGGTGCTTGGCCCTGCGCTGGGTTACGATGGGACACCAATGCGCAAAGAGGTTACAGGGCTTGAACTGACGACGGCATCTGAACCGGCATAGGGTTCACAGAACGGGCTACTTCTGTGCCAGGAACACCATTCCGGCGCTGTCCCGCGTCAGGGCGTCTCCGGCATAGTTCCGGTATGCTGACAGTTCCCGGAAGCCGGCCTGCTCCAGCATCCGTTTCACCTCCGGCGCTGTATAGGCCCGGATCTGCCAGGTTGTTTCGTGGCGCCAGCCCTGTTCGTCCCAGCGGAAAACTCTGGTGTAGATTCCGCTCAGGATGTCGAGGCTCCCCTTGTCTGAAATGAAGAATTCACCGCCGTCAATACAGTCGTGGCGATTACCTTTCAGGATCAGCTCGTCACGGTTCACGACAATGTCGAGGAGAAACCGTCCGCCGCTTTTGAGGACACGCGCCACTTCAGTGAGCACCCGTTGGTTGTCCGATTCGTCCGGAAAGCATCCGAACTCGCTGAGCGTGAGGGTGACGAAATCGAAGGTGTCCGTCCAGTTCGCCGGCAGGCTGCGCATGTCGCCGCGAACCCACTCGATGTGCGCATCTGTTTGTTCGGCTGATTCCTGGGCGCCTGCCAGCATCGCTGCGCTAAGGTCGTAACCGGTCACCTGAAAGCCGCGCAGCGCCATCGGGATCGTCAGCCATCCCAGCCCGCAGGCCAGGTCAAGAACCCGTGCTCCTGGTTGCGCTTCCAGCAGAGAAAGAATCTGCTCCAGCTCGCGTGGGTTCGAATTCGGTTCATAGGCGGGCGGCCAGATCCAGCTGAACTCTTCCTCGGCATAAAGTCTTTGCCAGGATGGGGCGGGGCGTCCATATGTACATTCCTTTGCGTGAGGGTATATATCCTGTCAGCTGTCATTGTAGCATGAAGGAACTGAGCGAATGACACCCCTGAAGCTCGGCATCATCGGTTGCGGCACGATCGGCGCCGCCCACGCCGAGGCTGCCGCGGCCTCCGACCAGATCGATCTGGTTGCCGTCGCCGATGTGCAGCGGCCGCTGGCGGAGAAGATGGCCGCCGCCCGCTCGGTGGAGTCGGTCTACGACAGCGGCGCAGAACTGTTGACCGATCCACGGGTAGAGGCTGTCGTTCTGGCGCTGCCGGCCTCTTTCCGCATCGAGTTGGGGCTGCAGGCCCTGCAAGCCGGCAGACATCTGCTGACGGAAAAGCCGGTCGCCCGCAACGCCGGCGAAGTGCGCCAGCTCATCTCCGTCCAGGGGGACCGGGTCGCGGCCTGCTGCTCGTCCCGCTTTCACTTTCTGGAATCGAACCGGATCGTTACCGACTGGATCGGCCAGGGTAAGCTGGGCCCGCTGCGCCTGCTCCGCTGCCGCGTCATCCACCCGGCGATGCCGGCGCCGGGGACGCACCCGCCGGCCTGGCGGCTCAGTCGCGAACTGAACGGCGGCGGCATTCTCGTCAACTGGGGCTGCTACGATCTGGACTATCTGCTGGGCATCAGCGGCTGGCAGCTGCGCCCGCAAACGGTCCTGGCACAGAGCTGGCGCGTACCATCGCTCTTCGCCGATACGGTTGCGCTGGGGTCCGACGGCGAGACGCACATCACCGGGCTGGTGCGCTGCGCCGGCGGCGCCGTGCTCACCTTTGAACGCGGCGAGTACGCCGCCGCGCAGGCGGAGGCATCCTGGGAGGTGATCGGAGAGGCCGGCTCGCTGCGCCTGATAATGACGCCGGCGCCGGAGAAGGAGATCCTGCAGTTCGAGGCGACCCGCGCCGAGGGGACCATCTCCCGGACGTTGTTGTCGGGCAGCGATTCCTACAGCGACATCCACCGCGGCCTGCTGGAGGACTTCGCAACCGCAATCCGCACAGGCCGCCCACCCCAGACGACGCTGGCGCAGGCGCTAGTGGTGCAGCAGATCACCGATGCGATGTACCGCTCGGCGGAGACCGGGGAGGCGGTGGAGGTTAAGTAGAAGTCGATCAGTTTCCGGCAGTGGTTAACGAAACGATCTCAGAACTGTTGAAAAGCATTTGCATAATCAGTACGTTGAATGAAGGCTGACGGCAAGATCTGCAAACCAATCACCGACCCGGATTCATACTTGCTATAGTCATCTGCCAGATAAACTGGCGTCACATATTCAAGCTCGGCGAAAATTGAAAGAACATAGGACACCTGGCGATCGATTCCCGGGGCGATGTGACGCATCGAAAATCCGTATGTTCGCAACTGCTGCCACAATGAAGACAATGTATCGTATGGCAGCATATACTTCTGTGACGCCGCCTCGACGCGTATTCCACGTGGTTCGTGGGAGACATAAGCTGAGAATGGATTCTTCTTTGCTACCGTCTCATACTCACTCTTGTCTTTCAGAATTGACTCGATATCTTCCCACACCTCGCTAAATGACAGACTTTCTGGTTCCGTCCGCAGCCAATCACTCATCTCGCCAGGCTGCAGGTGCTCCACAAAAACATTGTCTCGATCAGGGTAGACAAATACCTCTATCGGCAAAGGTTGAAGATACTTCTCTATCAGCGGCTGAACTTGCGAACTGAAGTCCAATTGACCGTTGCCACAGCCCAGAAGTGGGAATGCGATGCTGTGGATCCCCATATTTGAATATGTCTCAACGAATTTCCTCAGCCCGCTTTCGACATCTTCTATTCTTGAAGGTTGTCGCCAGTGTCTCTTGGTTGGGAAATTCAACACCCACTTATTTGGTGACTTGTATAGCCATAAACTCCCAACGTTGAAGTCTCCCTTTTCACACAGTTCACGGTACTTCCCATACATTTCCGGGAAGTGGCGCTTAAACTGCAGTGCGACGCCTTTGCCCATAACGCCAACGGTGTTTACTGTATTGACCAACACCTGTGCCGGTGACTGGAACAGGTCTCCTTGAACATACAGAATCATTCTGTTGTCCTCAGTAGTTCAGGATCTTTGCATATCCGTGGGTTCAAAGTCATTATACTACGCATCTGACCCATAATTGAAAATTTGTTCTAATCTTTAAGACGTTTGAACATCCACTAAGGTTTCCTCAGATCTCTCATTCTTCAGAAAGGACGAGTGCACAGTGAACTACGCATTTATGAGCTTTTCTTGCCCGCAGGCCACCTTCGCGGAGATGCTGGCGCTGGCGGTGCAGTACGGCTACGATGGCGTCGAGCCCCGGGCTGCCGGTGGCAATAACCACGGGGTGGAGTTGGAGGCGTCGGCGGAGCAGAGAACGTCCTTCCGCGAACAGGCGGCTGACGCCGGCATCGCCATCTGCTGCCTGGCCGCGGGCAACCGCTTCGCCGATCCCGCAGACCGCGACGCACAGGTGGAAGAAACGCTCCAGTACATCGACCTGGCCGCAGACATCGGCGCGCCCGCGCTGCGCATCTTCGGCGGACGGATTCCGGACGGCATCAGCCGGGAATCGGCCATCGGCGGCGTATCGGACGCACTCTCGCGCCTTGCGGGCCGAGCCGGCGACCGCGGCGTGGTCGTATGCATGGAAACGCACGACGACTGGTGCAACCCCGCCGACGTCGCCGCCGTGATGGCACAGGTCGACCACCCGGCGATTGGTGTAAACTGGGACGCCGCGCATCCGGTGCGCACAGAGGGCTGGACGCTGGCAGACTCCTATAGCACCCTGCGGCGCTGGATCCGCCATACTCATGTGCACGACCTGTTTGTGGACGCGAACCGGCCGGACTACACGGCTTTCGGCACAGGGGATATCGATCACAAACAGGTGCTGGCGCTGTTGCGCAGCGGCGGCTACGAGGGATATCTCAGCGGCGAATGGATCAACTGGGAGCCGCCGGACGTTCACCTGCCGCGCGAAATCGCGACGCTGCGCGGTTACGAGCACGCGCTGGCGTGAGAAGAGGATGCCGCGCCGGTCGCGTATGCTTGCGACAGTCACAAGTTATCTCTGCACAGACACCGGGGGAACGACAGATGCCCATCCGCCTGCTCGACTTCGATCTCCATATCCTCAACATGCGCAACCGCATGCCCTTCCGCTACGGCATCGTCACCATGACCGCGCTGCCGCATCTCTTTCTGCAGGCGCGGATCGAGGTGGATGGCAAAGAGGCGGACGGGATCGCCGCCGAGGGTCTGGCGCCCAAATGGTTTACCAAAGTGCCCGACTCGTCAATGGCCCAGGATATCGCCGAGATGCTCGACGTAATCCAGGCGGCGTGCCGACACGCCCAGGAAGCCGGCGCGGCCGACACGGTCTTCGACCTGTGGCTGGCCGTCTACCGGGCCCAGGAGACCTGGGCCGCAGACACGGACTATCCGCCGCTGCTGTGGTCGTTCGGCGTCTCGCTGGTGGAGCGGGCGATCATCGACGGCTTCTGCCGGGCAACGGATACGACCTTCGCCCAGGCCGTGCGAACGAACAGCCTGGGCATGCGCCTGACCGAGCTGCGCCCGGAGCTGGCCGGGCATACGCCGGCGGACCTGCTGCCGGCCAAACCCCTTGAGCGGATCATCGTTCGGCATACGGTCGGCATGATCGATCCCCTCACCGATGACGAAGTCCTGGCCGAAGACCAGGTCGATGACGGATTGCCCGCATCGCTGGACGCTTCGATCCAGGCCTACGGACTGACCCACTTCAAGATCAAGATCGGCGGCGACATCGACGCCGACAGGGCGCGGCTGCAACGCATCGCCGCGCTGCTGGACAAACGCAACGTCGATTACCGGCACACGCTCGACGGCAACGAGACCTATCACAACGTCGACGATTTTCGCGCCCTGTGGGAAGGCCTGAACGCCGACCCGGCCCTCCGCGGCTTCCTGCAGCGGCTGATTTTCGTCGAACAGCCCTTCCACCGCGATATCGCCCTCCGCCAAGAGGTGGGCGCGGCCCTGCTCGCCTGGCGCGAACGGCCGCCGATCATCATCGACGAATCCGATGGGGAGCTTTCCAGCGCGCCTACCGCCCTCGAAAGCGGCTACGTGGGCACCAGCCACAAGAACTGCAAAGGCATCTTCAAAGGCATCGCCAACACCTGCCTCATCCGTCACCGCCAGCGCCAGGAGCCGGGCGTATTGCATATCATCAGCGCCGAGGACCTGTGCAACCTGGGGCCGGTGGCGCTGATGGAGGACCTGGCCGTGCTGGCGACGCTGGGCATCGAACACGCCGAACGCAACGGCCATCACTACTTCGCCGGCCTGTCGATGCTGCCGGACGGCGTGCAGGCGCAGATCCTGGCTGCGCACGGCGACCTCTACCGCCCGCACACGACCCCTGGCGGCCGCCGTTTCCCGACGCTGGCGGTAGAGAACGGTTCTGTCAGTGTGGGCAGCGTCACGGCCGCGCCCTTTGGCCCACAAAGTGTTCTCGACCCATCGCAGTTTACGCCGGTGGCCGAATGGAAATACGAATCGCTGGGACTGGATTGAACGCACGACAAGCAGTGGCGCGGCCGGTGGGCCAACCTGATCCGGTTACGAATACGAAGCGGCAGAAACGCAACTTTAGGGCGACGGCTGTGTTTTCTCTTGTAGAACGGCATAACAATTTCGTCCTGCTTCCTTCCGCATGCGAGACTGTTCCCCCGCTCCTGCGCCGGAAGATCCGTAAGCAGAGAATTGCGCTCCCATACAATGGATTCCACGACACCGCCTGCCACAGCGGAAGAAACTGAATCCCAGGAAGCTAGCATCGTTCTGGCGCCGAACACCGACTGGGATACTGCGACCAAGAGAACGGTCCTGATCGTCCTGCTTATCGTCGGCGCGCTCATCTTCTGGATCAGCCGCCCCGTCCTGCCGATTCTGATTATGGCAGGGCTTGTCTCCTACTTCCTGATCCCGATTGTCGATCTGTGCGAACGGGTGCGCATTCCCCGCAGCGTAAGCACGATCGTCCTGTACCTGCTTTTCCTGGTTCTATTACTTCTGGCCCCCGTTCTGCTTGTGCCGGTTCTGCTGTCCCAGCTTACGGCGCTCTATTTTGATGTGCCGACAGCGGCGCGAAACTTTCTGCACTTTCTGCAAGAGTCGGTCGCAGACCTGCCAACCAGTGGGACCATCCTCGGCCTTGATGTCACGTTCGAAGGGGTGGTGGGCCAGATCCAACAAACGCTGGCAGACGAGATTGCGGTGGAACGCTTCCTGCCCGGCGCGCAGCAGATTCTGGACTATGTCAATCAGCTTCTGAGTACGGCGACGAACGTTGTGAGCAGCACCGCGACAATCGGCTTAACGGTGGTTGGCAGCATCGTCAATATCGTCGTCTTCCTGCTGCTTCTCTTCTTTATCAGCCTGTATTTGACCAAAGACGCGCCCCGCATCCAACGCTATGTGGAAGGGCTGTTCCCGACTGAGTACTATTCGGAAGGCGTGGAGTTGATGCGCCGGCTGCGTAACATCTGGAACGCCTTCTTCCGCGGGCAGCTCATCCTCTCTTTATCGATCGGCGTGGCGACCTACTTCTCACTGAGCCTGATGGGGATGCGGGGGGCGCTGATTCTGGCGATCCTGGCCGGCGCGCTCGAAATCCTGCCCAATATCGGCCCCATCCTGGCGATGATCCCAGCCGTCATCATCGCCCTGGCGCAGGGGAGTTCCACGCTCGAACTGAGCAACCTCAATTTCGCTCTCCTCGTAATCGGGGTCTACTTCATCATTCAGCAGCTGGAGCATCAGCTTCTCGTGCCCCGCGTAATCGGCACCAGCGTCCATCTGCATCCGGTCGTGGTGGTGTGCGGCGTTGTCGTGGGCGCAAGCGTAGGGGGGATACTGGGCGCGTTTCTGGCCGCGCCGGTCATCGCCAGCTTGCGGCTGATCGGCAGCTATACCCACGCCAAACTGCTTAACTATCAACCCTTCAGCGACCGCCGTCCGGTCGCGGAGGGGCAGCGCGCCGGCGTCTACCGCAGGGTGGTTGTTTCGGAAACCGAGGACGCGGCTGCACGCCCCGAGATGGAATTGGAAGAGGACGCGCACGCGCCGCCCGCTTCCCAGACCGCCAACTCACCCGCAGGCGATTAGACGCGGCACCTCCATCCCCCAGTTCGTTCAACGCTGCATCGAATCCACCAAAGGCAGACTCGCATATACATCGAGGTCGAGGAAGTCGCGCGGAGTCGCTTGTGCTGCCGCTTCCGCATCGTGCCCATTCCGCTGGCCCGTCGCGGCGTGTTGCCGGGCCGGAGCATATGACTGCCTGTAATAGGCCGCGGCGCCGATCATGGCCGCATTATCCGTGCACAGAAACAGAGGCGGACAGTGCAGCGGCAGACCGATCTTGGCAAAATGCTGTTCAGCCGCGCGGCGCAGCAGCCCGTTGGCGCTGACCCCGCCGCAGATACAGACCTGCTTCACGCCAAACTCGGCGGCGGCGTCCGCGGTTTTGCCCACCAGCACATCCACCACCGCCATCTGAAAGGCGGCGGCAATGTCGGCCGCGGTCTGCGTCTGGCGCGCCTCCGCTCCTTCACGTTCTAGCTGCCGCATCAGATTGAGGACGGCAGTCTTCAGTCCGGAGAAGCTGAAATTGAAGCGGTGCTCGCCATGTACGGGCAGGACGGTGGGCAGGGGAGACACCTGCGCGTCCGGCTGGCGTTCTGTCCGCCGGCCCGGCCGCATGAGCGGGCGAGGGAGGTGGAAACGGCGCGCATCCCCGCTCTCCGCGGCCGCCTGAATCGCCGGGCCGCCCGGATAACCCAACTCCAGGAGACGCGCTACCTTGTCGAACGCCTCCCCGGCGGCATCGTCCAGGGTCGCGCCCAGGAGCCGGTAGCGGCAGTGCCCCTCCATCAGCACGAGCTCCGTATGGCCGCCGGAAACGATCAGAATCAGCGCCGGGAACTGTTCCGATGCGCTGCCACTTCGCTGTTTGCGCGCGATGCCATCCCCTGAGGCCGAAGATTCGGCACCGGGCGAACTATCCGGATACAGCCAGTTGCTGTAGACGTGCCCTTCCAGATGATTTACTGGAATCAGCGGCAGGCCGCTGGCGAAGGCCAGCCCTTTTGCCAGATTGACGCCGACTAGAAGGCTGCCGGCCAGGCCCGGTCCATTCGTGACGGCGATGGCGTCCAGCTCGCGCACATGCGCGACCGCGGCATCGGCCAGAGCCTCTTCGACAACAGTCTGAATGGCGAGAACGTGCTGGCGGCTGGCGACCTCCGGATAGACGCCGCCGAAGCGCCGGTGGAGCTCAATCTGGCTGGCGACCCGGTTGCTGAGGATATGGCGGCCGTCCGCCACAACCGCGGCCGCGGTCTCATCGCAACTGGTTTCGATGGCGAGGATGCGGCATTCTGGCGAGCGGCCTGCGTTCGTCGACCTCACTTGTCTTCACCCAAGGTGGACGGGCGCGCTGCCCAGATCAAGACGAGCAGACCGACGATGGCCAGCCCGATCAGCGCCACCAGTTTGTAGAGGCGGTCATCCAGCAACAGGGTCAGGCCGCCGAAAAGCGCGCAGAAGGCCCAATAGCCAACTACGATAGTGTGCTCGGCCAGTCCTTTGTCGCGCAGACGCAGATGCAGGTGGTCGCGACCACCCTGACCCACGGAGACGCCCCGCCGCGGACGGCTGTAGATCAGCCACACAACGTCCAGAATCGGCAGGCCGAGAATCAGCAGAACGGTGGCAAGCCTGGCCCCGCCGATAATCCCCAACGCGGCCAGGGCAAAACCGAGGAAATAGCTGCCGCTGCTGCCCATGAAGACCCGCGCCGGCGCAAAGTTGAAGAACAGGAATCCCACTCCGACGCCGAGCAGCGCCACGGGCAGAACCGCCACGCTCAGTTGGGGCGGATGGGTGAAGAAGATCATGTGAATGGCAAGTATAGCGCAGAAGATGACGGTCACGCCGGCAACCAGACCGTTCAACCCGTCAAGGAAGTTGACGGTATTCATCATTCCCATGAACCAGAATAGCGTCAACGGGCCGAGCAGCCACCAGGGAAAGCCATCCGGGCCGAAGAGAAAGCCGCTTGCGAACGGGTTGTTGACGTGCTTGATGAAGATCAGGCCGGCGATCGCGATCAAGCCGGCGACAACCTGAATTGCGAATTGGGGGCGCCAGGAGAACTCATAGCGGTCATCGAGAAAGCCGAATATCGCGCAGAAGGCGCCGCCAATCAGAAGAGCGATAAACCGGCGGCTCTCCTTGGGGTCGTTTTGGGGCGGCAGCCAGGAGGCGTCAAGCAGGGGCAGCGCCCCGGACATGAGCAGAAGAAGCGCGAAAACGGTCAGGGTAAAGGCGGCGAAGATGGCCAGCCCGCCGGTGCGCGGCACAACACCCGCGTGTTTGCGGCGCTCGCCCGGACGGTCCACCAGGCCGAGCCGGTGGCCGAGCCGCACGGTGACCGGCGTAAGAATGAGGGTAAGAATGAGGGCGGCGAGAAGAATCGAGAGGTAGAACACGGTCGTGACCGGATAAGCTCGGGAAGCGGGCGCTCCCAGGACCTAAGGGCGCATCGAGCCAAGCGTACGCGGGAACGCGATCGCCTCGCGCAGATGCGTCAGGCCGCAGATCCAGGCGACGGTCCGCTCCAGGCCCAGACCGAAACCGCTATGCACAACGGTGCCGTAGCGGCGCAGGTCGATATACCAGTCAAACGCGGCCATCGGCAGTTCGTGCTCCTCGATGCCGGCGACCAGCTTGTCGACATCGGCCATACGCTCACTGCCGCCGGTGATCTCGCCGTACCCCTCCGGCGCCAGCAGATCGACGCTGCGGCAGACCTCCGGCCGGTCCGGTTCCGGCTCCATGTAGAAGGCCTTCACCTGTGTGGGATAGTGATGGACAAAGACCGGCTTGTCGAACTGGGCGGCAATGTAGGTCTCGTGCGGGCTGCCGAAATCATCGCCCCACTCGATATGGGGCACCTTGTCCCCGTACCCGGGCACCAATTCGCCGGCCGCAGCGGCGCGGTTGACCATGTCCACCGCCTCGTCGTAATGGATGCGCGGGAAACTGGGCGTCACCTGTTCCAGGGTGGAGGTGTCCCGTTCCAGCAGCTTCAGTTCTTCTTCATTTTCCTCCAGACAGCGCTGGACGATGTGGCTGACGAACTGCTCCTCGATCTCCATCAGCCCGTCCAGACCGCAGAAGGCGATCTCGGGCTCCACCATCCAGAACTCCTGCAGATGGCGGCGCGTTTTGCTCTTCTCGGCGCGAAAGGTCGGCCCGAAGCAGTAGACTTTGCCAAAGGCCAGGATAGTGGCTTCACTGTAGAGCTGGCCGGTCTGGGCCAGGTAGGCAGGCTCACCGTGGAAATCGATCTCGAAGAGGGTCGTTGTGCCTTCGGCGGCGTTGGGCGTGAGGATGGGCGTGTCCACGTTGAGGTAGCCGTTGCTGTCCAACCAGTTGCGGATGGCGCGAATGACGGTCGCCCGAACCCGCATTATCGCCCACTGGCGGCTGGAGCGGATCCAGAGATGGCGATTCTCCATGAGGAACTCCACGCCATGCTCTTTGGGCTGAATCGGGTACTCATCCGCGATCTGGACCACTTCCAGGCCGGCCACGTCCAGCTCATAGCCGCCGGGGATGCCCGGCGCGCGGGCGTCCTCTTTGACAGTGCCGGTAACCCGCAGGCTGCTCTCCTGGGTGAGCGCGCGGGCCAACTCGAACGCCTCCGCGCTGACATTACCCTTGAACACGACCGCCTGGCAAATACCCCCGCCATCGCGCACCTGCAGGAACTGGAGCCGGCCTTTGCCGGTCTTGGTATAGAGCCAGCCCTCAAGGGTTACCACCTCGCCCACATGCGCGGACATCTGCCGAATCGCGATCACTTTGCCCACAGCTCAGTCCTCTGTAGCGGTGCCCTGGCGGCCCTCATCACCGAGGGATGAATCCTCATTGGCGGTGCTCTCATCCGCCATCTCATGCCCGAAGCCGGGGGCTTCCTCCTGGTCCTCGCCGCCGCCGGGCGAGTCCGTGTCCGGCTCGTTGACCTCCCCGTTTCCGCCGTCTTCAACTGTCGAGTCTGCACTCGGGTGGAACCACTCATCCAGCTGCTGCCCGATACTCTCCAGAAGATACTCCATGCCCACCGGCGGGCCGATTGCGGTTGCGCCGGCAAGATTCAGCGAATGATCGGCCTGGAACTCCCCGCTGCCCCCATCCCGATATGTGGGCCGGATTACATGAGTATAGATATACACCTCGGTCTGCGGCTGACTCTCCTCTTCGGCACGCTGCACCTGACTTTCCTGCCCGCGCGTCGCCCTGCCGCGCCGCCGGGAAGAGCGCCGCCGGTTCTCGCTGCGGCGGCGATTCTGGCTTTTTGAACGAGTTCGCTGCTCGGGCTGGGCATCATCTCTGTCCGCCCTCTGCTCGGCAGCGAGAGACGCATCCTGACCGCCCTTCCGCCGGCGGCGGCGGAAGTAGCGGCGCTTTCTGGGCCTCCCTCTGTCCTGCTTATCGGGTGGTTCGGTCGTTGCCATGGAAAACGATTTCCTTTCGCAAAACCTATGGTGATTCGCCGCCGGCCACAGTACTCTGTGCAATCAGTTCACCGTTGGGATTGCGCAGAATAACCGTCGAGCCGACTTCCCAGGCCGCTGCATCCCGGCCCCAATAGCGATTGATGCTGTTGTCCTCTCCGGATCCTGTGTTCAGACGAATCCCGCTGCCGGGGAACAGAAGGATGTTGCTGAAAGTATAGATCGGACCCCCATCGCGACTGAGGGTCCACCCTTGCAGGTCAACGGCGCCGTCGCTGTCGTTCACGACCTGCACCGACTCCACGGCCAACTCACCGGCATTCTCGATGCGCAGTTGCAGACCCCGCTGCGGGAGACCAACCGCGGCGCCCCCTAGCGCTCCCTGCTGTTTAGAGACGGGAATCTTAAGCCGTTGACCAACGTAGACGATATTCGGATCGGCCAGGTCGTTTATCTCCATCAACCTGTTCGCAGAGACGCCGTAACGCGCCGCGATCGCCGACAAACTGTCCCCTGGCTTAACGGTATAGATCTCCGTCTCACCCGGCTCAGGCGTCGGCGCGACTTCGGTAGGGGTTGCGGACGGGGAGGAGCCGCCCTCTGCGTCTGCCTGTGCGTTCCCGGATGTTGGCGTTGCAATCAGAACTACCGCTGGCGCCGGTGTTGCAGGCACGACCAACTCCTCCGGTTTGGGCCGCCGCTGCTCCGCTATCCATACAACAGTCACGGCAATCGTCAGACTGACTAAGGCGTTGACGAGGATGAAAAAGACGAGAAGACGGCGATTCATTTACCTGCAGTGGCCTGTGGCTCAGGGAAGAGATGGCCAGCGGACACCACTAGCCACTGGCCACGGGCACATTGTAGCACAGATCGCTGAAACTATGTACTGATGTAGTATTCTTCGCATAGGCCGCTGCTACCTTGACGGGCCGTGGCAACAGAGCAGGATCCGCTACATTGGCGGTTTCCCTGTGCATGGTAGAATAGGCGGTGCAGCCCGGACGGCGGTCCACTTGGTTCGGGGCTGACAGGACAGATGCGCATTCACATCGGAGAACCGCTATCCTCCGTGTTTCGTATGGTGTAAGGGGAGGCGAGACGCCCCCATCGATTTTGCCCGCCGCTGCATGTCCGAACCACTGGAGCCGGCAACGGGCAAACAGAGGGATGCTATATGCTGAAAAAATTTCTGACCAAAGTTGTCGGTGATCCGAACGAGAAGGAGTTGAAGCGGCTTCAGCCACTGGTCGAAGAGATCAACGGGCTCGAAGACCGCTTCGAACGGATGGACAACGACGAATTCAAAGAGATGACAGAAGAGTTCCGTCAGCGGATCGTCAGCGAAACGACGGAGCTGCGGGATGCGCTCGCCGGCGCTGAAGCCGAGTACGCGGCGGTTGCGGGCACCGATGAGCAGCGCTTTGCCCGCATCGAAGTGGAACGGATTCGCAAAGAGCTGCTGGACGAGGAGCAGGAGATTCTCGACGACATGATGCCGGAGGCGTTCGCCTCGGTGCGTGAAGCGGCCCGCCGCACCATCGGCCTGCGCCACTACGACGTGCAGCTGATCGGCGGCGGCGTACTCCACTCAAGCAAGATCGCGGAGATGAAGACCGGTGAAGGCAAGACGCTGGTGGCAACGCTGCCGCTCTACCTGAACGCGCTGGCCGGGCGCGGCGCCCATCTTGTCACACCGAACGACTATCTCTCCAAGGTCGGCCTGCAATTGATGGGGCCGGTCTACCAGCTGCTGGGGCTTTCGGCCGCTGTCATCCAGAACAGCGCCGGCAACCCCGACAAGGGCAGTTTTCTGTACGACCCCGAGTTCCCGGCGGAGGACGACCGCTTCCAGAACCTGCGTCCGATCACCCGGCAGGAGGCGTACCGGGCGGACATCACCTACGGCACCAACAACGAGTTCGGGTTCGACTATCTGCGCGACAACATGGTGCTGGACACGGAGCGCCAGTCCCAACGCGAGCTGCATTACGCAATCGTGGACGAGGTCGACAACATTCTCATCGACGAGGCGCGCACACCGCTGATCATCTCGGGTGAGGCGCAGGAGAGCAGCGACTATTACAGACAGTTCGCGCAGTTGATACGCGGCCTGCGCGCCGGAACGGACTACGAAATCAACGAAAAAGAGAAGGTGTCCACGCTCACCGAAGAGGGCATTGCCGCCGTGGAGAAAAAGCTGGGTCTGGAGAATCTGTACGATCCGGCCCACTTCGAGATGCTCCCCTATCTCGATAACGCGCTGCGGGGCCACGCCCTCTATCACCGCGACAAAGACTACATCATCCGCAACAACGAGGTGATCATCGTCGACGAGTTCACCGGGCGCCTGATGGAGGGGCGCCGCTACGGTGAGGGCCTGCACCAGGCGATTGAGGCCAAGGAGGGCGTGCGCGTCAAGAAGGAGTCGATGACCCTGGCGACGATCACCTTCCAGAACTTCTTCCGCATGTACAACAAACTGGCCGGCATGACCGGTACCGCCAAGACAGAAGAGGAGGAGTTCCAGAGCATTTACAATCTCGATGTCGTGGCCATCCCTACCCATCTGCCGACGATCCGCCTGGATGAGGAAGATCTGATCTATAAGAACCAGCAGGCCAAATTCGGGGCGGTCATCGATGAGATCGGCCGCTCACACGAAGAGGGCCAGCCGGTTCTTGTGGGCACGGTCGCCATTGAGACCAGCGAACTGGTCAGCCGTATGTTGAGGCGCCGCGGCATTCCCCATGAAGTGCTGAACGCCAAGAACCACGAGCGCGAGGCGACGATCATCGCGCAGGCAGGACGGCCCGGCGCGGTCACGATCGCCACTAATATGGCCGGACGCGGTGTCGACATTCTGCTGGGCGGCAACTATGAGGGCCTCGCCAGAGACCAGCTGCGCAAAGACGGCGTCGATCTGACCGGCATCCCCCAACTGGCGTGGAACCACTGCCTGGAGCTGCTCAAGAACGGACAGGACCCCACGGAAACCTATAACACGCCCTGGGCTGCGGTGCTCAAGGAAAGGTGGGACGAAACGAAGGCGGATCAGGAGAAGGTGAAGGCTGTGGGCGGCCTCTACGTTGTCGGCACCGAGCGCCACGAGGCGCGGCGCATCGATAACCAGCTGCGCGGCCGCTCCGGACGCTTGGGCGACCCGGGCGCCAGCCGCTTCTTCCTCAGCCTGGAGGATGACCTGGTGCGGCGCTTCGGCGGCGACCGGGTGACGGGCGTCATGGACCGCCTCGGCCTGGAGGACGACCAGCCGATCAAGCACAATATGATCACCAAGGCGATCGAAAACGCGCAGACCCGGGTCGAAGGCCACAACTTCGACATCCGCAAGCACGTGCTCAAGTATGATGAGGTCGTCAATGAGCAGCGGGAGACGATCTACATGCAGCGGCGCCGGCTTCTGAACGAGCCGTCACTGAAACCCGCAATTCAGGAGATGATCACCGACGAGATCGATGCGGCTGTGCAGCAACACACCGCCACGCGCTTTGAAGAGGAGTGGAACCCGGAAGACCTGCTCCTGGCGCTGCGCACGGTCTTCCCCTTTCCACAGAACTTTGACCCGGCCCAGTGGCAGGAGTTGGACGCCGACGACATCACAGAACAGGCCGCCGTAGTCGCGCATCAGACCTATGAGCAGAAGGAGCAGGAGATCGATGCCGACATACTGCGCGATGCCGAACGCCAGATCATGCTGCGCGCTGTGGACCACCGCTGGGTCCGCCACCTGACCGACCTGGACAGGCTACGCGAGGGCATCGGCCTGCAGGCGATTGCACAGGTCGACCCGCTGGTCGCATACAAGCGCGAGGCCTTCGCCATGTACCAGGAGTTGATGAACGACATCCGCTCCGACATCGTGACGACGGTGATGACCTTGCAGGTGCAGAAGGCACCGACGCTGCCGGCGCCGATTGCGCGCAATATCCAGACGAATCGCCAGGACACATCCCAACAGCGAACGGTGCGCAACACCAACAGCCGGCCCAAGCGCAACGACCCCTGCTGGTGCGGCAGCGGCAGGAAGTACAAGGTCTGCCACATGAGGGCCGATGCAAAACAGGGCGGCGCGCCCGTGCGCGAGGTGGCGTAGCTTCCAGGGCCTTGTCGAGCGGCGCCTGGCAACCACAACGGGGATGGAGGAGGGAATCGCAAGACGATGCCCCAGGTCAACCCTGCAATCATGGTTTGGGCCCGCGAGACGGCCGGCCTTTCCCAGGAGGAAGCGGCCAAGAAGTTGGGTCTTCGAGACAGTCCTAGGTCATCTGCGGTAGAGAAGCTGGCCTTTATTGAGCGCGGCCAAAAAGAACCGTCTCGGCCCCAATTGTTAAAGATGGCGGGACAGTACCGCCGCCCCTTGCTCACATTTTATCTCTCCAAACCACCGCAAAAAAGCAACCGGGGGGTGGACTTCCGCACCCTGCCCCAAAGTGAGTATTCCCCTGAAGAAGCGCTGTTGGACGCGTTGATCCGGGAGATCAGGGCGCGCCAGAGCATGGTGCGCGTCATCATGGAGGATGAAGACGAAGCAGTGCCGCTGCCTTTCGTTGGATCCCACCGCATAGAAGATGGCCGCGCGGCAGTCCTGGAATCACTGCAGGCGGTGCTGGGACTCACTACGTCTGATTACCGCACCCAGCCGAACGCACCACTCGCTTTTGCTCTGTTGCGCAAGAGCGCTGAGGAGGCGGGTATATTCGTTCTGCTCAAGGGGGATTTGGGCAACCACGTAACCGCGCTTGATACAACGATCTTTCGAGGATTCTCTATCGCCGACGAAGTAGCTCCCTTTATCCTGATCAACGATCGGGACGCCAGATCTGCCTGGCCGTTCACCCTAATGCACGAAACAGTGCATCTTCTGCTCGGCAATACCGGAGTTAGCGGAGGCAGTGCGGAGAACGAGGTAGAGCGATTCTGCAACGACGTTGCCGGGGAATTCCTTCTACCTACAAGGGACTCGGAGCGACTCAACCTTAACGACAGTGATGAAATCGACGCCATCACGGCGAAAAGCAGCGAACAGGACGGTGGGTCCAGCTACTACAGGACGCGCCGCCATCGACTGGGCAGCCGGATAATTGGGCTCGTGAAGCGTATGATGGCAGCAGATGCTCTCTCAACCTCCAAGGCGGCGCAGATCTTGGGGGTTAAACCCAGACAGGTACAGCCGTTGCTGGACACCGGCAGTTCACGATAAGCGATGCCTGTGCTTTGCCTCCCCCAAGAACATCTGCCTCTCTACCGCCCCCCAACCCGTATCAACACCGTCCGCCGGCGCCAGACCACGGTCCGGTTCAGCAGTTGTCCCCTGATCCAGCCCTCAACCTGCTCCACCTCATCCGGCTGCATCTGCTCCGCCAGCCGCTCGGCATAGGACTTGCGCGCGCCAGGAGCCGGACTGAACCAGCGCCGGATGTGTGCTTCGGTAATACGCAGATCGGTGTCGGTGTCGATACGGTCCATCGAGACCCCCCCGGCCTGCGCCTCTTCAGGGAAGACGGCGGACAGGGCTGCCTGCAAAGTCTCCTCGTCCCAGTTGACCAAGGAGTCCGTCGTATCGGCGTAGATCGACTCTTCGGCCGCAACCAGCCGCTCGGCCAGTCCCGGTGGTAGCAGAGCGCGATCCCCCAAAGCGTAAATTCTCTGCGTATGTCTGGGTATCGTCTCGGCCAGCGCAAGCCAGCCGCCCGCGGCCAGGTGTGCGGCCAGATGTGCCAGGGCAGCCTCTTTGTCCACGCAGCCGAGCATGGCGTTGCGTCCGATGATCGCATCAAAACGGACCTCTTCCGTACCGAGCAGTTGCGCCGTCTCTTCCACCGCCCCCTGCAGTACAACAGGCCGCTCGACTTCGTCCAGGTTTTGCGCCTGCTCCTGCAGCGCCTGCCGGTCTGACTCGTTGAACGCCAGCGCATAGACGCCGCCTTCGGGCGCGCGTCGCAGCGCCTCCCAGGTCAGCAGGCCGCTGCCGGCATTCACATCCAGCACAACACTGTGCCGCTCAAGGGGGCCGCCGTCCAGAATGCGGTCCCGCAGCGCGGCGGTCGCTTCGCCGGCCTGTGCAATCGTACGCTGGAGCCAGCGATCGCGGGCGGACTCGTCGGGGGCGAATGTCAGAATTTCCGGCGGAGCGCCGAAGCCCTCCAGCATGGCGGCCAGTTGGGCCTCGCGGCGCTGGGTCACCGCGAGACTGATCCCGGCCTCATAGCCCTGGCCGGTCGGCTCATAAAAGACCCTGCCCTGCAGCGCGCCGGGAAGATACTGCTGCGCCACCCAGTGGTCCCGGTAAGCGTGCGGATAGAGATAGCCGGCCCCGTGCCCAAATCCTTCGCTGTCGCGGTTGCCGTCGCGCAGATGGCTGGGCACATCCGAATCGGGTTCATTGCTCACAGCCTCGAGCGCGTCGAAGAAAGCCAGCACCGAATTGGACTTTTCCGCGGTCGCCAGATAGAGCGCGGCCTGGGCCAGGGGGAAGTTGCCCTCCGGGAGGCCGACGCGGTCAAAGGCCTCGGCGCAGGCCGCGACCACCTGAATTGCTTGCGGGTCGGCCAGACCCACATCCTCGCTCGCCAGGATCAACATGCGCCGAAAGATATAACGCGGCTCCTCGCCGGCGTAGATCATCTTCGCCAGCCAGTAGAGCGCCGCATCCGGGTCGCTGCCGCGCAGGCTCTTGATGAAGGCGCTGATCGTATCGAAGTGATAGTCGCCCTCTTTGTCATATAGCACGGCGCGGCGCTGAATCGACTCCTCAGCAATGGCGAGTGAAATGCGGACGGTGCCGTCCGGGTCGGCGTCGGTGGTCTCGACGGCCAGCTCCAGCGCATTGAGCAGGGCGCGTGCATCGCCATTGGCGACAGAGACCAGATGCTCGGTCGCCTCGTCCTCAATTTCAACGCGCCGGCCGCCGTAGCCGCGTTGAGGCGTGTCGAGAGCGTTCTGCATGATCTGGCGCAGATGCTCTGCCTTCAGCGTCTTCAACTGAAAGATTCGGCTGCGGCTGACCAGGGCCTTGATGACTTCAAAGTAGGGGTTCTCGGTCGTGGCGCCGATAAAGGTAACCGTGCCGTTCTCCACCCAGGGCAGGAGGGCATCCTGCTGGGCCTTGTTGAAACGATGCACCTCATCGACAAAGAGAATTGTCCTCTGATCGTGAAGCGCCAACCTCTCCTGGGCCTCTGCCACCGTCGCGCGGATGTCCTTGACGCCGGCCAGAACAGCGTTAAGCGCGCTGAATTGGGCCGCAGTTGTGTTGGCGATCACCTGGGCCAGGGTCGTCTTGCCCGTACCGGGGGGACCGTAGAAAATCAGGCTGCTCAGCCGGTCCGCCTGAATTGCGCGCCGCAGGAGGCGGCCCGGGCCCACGATCGCTTCCTGACCGATGAACTCATCAAGAGTGCGGGGCCGCATGCGCGCGGCCAGGGGCGCGTTGGCGTCGATCCGTTCCGCGCGGGCTTGCGCGAACAGATCCTCCGCCGGCTTCCTTCCTTGGGTATAGGTCGCCACAACGTAACTGACCTCCCGCTGGCTGGCCCCAGGCAGTTCTCTAATGAACTCTGGCCTGCATCTGGCGTCAAAGGCAAAGACAGAAGGCGATTGGCGTACAGAAGGCGGGGATAAACAATCCACATACGGGGAAACTGGGGATAACTTCGGGGATAACCCCAAAAAAAGTGGATAAGGTCTGCCTATAACCCCGATGTTTCTTTATCCCCATTTTCCGAGAGTTATACTCAGTTGGGTACAACTTGGGGGTAATTAATACATCTTGTGTCGAGCATTTGTTCGGCGGATCACCCCATCCAGATCTTTCCTGCGCTTCCCTCTGAATTGTCCCCACTGAAATCGCGCCCCTCGGGCCGCCCAGCCACTACATACAGTCACTCTTCCATCACATCACCACATATAGTTCCTTGAATTCACATATCCCCATTTCCCCAGACCCTACGAAGTCATACTAAATTAAAAACTAAAGAAAGTCTGAAAAAAAAATTCTTCAAAAACAGGAAAAGTCAATCAGAATCAAGAAGAATGGAATCCGGTGAGAAATGAGGCAGCGGATTCGAATATCCGCCCCACCCGTCAACGACAACATACGGAACAAAACGGATACCAAAATGGAAGTGTCGTCCTGCCTCGGGCATATGACTGTAGTAGCCGAGCAGCTCACCCCGCTCCACACGCTGCCCCGCGTCGACAACAAAATTCTGCAAACGCGTGTAGAGGGATTCCCCCCACGGGTGGGCGATGCAGATGAAGCGACCATACCGTTCGCGGTCATTGCCGATTGTGGTTATGACGCCACTGTCGGCCGCGATGATTCTCTCACTGGGGACCATTTCAAAGTCGACACCATTGTGTCCGAGGAGCGCCTTGGCGCCGACGACAAAACGGCGGTAGTACTCCGGGCGGGCCCCCCACTCCTGGACGACGCGCCGCCGGCCTTCAAATGGCGCCGTCAGGTAGACGCCTTCCGGTTCGAAACTCCCGTTTTCGATTGCACCTTGAACAAAGTCGAAAGACATGGGCTGGGAGTGGGTTAAACCTTGATAGTTGCGGTGTCCAGACCTCACGCCAGCGTCTGAAGAAGCCACGATTTGGACCGGCAGAGTCGGACGGCGTCGGTCACAAACTTAACTCAATTTCTCTGTTGGAATTCGACAACAACGCTATGAAAAGGTATACTTATCGAATGCGCCCTTTACGGTGCAGGACGCAACAGACCGGGACATGAGAGGCCTTCGAGTAGTATAGTTGTGTCCGCGGAATTGACAAAGATAATCACGACAAGGACGGATCGATGCCAATTTATGAACTGGTCTGCAAAGAGTGCAGTCATCAATACGAACGCATCGTGTCATTTTCCAGCACCGATCTTCCCGCTTGCCCGGCCTGCAGTTCGGTCGAAGTCACCCGGCTTCCGAGCAAGCCGGCCATTCACTTCAAGGGTAGTGGATGGTACATCACCGACAGCAAGAAGGAGGATGAAAAGAAGAAGGCTGCAGCCCAGAAGACAGCGGCGCAAAAGACTGACAGCAATGGGTCCGGACCTGAAAAAGCCACAGAGAGCGAATCGAAAGACGAGTCCAAGAGCGAAACCAAAGCGGAGTCGAATACCAGCTCCTCAAGCGAATCCAAGAGCACCGCAAAAGAAGAAGGATAGTCTTTGCCCGTTTTGGCCGCGGCTGTCATGAGGGAAGGCGGTACCCTTGCCAGCGCGGTCGCGCACCTGAAATCATATCGCGTGCAAACTGCGGAGTGGCAGTGCAATGGACCACTCCGGTTTATCGACACCCTTGCCGATTCAGTAAGGGTGTTTTGTACTGTTAAGGGGGCGTTGCGGGACGAAGGATCTGGAGTCTGCGGAGCGAGTGAGGGTATCTCCGCGCATGCCGCCTCGCCTTCAGGGAGCCGCCTCCAGTTTGTCAGCCAGAAGGGAGGCGAGAAAGGTGCGCTCCTGGTCGCCGTCGAAGAGGATCTTGATCCGTTTATCCACGCCCTCTTCGCTAACTTCCGTAATCACACCGTCACCGAAATGTGTGTGAACAATGCGCTGGCCGCAAGCGAGCTGCGCCAGCGCGCGCTGCTGCGACCGGGTCGGCGCCGGCGCTTTGACTGCGGCCGCCTCCTGCAGCGACGTAGCAATGTTCGCCTCCCGGTCCCGCCAGGCCTCCGCCAGCGTGCCAACCGTCTGCTCCGGATTCCTGGAAAGGGAGAAGCGCAACTGATTGGCGTTCTGCACAGCCGCGGCCAGCGCATCCATCGAGACGCCTTTCTCCCGGCTGTTATGGTCACCCAGCGCGGTCAGACGTCTGGCCCGGCTCAACACCGACAAGAAACGGTCCATCTGCTTGAGCGGGTCGTCAAACGGGTCGATCACAGCCAGTTGGATGCCATGCAGCCGGCACAGCTCATCGCGTGTCTGGTCGCGCTGCTCCTCTTCCAGCAGCTCCCAGTCGTCACGGCGACGCCGCCCTTTGCCGGTCAGGCCGGAGAAGCGCACGGCGATACCGACCGGCTGGCACAGATAGTCCAGTTTGAGACGGCGGCGGGTGGCAGGGTTGATCAACCAGTCCGGGCTGACATTGGACTGCAGGTCGGCGTCATTGAATACGCGGGCGAAAATCTCGCGCCAGGCGTTCACTGATAGATACGCGGTTGACATGGAATTGCGGCCTTGGAAACTTTCGGTTTACAGTCTTTCGCAGGTACACGCTCGGCAACTGAAAGCTGACTGCCGAAAACGGCGCCGGGAAGAAAATATATTGTACAGAACCGTACCTGCCAGGCAAAAAGCGGCAGGCGTTCACCAGCAACATCATCCACCGCTATGACGAGACCGGACAGCCGCAGCGCAGACGCCCGGAACGGCAACGGAGGCGTGCGGGCGCTGGACAGCAGAGGCATCGCCAGCGCCGCGACGCTGGTCATGCTGCTGTTCATCCTCAGCCGGGGAACGGGCCTGCTGCGGGAGATGATCATCGGCGCCCGCTTCGGCACCGCGGCCGACCTGGACGCCTACCTGGCCGCATTCCGCATTCCGGACCTGCTCTTCCAACTGGTGGCCGGCGGCGCCTTGGGCAGTGCCTTCATCCCCACCTTCGCCGCCGCTTGGACAGAGGGCAGCCAGCAACAGGCATGGCTGCTGTTCAGCCGCGTCCTGAACCTGTTGACCCTGTTTCTCGTCATCCTCTGTGGCTTGGCGATGCTCTTCGCCGAACCCCTCGTCGCCGGGTTGATTGCGCCGGGCTTTTCCGTCGAGCAGCAGCGGTTGACCGCCTCGTTGATGCGCTGGATGCTGGCGAGCACGGTCGTCTTCGGCGCCAGCGGCCTGATCATGGGCGCGCTCAATGCGGTGCAGCATTTCCTGCTGCCGGCCTTCGCGCCCGTGCTCTACAACTGCGCTATCATCGCCGGCGCCTGGCTGCTCGCGCCGGTGCTGGGCATTCACGGCCTGGTGATCGGCGTGGCCGGCGGCTCCGTGCTGCACCTGCTCGTGCAGCTGCCGGCGCTCCTGCGGCAGAAAGTGCGCTACCGCTTCAGCTTCCGTATTGGCGATGCGCAGGTGCGGGAGGTGGCGCGGCTGATGGGGCCGCGCGTGCTGGGGCTGCTCTTTGTGCAGCTCAACTTTCTCGTCAACACGATCCTGGCCAGCGGCCTGCCGGACGGCAGCCTCAGCGCCCTCAACTACGCCTGGCTGCTGATGCTGCTGCCGCAGGGCATCTTTGCCCAGGCCGTGGCGACCGTTGCCTTCCCCACCTTCTCGGCGCAGGTAGCGGCCGGCGATCGCGCGCAGTTGCTGGCAACGCTCTCCGGCCTGCTGCGGCTGATTCTTTTCCTGTCGATACCGGCTGCCTTCCTGCTCTATGTGCTGGACGAGCCCCTGATCGAGCTTCTCTTCCAGCGGGGGCGCTTCGACGCTTCCAGCACCCAGGCCGTCGCCTACGCGCTGCGCTTTTTTGCCCTCGGGCTGGTGGCCCACGCCGTGGTCGAGATCGTGGTGCGGGTCTTCTACGCTCTCCACGACACGGCAACACCGGTGGTCGCCGGCGTCGCCACCGTGGCGCTCAACATTCTCCTCAGCCTGGCCCTGATTGGCCGCTTGAGTTTTGGCGGCCTCGCCCTGGCCAACAGCATCGCCACCGCGCTGGAGATGGTCGTTCTGCTGTTTCTGCTGGCGCGAAAAGTGCGTGCGCCCAACCAGGCAACGGGGCAGGCAACAACCGTGCAGGGCCTGCCCGTGCGCCAGCTGCTGACCAGCGGGGCGCGCTCGCTGCTGGCGTCCGCGGTCATGGCCGGCGCAATCCTTCTCGGGCTCGAACTTCTGCCCAGCGGCAGCGCCGTCTTCGGGATACCCGCCGGCTGGGTCGCGGCGGTCGTAGGGGCCGGGCTGGGCGTCCTCGTCTATGTGGCTGCCAGTTATCTTCTGGGCAGCGCCGAAATTCGGCAGCTGGCGGCACTGGCGCGCAGGCACGCGCAAACATAGAGCTAACCGAACGCTAACACAGGAGTAAGCAACCGCAGCTATACTGGATTCGTAATGGTATAATAAGGGGCTTATATCGCAAACTAAACAGCCCTCGCCAGAGCAGTAGCCAAAGTACGATTCAGCATGATCAGACAAACCCCCCTTTTGTGGGTGGGCTTGTCTGATCATGTCGCATCAGTTGTCAAAGAAATTCCTATGACTGTACCCCCGCCAAGGGATGGGCGTCCCATCCGGGTACGTGGAAGGGGCACCGGGTGGTGGCGGGGTCGGGGGCGGAGGTTGAGTTTGCCTACTTTCTGCCCAAGATTTGTAAATGTTGCGTTCGGTTGTGATGAGCCTAACGTTCTCCTGCGCCTGACCAAGATCGAGTTTGAGAATTTCTTTCTCCGCACGTTCCCGGTCGAGTTCTCGCTTGATATTGGAAAGCTCCACCTCACGAAGCCCATCTTGTAAACGGAGCCTATCCCGTTCATTCTTGATCTCGTGAAATTCTTTAAGCCTGTCCTTCGTTATCCGCACTTGGTGCTCTTTGGCAAACTCTGTGCCATCATCTGAGGTAGCCATTGTTTTCTCCTTTCATGGCTGCTGTCCAGCCAGTCGCTGCTGATACAGCGACTGGCTCTTCTTCTTTCCGTACTTACGCCCCCAATTTACCATTGGGGGTCGCGAAGATCAAATTGGTAATGTGCGTTACAAATACAGCCAGTAGCCTAAATTGTGCGTTGCGAATTCAGCCAGCAGCCCAATTTGACAAAAATCGCAAAATCGTTTAGTATTGTTCGTATAATCGAGCAGCGAAAGGGGCGATAGCGATGGCACAGTCAGCACCGGGAAAGCATTTTCGTAAGGGCATTACACTGATGGAACTGTTCAAACTGTTCCCTGATGACGCGACCGCGGAACAGTGGTTTATTGAGAATCGTTGGCCTGACGGGTTGCGGTGCGCGCACTGCGAGGGCGACAATGTGGCAGCGCAGGGCAACCACCCGCAGATGCCTTTTCACTGTCGCGACTGTCGGAAGTTTTTCAGTGTGAAGACCAACTCGTTTATGCACAGTTCCAAGGTCGGGTATCAGAAATGGATCGTGGCGGTCTATCTGATTACGACAAGCCTGAAAGGTGTTTCCAGCATGAAGTTGCATCGCGATATTGGGGTCACTCAAAAGACTGCTTGGCACATGCTTCACCGCATACGAGAAGCGTGGAACATCGGTAGCGAAGTTTACGAAGGCGAGGTTGAGGTAGACGAGAGTTACTTTGGCGGGAAGGAAGGCAACAAACACGCGAGCAAGAAGCTGAACGCGGGGCGCGGCACCGTTGGCAAGACCGCAGTGGTGGGCATGAAGAATCGAGACACGAACCAGGTGCAGGCAGAAGTGATAGAGCGGACCGACAAGGCGACGCTACAGGGGTTTGTAGTGGAGAACACGACGCCCGACACGACGGTGTACACGGACGAGGCTGCTGCGTATTCGGGGCTACCTAGAGAGCATCAGGCGGTGGGGCATGGCACTGGTGAGTATGTACGCGAGCAGGCACATACAAACGGGCTGGAATCGTTTTGGGCCATGATGAAAAGAGGATACACTGGGACGTATCACCAGATGAGTCCGAAGCACCTTCACCGCTATGTGAACGAGTTTGAGGGGCGACACAACATGCGCCCTCAAGACACAATAGACCAGATGGGGTCGGTCGCAAGGCAGGCTGCTGGCAAGCAGTTGCGCTATAAGGATTTGATTAAGGGGTAGGCGATGACGAAAGAAGAATTCAACAGCAAGGTGATGGATTTGATGAACCAGCTTCGCGAGGCGAAGGAGAAATCTAGCGTTCTTTCCCATGAGTTGCGAGAGTTTGGAGGCAATCTTGAAATTTTGGGGAGGGTTATGAGGGGCGATCTTCTCGATATTGAAGTGAGAACCGATTCCCCTGATTTATGGTTTGTCGATAAAGACAATAATGTGCAAAAAGAAATCGCATCTGGTCAACTAGAAAATTTGTACAATGAACTGAAGGAATACCAGTACAATGAAGCCAAGATCAAAGAACTGGAGAAGTGTCTCAAAGGGGCTGGTTATGGAAATATTATAAAGGGGTAACCTCATTCTTTTAGTAGAGCAACTTGTAAAGCCACCGTCAGATGGCGGTGGCTTTGTGTTTCGGTTCGCATACCAATAGTATGTGATTCGTAAGTCAAAAAGGGCACATTAGCTATACCCAAACTTACTCGTATTGTAGAATAAGGTTAGACCATTATTCTTGGGGATAATAGCATCCCCAAATTATCCCCATTTTGGGGAAGGAGAAATACCGATGTTCGCTATGAATATTTTCAGACGCACAGGCATGATCAAGCAGGCACTGATAGTAACCCTGCTATCAGTATTACTACTGTCGAGTTCATGGCCTATTGCCCTTGCTCAAGACACCTTGGTAGAATGCCCTTGGCGTGGAGGAATCGGGGCAGTGGAGTTTGTGAATCCTGTTTCCGAGGCGAAAGGCAAACTGGGTCGAAACCTGCTAGTTCGATGGGATAGGATTGATGAACGCAATGACCCGCCTTGGTTTCATAGGCTTAGGGCTGTTCAACTGTCATTCATCTGGATCAACAAAACTGATCCAGCGAACGACTATGGCAAGATCGTTCTTGACACTATGCCTATCGGGACACAGACAAAAGGCAAGTACAAACTCTTAAGTTTGGAGGAACCTGGCTTCCAGAAGCATCGCGTGAGTCGAACGCTTGCCAAGAAAATCTATTTTACAGGCTATACGTACACGCTCCTGTGTGCTGAGTAGCCACTGACGCACCCTGCCTGTCAAATTGCTAACGGGATAAGAAAGCCCCCTAGCAGGATTCGAACCTGCGACCAATGCCTTCGAGAGCACTGCTCTAGTCCACTGAGCTATAGGGGCCTTCACCGACAAGCCTACCGCAACTGTGGTAGGCTTGTCTATTTTCTAAGCCTTCGCCTTCTGCTCCGCCATGCTATGCCACACCGCCTTCATTAAATCGCTTACTATGGGGGTAAGCGCAACCGGGTCATTCCCATTTTGCCTCGACAGTTGCCACAACATCATGTACGAGTGCAAGGTTATCCAGTTGGTTGGTTCTTCAAACCAATCTGAAAATTCAGTAAGTTCAGGTTGCAATTGCTGTTGCAGCCCCATTATGAGTGCCTCTTGTACGCCAGAAAGGGCAAGTGCATCATCTGTTAGTGTGGATTCCAGTTTATCGACACGTGCGCTTAACGCTTCGAACTTACCAACCATCGTCTCGTTCAGCCCGTAAATAAGTTCACTGACGCTTGGCTCCTGTTGAGGCTGTGTCATAGGGGTGCCCCCTTGGTGGAAACTGATGAATGGTTGCCACCACAGCGAACACATTTATCTAACTGCCAACAAGGGGGCGCAACGCGCCCACTCGTCGGGTTTCACACAAGTAATAAGATACTGCTAGCTGTGGTGGCAATCAGACTAGCACGTTTAGCACATGAAGCAAAACAACAAAAATCGACATTTTCTGGACAAAGAGAACCCTGCTTGACAAATCCAAGAGGCAATGCTACGATAATGCTATGGGCCTACCGTTTGAGCACCTCGACCAAAAGCTCGAAAATTTGCGTCACAGAACACGGTCTGCTGAAAGGGGTATTATAGAGATGAAAACAAATATAAACTGGCTAAAATGGTTCGTTATGATCGGTGCCCCTTTTATAATTCTGCAACTCTTTTACATCATCTTCACCATACATGCACACAGTCACTAACCGCGCCCCTTGCCCATCATCCTGAACTCTAACGCCATGACTAAGCCAAAGAAGCAGCCTAAACGCAAACGTGGGCGACCGCCCCTAGAGATGCCAGAGCCTATCGACGCAGACCCTGCCAAAGTAGTTAGGGCCGCGTTCAGAGTCAACACGAAAGCCCCTGGCTTTGAATGGCAGTACGACAAGGACGACAAAAAACACCAACGAAACAAAGAGGATTAAATCATGTCAGCCCATCCCGAATTACCCACATACCAAATCGGGTATGATTTTCCTTGGATTACAAGAGTCACCCCACTATCCCCTTACAAAATTTACTTGAGCTACTCCGATGGGGTAGCTGGCGAAATAGACTTGTCTGATTGTGTCAAAATGGAGATGTTCTCCGAATGGCAGACCCCAGGTGCCTTTGGGAAAGTCAAAATCGGGGAATATGGCGAAGTGTGGTGGTCTGATGTGGCAAGTCTTTGTCCAGATGCTCTTTATCTTGAGTTAACCGGGAAGGAATTTGATGAAGTCTCCTCCCCACACAGCGTATGGGAGTAGTTGCTTACCTCAAACAGTATGATATACGTTTCGAGATTTACCCGCGAGAACCTCACTATCGCGCCCATTGTCACGTTAAACACAAGGGGAAAAAGGCAGTCTTAGACCTTAATGAAATTTTTATTTTTCGAGGAAGGCTAGACCCCAAGGCAGAAGGGCGCGCTTTAGACTTCGCACGCGAACGCCAAAATGATTTGCTCAACGCTTGGCACACTATGCGATCAGGGACACACCCCGAAATGTTAAACTAGCAACAACCCCCCCGCCCGCCAGCAGAAAACAGTCTGTTTAGTTTGCGATATAAGCCCCTATAATAACGCTTCGATCCAGACTGTTCAGCCAGGTGACAGCCCCCTGTCAGGTGCGCGTCAGGAACAGAGCGCCGGGCTTGTGTAAACTCAGGACGTAGACTTGGAAAACAGTTCCGGGCCTGCGTTCAGCCAGATAACGAACGAATCGGCCGCAACCGGAGATTCGTCTGCTAGTTAAACACTCTCTACGAGGTGAGTTATGTTTTTCTTCGATCCACTCTATTTCATCATCAGCCTGCCCGCCCTCGCGCTGGGCTTGTGGGCGCAGATGAAAGTCAAATCTACGTTCAACAAGTATTCGCGGGTGCCGGTGGGGCGCGGCGCAGCGGGCGCGCAGGTCGCGCGGCGTATCCTCGACTCCAACGGACTCGGCCACGTCAACGTCGAAGAGACGCGCGGCTTCCTCTCCGACCACTACGATCCGAGGTCGAGGACGCTGCGCCTGAGTCCGGGGGTCTATCAGAGCAATAGCGCGGCCGCGGTCGGCGTTGCCGCGCATGAGGCGGGCCACGCCATCCAGCACAGCACCAACTACGCCCCGCTCGCCCTGCGCAGTGTGATCGTTCCAAGCGTGCAGATCGGCAGCTGGCTGGGGCCGATCATCTTTTTCATCGGCATGTTTATGGGGTCTGGGCTGGGGTTTACGGTCTCGCTGGTGGGGCTGATCCTGTTCGCCGCGGTCGCCGTGTTTACGCTGGTGACGCTGCCGGTGGAGTTTAACGCCAGCAAGCGGGCCAAGGAGATCCTGGTCGCGCAGGGGTTCGTGGGTCAGCACGAGATGAAGGGGGTCAGCGCGGTGCTCGATGCCGCGGCGCTGACCTACGTGGCCGCCGCGATCCAGGCGATCACGACGCTGCTCTACTATGCCTTCATCCTCTTCGCCCGCAGCCGGGACTGAGCGGCCCGTTTCCGCACGCAAAGGATAAAGCAATGCGCAGCGTCCGTAATCCGTGAACGCTGCGCATAGTTCCTACGGAGTCTGAAATATGTTTACAGGACAACAAACCTCTGTGCGCTTCTTCCGCACAGGACAGCGAATCTCACAGCAGGCCGGCGGTTTCGGACGCTGGCTGTTTATCGCCCCCGGGCTGGTACTGATTCTCTTTGGCGTTGCGATTCTGCTCTGGCCGGAGTTACTGGCCTATATGGTGGCCGGTCTCTTCATCGCCATCGGCTTCAGCATCACCGGTTGGGGCTGGCGCCTCTCCCAGCGGCAGCGAAACACCGCAGCCCGCTGGGAAACCATCGACGAGTATTGAAAACAGCGACTTTCAGCAGCCGGTGCTCGGTGGTCAGTTCCCCGTATCGGGAGCTGACCACTCACCACTAACTACTGACCTTCTACCCATCGTCAATCTCGATGGTGTGCTCTTCCTCGCCGGATCGCCACACCCCGCTTCGATCACCGACAACCCATTTCGAACGGATATGGACGAACCGGCTGCCCCGTCCCTTTCGGGGCTGCGCCGGCGGCCGCGACGCGCTGCTGTTGAGCGCGTTGGATGCCAGCTCGGGCAGCTGTTTCTGCAGCAACTTCCACCCGGCACGCAGCGCAAAGCTGGCCAGACCGGCCGCCACCGGCAACCCGACCTTCGCCACCACCGCCGGCAGCGTGTTGCGGCTCTCAAGCGGATAACCGTCCTCCACATTGTAGCCGCATTCGCCGCAGTGCCGCGCCGCCATCGCCACATTCTGCCCGCAGTTGGGGCAAACCCGAAACACCTCGCTCATACCTTGTTCCTTTCCCCTGCAAATTGAGTACCCAAAAGTATAGCATCCTTCCCGTGATCGCTAAAGCAGGGGGCACAGCCCCGGGCATCCCAAAATAGAGGCGAACTTTCTCATACCTCGGGAAGCAACAGAGCCGTTTCCAGTCCCCGATCAAATCCAAGTCAAGGAAAGCGCCTCCTCTGACCACTGCTTCTCTGGGCGGTCGGGCCTATTCGGCCCTCCCTTGTGCGGGGGCTCCGCCCCCGCA
>JAPOVP010000126.1 GCA_026708085.1 Caldilineaceae bacterium
CTGGGTCCAAGCCCAGAAGGCCGCCTTAACTCGCAGTCAACTGCGCCTTTTCTTCGGGATTTATACGCTTAACTGCACAAGATTTTGGCGACGCTAACGCAACGCAAACATTACTGGCATTACACGGGTTGTATACGGTTTCAGTAGCGTGTAAGTATAGTACGGAGAGAGTAGTTTACGTCATTGGACTTATGTATACAGATCGGCTACAATTGTAGGGTGATGGACGCGCAGAGGCCCTGACACATAACCTTGTCCGGGCGTTGTCAGGGCCTCTGTACTGTTGCGAGTGCCGATCCCAAGGTGGGTGCGCGGACTGCCAATCCGCGTAACTAGAGGGTTCAACTCCCCCGGCACTCTCTCGTGGCCCAGTACTTCAGAGGATAGAAACCGCTCTGCCAAAGCGGAAGTCGGGGGTTCGAGTCCCCCCTGGGCCACTTCTTACACAGCCTATATAGTATAGGCGTGTATATTGATTTTAGCACAACTCGATTACTTGTCAACCTTTGAAAACTTTGAGATCGCCGTATTCTCAAGGCCACGGCGGTTATATGACAGGTGTGACTCTGCAAAGGGTGATTATTTGGGACTCATATACCTGATTAAACAGTTGTTCTACCTCACCCTAAATCGTGACTCTGCCTTGTAAGGAAAAGTCATGTGTATCACTAGCCCGCCAATAAGTGAAAGCGTAACTTTATCTGCTTCTAGGAGGTTGGTTACGAAGTCGTTGTCTTTTTCCAGTCTTTCGATTTCCGCTTCTGTGAGTTCGCTAGAGATGTTTCGTATGCGCTGTCTGATTATTGGGTTTGGCTCGGTTTGCATTCCTGGGCAGAATCGAGGCAAAGGTTTGGGTTGCGTGTCGATCTTCATACCAGGAGGGTATTGTATAGTGCGTGTCGCGTTGCATTTGTGGCAACGTTCTGTTTCTATCAGCCCGTTGGTGAATTCTTTTTTGTGGACTACTGCCCATTCGTGTTTTTGGTCGCTCATTCCGTCGCCTCACTTTTATCGTCGTCAATTCTGTTCAAAAGCAGAATTGTGTGTTCATCTCGTACCAGTTTGTCATAGAATTTTTCCCCTCTCTTGTACCTGTATCCCTTCTCGTTTAACACATCTGCAATCTGACCCCATTCAGAAGTTTCATTTCTGAGTTGATCGATTATCCCTCTCCGTTCTTCGGTAGATTCTTTATACTTCCTGTAAGCCCCTCTATCCCGCTGGATTACTTCACCCAAAGGGAGCAAAACTTTTTTGCCCGCATAAAGGACAAGAATCGCTGTCGCCACAGTTTCACCTAAACCACCAAAGGCTGACTCCGCAGCAAACGAGAGAAACATTGCTGCGAATACGGTCCCTATCAACTCCTTGAATTCAGACCAGTCGTATGGCTTGCCTTCGTCATCCTCCTCTTCTTCAGGAGCCTGTTCTTCATCGGACAAACCCGTAAGGAACCTATCAATAATCTTCAATATCACAGATTGATAAGCCACCCTGTACCCAATGAAAGACCAGATTATGATTTGGGTGATATTTTCTCCCCACCCCAAGTAGGATTCCAAGTAGGCAATAAGCCCCAAGACCAACGCAATTGATACTACCCCATCCACGAGATTATAGACGGTATTTTTCACGACAGTGCCCCCTTGTTGGACTAAGGAAAAAGGACGCTTGCCACAGCAGCCACTTTGATCCCGTAAGCCAACAAGGGGACGCGATACGTCCCCGTCCTAATATTTACGAGATCAAAAAAGCCTCCACAAGGGAGACTCAGCTACTGTGGCAATCGCCACTTTATCACATTGTTGGGTTGTTTCAAACGATAAGAAAAGCCACCGTCATTCCGACGGTGGCTTTGGCTTCTCCTTCTTCGCCTTTGGCTTTTTCCTGTGCTTGCTCGGTCTGAACGCAAGCACCCGTTTCGAGATGCGGTCGAGAGCCTCTTTGTCTACATTCTGCTTCTTTTCTGTCATAACCCCTCCTTTACCGGACAGGCCCCACTAACCCCCACCATACCACCCCTCCTAGTCTACGGTCAACTCCTCATACGTGAGTCGCTTTGAGATCGCGTTCTTTGCAAGGTAGGTAAGCCTGTCGATGGTATGATCGAACTTTTTACTACAGTTCAGGCGGAACACGAATTCATTCACATACCTCCTCATGTTTTTGGGCGACCAATGGTGGTATACTCCCTTGTACCCTCGTTTGAGCACAGCCCACACGCTTTCGATACCATTGGTGGTCACGTTACCGTCAGCGAACTGCCAGTTACTATGGTTCACTGTCGCGTGGGAATACCACTTGTTTACCTGGTGGTATCCACCATGGTCGTCAGTGTAGACCGTTGAGCCTCTCTCCACATTCCTCAATATCTCCGGACTCAGAGTGCGCGCAGTGGTATCAGGTATAGGGTGAGCGATCACCTGACCGCTCTCGCGCTCGCGCAACCCAAACACTATCTCCTTACCACCTATTGGCCCAGGTGGTAGTTTCTGCTTCCGTTCGTAGTGCATGTTCTTCTTACTACCACCTACGAACGTCTCGTCCACTTCCACCGTACCACTAAGTGGTATAGCCTCGACATCGCACGCCTCACGTAGTCGATGCAGCATGAACCAAGCGGTCGCTTGTCTGACCCCCAGTTGTTTCGACAGGTATATACTGGAGATACCTTTACGCGAAGTTTCGAGGAGGTACATCGCGTATAGCCACTTATGAAGTGGAACATGCGATCTCGCGAATACTGTATCAGTGCGGACAGTGAACTTTTTCCTACAATCTCTGCACATCCAATACGGGTGTGCTTTGAGCCTTGTGACTCGTTCACTATCACAATGGGGGCAATACATACCCTCCCCCCACCGCACTTCCTCAAGGTACTCGATGGCAGCATCCTCATTTGGGAACATCTCAAAGAATTCGAAGGTACTGATCGTCGTCTCTCCATTTTGCGTGTCCATGATACGCGCCCCCCTTTTGGCAGTGAATGTTGAGGCTTCGCATAATAGCATATCTTGGCATAAATGTCAAATTCGACGAAATGTTAAGTGATCGACGACAATTGTGAACTGAATTTGTCAAGTTACAAAAACCACCTGCCAGCCCGCAAAAATGAGGGAATGGCACCTCCTTCAACTGGACAAGCTTACCAACTTGTGGTAGGCTTATTTAGGACATACATGACGACATTGATTGACTACGAGGAGGCGTTCTATGAGTTCGATAGTCGAAAGTATCAATGAAGCCTTTAGAAGTCAAGGGCTTCGCAAACACGACAAGCCCGACCCCCTTGACCTCCCTTATCGTGTCTCAAGCACTCAATATCTGGTGCATCATCTCAAGAACGCTCTTTGGGCAGATGAGGTAGAATCTAGGCTTCCCGCGTTAGAAGATTCTTTCCAGAGACCAGGTGCTGCAATTCAGACCATCGAGAATCTGCTTGAGCAAGATTGGGGCAGGCTGGAACGCACTATGGCTAACCCCGGAAATGGTCGCATGTTGCCTTCTGATCGACCGAGAAGTGGAGAATTTTGGGAAAGCCTACGTTGACGATAAAGGAGACAAATGGCAAATAATCATCGTGTCAAGGAGACAAACAATGAGTAAAGAATGTGAACTTCGTTGGGCACTGTTCTTTGCGTATTCAGAAGGCAGAAACAGGGCAGAGCCAAATTTTCCTACTCACGAATACTGGCATCCTGACAAACAAACTGCCATCTCCGAAGGAAAGCGCGTTCTAAAAGAATTGTTATCTCGTGGCAATAGACGTGACTGGTATGCTGGCATCCATTATGATCCTTTCAAAGTCAATGTAATTAGTGAAGCTAACACAGTGACTCGAATCTCTATACGCGACGTGGCCTAAACTGGACAATTTTCGCAAATTATGTTGCAGTGTGGCCCCTAATCTCCCACCATACTGAGGACAACAATATGACCGATGAAGTCAGTGTCGAAACTGCAAAGAAAACTGCCTTGGACACCTTGGTCGAACTGACAAAGCCAACAAGGAAGAGCAGTCGTGGCAGCGAATCGAACATACCTAGTGAAGTCAGGTTATCCGCTGCAATAGAACTGTTGCGATATGCAAACAGTGAATCGTTGAAAAAGTCGTCCTCAACACCTTATCGAAGCCAAGATGTTGATAGTGAAGAGTAAGTCTGACATTCACAGTCCTAGCGTGAACACCATGACAGACACAAGACTGCCCGAAATGCCAAAAGGTGTCACCGTTTCCCGTGTGGTACTACAATTCGCTCACGATGAACAAGAAAACGGGACACCTTACAGAGTATCCGAAGCAGAAGTCCACTTCGATGTCCAACCTCTTCAAAACGAAGTAACACCCATAACCATAGTTATCCAACCGATGTCCCAGGAAGCCTCTACCTTAGACGGTGTACTGGATGTAGGTTTAAGGATGCTAAAAGAGAGAATTCAGGGCATATCTAGTCTCCCCTCAGATTTCTTCTGATCTCTCTCTTTCAATATCTTCTCAGCCCAAATGACCTTTTGATGCTGATCCATACTGGAAGGGAAAAACAAATTATCCCTATAAAGAGTGATCAACGCGCGCAACACTTCATGTGGATCAAGCCTCTCTGACTCGACGCGGCCCTTTGCTTCGTTCCTCTGTACTTCTAATTCCCCACTCATACTACGCCTCCTAACAGTGTGTGAATGTTAGGGCAGCGCCGCCATCTTTGCCCCTATGTGCAGGGGTATTTAGTTGCTATTGCACGAAAAGCCTCAGAAAACGCCAAGATTTTGTGCAGTTAAGCGTATAAATCCCTTTTCTTCCGCCGTATCTTGCGTCTCTATCCCAACCCAGAAGAGGCGCCCCCAGAAGTCAAACAGGCGGTCGCCTATCTGTGGAAAAACCGAAGACGTATGAACTACGCTGCCTTTCGAAAGGCGGGCTTCCCCATCAGCAGCGGCACCGTCGAATCCGCGGCCAAAACCTTGATTCAGCAGCGTATGAAACAAGCTGGCATGCGCTGGTCCCGAAATGGTGCTCAGGCCATGCTCGCTCTCCGTGCTCGCCTCCTCAGCCAACGATGGCATGAAATCCCTATCTGACCATCTTCGCCCCATATCTGGGATGCACCCTGTGCCGGAGCCAAGAGCTGGGTGTGAGAGTCTGGTACCTTCTGAGGAAAAGGAAGAGGAATTATCCGAACAATTTCAAGCCTTCAAGCCCGGACCCGGTTGGAACTTGGCCGCGCTCGATTCAATCGAACTGTCACCGCACTGAAACTCATTTCTTAACAGAGAGGGCGTTGATTTCAGCCGTAGCTGTGCCGGCAGGCAGTTGCGCTAACACATCCAGATACCACCACCAATGTTCAGGTGTTACGAATCCGGCACGCTCGCGCCAGCTGGCCAGGTCTGCGATCGCTTGAATGGCCTCGTAGAATGACTGAGCCTGCTGTACCAGCTTTCGATCTGCACGAGCAAGGCGTGTCTTCTGTTCACTGTCCAGGAGACGGTCGGCTTCGTGCAGTTCGCTGCGAGCCAATAGCATCTGCAAATGCTCCATGCCGCTCACCTCGGGAAAGCCAACGTCCACTTCATACGCCGACAGTTTCTCTTCGATCGTCTTCATTGCAGGACCTCTTCAAGCGTTCCCGTACTGTCAAGGCCACCATTGCCTGGTTTCCAGCACAATTGCTCTTGAACCTGACGAACTGTGTCTGCCTTGGCAACTGTCACTTCGTCCCGTCAGATGGCAAGTATATCGTCCAATGGATATCGAAGCTGAACGCTTCTTGCTGTCAAAGCGAACTGAAGCCTTTCTCGAGTGGCATAACATTCGATCCCGGTAAGCCGATAGCCCTTCCGCGCGCGGCAGTCTCGGACTCAAGCTTCTTCCCTCTGCCCAATTACCACCCACCCGCAAACTGTAACTGCACCCCTAAAATTTTGGCAACACGCTAAGCCTGTTCTATTATGGCTCCCAACCCGAAATAACCGAGTTCCACGCTCTTGTAGCAAACCCGTCAAATTCCGTTCGCCCGCCGAATGAGAACCGTTAAGAAACGTACGTTCACGACAGCACCCGAAGAGGTCGCTGTCTGCCTGCTGTAGTAAATGCCGCATGTCGTGTTATCTGCGTGCCTGGACGCACCACGGCCCCTTGAAATCAGCTAAAGGGATCCACCCCATCTGGAAACACAGGGGCAGTAAACCCTGCCCCTGACTCAACAAAACACTTCAAAGGAGACGAAGTATGTCCCAACGCACACCCTTCCATCAAGACATGAGCCGCCGTGACATGCTGCGGCTTACCGGAGTCGGCGCTGCCGGCGCCGCCCTTGCCGCCTGTGCAGCCCCCGCAGCCGCCCCTGCCGCCGGCGGCGACTCCGCCCCCGCCATGGAGCCCGTCACCGTAATCGCCACCACCTCCATGCCCGTCAACACCTTCGACAACGCCCTGGAGCGTTCCATGGAGCGTATCCCCAACATCGCCATGGAAGTCAACGCCAACGGCTGGGGCGGAGGCGGCTGGGACGGCTACTCCGACACGCTCCTTACCCGCATCGCCGGCGGCGAACAGATCGACGTCATCATGATCGCGATTGAAGGGCTCAGGCTCCTTACCGCCAAAAACGTCCTCGTAGCGCTGGACGACTTCCTCGCCGCTGATGCACCTGCCGATGAGATCTTGCAGAATGATGTCCACGTGACTCTGCGAGAAATGCTCCAGGTCGACGGCAAGCAATACGAGTACCCCTTCTCCTGGAATAACATGGTCATGTACTACAACACTGCCGTGTTCGAGGAAGAGGGACTGGATCCGCCCTCGACCGACTGGAACTGGGACGACTTCCTGCAGACCTGTATCAGTGTTGCCAACGTCACCGGCGGCGCCGACGACCGCTTCGCCTACTCCTTCTGGGGCGCCGGCATGTTCGGCATGGCCGCCTGGTACTTCAACAACGACGTCTCACCCATGTCAGATGACTGGATGGACTCGAATCTGCTTGACCCCAAGGTGGCCGAGACAGTTCAGTTCATGGCCGACCTGATCCTGGAGCACAAAGTTGCCCCCAACCCCGAAGGCTGGGACGAATGGGCGCAGTTCCACGCCGGCAACCTCGTCATGCGTACCTGCGGCCGCTGGTGCATCGGCGGTTCACTCGAAGCCGAATTCGACACCTACGACATCCAGTACCAGCCGCATCAGGCCGGTCCCCTCAAGACTGTCGCTGGGACCGACGGTTGGGGCATCTCCAGCTCCAGCGAGAGCCCGCAAGAGGCATGGGAAGTCGTCAAACTGCTTTCTGACACCGACACCTCCATCGACATGGTCCAGCTCGGCGGTAACATCCCCGCCCTGCGCTCGGTCGCCGAAATGCCCGTCTTCGCCGAGTTCGGCCCGCCCAATACCGCGCTCTTCTACGAATCGCTCGACTTCGCCGCCACCGTGCCGTCGCCCACCAACTTCAATATCGTCGAACCAATCCTCAACCGGAACTACGCCACGATTTGGAACGGTGAACGTACTGTCGAAGAGGCGCTGCAGGCTGCCCATGACGAACTGCAGCCCGAAATGGATAAACTCAAGCAGGCATAGTCAGATCTATTCAGGGATTGCAGGTTGCCGGCGGCAGGGCGCCCCGTGCGCCTTGTCTGCTCGGCAACCCGCCCCGCTCGGCCTTCTCGCCACGCCGCTGTCAAGGACGCAAGCTTCTACCTTCTCCTGAACTACGACCCACAAGCAATAACAACCACGCCCCCAAGAGATTTGGCAACGCGCCAAGCCTGTTCTATTATTTCCCACAATCCGAAAGAACGAGTCCCACTCTCTTACCGAAAACCCGCCAGGTTCCGTTCGACCGCCGAATGAGAACCGTTGAGAAACGTACTTGAGCGATAGCACCCGAAGTGGCGCTGTCCATCTGTCTGCAGTAGCAAATGCTGCATGTCGTGGTACCTGGGTGCCTGGACCCATCACGGCCCCTTGAAATCAGCGAACGCGACCCACATCATCTGGTAGAACAGTGGCAGTAAACCCTGCCCCTGACTCAACATAACACTTCAAGGGAGACGAAGTATGTCCAGACAACCCACCCCATTCAACCAGAACATGAGCCGCCGTGACATGCTGCGGCTTACAGGTGTTGGCGCAGCCGGCGCCGCGCTCGCTGCCTGTGCAGTCCCCGCAGCCGCCCCTGACGCCGGCGGCGACTCCGCCCCCGCCATGGAGCCGGTCACTATCATCGCCACCTCCGGCATGCCCGTCAACACCTTCGACAATGCCTTGGAACGGTCCCTTGAAAGGCTCCCCAACATCGCCATGGAGGTAAACGCCAACAGCTGGGGCGAAGGCGGATGGGACGGCTACTCCGATACAATGCTGACTCGCATCGCCGGCGGCGAACAGATCGACGTCATCATGATCGCCATCGAAGGGCTCAGACTCCTCACTGCCAAGAACGTCCTCGAGGTGCTGGACGACTTCTTCGCCGCAGATGAGCCCGCCAATGACATCCTCCACAACGACATCCACGTCACCCTGCGCGAAATGCTCCAGGTCGATAGCAAGCAATACTTGTTCCCCTTCTCCTGGAACAACATGGTCATGTACTACAACACCGCCATCTTCGAGGAAGAGGGACTGGACCCGCCCCCGACCGACTGGACGTGGGACGATTTCCTCCAAACCTGTCTCCAGGTCGCCAACGTCACCGGCGGCGCCGATGACCGCTTCGCCTACTCCTTCTGGGGCGCAAGCATGTTCGGCATGTGCGCCTGGTACTTTACCAATGACGTCTCACCAATTTCGGATGACTGGTTGGACTCCAACCTGCTCGACCCCAAGGTCGCCGAAACACTTCAGTTCTTGGCCGATCTTATCCTGGAGCACAAAGTCGCCCCCAACCCCGAAGGCTGGGATGATTGGGCACAGTTCCACGCCGGCAACCTTGTCATGCGCACCTGCGGCCGCTGGTGCATCGCCGGTACCCTTGAAGCAGAATTTGATACCTACGACATCCAGTATCAGCCGAACCAGGCCGGTCCGCTCAAGACCGTGGCCGGCACCGAAGGCTGGGGCGTCTCCACCTCCAGTGAGAACCCGCAGGAGGCCTGGGAGGTCGTCAAGCACCTTTCCCACTCCGACACCTCCATCGACTTGGTCAAGGTCGGAGGTAGCATCCCCGCCCTGCGCTCGGTCGCCGCAATGCCCGTCTTCGCCGAGTATGGCCCGCCCAACACCGCACTATTCTACGAATCGCTCGACTTCGCCGCCACCGTGCCGTCGCCCACCAACTTCAATATCGTCGAACCAATCCTCAACCGGAACTACGCCACCATCTGGAATGGTGAACGCACTGTCGAAGAAGCGCTGCAGGCTGCCCACGACGAGTTGCAGCCCGAAATGGACAAGCTTAAGCAGGCATAACTGCCCCCACTTAGGTATGTCAGGTTGCCGGCGGCAAGGGATTCATGCACGCCCTTCCCCTCGGCAACCCTTTATCTTGACCTACCCAGACAGGACGCCCCATGACGTCAACAGCGCTGCCTGACGACAAAATCGACAGGCAGGCCAACCCCCAAAAGGGGACCACACTGGCGCGGCGCGAAGCATGGGCCGGCTATCTATTTGCCACACCCGCCCTGCTCGGCCTCCTGGCATTCACCGCCCTGCCTATCATCGCCTCCCTTGTCCTCATCTTTCTGCACTACGACCTCTTGACGCCGCCCAAGTGGGCCGGCGTCGAAAACCTCACCCGCCTCACGTCCGATTCCAGATTGTTCAAGGTCTACTGGAACTCCCTGCGGCTCACGGTCGGCGCCACCTTCCTCAACAACGTCCTCGGCCTCCTCTTGGCCGTGGGCCTCAACCGCGCCATGCCCTGGGGCCTTCGCTATCTCCTCCGCACCTCTATCTTCTTCCCCGTCATGACCACGACCGCTTCCCTGGCCGTTGTCTGGCGCTTCCTCCTCACCCAGGACCGCGGCGTCGTCAACTTCCTTATCGGCCAGATCGGTCTCGACCCAGTACCCTGGCTCAGCAGCTCAGCCTGGGCTCTCTTCTCCGCCATGATCTACGATGTCTGGAAGGCTTGCGGCTATCTGATGGTCATCTACCTGGCCGGCCTCCAGGGCATTCCCGCCGTCTACTACGAAGCCGCCCGCATCGACGGCGCCGGATTCTGGCAACAGTTCCGTAATGTAACGCTCCCTCTCATCTCGCCCACAGCCTTCTTTGCCATTGTCATCTCCCTCATCGGCGCATTTCAGATCTTCGACAACGTCTATGTACTCACCGAAGGCGGCCCGGGGGACGCCTCCCGCGTTATCGCCATGTACATCTACGAAAAGGCATTCCGCGGCTTCGAGATGGGCTACGCCTCTGCCGTCTCCTTCACCCTGTTTGTCATCCTGATCACGCTCACACTGCTGCAATTCCTCGGCGCACGGCGCTGGGTTCACTATGAATAACGGGCTGCCCGCTTCGACGCGGCCCCATCTGACGACTTCCAGGACAAGGCCAGGCTGATGGCAACGACAACAGGTACCGCGACCGAGCCTGTTACACTTCGCACAAGATATAGAAAGTCCGTCTGGCTCCGGCTCGGCGAAGCCCTCCTGTGGCTGCTCCTGATCGGCATCGCCATCATAGAGATCGCACCCATCAGCTGGATGTTCTCAACCTCGCTGCGCGATCCCAAGAACTCCTTCGATCTTCCCCCCGACTTCTGGCCCACAGCGCTGCACTGGCAGAACTATGTCGCCGTCATCAACTCGCCCGACATCGAGTTCATGCTGTTCTTCTGGAACAGTCTCAAAATCGCGCTCATCGTCACCGCTGCCCAGCTTCTTACCTGCTCGATGGCGGGCTACGCCTTCGGCCGCCTGCGCTTCTTCGGTCGCGACATCCTCTTCGGTCTGTTCCTGGCCTCCCTGATGGTCCCCGCCACCGTCACCCTCATCCCGTCCTTCATCATCATCCGCTCCCTCGACCTTATGAACACGCACTGGGCCCTCATTCTCCCCAGTGTAACCAGCGCCTTTGGCGTCTTCCTCCTCCGCCAGCACTTCAAATCCTTGCCCGAGGAGCTCCTCGACGCCGCCAAGATCGACGGCGCCGGCTACCTCCGTATCTATTGGCAGATCCTGCTCCCCTTGACCGGCCCTGCCCTCTCAGCCCTCGGCATCTTCACCTTCCTCGCCTCCTGGAATAACTTTGTCGGCCCCCTGCTCTTCCTGCGCGACTGGGACAAATTCACCTTCCCCATCGCCATCGCCACAATCCGCGGCTACATGGGCTCCGGCAATCAGTCCGAGGTTCTCGCCGGCATCATGATCTCCATCTTTCCGCTCCTCGTCACCTTCCTGTTGGCCCAGCGATGGATCGTCCAGGGCGCGGCCATCACCGGGATGAAGGGATGACGACGCAGCCGGGCATCACCTCAGGCACATACGTCGTTCAGGTCGGACAGACCCTCTGGGAAAACCTGCCTCAGCTGCTCTGGGGAGCCCTGCTCTTCACTCTAGTCTGCATACCTGCCTCCTTCCTCTTCACGCTGAGACTCTTCATCCCCACGCTTCTCGTGGCCTCCATCACCATCGGCCCAGCCTGGACCGCACTGCTCGCCTTCGAAATGCGCCTCCTCCAAGGAAGAGTGCCTCGGCAATTCTCACTCTTTGACGACTTTCGCCAGTCCTGGCGTCGCAGCGCTGTCTTAAGCCTCTTGACGATCTTTCCACTGCTCGCTCTCATCACAACACTGCCGGCCCTTCAATCGCCCCCGGTTGCCCCAATAGTCTGGATCGGCCTGGCAGCCGACCTCCTGGGATGCGCCGTCATGGCAACGCTCTCCTTCTACGCCTTCCCCTCCCTGCTCCAGCACCCGCACCAAGGCGTCCGCGCCGCCATTCGCGACGCACTGATTTTAGCCAGCCGCCATCCAGCCAACAGCCTCGGCCTGCTCGCCATAGGCATCCTCTTCAGCTTCTGCATAGCCTACATCAGCCCGGCCCTGCTCCTCCTCCTGCCCACCGTCTACGCCCTCTTCATCGCCGCCAACCACCTCCTCGTCCTCCAGAAAGAGGCCCACCATAAATCAGTCCCCCAATCCGCAGTTCACTAACCACTAACCTCTAACCACTGACCACTGACCACTGACCACCGAAGTCCGGAGATTCACATGGAGCACTTCGTCTACCGCAACGAAAAAACCAACCAGATCAACTTCCCCCTCGGCGGCATCGGCACCGGCTGCATCGGCCTCGCCGGCAACGGACGCCTCATCGACTGGGAAATCTTTAACCGCCCCAACAAGGGCAGCGTCAACGGCTTTTCCCACTTCGCCATCCGCGCCGAAAATGACGGCAAAGTCGCCGACGCCCGCATCCTCCACGGCGACCTGCACTCGCCCTACCAGGGAGAGCTCGTCGCGCCCACCTTCAGCACCTTCGGCTGGGGCCCCCGCCGCGAATACCTGACCGGCCTCCCCCACTTCCAAAGCGTCGACTTCCGCGGCCAGTTCCCCATCGCCGAGCTCACGTACCGCGACGACACCTTCCCCGGCCAGGTACAGCTGACCGCCTTCAACCCCTTCATCCCCACCAACGAGGACGACTCCGGCATCCCCGCCGCCTTCTTCGAATTCAGCGTCACCAACACCACCGCCGCCGATCACACCTACACCATCGCCGGCGTGCTCACCAACCCCCTGCCCGCCGCCAACCTCAACACGGTTGAAGCCAACCCATGGGGCCATACCCTCCACCTCTCCACCGACGGCCTCCAGCCCGACGATCCCGCCTACGGCAACCTGACCCTCGCCACCGACGCCGGCCTCGCCGCCGATGTCGACGTCAGCTGGCAGCAAAACTGGTTCCGCGGCGCCTGGTTCGACAACCTCGAAGTCTACTGGAAAGACCTCAACACACCCGGCCCCTTCCAGAACCGCGTGTACGACACCGGCGAACAGAAAGCCGGCGGCGCCCGCTTCACCGAACAGGACACGGGCCTGCTCGCCGTCCATCTGCCAGTCGCCGCCGGCGAAACCCGCCGCGTCCGCTTCCTCATCAGCTGGAGCTTCCCCAACTGCGAGAACTACTGGAAAGAAGAGCAGGCCGGCGCGCCAAACTGGAAAAACTACTACGCAACCTGCTGGCAGGATTCCGGCGCCAGCGCCCAATACGCCATCGAGCACTGGCCCCGCCTCTACGACGAGACCAAACGCTTCCAGGATGCCCTCTTTGCCTCGACCATCCCCGCCGCTGCCCTCGACGCCGTCTCTGCCAACATCTCCATCCTCAAATCGCCCACAGTCCTCCGCCTCGAAGACGGCACCTTCTACGGCTGGGAAGGCTTACACCCCGACGAAGGCTGCTGCGAGGGCAGCTGCACCCACGTCTGGAACTACCAGCAGGCGCTCCCCTTCCTCTTCCCCGCCCTCGAGCGCACCATGCGCACCGCCGACTACCGCTACAATCTCCTCGAAAACGGCGCCATGCCCTTCCGCATCCAGCTCCCCCTCGGCACCGACCCCTGGCCCTTCCGCCCCTGCTGCGACGGCCAGTTCGGCGGCGTCATGAAGACCTATCGCGACTGGAAGATCAGCGGCGATCACGAATGGCTGCGCTCCATCTGGCCCGGCGTGAAAAGATCCCTCGAATACGCCTGGAGTCCCGATAACATCGATCGCTGGGACCCCGACAAGTCCGGCGTGCTCACCGGCCGCCAGCACCATACCCTCGATATGGAGCTCTTCGGCCCCAACTCCTGGCTCACGGGCTTCTACCTTGGCGCGCTCAAGGCCGCTTCCGAAATGGCCGAATCCATAGGCGATGTGTCAACCGCCTCCCAATATCATGCCATCTTCGAACGCGGCAAGGCCTGGGTCGACGCCAACCTCTTCAACGGCGAGTACTACGTCCAGCGCGTCGACCTCAACGACCGCGCCCTCGTCGAGTCCTACGGACCCCAGGAGGATGCCCTCAAGGGCGGCTCCGCCCTCGACGCCTACTGGAACGCCGAACACAACGAGATCAAATACCAGATCGGCCAGGGCAGCAGCATCGACCAGGTCCTCGCCCAGTGGCACGCCTCCCTCTACGGCCTCGGCGACCTCCACGACCCGGATCAGGTCAAACAGGCCTGCGCCGCCATCTACAAGTACAACTACGTTCCCGAGATGAGCCAGGTCTACAACCCCTGCCGCATCTACGCCCTCAACGACGAAGGCGGCCTCGTCATCTGCGCCTGGCCCGACAACGTCGAAAAGCCGCTCATCCCCGCCCCCTACTCGCAGGAAACCATGAACGGCTTCGAATACGCCGCCGCCAGCCACATGATCATGGTAGGGCTCGTCGACGAAGGCATGCGCTGCGTTGAGTCCATCCGCCACCGCTACGACGGCGAACGCCGCAACCCCTGGAACGAATTCGAGTGCGGCAACAACTACGCCCGCAGCATGGCCTCCTACGCACTCCTCAACGCCTTCTCCGGCTTTCAGTTCGACATGGTCAACGGCGGGCTCGGCTTCCAGCCTGTCCAGCCTGAAAACGGCGAGTTCAACTGCTTCTGGTCCCTCGACTCCGGCTGGGGCCAGTTCCAAATGACCCCGCAGCACTCTTCCCTCAAAGTCCTCTACGGCTCCCTCACGCTCCGCAGCCTCCAGCTGCCCTTCCTCGCCGACGCCACCGTATCCGCCATCACCCTTGACGGCGAACCGGTCGCCTTCCAAAAACAGGACGGCGCCATCAGCCTCCAGGCCAAGACCGAAGTCCAGGCCGGCCAGACTTTGCAGGTGCTCTACTAGGGCACGTTCACGTTTCAACCAGCCATCCCAACCGTAGGGGCACCCCTTGTGGGTGCCCACGTACGCGCCGCGCTCACCATCCTCCCCAATCCACCCGCCCCCCGTAGGGGCACCCCTTGTGGGTGCCCACGTACGCGCCAGGATCACCATCCTCCCCAATCCACTGCACCCCCCGTAGGGGCACCCCTTGTGGGTGCCCTGGTTGTTGCTCCCTTGCGTGCCCTTCGTGTCCCTCTGTGTCCCTCCCTGGAACAAAAAAAGTGTTCTTCGCGCCCCTTCGCGTGACTTCGCGGATCGAATGGTTGTGTCTACAACAAGATTCAAGCGAAAACCATCCCGAACAGGCCTGCAGCCGGGGCGCCGCCTGCCTCCCGGCTCTTCATATCTTCATTTGGTCCTGGCGAGCAGAGCGCCGCCCTATCGACTTTCAGGTCAAGACCTGCAAGCGGACGCACAAAGCGGGGAAATGGTGAACTGGTGCCCCTTGGCGATTCCACCAAGATGAGAATAGACTCAACAGCCATAACCGCCTTCGACCTGGACGGTCAACGCCCCGGCAACGGCTGCACCTTGACCTCCAGCCACGGAAGCAACGCCGCGTATCGAAACGATTCTGTCTCAAATAAGCGCATGAAGAATTCGAAGGCTTCGAGACTGTCGCAGTCAATGTACTGGCCGTTCAGCCGCAAAAAAGCGTCAGTAACGAAGAATGCCACCCGCCTGTTGCCATCCACAAAGGGTTGATTATTTGCAAGGCTCTCCATCAGCGCCGCAGCCTCTTCGATCAGGCCGTCATAGTAACCAAGTTGGGGGCGCATGAGTGCCGAGGCCAGCGCGCCCTGATCTCGTATCCCCGGAGTCCCCCCAAATTCTTCGATAAGAACACTGTGTATGGTCACAACTTCCAGCATGGTGGGGAATTCATTGCTCATCTGGCCAGTAACTCACCCAGCAGCCGGTTTCGCTCCACGCTGGCCCGGAAGTGCGCCATGACTTCCGCGCGCGGCGTCTCCTGACTGCGGTTCGCAATATACTCCTCCATCGCCTCCTGCAAAACAGCCTGAAAGTGTCGCCCCTCACCCCGCGCAATCTCACGCAGCGCCGACAACACCTCCGGCGAAGCCTGGCTTGAAAACTTGACTTTCTGCATACCCATCCCGCAATCCCCTCCCTGCTTTCTCTATTGCCGCCGGTTACGAAACGCTCTCCCGCCTCAAAAAAAGGGGCCGAGAAGCTGCTCCTCTCTTTTCTCTCTCCTCTCCGCTCTCTCCTCGCCCTTAGCCGTCCAAAAGGCGCGCCAGGCAGCCGCGCCAACGCCCAAATCAACCCTGTCGCCGTCGCCAGCACCTGTAACCTACTTCCGAAACTGTGAGAGCCCGGCGCCAGTGCTTCTTACAGTCCGCTTGAAGCTCTTGGCTTACCAGTTGCAATTGTCGCAAGAAACCTGACGGCTGTCAAGCTTTTTCAAGATGAAACTTGACATGTCTGCCATCCGTCCGCTTCACGTCGCCTGACTGGCCGATAACCGTTCCAGTGCGGAAAATCAGAGTGGCGGCAAGCAGGACCGCGCAAAGCGGACTAGATAAGCTGAGACGACATCTCTCCTTGCACTCGCCTCACCTGCTCTCCGAAGTGAGACTGGTCAGCATCCCGTCGCGGCAATTGGGAAACACCTCGGGCCGGCCCGCGTCCCAAAGGCATTCCGTGAAGTTGGCCGAGATGCCCAGACCGGCTTGTGGGAGGCTCCATCAGCGCTGACCTGAGTTGGCAAGCATGGCCGCGGCCCGCGCCAGAATGGACGAGCCGGAAGCGGAAACTGCCGTTCCGCGCCAGCGTAGAAAGATTCACAGATGGGTTTTCCCCCGTACTCGTTTATAATTTCCCCAACTTGACCTGCGCGTACAGTCTGTAGCAGTTTTCCATTCGGTCCGCGCAGGATTCATTCACGCCGGAGGCAACGATCGTGCGACGCGATAACAAGACAGTCCCAGGCATGCTCACCGTCGATGACCTGCGCTCCGCTGTCGACGACGGCTCCATCGACACCGTCATCGTCGCCCTCCCCGACCCCTACGGTAAGCTCATGGGCAAGCGCCTCGACGCCTCCTTCTTCCTCACCGACGTCGCCCGCGGCACACACGCCTGCGACTACCTCTTCACCGTCGACATGGAGATGGAACCCGTTCCCGGATACCGATTCTCTAACTGGGAATCGGGATACGGCGACGTCCACCTCGTCCCCGATCTCGCCACCCTCCGCAAACTCTCCTGGCTCGACCGCACCGCCCTCGTCCTCTGCGACGCCCAACTGGATCCAACCCACGAGCCCGTTGCCGTAGCCCCCCGTTCCATCCTGCGCCGCCAACTTGAACGCCTCCACTCCAGGGGATTTGAAGCCATGGCCGGCTCAGAACTGGAGTACTTTCTCTATCGCACCTCTTACCTCGACGCGGCCCGCGACGGCTACCGCAATCTGGCCGAAGTCGGATGGTACCGTGAAGACTATAACCTCCTCCAAATGTCCAGGACCGAGGACCTCAACGGCGCATTCCGCCGCCATCTCGCCGCCTCCGGCGTCCCCGTCGAATCAACCAAAGGCGAGTTCGGCAAAAACCAGCACGAGCTCAACATCCGCTACGCGCCCGTCCTCGAAATGGCCGATCGCCATCTCCTGCTCAAGCAAGCAGTCAAGGAAATTTCAGACCAACTCGGCTGCAGCGCTACCTTCATGGCCAAGCCCGACGCCGCCGAAGCCGGCTCCAGCTCCCACCTCCACGTCAGCCTCTGGACGACAGTCGATGGCGAATCGACAAACGCCTTCCCCGGCAGCGGAGACCTCTCCGCCATCGCCTGCTCCGACCTCTTCCGCTGGTTCCTCGGCGGCTGGATGCGCTACGTGCCCGAGCTCATGGTCTGCTACGCCCCAACTGTCAACGCCTACAAGCGCTTCGAAGCCGGCAGCTGGGCCCCAACCGCACTCGCCTGGTCTCCCGACAACCGCACCGCCGGCTTCCGCATCGTCGGCACAGGACCCAGCCTCCGCATCGAGTGCCGCATCACCGGCGCCGACGTCAACCCTTACCTCGCCTACGCAGCCGTCATCGCCTCCGGCCTCGCCGGCATCGAGCAACAGATCGAGCCCCCGCCCCCACACATCGGCGACGTCTACGCTGCCGCAAATATGCAGATGCTGCCCGCCACCCTCGAAGAAGCCGTCACCAACTTCGCCGCCAGCGACCTCGCCCGCTCCGCTTTCGGCGCCGACGTCGTCGAACACTACACCCACTTCTTCACCACCGAAGCCCAGGCCTTCCGCAACGCCGTCACAGACTGGGAGCGCACACGCTACTTCGAACGCATCTAGCCGTCCCCCGCAGGTCTAAGTTACTCACTCGTAAGCATCCTGTAGCCGACTCGGGGTACAGCTAATATGTACTTGGGGTTTGTAGAGTTGTCCCCCAGCTTGTTGCGCAGTCTCCTGACAAAGGTACGCACTGCGCCGCTGCGGCTGGAGGCCGGCAACCCCCAAACATTCCGCAATAGCTGCTCGTGAGTCAACACCCGGCCTGCATTGACCGATAACTCCAGGAGCAGATTGTATTCTGTGGCAGTCAAATGCACCGGTTCTCGCGCAACCGTCACGTGGCGCTCAGCATAATTGATTGCAAGCTCCCCCAGGACAAACCGCTCAGAAGGCGTTCCCTGCACCGGGGCCAGCCGTCTACGCAAAGCAGCCCCGACCCTTGCTGTCAGCTCTGTCGGAGAAAATGGCTTGACTACGTAATCGGCCGCCCCGGATTCCAGGGCTCTGGCAATAACCTCGTCGCGGCCGTAGGCCGAAAGGAATATGACCGGCACCTCGACCACTTCTAGAATATCCCTCATCAGTTCAATCCCGTCGACCCCGGGCATCATCAAGTCCAACAACACCAGACGGATCGGTTTCTCCTCCACAATGCGGAAGGCGTCGTCAGGATCGGCAGTGACCACAGGAGTGTAGCCCGCCTTCGTCAACGTGTCGCGGACGTAGCGGAGCGTCATTGGGTCGTCGTCCACGGCAAGAATCTGCGCCCTTTCCAGCTCCGCACGCCTTGCTCCGTTGGGCATGGAATGGAGTTCGCTTTCCGAGCCGGTGCTCGGGCCGCCGGTCGTCGGCAGCGTAAATGTGAACTTGGAGCCCTTGCCAGTCCCTTCGCTTTCGGCCCAGATTCGCCCGCCATGCGCTTCAACGATCCCCTTGCAGATGGCAAGCCCCAGACCGGAATTGCCCCCTTGATCCCCGTCGGAATCTCGCGAGAACTTTCGAAACAACGTTGGTAGCCGGTCTGGCAATACACCGCGCCCTTTGTCGGCCACGGAAATCGCCACGAACCTGTCATCCTGCCCAACATATACCTCAATCGGCGAGGATCCTGGGGAGTACCTGCTGGCGTTTGCAAGCAGATTGCCCAGCACTTGCACAATGCGCCTTCTGTCCGCCATCACCCAGGGCAGGCTCGGCTCCACGTCGATGGCGAGGTTGTCCCGGCCGCCTCCACTAAGAAACGTGTTCCTGGCCTCGTCCACAAGCGTCGACACCTGTACCGGTACGGGTGCCACCGACAGCGTACCCGTCTCGATTCCCGCCACATCCAGGAGTTCGCCGATCAGGTCCCGCATACGTTCGGCCTGAGCCTTGATGATACGAATGAACTGCACCATTTCCACCGGATCAAGGGCCGTAAACGACTCAAGCAATGTGTCGGCCGACCCCTTGATCGAAGTCAGAGGCGCCCGCAGCTCGTGGCTCACCATCCCCAGAAACTCCGCACGCATTCGCTCTAACTCTTTCAGAGGCGTCATGTCCTGTAAAGTCACAACCATCGACTCCAATTCGTTGCACTCCGTGAGTATTGGCGTCGAGTTGACCAGGACGGCGACCGACCGCCCGTCGGGCACCGACAGGACCATTTCCTCAGCTCGCAGCGTCTCGCTTCCGCTGAGAACCTGCGCTAAGGGAAACTGCTCCAGAGATACCTCCCGCCCGTCCTCACGTCTGAATGTGAGAGTGTTCAGAAGTTCCTTGTCCGTTTGCCCTGGATTGCGCACCGCGTCGACGATCCTGCGTCCCTCACGGTTGAAAGACCCCAGCTCTCCCGTTCGCGCATCCAGAACAGCAACGCCCACAGGTGAGGTGTCAATGAGCGTCTGCAGGCCGGCCCTGGCCCGCTGTTCCTCCCGATACCGGCGAGCATTGGAAATGACCAGCGCCGCTTGGGCGGCAAACATGACCAGGGTCTCCTCGTCCTCCTGGGTAAACTCCGGCCTCTCAAACCCTCGTGCCAAAAAGATGTTGCCGATTCCCTCCCCCTGGTAACGAATCGGAGCAGACAGGAAGGGCCCCGCCGGAACCGGTTGAACTTCCGGCAGCCCCAGCCCCCTTATGAGCGCGGCAAGGTCGGGAATCCTTAGCGGACCTGGCAGGCGATTGAGGTATCCGTAGAGTTGCAATGTGTCCGGCGTCGGCACGAGGCCCTTCTGTTCCTCGACCGACATCCCGGAGTTGATCGGAGGATCCTCCGGCTGCCCCGCACTGTCCAGCGAGACGATTACCCCGTAGCAAGCTCCCGTTAAGTCCCTCGCATTGTCCACCACCTCCTGCAATACGCTTTCGAAATCCAGGCTCTCGTTGATCCGCTGAATGGCCTCGTATAACAAAAACATGCGCTGCCGCAGCGTTTCGATCCTATGATTACCTTCCCCATACTGTTCCATCTCTCCGCTCCCTTCCCTTTCCAATCCATGGACTCAGAGCCATCAGCGCGTTACGGCCCTTGATATTTCCGGGTCTTCCGCCCATTCGGTCGGAACGCACCCCGTCTACCGCAATATTGACACTGAAACGATACCAAAACACATACTATTGTCACAATAAAGACACCCCTATGTATTATACTCTCAATATGGGGACTCAGGAATGTTTCCAAAATCCTTAAGTCTTCAAGGTTTCGAATACAATAAGTCCATTTTCTTTCCACATGCCTGTTCCTGATAGACGACACAACCTGAACTGTCTGCAGCAGGCTCAGTGGCCCGCACCTCATCTCCCCCGTTAACGGTGTCGCGACGTGAGTGACGGGCTTTGGGATTCACATCTCGGACAAAGGCAACCAGATTACGGATCGCTGTATCCCTGGACGGCGCTCCGGTCAACGGCCCATTTCTGCAGCCGAGCTTTGACTCGTGTAGACCTTGTTCCCGGTGAACGCGAGAGCATACTGAGGCAGCTGCGGCGCAGGACTCGACTCCCGACAACCCCAACAGGTACCTCGACCCACTAAACAGACATCGATTACCTTCTGCTAGGGCCTACTGCATTTGCCGTCGCTGGCGATAGGCAAATGACAGTTCCGGAACGGTGATGCACAACCTGCGCGCCCCCTGCGCGTGCGGGCGTCTTCGTGTTGCGACCCGCGCCGCCCCGTGCGCAAATCGAAAGGCAAACTGATGCTAAAAAAAAAAAGTTGAAAAGAGTCGAACGCGATGAAAGTAACCCGGCCCAAGCCGCCTTACCTGATGCTCAAAAGACTTGTCGTGAGAATGGGAGGGAAGATGTGCTCAATCCAAAACTGCAAGTATTGGGTAATCATCGTCGGCGGCAGAATAGGTGTATTCCCGACCGTTTCTGATGGTCGCCTTGGGGCCGTTCCACAACTGGACGAACTCCACGATCACGACAGGCTTCGCCCTGACGCAAAGGAGCGATTGCTCGAGATACTCGATGATCCCCAGTGGACGATCTGATCTTCCTGGCCAGTCCCCTGTGCGCCTTGGCGTCAACCCGGAGCCCGACAAATGGCATACAAAAAACCGTGGAACGGGGGACGGCCAGGATTCACCACCCATTGTGTCCCCGGGCGTCCCGGGATCTTGTGGTTCTGATTTCTCTATTCAGCCAGCAGCGTAGAGCTCAATCGTCTCAGGACCGTTTTGGGGCTGTGGCTGCTTATCAATGTTCAGGCGTATGGGAGGCCCTTCGAAGATTCTGGGACTTGATGCAATCGTTCTGTCAAGGAGACCGGGAAGCAACCTTAACTTCCCGCTTTAGTCGGAAAACCTCCGATCCTGATAGCTTTCGATGTACGGATTCGAAACTGTGGAGGTCTATCGACCAAAGACTGAGCGGCACCGTTCGGAGGTCTGAATTTTGGATGTAGCTGTCAGTGCCTTGACTGTCGTGGCATTTGTCGTAGCCTTCTTGTGGATAAGAAGAAAAAAGCGCGCCGATCACCCCTCGGCGCAGGACCGTCCTCGAGCGCTGCCTCCCACCGGGGATCCACCAAATGGGGGAATTACGGGGCAAATCTGTAGCAAATCAGGCCTCTATCGCTCAGCCGAAGATCCCAACCAGTATGTCATCCTGCACCAAGGAGAAACCTTCCCCCCCGGCGTTTCAGAAGACGGCGTCTTCGAAAGCGCCACCTGGGAGTTCGACCCGTCCGCGTAACCCACCCGAACTGTTCTATGTCCCGAACACTTTACTGAACTGAATCTGGCCTACATTCATCTGGCCATCCCACCATAGGGGCACCCCTTGTGCGTACCCTTACGGCGGCCCCACCCTCGCGGGAGTTTCGTGAAACTCTGTGTCCCTCATCGCCGAACACTTTAATCAATGGAATCAATTCGAATCGGCGCGATTTCACCCGTCACGAAAGACTGGCACGACCTCTTCTGGCTCCTCTGCGTTTCGTTGTCACACCGACTTGGCTTGACCGAAATATAACCGAGCCCGGTACCCCCACAGTGGCCAAAGATCGTATCCTGACATTGGACAATTCTGAACAGATGTGCCAAAATTGTAGCAGTTCAAGACTGTATTTGTCCCGCTAGGGAGGATCTGATTACTTGGAGTATCTGTGCGCTTCTTCATTGATCCGGACACCGGCGAGCCTCACATCTATGCCCATGGAGTAGAAGAGAATGAAGTCGAAGACGTACTGTTTTTTCCAGGTGAGGACAGACGCGGAAGAGGGAAATGAACGACCGCAACAGATTCCCCCCAGGCTGGGACTTGGACCGAGTTCGCCGCCTTATCCGACATTACGAGTCCCAATCCGACGAAGAGTCCATCGCCGAAGACGAGGCCGCCTTCGAGGACCCCACAAAAACAACAATGGACATACCCACCGAGTTAGTCCCGACCGTAAGATCACTCCTGGCCGAGCTGCCCGAATAAGTTCTGCGCATCCTGGACGACACCCCGCCGCGCACTGCCCAGTCAGCCGGCGACCAATGGGATCCCCTGAACAATTCCCGCAACTCCTGATTCAGACAACCAAACAACACTACCCCAACCATCCTCCTCATCCCCATCACCACTCCCTCCGCTAGCGGTGTCACTAACCACTAACCACTGCAGTTCATCCCCTACTCGACAGCGCGCGCATCAGACCATTCATCATTCTGTGAATCTCCGCGCACTCTTCCAACAAGCTGTCGCCAGTTTCGCTCTGGATCAGCTCCAGCCTATTGGACAATGTCACGAAAGTTGCCAACTCGGCCAAAGACCCTCGCGCGATACCAAGCATCTGAAGAAACTCATTTTTCGAACGCCTCGCCTGCCCCTCTGCAATGTTCGCCGGCACCGAAGCCGCCGCCCTTCGCATCTGCGAAACAAGCCCATACTTCTCCTCGGCAGGAAACCGCCTCGTAATCTCATACGTCCTCACCGTCAAGTCCATCGCCCTCTGCCAAACCTTCAAGTCCCGATAAGACCTTATTGGTGCCCTCTGACTCTCCACCATCCAACACACCTCCTCCTCGGTTCCTTCATCTCTGACCACTAACCACTAACCACTAACCACTAACCACTAACCACTGCAGTTCAATGCCAATCGTGCGCCTTCGGCATCCTCACCCCCACCCTAATCGCCCGCAACGAAGTCACAACTACATTCGTCGTCCCATCCCACTTCGAGACCGTCCCATTCACCTCGATCACCTGGCTGTCCAGCTCCCGGCTATACCGCGCAAACACATCCCCCCACAGAATAATCTGCACGTCACCGTACTCATCCTCAATCGTCACAAACACCGTCCCGTCCCGCCCCCGCGGATGCTGCCTCGCCACCGGCCACCCCGCCACCGTCACCGCCGCCCCATCGTCCAGCTTCTCCACCTCCACCGAAGAACGAACGTGCCGCGCCAGCGTCGGCCGCACAAACTCCATCAAATGCCCCTTCGGATAGAGCTCCAGCACCTCATACTCACCGATCATCTGCTCGCGCGCATCAAAATCCGTCAACGCCGCCGCACTCTCCGTCCGTGCCAGCGACAGCGCCCGCTGCCCGTTCCCCGTAGACCGCACTGTCAGTCCCGCCTCCCACAGCGCCTCCCTTCGGTTGCTCGCAATCCCGTCAAACGCCCCCGCCATCGCCAGCGAAAGCACCGCCTGCTCGGTCATCCCCGTGCGCCGCACCAGGTCCCCCGTGTCCGCATACACCCCGTGCCTCTCCCTCTCCTCCACAATCCGCCTCGCCCACGCCTCCCCCACGTCCTTCGTGAACACCAGCCCCATCCGCACAGCCCCCTCCTCCGGCCTGCACCGCACCTCGCTCCGGTTCACGCACGGATTGCGAAACGGGATCCCGAACCGCCGCGCATCCTGCTTCAGCGTCTCCAACGGATAAAAACCCATCGGCTGGTTGTTCATCAGCGCCACAAAAAACTCCAGCGGGTAATAGCACTTCAGCCACGCCGCCTGGTACGCCGTGATCGCAAACGCGTGCGAATGACTCTCAGGGAACATGTAATGCCCGTTGATCTTCGCGAAAATTGTGCGCGCCGCCTCCTCGGGCACCCCCTTGCCGCGTGCCCCCTCCCGAAACTGCTCCCAGTGCAGCGCGATCAGGTGCTCATTGTTGCTCCTCGCAAACGCCCGCCGGATCTCGTCCGCCTGCGCCGCCGTCAGCCCCGAAACGTCCGTGATCAGCTGCACAACCTGCTCCTGCCACACGATCACCCCATACCCACGCGCCAGCGCACGCGCCTCCAGCGGATGGTCGTACTCCCACGCCGCCCCGTGCCTGTACCGCTCCACAAACTGCGACACCGCGCTCCCCTGCACCCCCACCCCCGGCCGGATCAGCGCCACCTGGTACGCCAAATCCAGCAGATTGCGCGACAGCAAACGCTGCCCCATCTTCAGCTGCGCCGGCGACTGCAGCAGAAAGATCCCCTTCGACAGCCCCGCATTGATCATGTCGTACACCTTCGGATCCTCCGGGTCGATCCGGCTCACGTCCGGCCGCTTCCCCTCCCGCGCCTCCACCAGGTCCAGCGCCTCCTCCAACTGGTCCAGCACCGGCAGCGACAGAATATCGATCTTCGCAAAACCCGCGTCCGCCACGCTGTCCTTGTCCCAGTCCATGATGTACCGCCCTTCCATCGCCCCCTCCCGCACCGGCACCATCTCCGGAATCGGCGAGCTGCTCAGGATCATCCCCCCCACGTGCTGGCTCAACAGCTTCGGCGCCCCCATCAGCTGCGGCGCCAGCTCGATCAGCTCCCGCCACCCGCACGCATTCACCCGCTGGCTGAACGCCGGCAGCTGCGCCATCTCCTCCCGCAAACGCGCCCCATCATGCGAACGCATCTGCTTCGACAGCAGGCCCAACTCCTCCTGCGGCAGCCCCAGCGCCTTGCCCAGGTCCCGCAGCACCCCCTTGATCTTGTACGTCGCGATCGCCCCCGCCAGCACCGCATACTCCGGCCCGAACCGCTCGTGCACCCGCTCGATCAGCTCGTCCCGCAGCGCCCGCGGAAAGTCCAGGTCGATGTCCGGCAGCACCGTCGTGTCTTCAGACAAAAAACGCTCCAGCGTCAGACTCCACTTCAGCGGATCGATATGGCTGATCCCGATCAGATACCCCACCAGCAGCGCCACCGACGACCCCCGCCCTCGCCCCGGCGGCTCCCGCCCCTCCAGCTCCGCAGGCCTTCCCCTCTCCACCATGATCTCCTGCGCAATCATCACGATCTCCCGGTACAACAGCAGAAAACCCGCCAGCCCGTGCCGCCCGATCAGGCTGAACTCCTCCTCCAGCCGCTCCGTGATCTGCTTCGTCACCGCGCCGTAGCGCCGCACCGCCGCCCCATAGCACAGCTCCCGCAGATACCCCTCCGCCGTATACCCCTCCGGCAACGCCGGCTTCGGCAGCGTATACCCCAAATCCGTCCCCAAATCGAAAGCGCACCGCTCCGCAATCTCCGCCGTGTTCGCCACCGCCTCCGGAAACTCCCCAAAAAGACGCGCCATCTCCGCCGCCGGCTTCAGATAGAACTGATCGTTGGGCAGCAGATGCGGCAGCGCCTGGTCCACAGTCGTGTTCAGCCGGATCGCCACCAGCGCATTCTGCAGCCGGTACCGCTCCGCCGCGTGGTAATGCACGTCGTTCGTGACCGCCAGCCGCACGCCCGCCTCCTCCGCAATCCCCGCCAGCTTGCGGTTCCGCGCCGTATCCCCCTGCAGAAAATTCTGCTGCAGCGCCGCATAGACCGAGTCCGCGCCGTACCACCCCGCATAATCCCGCAGCAGCGCCTCCGCCTCCTGCCTTCTCCCCGCCAGCGCCAACCGCGTCACACAACTGTCACGCCCCCCCGTCAGCAGCACCGTGCCCTCCGCATGACCCGCCAGGTGCCTCGCATCCAGCCGCGGCGCCCTCCGGTCCACCCCGTTCGCCAGCGTAAACAGGCGCGCAATATTCGAATACCCCTGCCGCGTCTTCGCCAGCAGCGTCACCCGCGACCCGTCCGCCAGCGTCAGCGTCCCGCCCGTAATCGGCCGCACCCCCAAACTGTTCGCCAGCCGCGCAAACTCCAGCGCCCCGCACAGATTCGTATCCGTCAGCGCCAGCGCCCCGTACCCATACGCCTTCGCCTGCGCCAGCAGCTCATGCGCATGCGACGCCCCCTCCCCAAACGAAAAAAAGCTCTTCACCCCCAGCTCAACATACCCCCCATCCATACCCCCACCTCCCCTTCCCACCAACTCACCAAAAACTGACAACTGCAGTTCTATCCCCTATTCGCCAGTGAGCGCATCAGACCATTCATCATTCTGTTGATCTCCGCGCAGTCTTCCAGCAAGCTGTTGCTGGTCTCCCTTCGGATCAGGTCCAGCCTTTCGGACAATGTCACGAAAGTTTCCAGCTCGGCCAAAGAACCTCGCGCGATACTAAGCATCTGAAGAAACTCCTTTTTCGAACGCCTTGCCTGCCCTTCTGCGATGTTCGCCGGTACCGAGGCCGCTGCCCGTCGCATCTGCGAGGAAAGCCCATACTTCTCCTCGGAAGGGAACCGCCTCGTAAGCTCGTAGGTCTGAACCGTCAGGTCCATCGACCTCTGCCAAATCTTCAACTCCCGATAAGACCTTATACGTGTCCTCTGACTCTCTGCCATACAACTAACCGCCTCCTTATTCCCTGTATTTCTGACCACTAACGACTGCAGTTACTGACCACTGACCACTGACCACTGCAGTTTGGGCGGTCGGGCCTATTCGGCCCTCCCTTGTGCGGGGGCTCCGCCCCCGCAACGCCCCCTCTCCTACAACCTCGCGTCGTAGCCAGTATGTGGGCAATACGAAATTGCCGCCCCGTGTCGGCCCGCCCTACCCCCCGCCAACTGGCAGATTCCGAAAATGTGCCGGCGCGAGCAAGACGGGCGAGGCCACTCCCATATATGCCCAACGTTCACCGCCATGACCATCGAGAGCCCGCTACAGAAATACTGACGGTACATTCCCCCCAGGCAGACCGCACAAAGTACACACACAGAACATGGCTTCGTAGTTCACTAAAAACTAAAAACTGACTACTAAAAACTGCAGTCCGCCATCCCGAAAATCCATCAAAATCCCGCAAATCCTGATTCAGACAACAAAAAGGAAGTTCTCCGCGCCCCTCCGCGTCCTCCGCGGACAAAAGAGGTGTTGACGTTGCAGTTCTCCGCGCCCCTCCGCGTCCTCCGCGGACAAAAGAGGTGTTGACGTTGCAGTTCTTCGCGCCCCTTCGCGTCCCTTCGCGGAAAAAAGATGTTCACTAAAAACTTCCATTCTGCCTGTACCAACTCCCCTCCCGCTCATCCCGAAACACCGTCACCTGCCCATCGTCCGACCCACTCCCATTCCCCGCCAACCCAACCCGGTAATACGCACGCGTAATCGGCTGCGCCAGCCACCACAGATCAAACGTCCACCGGTCTGCCACCCGCGCCACCCGCCGCCAGCGCCGCCCCAGCTCCACCTCCACCGGCTCTCCCCCCGCCCCCTCCCGCACCGCCACCCGCGCCGGCGCATGCAACGGCCTCATATCATCCCGCTTCGCCGGATCGATCGGGATCTGCAACGCCCGCATCTCCGGCGCAGGATGCCACGGCGCCACCTCCGCAATCCGGTGCAGCACGTGATTGCCGTTCATCCGCACCTGCAGCCGCTTCTCCATCTCCATCACCCGCCTTCCCGCCGTCTCCCTCACATCCTCAAAAAGCCCCATCTGCATCCCCGTCCCCCCGCGAAAATCCGACAGCGTCAGCGTCACATCCTCAACCGGAATCTGCGGCGGCTCCAGCTCCATCCGGTTCCGGATCAGCGCCGCCGCCTCCTCCCACCGCCCCACCGGCTCCTTGAAAGCCACCCCCAGCTCCCACGGCGGCCACCCCCGCGCCCGGCCCTGCAGCGCCGCCGCACCCACAACCCGGCCCCCCAGCTCAGGCCGCGCATACCCCCGCCGCAGCAGCGTATCCACCGCCACCAGCAGCAGCTCGATCGAAGTCGAATTGAACGGCAGCGCCGTCTCCTCAACGACCGACTCCTCAAACGCCGTCGCCACCACCGGACTCTCGTCCACCCCATGGCACAGCGCCCACAACCGGCTCCCCTCCTTCCCGAACTGCGCCGCGATCAGATGCTCTTCCATCGCCGCCACCTCCCCCATCCTGTACAGACCGAACCGCTGCAGCTTCCCCTTCACATCCGCCTCCACCGGCAGCAGCTCCACCGAATACGGCGCCAGGAACCCCCGCACATCCTCCGGCGCCCTCGACACCCCCGGCTCCCGCATGCGCGCCGCCACAAACGCCGGAAACTTCGCATCCGCCACCCCAATCCGCGCCGTCAGGTCCGCCGGCACCGCCTCCAGCAGCGCCTGCACCACCTGCGCCTCACCCCCATACAGCGCCTCCATCCCGTCGATACGCACATAAGCCGTCCCCAGCTCCCCCCATTCAACCCGGTCGCTCACCCCCTGCAGCGCCCGGATCACCTCCCCGAACACCTGCCGGTAATACAACTCATCCGCATTCAGCACAACCGTCTCCGCCAGATACGACACCGCCTGCTCCAGCGTCATCCCCACCTTCACCCCCGCCGCCCCCGGAAAATAGTCCACCACCACCGGCGCCCCGCCCCCCACCCCCCCACGCTCCACAATCAAAGTCGAAGGCTGTTGCGACCGCATCTGCCGCGCACTTGCAACAGCCTGAGCAGCCGGCTCCTCCACCCGCATCTCTTCTGCACTTGCAACGGTCTGAGCAGCCGGCCTCTCCGACCCCGAATAAGGATTGAGGCACTCCTCGTCCTCGGAGTGCAAGGTGCCCTCTCTCTCCTCACTCCTCTCCCCTCTCTCCTCGCCGTTCCTCCTCATCTCCGCCTTCGCCCGCAAATGCGTAATAAGAACACAAGCCACTCGCATAATTCCTTCCTCCAGCTTGAGCCGGAATCCATTTCAGCCGGCATTATAGAACATATGTTCCAATTGTCAAATCACATTTCCCCACTGCACAACCCCCCAACCAATCCCTCTCCCTGAAAAAAAGGTGCCCTTCGCGCATAAAGATGTTGCCGTTCTTCGCGCTCCTTCGCGTCCCTTCGCGGAAAAAGGTTTTGAAGTTCCTCGCGTCCCTTCGCGGATCAAAAAGAAGAGACCTGTACACTCGAGTGGCCAAGCGAAAATCGCCCTCACCTGGAGGCGAGGGCGTGCGTCTGTCTTCGGCTTTATGGAGTAGGGTTACGCTACTTGGCCCATGCTATTATGTGGTTGGCCCCAAGCGTCTGTGCTTTTTCGTTTCGGTCCGTCACGGAACGTGGCGGTCTTTAACTGTTCCGCTGCGTCTGGTCAGCTGTGCGCTGCTTCCAGCATCACGATCCCCAGCATGAACAGGATGAAGATCGCGAGGATCAGCAGCGTACTGCCGCGGGAATGTCTGGGTTGAGGTCTCGGCAGGGCAGGAGGGATTAGCTCGGGTGGGTTCTTGAACAACAGCTGTCGTACCGCTACCGCGACGATTCCGCTGAGCCAGATTGTGGTCAGCTCTTGGAGCCAGTCGCTGTGCGCATTGTGGGGGAGTAGTCCCAGAGTGTTGAGAGCGAACCACATGGCTGAGGTGAGTAAGCCATACATGACGTAATGCTTGGCGGCATCTTTCATGTTCGTTTCGCCGGGTGGTCGGGAGTTCGGGCCGTCGCTGGACGCGGCGGTCTGTTTCGTTACCCAATTCGTCAGGGCGCAAATCGGAGAGCACAGATCGTTCTGAGACCTGCTCGGAGGCTGAAGGCCGTTCGATAGTAACGAGTATGCTGGCGATTCCCAGTTTCTGCCAAACTCCCTGACGATATCGCGGCTCTACTCCACTGTGAGGTCGTCCCGGGCCAGGAGGAGGGGGGCGGCCGGAAAGGCGAATCGCGCACCCAAAATGATGGTCGTCTGTTTCCCTGCCAGCTGTTACCGGGGTAAACGTTGGTGATACGCCGAAGGGCTGGCCTGGGAGACCGTCGATCTGAGTTCCGGGCCCCCCTGCTCCCCACCTGTGTTAATTTTGCCTGGAGATAGGTTTTCCGGGTTGACGCCGGCGCGCATGGAAGCCAGGCTGGGACCGAGTCATCCTGAATGAGAGCGCAGTGCCTGCAGCATGGCTTGGCCTTGCGCGGTGAGTTCAAATACACGGTAGGAGTGACTGAGCTCGATCCATCCGTTTTCCTGACACAGTTCCAGATGCTCACCCACTTCGATCAAGGTGACATCAGCGACCCCGGGAATGCTTCCAGCCTGCCCCTCTTCGGCAAGTTCCTCGAACTATTCGAGGATCCTGAGAATCAGATTGTAGTCAGTTCCCAATCGTCACCAATCTTTTCGTAACCCGGCCGGGCCCTGTTTCTCCGGTACGATCGTATTCCATTGAATTTCGGAGTTGCCCGGAGTACAGGCTCGCGTGCAAAGTGGCTGGCCGCGCTGTCGTCTGCCTGCATAGTGTGGCTGGTCCGGTCTGGGGGCGGTCATCAGAAGTCGCTGGCAACGAAATCCTGATAGGCTCTTTTAGCTTCGTCAAAAACCAGAGTAGGATTGCTCTGGTATTCATCCCAGATCTCTTCAGTCGATTTGCCCGTACTCGAATGGCCTTTCCCTGGGACTGAAGAGTCCAGCGCGTCAAAACTGGCTTTGCGCATGTAGATCGAATCTATACTGCGGTGCAATGCTTTGGACAGAGCCACAACGACTTCCAGATTGTGATAGTGAGACAGTTCTTCTCCATACTCTATTTTGAGATATAGGACTGCCAGGTGCTCCTTTCGGGTCCAACGTGGTCTTGTTCCTCGCGCCATCTCCTTACTCCTCTTCTGACTGCCTGCCCAAGCCGGTAGCGGTTCCACGGTCGCAACCTGCTTTCACAAAAGAACCTGCTTTCACAAAAGAGAGGTCCGCCCGCGCAGTCCCTCGCGTGCACGGCCCGCAGACCGGTATGTCGTCTGTGCACAATGTCCAGCTGATTCCGATAAGGTATGCTCTCCGGGCCTCGAACAACCATGGGCCCGCGGCGCCTCCCTCGTCGTCTGTGCCTCCCCGGCTCCCGACCGCCCTACGTTCCCCAGGACAATGCGTATTCGATTGGACGGTTCCCCGGATACACGCCTGCGCGCACACAGAGCTGGCCAAAATGGTCTACCACTCTGGATGCTCTGAGTTACCCTTCTTGTCTACGGCGAATCCGTTCGCCTTGTTGACTTCAGCAGTTGCAATCGAGCATTGGGCCGCTGACCGGCGCGCCGGTCTTGTAACTGCGGCGAATAGCTTCGCATCCTCTTTCCCGGCAGCGCGGTCACATGCCATCGATCCCGGTGCCGCTTACTTTCCGCAGCAGGTGGCTTGGCCTCAGACTGGCTTCTCTCTGCAATCTGCAATCGCACTGCTCTGTGTCAGCAAACTGAGCAACGCCCACATTATATTTCCTCCGTATGTCATGCATGTGGAATTGACGTAAGGTTTTGTGTCAGTATCGTGGCAATATGCAATTGGCGGTGGGATAAGAGTCGTACAAGACAAGTGCGGTAGCGGTCTGCGGGCTACGAATTCCACTGTCGGTCCGACGACTGCCGGTCAGCGCTTGGGGCGGAATGAATGAAATTCCCGTCAGATTCCAGGACTTTTCGCCCGGGTAACGCAATGTAATCGCGCCACTCTTGCCTGTCTCTGTGCAATAGGGAATGCGCTGGACGGCAGAGAGCGGGTTCTCAACCCGAACGCAGATTCGCTGTTCCAGGAGAGGGTTGAGGCGCGCCGCGGGTTTCAGAATGGAACGAAGTAGCTCGCCGCAGGCCTGCTGCCAGCCGCTTCCGCCCCCGGCGCTCACTGTGTCACCATTCCTCAGCAGATTGACACGGTACTGCTATACCTGGGGGCAAAAAAGGCATAAATTTGACATCGGCTGAGGTGTATACTGAAGAAGCCGGTGGGCTGAGCCGGGAATCGCAGAGGAAAGGAGGCCGTTTCCAAAAAGGACCGGTGGTGGAAACGAACAGTTCGTGGAGACCGGAAGGGCTGACGCGCTACAGAGGCGAGGAGGACAATGACGACCTGCGCCTGGAGTATTGACGGTGCCTCAAATTATCGAAGCGGGGCGGCAGCTCACGATTCTGGTAACCGACGACGGCGCCGGGATCGGTTCCGCCGATCTACCCCGCGTTGTGGACCGTTTCTACCCCGCCGACCGGTCTTGCAGCCGCCGGACAGGGGCGCAGGCCTGGGGCTGGCCATTACCCGTGCAGCTTTCTCTCTGCGGGAGATCCCCGAATAGATGGAGTTCAACAGAGAGGCGTCCGGGATGATATGCCGGAGTACAGTTGGTCTGTGTCAATCGATGTCGACAACGACTGCGAAACAGGCGGACCGCTCGGAGATGAATACAGTATGTCCGCCAGTCCCTTCGGCCATCCCTCGTTCAGCGACGCCGGTGTTCATCTGCCTATTGAAGAAGCTGTGCAGGTCGACACCTGGAGGATGGACCCGCATGGCCTGGGGCGTGCCAGTATCGACGTATCGTCTGAAGAGAACACGATTACGCATGTCGGCGAGATTCCCGGCATCTCGTCAGAGTCGCAGCTTGAGTATGAGGCCTATGATTTTCTGCACGGTTGCGAGCGGGTGACTCGCCGGGTCCCCGTTGACGGCACATGAATGTTTTCCCCATCCCCCTCACCTGACCGGTAGGGGCAGGCCTTGTGCCTGCCCTCTGTGGGCTCTCTCTTTGTTCCTTGACAACCCCCTTCAAGGACCCTCTGGCTGACTTCGGCACCGTTGGCTGCACATGTTGCCGGGGCATCATGAACACGCTGGCTGGACATCGGTTACTCCCATTTTGGGATGGGCCCATTGCGGCCGGATTGGAACCGTCAACCTTTGGCTGACCGTTCATCTATGCGGAGACAGGCTTTTCTGGATAGGATCCCCCCGTGTTCCTGGGAGAACGCACAATGAAGATCAAGAACTGCGCCCGATTTCTTCTTGTTGTCTTTTTGCTGGCCG
>JAPOVP010000115.1 GCA_026708085.1 Caldilineaceae bacterium
GGCGAGGCCACTCCCATATATGCCCAACGTTCACCGCCATGACCATCGAGAGCCCGCTACAGAAACACTGACCGTACATTCCCCCCAGGCAGACCGCACACGGTACACACACAGAACCTGGCTTGGTCGTTAGTGCACGGCTGCGCGACCTGAATGCAGACGCGTATCAACCTGGCGTGCCGCTGCCATCGCTCGGCAGCAACGTGAAAGAGAACGCCCGGGTGCAAAAATCCCGCCGCCTTACACGCCGGATCCCCTCGGATGGGGCGGCAATTCAGGTCGGCGGGACTTACAAACTGCGCCAGAAATCGGTTACATCGGCGGAATCTGCAACTGCCGTTCAACCTGCAAACTGCCGCTGTCGAGCACAGTGACACCATTTTCGCCGCCGACGTAGACGCTGCCGTCCACCTCAAGCATGCAAAGTGCCGGCGTGCTGCCTTCAACCTGCCACCAGGCCGAACCGTCCTGCGAACTCCACAACTGCGTGTCATCGCTCAACAGCCACTTGGCCGAACCGGCGCCCACCGACCCGTTTGCCACGGCGAGAAGCGAGTTCACCTGCTCCGGCGCGTCTTCCACACCGGAAAAAGTGCGGCCACCGTCGGTCGAACGCCACAGTCCGCCCTCCTCCGTACCCGCCAGCACAACCCCGCTGCAATGCACGTCAGGTGCGACCGCGACTGTCTGGTAGGCCGCGTCGGCCGATTCGCTCCGTTTCCACCCTAGCCCCGCATTGGGCGAACGGTAGATGCCCTCCTCCGTCCCCGCAAATACCACCTGCCAGCGCGGCCACGCGTCCTCCTTCATCGGCGGCGCCCACGCCAGCGTCAATACTGTCAGATTTCGCAATCCGAAATTGCTGGGCATCCAGCGCAAGCCCCGATCGCGGCTGCGCAGCACGCCGTCACCCTCGCTGCCGGCCAGGATTACGCCCGAATCGTCGTAGTCCGGCGCCGAAGCAAAAGTCAGCACAGCCGATTCCGCGCCCTCCTGCCAGGCCGCCTGCCACTGTTCCGCTGTATCCAGGAGATAGGCCACACCAAAAGGCGCGCCGCCCGTAAAGATCCGGTCCCCCAGGCTACAGGCCGCAGTCAACCTCTCCTGCGGCTGCGGTGTGGGGGTCAACTCCGCCTCCCCAACGGCAAACAGACCGTAGGGGCCGGCAGCCCAAATGCTTCCTTCATGTTCTGAAAGGGAGAGAATGATCGACATCGTTTACGGTTCCATGCTTTCAGTTGGTTCCTTGTGGAATACGATCGTGTTGGTGCCCAAGGCCATCAATGCGCCGCTGACCGCCGTTTCCAGCACCGCAGTCTGCACGCCCGTGACGTCCACCAGGCCCGTTTTCTGGGCATTGACTAGCTTCTGCTTGACAACATCATACGTGTAGGCAGGCCCGGCCTCTTCCAGGCGAAGCGCCGCCACCGACGGAGATTCGATGCCCGCGTTCTGCACAATCTGCAGGAATGGCGCGTCCAGGGCATCGCGCAGCACCTTGACTCCAACGTTTTCGTCGCCGTCCATCTCCAGTTTGTCCAGCGCACTGCGCGCATGCACGAACGCCGCGCCGCCTCCCGGCACGACACCCGTTCTGTGAGCCAGCGAGGTGGCAGTCAGCGCCCGCTCAGATAGCGCCGATACGATATCGCGCTCATGCTTGAGGTTGGTGCCCACCTTCAGCACACCCATGCCTCCTGTCAGAGCCGCCAGACGGTTGATGATGTCATCACGCTCATCATCATCCACCCGCATGCCCTCCAGCCGCGCCCGCAGCTGTTCAACCGTCTCCTGCATCTCCGCAATTCGGCTCTGAAAGGGCTGCAGCTGCATCATCTTGCGGTCAACCTGCACACGCATCGCCTCGCCCAGGTCTTCCTCTTTGGCGTTGGCCGCGTACGCGTAATAGTTGCGGCCCAATATATTGGCCCCCGTGAGCGTCGTCAGGTCCTGAAATGCCATCCGCCGTGGGTCGCCAATCTCCTTCAACTGTATGCCGAGAATCGATAGCTTCTTCTTCTCCTCGGTCTGGTTGCGCACCATAACGTGCAACGCCTCCTCCTTGATATGGGAGGCAATTATGACAAGTGATTTCTTCCCCATCTTCATCGCCAGCTCGATCAGCGCAACCGCCTCGGCAGCCTCCGACAGCGTGTCATCAACCAGGGCAATGGTAGAATCCCCGTAAATGGCCCATTTGCGAATCGGGTCAGTATAGAGGTGCATACTGGCGATTTCGGCTTTGTAGTTGGCCCCGGCATGGTACTCACGTGCCAGGTAGGGAGCGACAAACTTCTCAACCGAGACGCGCGCGTCCGGCCCCAGCAGATAGCTCAGTTCGCCAATCGTCGCCGCCAGATCATGGTCTTTCACAACCGTCAGTGCCACCACCGCAAGGTCGTCCTCTGTTTTGACCGGCGTCGCCAGCTCAGACATCTCCTCGCATATGGCCCTGGTTGCAGCCTGCAAGCCGATCTCCAGCTCCCGGTATCCGATTCCGGCCGTCATCATCTTCAAGGCCTGCCGGTAGATCTCCCGCGTCAGCAGGGCCGTGGCCGTTCCGCCGTCCCCCACCTTCCCCGCGATTCGCCAAACTATATGACGCATCAACATCGCGCCGACGTCCACCTTCGGGTCGCCCAGACTGAGTATGCGGCGCACTGCAGTGGCCGCGTCGTCCAACAGCTCCGGCCCGCGCGTGCCGTCCCGCTCATGCACGACGTGCCCGCCGACCGGGCCCAGCGTCGGCGCCAGCAGATCGGCGATGCTGTTGATGCCGTCGCTCAGGCTCTCGTGGGTCTCTTCCGGGCCGGCGACCGCGGCCCTGTAGTTCTTTATGCGTTCCAACTTTGCACCTCGATTATCTTCCTTGTGCTCTGGCTTTTGGTCCGGATCGTCACTCTTTCAAGTCCATCACAATAAGGATTATGACCATAAATGGGCATATTTCAACCCGCTGCCCGTATTGAACAGGACTACCGTTTCGTCGCCCCGAAGCCAGCCTGACTCCAGCAACTGCTTCTGACCGGCCAGTGTAGCAGCACCCTCAGGGGCCGGGAAAATGCCCGTATGCCGTCCCATCTGCTTGGCGCTGCTCAACATCTCTTCGTCGCTGACCGCAATGGCTACGCCTCCGCTTTCCCGCACCGCCTCGAGAATCAGGAAGTCTCCCACCGCTGCCGGAACGCGCAAGCCGTCGGCAACCGTCTTCGCGCCCTCCCAGGCCTCGGCAAACTCGTCCCCCTGCTCAAAGGCGCGCACCATCGGCGCGCAACCGTTGCTCTGCACGCTGACCATGCGCGGCCTTTCGCTCCCAATCAGGCCCATCTCCTCCATCTCTTCAAACGCCTTCCACATGCCCACCAACCCCGTACCGCCGCCGGTCGGGAAGATGATCACGTCGGGCATGCGCCAGCCCAGCTGCTCAACGACCTCGTAGCCCATCGTCTTTTTGCCCTCAATCCGGTAGGGCTCCTTCAGCGTACTGACGTCAAACCAGCCGTACTCTTCGACCTTTTCCCGTACCTTCGCCCCGCAGTCCGTGATCAGGCCGTCAACCAGCGTTACCTCCGCCCCCAAAGTGCTGCACTCGACCCGAAACGCCGCCGGGACGTCCTCCGGCATATACACGTGGGCCGGCATCCCCGCCTTGGCGGCATACGCGCTCATCGCGCCCGCAGCGTTGCCCGCGCTCGGAATCGCCAGATCCCCCGCGCCCAACTCGTACGCGCGGCCCACAGCCATCACCAGCCCCCTCGCTTTGAAGCTGCCGGTCGGGTTGAGCGATTCATCCTTGATCAACGTATCGGGGCAACCGATTTCATCGCCAAGCGCTCGCGCGCACACCAGCGGCGTCCACCCTTCCCCCAACTTGAGCTGCGCCGCCCGCGTCCGAATGGGGAGCACCTCTTCATATCGCCACAGCGAAGACTCGCGCTCACGCAAAGATTCGCGCGTCATCGTCTTCGCCGCTTGCCCAAGATCGTAACGCGCCAGCAACGGCTTCCCGCAGGCCGGGCACAGATTCATCAGCTGTTCTGCATCGTACCTCTCACCACATCGACCGCACGAAAGATGTGTGAGTGTCGAACAGGTGGCTGTCATCTCTTCATGTCCGGTAGGTGGATGCCGTCCGACGCAAGCTTGGAGAACATCATGCGCTGTCACTTTTCGACATATGGAAAGGAGCAGCGGCACAGGGGAGCCGGCTGCCTGCACAATTGTACTTCCCTTCCAACCAGGAAGCAAAAAATAGCCGCGCATATTTCGCCTTGCTCCTACTCCCCTTGCAACAACCGCACACCAGTGCGGACAACTGGAAGTGTCGTGGCTCCAAAACAGTGTCTCCCCCATCTTTCTGTCTCAAACCACTGACCACTGACCACTGCAGTTCCGGGCGGTCGGGCCTATTCGGCCCTCCCTTGTGCGGGGGCTCCGCCCCCGCAACGCCCCCTCTCCTACAACATGCCTGGTCGACCTGGTGTCGATACTTGTAACAGGTCTCTAATCGAAGGAGTTTCCCCAGACCGCGTCCCGCCTGTCCCGTCAACTCTCTGTAGGTGCCGGCCTTGTGCCTGCCCTCGCGCCCCCTCCATTTAACGCACCTCACGATAAGGCCAGGCCCGGCGCCTGCCCCGCCCCTCTCCAAAAGCCGGTGAGCAATTTCGACCACCGCTGTCATGATTTCCCCGCCAGACTGTTCCCACTCCAGAATTGGGATGTACCCCAACAGAGGTACAAACTCCACAGCGATTTCACCCGCATGTTATACTCCCTTGACGCTCCCGGCTTCTGAACTGCTTACCCCACCGAAACTTTTCCCGCCTTCAACCGTATGTACTTACGAGGCGATGCTATGCAAACAATGGTAGAAGCTCGAAACCTGCGCAAGACATATAAACGCGCCGACGGCTCCACGATAGAAGCCGTCAAAGGCGTCGACCTGGACATCCACCAGGGCGAAATTTTCAGCCTGCTCGGCCCCAACGGCGCCGGCAAGACCACCACGATCTCGATGATCAGCGGGCTGGTCGCGCCCACCGAAGGCGACGCCACAATTGACGGCCACTCCATCACCAAGCAGCCCATGGCCGCCAAGCGCCTGATGGGCTTCGTCCCCCAGGAGATCGCCCTCTATCCCGAGCTCAGCGCACGGCAAAACCTCGCCTTCTTCGGCAGAATGTACGGCCTTGGCGGGAAAACTCTCAGCCGCCGCGTCGATGAACTGATCGAGTTCGTCGACCTGGCCGACCGCCAAAACGACCGCATCGACACCTTTTCCGGGGGCATGAAGCGGCGCGTCAACCTCGCGGCCGGCCTACTCAACAGCCCCCCGCTCATCTACATGGACGAGCCCACCGTCGGCATCGATCCCCAGAGCCGGCGCCGTATCCTCGACACCGTCAAACTGCTGCGCGACGAGCACGGCATGACCGTCCTCTACACCACCCACCTCATGGAAGAGGCCCAGGAGCTCAGCGACCGCGTCGGCATCATGGACCACGGCGAGATCATCGCCATGGGAACACAGGCCGAGCTGACGCAGCAAGTGGGCGAAGAGGACCGGCTCGAAATTACGACAGGCGCACAGGACGTTGGCGAAGCGCTGATCGAACGCATGCAACAGGAAATCGCCGGCCTGACGCGTGTTCTCTACAACCCGCCAGAGCCAATCGGGGACAACGGCAACGAATCCACGCCCGCCCGCGTGACCATCTTCGCCAAACGGGGCCGCACCGCGCTCCCACAGATTATCCAGACTCTTGACGCCGCCGGCATCGACATCCAATCAGTCGAAGTGCGTGAGCCCGACCTCGAAGCCGTATTCCTGGCACTGACAGGACGCGCCTTGCGCGACTGACGCCCGAGTTCGTTGCTCTAGAGCAACAACCGCGGCCGCCTGACGCCCGCAATTAGACCGCCTGTTGACTCCTCACACTATCCTCCGCGGACCGCCCTGAAAGATGCGCAAGATTCTCGCAATCACCTCGAAAGAAATCTACACCGTCTTTCGCGACCGCAACCTGATCCTCCTCATGTTCGCAACGCCGCTGGTGCTGTCCACCATCATCGGGCTGGCCTTCGGCAGTACCGGCGACTCCGAGGTTCCGGACTTCGCCGACATTCCAGTGGCCGTTGTAAATCACGACGAAGGTGTCGACCTGCAAGAGACCATAGACCTGCCGGACCAGTTTGCGAACCTGGATGCCCTTCCCTTCGATCTCGAAGATTTCGGGCTTCCTCCAAACCTGTCCGCCTTTGGCCAGAATCCTTTACTGCAAAACGGCTCTGAGCTCAACTTTGGCGACATATTGGCCGGCATATTGCTCTCTCAACCGATCACCGACACGGCTACGCTTGGGGGAATTGAATTCGATGTCGCACAGTTTGAATGTACTCTTCTGGATCCATCGGCAGAGGCCGGCGCGGCAAGTTTCGCTGCTGAAGGGTCTCTGAGCGATCTGCTTGACGCAACCGCGGTTCAAGATGCAGAACAAGCGCGCGCCGCCGTCGACAGTGGCGAATTCGCAGCCGCGGTCATCATCCCCCCTGGCTTCAGCCGGCGAATGGTCCCACAATTTGCCTTCGATGAGGCCGGCAGACTCTACACCCAACCCGCCGACGAATCCGGTTCCGTCAAGGTGTATGCCAACAATGGGCGCCCGATCTCTTCCCGCATTCTCCACAGCATTGTGACGGGAACTGTCAATCAGTTCGAGCGCGTCAACGTCGCGCTCAGCGCCACCCTGGAAACGTCCGTCAATACGCTGGTGGACAGTTTTGCAGCAGGCGACATCGATCTCAGCGCCGTTAACCTGCCTGCAACAGCTGCCGCATTGCAAGGCTTGGACGCAACAGCACTCGACCCGCTCGGTTGCCTGATCGCGCCCGGCGCCAATAACGTCACCGCCGCCCAACAGCCGCTGGAGGCCCTGCAGGAGGCCCCCCCATTTGCCCGCATTATCGTTCCGATAGGCGCAGCCCAGGCCGTCTTCTTTGCGCTCTTCACCGGCGTATTCGGCATGAATTCCATCTACGAAGAACGCAAGTACTGGACGCTGCAAAGACTGATCGTTTCGCCTACCCCGCGCGTCTATCTGCTCGCGGGCAAGTTGCTTGGGAACCTGGCCGTCGTCTTCCTGCAGATACTCATTCTCATGGCAGCGCTGACCCTTATCGCTACTGCTGTTCTCGGCGCGCCTACATTCATTTGGGGTACCGACATTGCCGCTCTTCTGGCGGTGACCGTGGCACTGGCTCTATGCGTTTCGGGCCTCGGCGTGTTTGTTGTCGGACTGGCCAAAACGCCCGAGCAGGTCCAGCTCTTTGGACCCATGATCAACATCAGCCTCGCCGTATTGGGAGGAGCCTTCGGCTTCGCTCTGCCTGAGCAGGCCGCGAGATTCTCGCTCATCTATTGGGGCGTGGATGCCTACGTAGATCTTTCACTCTCCCGGCCCGATGTCTCACTCAATATCCTTGTCCTGTTCTGCCAGGGCATCGCCTTTTTCTTATTGGGAACATGGCTTTTCAGGCGCCGTATAGACCTTTGAATCCAACTTCAACTCGCGAATGACACAGTTTACGCGATAGTCAGCCCGTGCATAGACTTCATCAATGCGATCGATTCTGACCATCATCTACAACGATCTGAGCATCTACTTTTCTCAACGGGGCAACCTTGTCGGCCTGCTCGTCATTCCCGTTCTGCTTACCCTTGTTATCGGTTGGAGTCTGGGCCGCATCGGCGGCGGCGGGCCAACCCGCATCCGAGTCGACCTGATCGATCTTGACCGTAGCGACCTGTCCGCCCGGTTGATCGAGGAGCTCCGCGCCGCCAACGATGCCCTCGTACTCTGTCCTCTCGACAATGACGCCGGCGACTATTGCCGCCTTGAGGATGAACCCCTCGACGTGGATCGCGCCATCGAGCGCGCGCGTTCGGGCAGGACCAGCGCGTTGATCGTAATCCCCGCCGGCTATGCCGACGCTCTGGACGGCTTCCGGACAGTAACTATCGACTTCTACTCCCGGTCCGATCCGATGCAGCCCAACCCCGTTCTGCAAAGCCTGAACGCCGTCCTCCAGCGCACGAGCAGCGCCTCTATGACCAAGGGCGTGGCCGCCGCCCTGCTCGACAATCTGACCCCCGCGGTCCAGCTGCCGGCTCTGGATGAGGAGACGCGCGACAGCTTCCTGAACACGCTCTACCACCGCGCCCTGCAGTTGTCGGCGGAACAACCGCCGGCCGTCCTCTTCCGGGTCGCCGATGCCGGCGACGACAGCGAAGGCGGCATCGACAACGGATTCAACCAGTCCGCGCCCGGCATGGGATCCCTGTACGTCATGTTCACTGTGCTCGGCGGCATGGCCGTCCTCCTGCGCGAACGCCGCCAGTGGACCCTCCAGCGCCTGATGGCTCTCCCTCTCTCCCGAGCACAGATCCTCGGCGCCAAGATCGGCGCCTACTTCACCCTCGGCATGATTCAGTTCTTCATCGTTTTCGCCGTCGGCGCCGCTTTTGGCATGGATTTCGGCAGCAACCCACCTGCGCTGCTCGCGGTAATGGCCGCCTTCGTCCTCTGCATCACCGCCCTCACTTTCGCTCTCGCCCCCTGGATCAAGAGCGAAGGCCAGGCCAGGGGCCTTGTCCTCCTCCTGTCGCTGTCGCTCGCCCCCCTGGGCGGGGCTTGGTGGCCGCTCGAAATCGTCCCCGAATTCATGCAGACCATTGGCCACCTCTCCCCCGTCGCCTGGGCCATGGACGCCTTCCACGACCTCATCTGGTACAACGGCGCCTTCCCCGACGTCCTCCCCGAAATAGCAGTCCTCCTCGCCGCCGCTGCTGTGCTGTTCATCTTCGGCATTCGCAGCTTCAAGTACGAGTAATCGCCCGAAGCTCCCCCTGCCCCCCGCTATTCGTAGGGGCACCCCTTGTGGGTGCCCAGGTCCGCACCTTGAAACGCGCCGCCCCTGCTGCATTCCCCCGTAATGGCACCCCTTGTGTGTGCCCAGGTCCGCCCACCAAAACGCGCCGCCCCGCTGTATTTCCCCGTAGGGGCACCCCTTGTGGGTGCTCTCGCCTTGAATGACTGTCACGCCGGAACTACGTCGAAGTTAGCCCCCATTCCAACGGCAGGGGCGACCTTCGCGCAGTCCACTCTTGGTGCCACCCAGGCTCCCAGCCTGTGCTATCCTGTCGCCTGCCAGCGAGATTCGCGAGAACTCACCTACATACTGGACCGAACCCCGCTGCGTCTTCGGGTGAGACGATCACCTCGTACTCTGATATGATTACACTGAATCCTTCAATCAGTTTTCGCAGTGGCCAGAATGTAAGTCACTTACGAATCTTGCGAAACTGCGAGTATCGATGTTCAATTTGACGGCTTCAGAATCGGTTGAGATATATCCATGAAAATTCAGGACAAAACAGGAGCGTCCCCTGGAGTCGAACGCAGGCCGGGCGTGATGGGAGGAGATCCGTGCATCGCAGGTACTCGGATTCCAGTGTGGCTCTTGGTGCAGGCCCGACGATTGGGAAGTGACGAAGCGGAATTACGCAAAGCATATCCTCAATTGCGCGCTGAGGATCTGACCAATGCCTGGGCCTACTACCGTTCCAACAGAGATGAAATTGAGCAACAGATAACCGAAAACGAGACTGCATAGAAACGCCTGCCTCCACCCGAATGAAGGCTTTCCTTTTTGTCAGGTAAGTGGTTCGACTCGGTCCGCGTTTTCCTCTACTCCCAAACGATCCGTCATGTCTGAATCCAACCAGAGTGCAAATCCACCGCCCAGCGCGGGTCACCTTAGGTCTCAACCCTCCAGCCTCTACGCCGCTGCCGGCGTCGACATCGACGCCGGCAACCGCGCCGTCGACCTGATGAAGGAGGCCGTGCGCTCGACATTCACCCCCGACGTTCGCACCGACGTCGGCAGCTTCGGCGGCCTCTTCGCCCTCACTGCCCTGCCCGCCCAGCCCCTGCTCGTCGCCTCCACCGACGGCGTCGGCACCAAAGTCAAGCTCGCCGCCCAGCACGGCCGCTGGCAGGGCATCGGTCACGACATCGTCAACCACTGCCTCAACGACATCCTCGTGCAGGGCGCGCGACCGCTCTTCTTCCTCGACTATATCGCCGCCGACAAACTCGTGCCCGAAAACGTCGCCGCCGTCGTCCTCGGCATGGCCGAGGCCTGCCGCGCCGCCGGCTGCGCCCTCCTCGGCGGCGAAACCGCCGAAATGCCCGGCGTCTACACACCCGGCTCCTGCGACGTCGCCGGAACAATCGTCGGCCTCGTCGACCAGGCCGCCCTCCTGCCCCGCCCCCATGAAATGCAACCCGGCGACCTGCTCTACGGCCTGCCCAGCAGCGGCCCCCACACCAACGGCTACTCCCTCATCCGCCGCGTCCTCGCCAACCGCGACTTGCACCAGCCGCTGGAAGACGGCGTCCCGCTGATCGATGCCGTTCTCGCCCCCCACCGCTCCTATCTGCCGCATCTCCTGAAACTGGAAGAAGCCGGCATAGCCGTCAAAGGCCTGGCCCACATTACCGGCGGCGGCCTTGTGAACAACGTCCCCCGCATCCTGCCATCCGGCCTGCGCGCCCGCATAGACCGCCGCAGCTGGGATCCCCCACCGGTCTTTCAACGCCTACTGAATTGGAGCGGCATGGTGCGAGAAGAAGCCTACCGCGTACTCAACATGGGAATCGGCATGGTGGTCGTCATCAGCGCAGACCAAAAAGACCTGATCCAATCTGCATTGCCCGATGCCATCCCCATCGGCGCCTTGACCGCCAGCAACCACGCTGACCCGGATATCATCTTCATAGACTAACGCACTATCCGGCCACCTGATGCCCGCAATCCCCTCCGCGGACTGAAAGGTGTTCTCCAGGTGCCTTCGCGGATCAGAGAAAGGTGTTCTTCGTGGTCCTTAGTGGCCCTTCGTGGACAAAGAAGGTGTTCTTCGCGAGCCTTCGCGGATCAAAGAAAGGTGTTCTTCGTGGTCCTTAGTGGCCCTTCGTGGATAAAGAAGGTGTTCTTCGCGCCCCTTCGCGTGCCTTCGCGGAAAAGGAAGTTTTCTCCACGCCCGCAAGGCGTCCACCAGTTCCCGAATTCCCGTCCCCACACCACCCAAAGGTAACCCCATGACCACCGACCTAGTCCAACTCTCATACAGTGGCCCCGTCGCCACCGTCGTCCTCAACCGCGCCGACAAACTCAACGCCCTCAACGCCGAAATGCTCACCGCCCTCGAAGCCTACGCCGGCGAGCTGGACCGCAACCAGGACGTCCGCGTCGTCCTCCTCGCCGGCACCGGCAGAGCCTTCTGCGTCGGCGCCGACATCTACGAATGGAGCGACCTCTCTCCCCTAGAAATGGGACGCCGCTGGATCCGCGACGGCCACCGCATCTTCGCCCGCTACGCCCGCCTCCCCCAGCCCGTCATCGCCGTGCTCAACGGCTACACCTTCGGCGGCGGCCTCGAACTGGCCCTCGCAGCCGACCTGCGCCTCGCCGCCGAAAGCGTGGAACTCTCTTTCCCTGAAGTAAAGCTGGGGATCATTCCCGGCTGGGCCGGCACGCAGCGCCTGCCGCAACTCGTCGGACCGAGCCGCGCCAAACAGATGATCTTCAGCGGAGATCGCATATCAGCCGAGCAGGCCGAAAAGTGGGGACTTGTAAACGAAGTAGTGCCTGCAGACCAGCTGGCCGAACGAGCCCTCGACCTGGCCAACTCCATTGCCGCCAACGGCCCCGTCGCCGTCCAGATGACCAAACAGCTAATCGACGCCGCCACCCCCTCCAGCAGCGACAACGGCGTTGTCCTCGAAACACTCGCCGGCAGCCTCGCCGCCTACACCGCCGACGCCGAAGAAGGCGTCTCCGCCTTCCGCCAGCGCCGCCAGCCCCAGTTCAGCGGGCGCTAAAGTGGCGCGTTACTTCCTGCCGGTGGGTACCGAAGGCATACTGTCGGGCCGTTTCGTAGGGCTATGGGACTGACAGTGATCAGAATTCAGTGAGCTTTTCTGGCCCTGCTATAGCGAGGTATCTGCATGAAGACAGGCAACTCTGGCATCGGCGTCTCTCTCGCATTAGGGCTGCAATAGTTCTGCGACGCAGAGACTGCGCGCGCCCCGAGTTCTGTCACTTTCTGTGTGTTGTTCTGACCAAGAGGTGGAGAAACCAATGACCAAACAGCTGACCACAATAGTCGAACGTGAAGGTGATGGCTATGTCTCGCTATGTCCTGAGCTGGACATTGCAAGTCAAGGAGAAACAGAGGCAGAAGCAAGGGAGAACCTTAGAGAGGCGCTTGAACTGTTCTTCGAGATCGCATCTGCCAGAGAAATCCAAGAGCGGCTGCTTTCAAATCGCTAAGCTATCCCTCGATCACTTCACCACAATGAGGACACCTGACCGATTCCCTCGCACCCTTCTCCAGCTCCTCCATATACCCCGACCCCAGTATCCCCGCAGGCAACGCGAACAATCCTATGCCGACAATTGCAATGATCCCCGCCAGCACACGCCCCGCTGCCGTGACCGGGAACACATCGCCGTAACCCACCGTTGTCAGCGTGATGATGCTCCACCACATCGCCCTGGGAATACTGGCGAACTCTTCCGGTTGGGCCTGATGTTCCGCGAAAAACATCAGCGACGACGTCATCACCAGTAGCAGAAAGAGTACCGATACAACTGCCGCAAGTTCACCCCGCTTCGTATGTACTACCATGCCCAAAGTGCTCAGGCTGCTGAAGTACCGGCCCAATCGGACAATGCGGGCCAGCAGACGCACGACCCGCAGGAAACGCAGGTCCAGCCCGTGCAGATTGACGAAAAAGACCAGGTAGACCGGCAGAACAGCCAGCAAATCAATGAGCGCCAGCGGCGAGACCAGGTACTGAAGCCGGCCTTTTACCGGATGCGCAAATCTCGGATTCTCCGTGCACGTCCAGACCCGCAAGAAGAATTCCACCGTGAAAATACCGACCGATATGACCTCAAAAAGATAAAAGGCGCCGGGAGATATCCGGTGAATCTCCTCCACTGTTCCCACGATCAGCGCTACCACATTCAGAGCGATCAGTGTGATCAGGAAAACGTCAAAGACTTCGCTTGATCGGTTACCAGGCTCAGCCTCTTCAATGATTTCGTAGACCGTTTTCTTTAGTGTTTTCATCTGAGGACCAGGAAAGGAATGACTAGGATCCCCCGCAACTCTCTCAGTCGCTGTGGGCGAAATGCAAAAAATGCAGCGGGATTACGGGAAAGTCCAGGTCGTACTTGGAAAGCGAGGCGTCTGCGTCACCGCCCGGAGAATCTGGCGGCCCTGCGGCATAGTGAGAGGAAAGATCATCACTGCTGAAGTGGGCTAAGGCGTACCGATTTGCGAACTTTTCGCTGGGAAGTCCTGATCTAGAGAACGGGCCTCCTAAATATGGATAGCCTTTTACGAGCCTCCGCCCCATCGGGTTGGAGGCTCTATCGTTTCTCCAGGATAGTCCCAACACACGGCCAGTGAGTAGGGACAGTCTGCCCCCTTTTTCGACGCTGCGTCAAGATGCAATGTACCTCAACGGGGTAGCTGGCCCGATCAGTGGGGAGGGTACATCAGATGGACGAGGCCCGATTCCCCGGCCAGATCGGGCAGAGCCGTCGTGTGCTCCGTGTTGGGACGGACCCCGTCCGCCATTAGCTGGAGGCTGAGGTCTGCCGGGAGCGCCGGCTTAGGCAGCCTTGCCGATTCGGAACATCCTTGTGGAACAGACCGGGCAGGTACCCCGAGTAGCCAGTCTACCGTTTGGTCAAAATCGATCGGCGACGATGTTCAGGGCTACACCATGCTCAAGGTGCGCCTTGGCTGCCGCGAGTACGAGAGCGAAGCCGCCCGTCGAATCTACAACTCGGTCGATCACGTCATCGGCGTCACTATCGAAGCCGTTATTGACGACACTGACATACGTCCCGTCGGCCCCACGATCTTCGAAAGTCCACTCAACCCGCGATGGATTTTCCGAATCAACATCCCATTCAATGTAGATCCGCTTATCTTGCTCCAATGCCAACACGCGAACCGTCGTCGAAGCCTCGTACAGATCCCAGTACCAGTTCACCGAGCCATCAGCCACCAACGGCCCGGAAGTACGGTTAAACCAAAACTTCGTAATCACATCTGGATTCACGAAGGCGTCAAACACTTGCGCCACAGGTCGACGAATGAGCAACTCGATTTTCGCAGCAATCTGGCCGTCTTGGGACATCTGCTTATGGATCCTTCTTCGGCATCCAGTGATCTGACACATGCCTATGTCTGAGTATTATAGATACTTGCGCGGCACTGTCAATCGATAGCTTGGTGGGCCGGTTGATCCGCATCGACCGCCTCCTCTTTCGTCACCCAGCGGACCTGCTCATCCATCGCTCTTCCTCTCGCCGCGCGACTGACGGTTTCGCCTCCAGTTGAATAGACGCAGCCCCCAACCCTCGGCGTCGGGCGCATCCGCCGACTCCTGGCACATAGCTTAGTCTTCGGGCTTCTGTGCCGCCTTCAATGCCGCTACCAGAACCGAGCGATATAGGCTGCGCAGGTTATAGAGGAGTTGATTGAACTTGCGAAGGAGATGCGGGAGGCCAACGCCCGTGGCAAGCAACTGGGGCTAAGCGATGACGAGTTGGCATTCTACGACGCACTGGAAACCAACTACAGCACAGTGCAGGTGTTGGGCGACGAGACCATACGCTCCATAGCCTGTGAATTGGTCGACTCCGTGCGGAACAACGTCACGATAGGCTGGACGTTGCGGGAGAATTTACACACCAAGCTCCGAGCGATGGTCAAGCGCATCCTGCGCAAGCACGGCTACCCGCCCGACAAGCAGAGGAAGGCAACCGTCACCGTTCTTGAACAGGAAGAAGTGCTGTCGGAAGGATAGACGACCGTCTGAGATCGCCGTGGAAGGTCAGCGTTTACCTAAACTGCCAACCTTTACCGGCTTGTGAATAGTCAGGTGAAGGTTCCTGAGCAAAGACTATACTAGCGCTAAGTCATGCCATTCGATAGAGCGTTCCTCAGGAAGTTGGTATCGAGGACGACTCTTATGTACGGAAGGAACTGACCTCGGCCCCCTTCAACCTACTCTGGCTTGAGCCGACAACACCAGGCTCCCAGCGCGCCGCTGATCTTGTCGGAGAGCGACCACGAATCGGAGGAAAAATCGACACCGTAAATGAATGCGTTAGCTGCCCCGCGGTCGAAAATGCCTCTCCTCACCTTGACGTCGTGGATCACCAACACCGGTAGTCGAAGAGAGTAGGCCAAAGCAGCTTCGATGTGATTCCATTCGGTGCCGAGGCTAAATGGAGACGTGATTTCGTCACCCTTCAGATTGCCTGACTGGACTTCGATCTGTGGAATACCCAGGATAATCGCCCCATAGCAACGCTCCATTAATTGGATCACTTCGTCCAGCGGTGAGAGGCTGGGAAGGTCCGTTACGCCGACCGTGCGTGGATCTAGGTTGCGTAATCTCAGCAGATTCCTGAAGTTATCGAGACCCGAGCAGTGCTCTGGAGGAACCCAACTAGGCTGGCTAACAAATACTGGCTTCAACATGCTCACGCCCCTACACGAATTCACCCAAATCTACTGAGGATGTGTCAATCGAGCGGGCAAGTCGGCCAACGTACCTAGGGCCAAGTGTGGCCGGATGGCCCTGAGCCCGATCAGAGGGAGCTACGAGACTTCTATGACAGTAGACGGCTGCGCCGTCACAGCCCGGCCAATCCTCTGGAAGGGGAATCTGGATTCCGCTAACGAAGTAGGTCGGGCCAGGGCTACAGTTCTAGAATAACGGTCAACGCAAAGGTTCTAGATTTCATCAAGTCTGGTGGGCGAGGAGGGACTCGAACCCCCGACCTCACGGATGTGAACCGTGCGCTCTAACCAGCTGAGCTACCCGCCCATATTAGGTCTGTTGTCGTCAAGAAACAGCCACTTCAGGAGCAAACCAGAGTATAGCACCGACCCTGAATTTGGCAAATCTGTGCCGGCATAGCAAAATCAACTCGACGACACTGCGTCACCATTTTCGATACGACAAGAGCGGCCCTGATCACGCGCCAAACGTGCCCTAAAAAACCTCCATGCCCCGTTTCACTCGCCACAGCCGGTTTCTGAATCGTATCTTCTTCACCCTGGTCATCGCCGCCGGCCTGTTCGGCTGGTTCTACGCCTCCGCAAACTGGCAGCCCGACCCGTCCGCCTTCGAAGTTAGTTCACTGACCGGTGACGCTGACGTAATCGATCTGATCGCCGGCATGATCGAGGACGCCATCCAGGTCTTCCAGGAAATCACCGGCTAGCAGCCCCGCATCTCGACCTTTCGCCTCTCATACCTACTGGCCCTGTCCTTCCGGCGCGTGTATGCAAGCCTGCCCTTCCCTCGCATTCAAATACTGGCACAGCTCTATGTAGGCGGGTCGAAAGGTTGGCGGGCCGCAACACGGGCTGGGCTCCATGATTCCCCACCAGAACTGCTCTTCATCCTCCGGATTGCCGTCGCTCAACCACTCCAGATTGGGCATAGTGATCAAACTCATCAGGCCAATCCACGGATGCCAGTTGGCTTCGGCCCATTCGTATGCACGCCTCAGATACTCGGCCTGTACCTCGAAATCGATTCCGGCATCCCTGCCGTGCCAGCGATAGTTCGGATTTACATTGTCGGAAGTCCAGCCGAACTCCAGCAGGACGATCTGCTTTTCCGTGTCCCCGTACTGCTCCATGATCGCCCGGATATCCTCCACATGGCGAAAACTGAAGAACCGGTGCCCGCCGTACCGCTCGTCCGTAACCGCAACCTCTGGGTCCAACTCGGGTGGAGCCGCAAATCCCACCCCATGGACGCCAAGCGCGTCGAAGTATCCCTCGCTGCTTCCGCCCATCGCCTCATACATCTGCTCGTAAAACACGTGGTCCGGCATCGCGTATTCGTTGTCATCGCCCGTCGGCGCCATCCCCGCGCTGACAACGATGGCATTCGGGTTCGCCTGCTTGATCGCCGCATACGCCCGGCCCAAAAAATAAACATACTCGGCAGGATTCGGGCGCTTGTGACCCCACTCACGGCTCAGATTCGGTTCATTCCAGATCTGATAACCCTGAATACAGCCGACTGCCCCGGACTTACAACTGTAACGGCTGGCTAAAGCAAATACATAGTCGGCGAAATGATCAGCGCTATCGGGGGGAAGACCTGCCCAGAAATCTCTTTTCTGCGGATCGATCGAGATCCGGGCCAGGAGCTTCAGATTCCCGCTATTCACCTGCTGTACAACCCGGTCCGAAAAAGACCAGTCCAGATGCCCTTTTCCTGCTCCCTCTATGTTCTCCCACGCAAAAGTCTGCTTGACCCAATGAAAGCCGCCCTCGCGTATCAGGTTCAAGTCCCGTTCCGCCACCTCCGGCCGCCACCAGAGAAATGCCTGCGTACCGAAATCCGGGCTCCCCATCGTCGCCGGCAGGAACCCGCCTTCTCCAACCTCTTCCGCTTGTGGCGCCTCCGTGTCTGCCTGCTCCGCCTCCGCCGTCGGTGTAGCCGTCTCCTCCGGTTCCGGCGTGGACGTCGGCGGCTCGCTGGTCGCAGTGGCTGTCGGCGGGACCGGCGTATCCGGCGGCGCCTGACTCGTCTCACCAGCCGGTGTTGAAGTCTTCGTCGGCGTTGTCGTCGGATCACCGTCAGACCGCCCGCAGGCAGCCAGGGAAACGAACGTGAGCAGGAGAATCCCGATAAGAAAACGGGGTCGCAAGGTCATTGTCATGCCCTTAGAAAAGGTTGGACTGGTTCATTTACACGGTCCGCCGTACTTCCACAGCGATTGTGGCCTTCCCTCAGGGAATGCTCTCGGCGCAAGGAGGAATGCGCCTCAATTGGCCTTAGCACGCGCAAAGCGCCCTGCACTAGACCCATGAGTCGGCTGCGGTCACTACGTTCCGTGCCAGGGGAAGCTTTCCTATTGTAAGTGAGAATGAAAATTATGAAAAAAGATCGGTAAAGAGCGTATTCTTCATGCTGATCCAGAAAATGCGGTCATCCTTCAGACTGACGAAGCTAATAATCCCTGCGAATGCGCCTTACCGGTCGTGCAGACCTGTAAACGTAAAGCAACGCAAGCGAAAAACTTCGACCAGGGGGTAGAGGTTCACCGTCAGGACCTTGATCATGGCCGGGGCGACTATTAGAAAGCCGAAGGCCAGCAGCCCCCACCTGTGGACGCCCACGGCGGGATGGGCGGTGAGGTCGATCAACAGGCATCCCTGCGCCCGCGGAGCCCGTGTTTCGGGAGATCGAAAGCAGGGGTATTGTGCCCGCCCTATCGCTGATGTCTGCGGCACCCAAAGGATACCTGCCCGGTGACCACCCGCAGCGCCCGCCCGCCCATCTGCTCAACGCGTGATCTCCCACGCCAAATGCTGAATCTCCGGCAGGATCAGCTTCTCCATCGCCAGACTGACCGCATTGGTCGATCCCGGCAAACTGATGATCGCGCAGCCCCGGTACGTGCCCGCCGTCGCCCGGCTCAGCATCGCCGCCGCTCCCACCTCGTCATAGCTGAGCATCCGGAAGATCTCACCGAATCCAGGCAACTCCTTTTCCAGCGCCCGCGACAGCACGTCATACGTGCGGTCCCGCTTGCTCACGCCCGTGCCGCCATTGAATACGATCACCTGCGCGCCGCTCCCGCTGAAATCCTCCAGCGCCTCCGCAACCTCCTCCGGCTCGTCCCTCACGATGCGCGTGGCAACTACCTGATGACCCTCCGCCTCGGCCATCTCGCGAATGGCCTGGCCGCTGCGGTCCGTTTCCGGCGTGCGTGTATCGGAGACGGTCACGATCGCAAAGGCAATGCTGCCCTTTTCTTCTTCCGCCTGCCGCCGGTGCTCCTCAGAGCTTTTTCCATTCTTCATCTTTCACCCTCTCATCACGTATGTGTTCATGATAGCACCCCAAAACCACCAGGCGCGCAGGGGGTCTTGGCGCCTTTGCGCTCCCATTTCTCCCCAGCATTATACATCTGATTCGAGAAAGCGGCTCCCCTATGCCTCCTTTCCCAACGGGCGCATCCTGTTGCCGCGAGTGTATCCCAAACTATTATACGCCGCAGTGCATTCCAACATGTCAGGCCATCGCGCCTGTGCCCGAAACACGGTCCATCCCTCATCACATTAGCTGCTGTTCAGACTGCACGCGCCCAACAATCTGGGATGCGCCCACGGTTTAGGCGCATCCCCTTCTTTTTTTCCGTCAAGTGAGGCCAGTCGATCGGCCAAACTGAAGCCCCTTATGCTCAACCAGTGTTCCCCAACAATCTAGTTGGAATGCACTCGTACCGACAGATAAATTTTGGCATGGATTGGTCGGCCTGTTATAATCCGGTTCTATCCCGAAAACGTTTCCAACAACCTGGTTGATACCCCTGTTTCGTTCTGTCCTTAAAACCATTCAGCAACTGATGTTGCGCAGTCGTTGCCTTGCGTAAGTTGGACCCAGTGCGTATTGACACTGCATTTGCGCAACATGAGTAATCGATTCGCCGCTTATCGACGAAGTGAACGCGGTTCATCCTTATACGTTCAATCCATCACATTCCCAGGAGGAAAACAGTGCAGCGAACGGAAATGAGTCGAAGAAGCTTTTTGCAATTGGCCGCGGGCAGCACGGCAGTCGCTGCGTTAGCCGCGTGCGCGCCGCCTGTGCCGGCCGGCACCACTACAGACGCATCCGCCGAGCCAGTTACCCTGAACTTCTTTAACCGCGGCGGTCAGTTCATTGAGAACGTCATGGATCAGCAGATGTCCCTGTATAGGGAGGCCAACCCCAATATCGAGTTCGAGATTAACGCCGTGGCCGGCGCCTCCCACCAGGAAGCCCTGCTGATCATGATCTCCGCCGGCACCGGACCCGACATGTGGTTTGACGCCAACCGCACCACCGGCCCCCTTACTCGCAGGGGCGTGACGACCAATCTTGAGCCCTACTTTGAGGCCGATCCTGATTTCAATGAAGACGACTATGTCGAAAACGTCTGGATCGCCCAAACCTACGACGGCGCGCGCTGGGGCATCCCCTGGGACAGTGGCGCCATGCTCATGGCCTTCAATATCGACCTGTTCGATGAGGTTGGCGTTCCCCATCCGGAGCCGGATGCATGGATGACATGGGACGAAATTATCGAACTCGCCAAGGTTCTCACCTTCGACCTGGACGACAATTCAGCCAACGATTCTGATTTCGATCCCGCCCGCGTGCGTCAGTACGGACTTAGGGCCGGCTTTGGTCACGGTCGGCCGACCTATATCTGGGGCAACGACGCCGAGATTATCGCTGACGACGGCACCATGCCTATGGATTCGGATGCATTCATCGAGGCGATGAACTGGTTGGCGGATCTGGGTCTGAAGCACTTTGTCAATCCATCGCCCGCATACGAAGCCGCTGGCGAGACCAGCCTGCAAGCCGGCAACGTAGCCATGCAGCACATCGGCGTCTGGTCGCTGGGCCGCATCAACCAGGCCGGTGTCAACTGGGGCACATTCCCGGTACCCTACAACAAGACGAAGACATCCTACGGCCACTACTCGCCCCTGTGCGTCTTCTCCCAGACAGACTATCCCCAGGAGTCCTACGATTTCATTTCCTGGGCCTGCCTCAGCAATCCAGGGCAGCAGATTCTTGTCGATCTGGGTATGCAGCAGCCGACCCGTAAAGAGCTGCGTGAACAATTCCTGAACAATGAGGCGCCGCCGGAAATGAAGTACCGTCAGGCGTTCTACGACGCCTTCGAGGATCAGGCTACCTTCCGCTGGCCCGGGGACACCATCGGCTCCTACTACGGTGGCTGGTATCAGACGATGCTGGACTACTGGGGACCGTATTTGGACCAGCTTTGGATCGGTGATATTCGCTGGGAAGATGTCGCCACAGAGGTGCGCCAGGGCTCTGAACATATCTTGCAGACGGGCGAAATCTCCTAAATGCAATCTTCACCTGCTCAATCTACACCCGCCGCGCAGACCGATCGAGGTCTGCGCTTTTTCCATCGCCTCAGCTTCGAAGAGACCTTCTTCGGCTGGCTCTTCATCGTTCCAGCTGTGTTGGGGCTGCTGTTTTTCCGCCTCGGCCCGGTGTTCGCCAGCTTCTACCTCAGCTTCACGAAATACGAAATCATCACCGCCCCCCGGTGGATCGGATTCGCCAACTACACCAAACTGATCACTGATGGTCTGTGGCTGCGATCCATCGAGGTGACCTTGTGGTATGTGTCTCTCTTTGTGCCTCTGTCCCTCACATGTGCCTACACCATTGCTCTCCTGATGAGCCGCAATGTGCGCGGGATCACATCCTATCGCACGCTCTGGTATCTGCCTTCAGTGGTTCCGGTGGTCGCCAGCGCCACCATCTGGCGTTGGGGCCTGAATCCGGAGTTCGGGCCCATCAACTATCCGCTCAAGTTGCTGGGCCTGCCCGCGCCCCGTTGGCTGACCGATCCGGACTGGATCGTGCCCTCCATTGTCTTTATCGGTCTGTGGGGGCTGGGCAACTCTGTGCTCATCTTTCTGGCTTCGATTACCAGTGTGCCCCGCACCTTCTACGAAGCCGCCGAAGTCGATGGCGCCAACCTCTGGGCCAGGTTCCGCCACGTGACCTTGCCCCTCACCTCTTCGATTATCTTCTACCAGTTGATTGTAACGGTCATCAATAGCTTCCAGGTCTTCGGTGTGGCCTATGTCCTGTTTGTATCCAATCCGTCTGCCTCCTCTGCAGGACCGGACAACGCCGCCCTCTTTTATGTGCTGTACATGTTTCGCAACGCCTTCGGATACTTTCGCAACGGCTACGCATCAGCAATGGCCTGGATTCTCTTCCTCGTGGTAATGCTGCTGACGATCTTCCTTTTCTACAGTCAGCGGCGTTGGGTCTACTACGAGACCGAAGGGGGCGGCTCGTGACCGCTTACCGTATCAGGCATAACGCCGGTCGTCTTCTGATTCATCTGACGCTGGCCGTTGGTAGCGTATTTATGCTGATTCCCTTCTTTTGGCTGCTTTCTTCTTCATTGAAGGCGCCCCATGAGATCTATGTCTTTCCCCCTAAGTGGATACCCGATCCGGTCCGCTGGTCAAACTATCGCGAAGTGTTCGAGGTTGTGGCGGTCGCGCGCTATACAGCCAACACAATGATAGTCACGATCTTCTCTACCGTGGGCGTTATCATCAGCTCCTCTATGGCTGCCTATAGCTTTGCTCGGCTGCGTTTCAAAGGGCGGGATATCGTTTTTGGCTTGATCCTCTCGACAGTGATGCTCCCGTACGTCGTGACCATGATTCCCGTCTACATTCTGTTCACGCGCCTGGGTTGGATCGGGACCTATCTGCCCCTGATTGTGCCGGACTGGTTTGGTGGGCCAATCACGATCTTTCTGTTGCGCCAGTTCTTCCGCACAATTCCCCTGGAGTTGGAAGACGCGGCCCGCATTGACGGGGCCAGTCGGCCTCGTATTTTTGCCCAGATCATTCTTCCTCTGGCCCGGCCTGCGCTCACGGTCGTTCTCGTGTTGTCCCTGCTCTACAATTGGAACGACTTCCTGGCGCCGCTCATTTATCTGCATAAACGAGATATGTTCACCTTGGCCTTAGGACTGAACGCACTCCAACATTTCGAAAGCGGTCTCGACTGGACCCACTACGTCATGGTGCTGGCCACTCTGATGGTGCTGCCGGTCATTATCGTCTATTTTCTCGCCCAGCGGGCCTTCGTCGAAGGGATCGTCCTTACCGGGCTGAAAGGATAAGGACGGTCATGACTGCTAAGTCCTTGCCCAATGGCGATCAAGATTCAGCATGGAAAACGGTGTTTCTCATTCTTTATCAAACCTATCACCCTTCAATAATTGCTTTCACTGACCACTGACCACTGACCACTGCAGTTCCGGGCGGTCGGGCCTATTCGGCCCTCCCTTGTGCGGGGGCTCCGCCCCCGCAACGCCCCCTCTCCTACAACCTCGCGTCGTAGCGAGTAGGTGGGCAATACGAAATTGCCGCCCCGTGTCGGCCCACGCTTCCCCCCGCCTCCTGGCAGATTCCGAAAATGTGTCCAGCGCAGGCAAGACAGGCGAGGCAACGCCCATATATGCCCAACGATCACCGCCATGACCATCGAGAGCCCGCTACAGAAATGCTGACCGTACATTCCCCCCAGGCAGACCGTACACAGAACATGGCTTGGTAGTTACGGACGATCTATGCACAGCCACCAGCTCGGTGTTCATCTGATGGTGTGGAGTGGTAGGATCACCGCCGGCGAGATGGCCCTTTTCCCGCTCATCAGCGAATTGGGCTACAACGGCGTTGAACTTCCCATCTTCGATCCGGAAGCCCTTGACTTGACCGCTATCCGCCAGGCTTGCCTGAACAGTGGTCTGGCCTGCACCGCCTCCACAGCCATGGCCCCGGGACTCAGTCTCATCGATGACGAGCGCCGGACGCAAGGGGTGGCCTGGTTGCAGGACGTCGTGCGCGCCGCCTCAACTCTGGGCGCAGATCTCCTCTGCGGGCCGATGGCCGTGCCCGTCGGCGAACTGCGGGGACGGGGATTTACAAGCCAGGAATTTGACAACTGTGTCCGGTCTCTGCAGGAGGTCGGCGCAGTTGCCGCTGCTGAGGGCGTAACTCTTGCCCTGGAGCCGCTGAACCGCTTTGAGACCTTCATGCTCAATACCGTTCAGGATGGCGTCCGCCTTATGAATGCGGTCGATCAGCCGTCCGTGGGCTTACTGCTCGATACCTTCCACATGCACATTGAGGAAAAGTCTACGCCGGACGCCATCCGCAGGGCTGGTAGGCACATTAGGCATTTCCATTGCAGCGAAAACGATCGCGGTGCCGTCGGTAGCGGACAGGTGGATTGGACCGGGACATTTCAGGCGTTGGCAGATGTCCAATACAGTGGTTGGCTGGTGGTGGAGTCCTTCAACGCCGTCATTCCGGAACTGGCGGGCGCCACATGTATTTGGCGTCCCTTGGCCGAAAGCCCTTACGCGCTGGCGAAAGAGAGCCTCTCTTTCCTCAACGGCAGAAAGAATGCCTGAATCGTAAGGTGCAACAAGCGCACCTCACGTTTCACGGTCAACAGTCTTATCGCTGAGATCTGATAAAATGTTCTCCCTCGATGTCCATTGCCACTTCTTTCCCAAAGCCTTTTTGGACGCGGCCCGTGGTCCGAACACCCTCCAATCCAGAATCGAACGGCGAGCTGACGGCCGGGAGCATCTGGTTTGCCCGGGCAACTTCGATCACCCGCTGACGCCGGATTTCTACGCCGCCGGGCAGATGCTGGCCGACATGGACAGCGCGCAAATCTCAATGGCGGCCATCTCCTCCGCGCCCCCCACGCTTTCTTACTGGGCAGAGGCCGCCGCCGCCACGGAACTGGCATCGCGCCTGAATGAGAGCATCGCTGAACGCGTGGCCGAACATCCCCAGCGCTTCCTGGGGCTTGCGACTGTTCCGCTGCAGGACATCGCCGCCTCCGTCGCTGAAGCAAAACGCGCCGTCAATGAACTCGGGCTGCATGGCTTTCAGATCGGATCCAATGTAGCTGGAAAAAATCTGAATCATCCTGACTATTTCCCCCTCTTCGAGACGATTGCCGCACTGAACGTGCCCGTATTCGTCCACCCGTATATCCCTGCGGGGGAGGAGCGAATGCAGGACTACTACCTGCACAATCTGCTGGGCATGGTGGCCGAGACTGGTCTGGCCATTGCATCGGTGATCTACGGCGGCATCCTGGAACGATGGCCGGATCTGAAAATTATCTTCGCCCACGCCGGCGGCGTCTTTCCATATGTTGTAGGGCGCATGGATCACGGCTACAAGGTGCGCTCCCAGGAATGTGCCGCCGCCATTCCGCATCCCCCCAGCCACTATCTGAGGCAGGTCTACTTCGACTGCATGTCTTTTCACCCTTTGGCCCTGCGCTATCTGGTGGATATGGTCGGCGCCGATCATGTGTTGATCGGCAGCGATTATCCCTTCGATATGGGACCAATCGGCGGCCCTGTGGCCGAGGTGCTGGCCAATCCCCATCTGTCAGATGAGGAGAAAGAGCAGATCTGCGGCAAGACCGCGGCAACGCTCTTTGGATTGACCAACCATCAATAGAAGATCCCCAATTGAGAGAGTGAAATGTCCGCTATGAAACGGTACGAATTCGGAGTCGTTACCGATGAGATCGATCAGGACTTTGAACGTGCCTGTTCGATCGCCCGCGAAGAGGGTATGTCCTACGTGGAGTTGCACAACCTGTGGGGAAAACCGGTCCACGAGCTGACCGACGCAGAGTTGGATCGGGCACTGCGGCTCACCGAGGAGAACGGCCTGCGTACCCATCTGGTCTGTGGCATGTTTTTCCGGCCATTCTCTCTGGCCGGTATCTCCCTGGACGCCATGGAGAGCCATCCTCGCTTTCAAGAGCACATGGATCGGCTGGAGCGCTTCATCACCATTGCGCATAGATTCAAGGCGCCCAACATCCGCACCTTTGGCTTCACCCGCGATGTAGGCGGCGACAACCCTTCCCCCCGCTCCCCGGACGGTGGCGGTATCGATGAGGAAACTCTGGCCAAGATTGCCAATGGCATCCGTATCGCCTGCCAGCGGTTACACGACGAAGGGCTGGTCTTGGCCTTGGAAAATGCCCGCTCTCTTTACGCCAATACCGGTGGCAACATGCGGCTCGTGCTCGACGCCGTGCACATGCCCAATCTCAAAATTATCTGGGATCCGGCCAACGCCTTTGTCGCCGGCGAAGACCCGGCAACTGGCTATCAGCAGGTGAAAGGCCACATTGTCGATATTCACTGCAAGGATGCAGTTGTCCTCGACCAGAGCACCGGCCTCACCGCTTGGGCGCGCATCGGCGCCGGCGGAACCGACTGGCATGCCCATCTCACTCTGCTGCAAAACGAGCCGGTCGATACCTATACGGTTGAGACGCACTGGCAGGCCAACGGGCAGGACATGGCCGCCAGCACGCGCCAGACATTTGCCAGTCTCAAAGACCTTATCGCCGGCCTGCCATAGAGTTCAACGCAAAACAACGTACAGACTCGGTACGAGACGAGCCGGCTTCATCGGTGCCGTCGCGCCTCCCGTTGTCCCCCATAACCTGCTCCGCACGCTACTGTCCAGCCTCCGCCGCCGACCCAATCGGGAAATCAGCCGGCAGCGTCTCTGTAAACCGCTCTTCGTCAAAGCCGCAGCGCGGGTGCCCAAATCCGCTGAGACTCCTTCCATCCGGCTGCAGGTCGAAGATGATGTTGTCGTCGGCGCTGGAGCTCACCCCTGCCGGGATGAAATCCAACTGCAGGGCATCGCGTACCTTCCAGGCAACGATATGGTCTGCGCACGAGGTGTCTCCACTGATACCGATCGCCCCCACCAGGCTGCCGCTCGCGCTGTAGAGGGCAAGCCCGCCCCCTGAGCGACTCCAGCCGCCCGGCATCTCTCCCACCAGCGGGTCGCCTGTTTGACCATAGTCGCTCGCAGGACCCGCGTAGGCGGTCGCCGTGTCCAGCGGAGTGCTGTCGTCCAACCCGTACAAATTCCCTCCCGGCTGCGTCGCCGCATAAAGATTGCTCGTAGAGAAGGCAAGACTGGTCAGACTGAAAGCGTTGGCCGCATTTGCCTTCTGAACCGAGAGGACCCGGCCCCCAGGCCACTGCGAACCCCTGTTGGCGCCGGAAAAAGCTACAACGCACACCACCCCGTCGCGGTCTACAACGGTCGCCCACATATGATTGCCCAGCCCGCCATTGTTGCCGTCAGCCACAACTCTCTCCAGTGTAGCTTTCACTTCATCGTAGCTGGGCAGGCTACTGCAGCCGGTCACGAACTCCGGCTCCTGCTGGCTTACCGTCGCGCTCTCTACAAAGCGAATCGAGGGCGCGCCCTGCACAGCCACCCCTTCAAAGCGGATCACCTTACCGCGGCCCGGTTCCCCTACGCTGGCGCCGTTGATCGTTACAAACGCATTCCCGTTGATGTCGAAGTCAACCGAAGTGGGAAAAGGCAGCCCTGTGATTACGTCCTGCGAAGTCTCCCCTTCGCCCACACGGATAACCGCCCCGCTGTTGGGAATCGGGCCTTCGTCCGTGAATATGCCGAAGCGCACGGCATACAGCTCTCCATCCGGGCCGGTGCGCAGATCCGTCAGCATCGTCAGATCGGTGGCATAATCCTCTGCGCCTCCCGTCACCGGATCGACCACAACGACCTTCGCCGAACCGGGCAGGAAAGGAAAGCCGGGAAGCAACGATACGTAGATCCGGCCGTCCGGTCCAAAGGTCACCCCCGTCGGCACCGGGTCCGACTCCAGCGCGCCCCCCCGGTAGGGGTTCGGCAGCGGACCGGGTATCCCATCAAATACGGCAACTACCTTGGCGGTCTGGCTGACTACGTCCACCTGCACAAGCGTATTTGCTCCCGCCTCCGCAACGTAAAGGAGGCCGTCAGGGCCGGCCGTCAACCCATATGGATGAGATTCCAGAACATGACCGTCCGGGTTCAGCTCCTTTTCCAGCTTCCACAACGGCACGACCTCCAATACGGAGCCCTGCAACACACGCAATACTGCCGCCGTGTCCGGCAACGCCTCCTCGCTGGCTACACCTTGCCAGACGCCCGCCGTGGCGTACATTTCGTTGTTCAGGAGCGCCAGTCGCGCCCCCCCGACAATGTCGCTCCCCAGAAAAATCGAAGGCAATGTCGCCACCAGCTGCGGCTGGCCGCCGGGAATAACGCGCATGACCCGCGACGTATTCCCATAGGTCGCCCTGATGATTTCGTTCGTATTTGGGTCGAGGCCCCCCACCTCGACTTCCTCGTCGCCGCCCAGTCCTACGTCAATGACCCAGACACTGCCGTCATCGATGGTCAGCACCCCTTGGGGCCCGTTCAAGCCGTCCACGATAATTGTGCCGCCGCTCTCCCGTTCCTGTGCCATCGCGCGGTCGGACGCGATCCACAACGCTGACACAACTGCCAGAATTAGAATGCTGCTGACGAAAAATCGGATAGATTTCAACTGACTCCTCCTCCCCCTCGCCGCGCCCGGATGGCACAGTTAAACGTGGCGTCCGCGTACGCATTTCGAACAGGAAATCCGGCGTTTGGTACAACCTCTACACGGGGGCTTTCATGCGACTACTCGCCCGCAAGGAATACGATTAATGCTTCCAGGTCCTCTTCAGGTATATGGCGGAAGGACGGCATCTTGTGGGGACTCATCGCATAGCCCTCGACAAAGTATTTGTCCGGTTCAATGATGCTCTCGTACAGGTACGTGTACACGTCGGTCGCTTCCCCGCTGTAAGCAGGATCCCCAAGCCGGGCAGCGGCCATCTCGACCATTTCTCCGTGCGTGGGCCCGAATATGCCTCGCGTCCCCGCGCTCTCAAGTTCGTGACAGACGCCGCAGTACTGCTCCTTGTACACCGTCAGCCCCCGCGCTGCCAGGGCGGCACGCTCCTCTTCAGAAAGACGCCTCAGTTCAGACGCACTTCTGACGCCGTTTCCCTCAACCTGGCGGATCATCAGGGCCACATGCAATATCCACGAGATGCGTAGAATGTCTCCGGACTGCAGCGACCGCCCGCTGTACCCGCCGTTGACCTCCTTCAGCGCCTCTACGTTGATACCCGTTTCTTCCGCAACGCTTTCCCATGTATCTCCGGGCTGAACGGTATACGTCCCCGCCTGGTTGGCGGCGGTCTGGGCCCCGCCCCTCTCTTCTCTTGCCGCCACAAATGAAGAGGCAAGAACGGGCGGTCCGCCAGCCCATCCGCGGGATGCCCCCACGTTGCGCACCTCGACCGGAAGATGTCGGATCTCTATCCTATCGCCGGCCTGAATCTCAACACCGCGCAATGCCCACAGATTGAAATTGTCCAGCAGCAGATCAAGATAGGCGACCGAAAACCGTCCGGCTATCCTCTCCCAGGTGTCTCCCGTCTCTACTTCATAAATCTCGGGCTGTACTGCGGCATGCGCGCCGAGACCGGGAATAGCTAACTGGTCGCCCGCTCGAATCGCCTCCCCCCGCAGCTGCCACAGTTCTGAATTGGCCGCCTTCAACTGCCCGATCGCCAAATCGAATCTGTCCGCAATCACAGACCACTGCTCCCCCATCCTCGCCGTGTAGACGTAATCCAGGGCACTGTCGACCGTGTACGGCCGCACAAGTCCCGCGTCCGCAACCGGTGCCGCGGCGGCGCCCCGCCCCTGCACACTCGACTGGGTTGTACCTGTCACTGCCTGCCGGGCGCTGTCCGGCGTCGCCTCCGGTGTCGCTGTCGCCGCGCTCTCTTCTCCCCCTTGCTGGGCCAGCGCAACTGCCTGGTCGACCGTCGAACTATCGCGGGACAAGTGGTACACGGTGAAGCCCGCTACCACCAACGCGCCCAGCAACACCCCGCGCGACAACAGACTGACGCGCCTGCCTGCACCGCGAAGGCGGCCGTACCATCCAGGTTTTCTGTCCGGCCTTCTCATCTCTCAGCTTCTGCTTACGTGTCGAAGAGACAAAAATAAGAGAGGAATTAGAGATTCGTTCTCTCTGTCAACTCCTCTCTCGCTTCAATCCTGCTACGATATAACTATTCTATCCACTCCACCGCGAAAACGAAAGAAGCGATTTTCATCCGTATTCGCCTTGGGGCTGAACTGCCGGCTACTTCCTATTCAGAGTCGCCTTCTGCATTGCCCGAGCCTGCCCCCTGCGGCAACGCATCGTCTTCACCAAAAACCGGCAGACTCACCGGATCTCCGTCAACGCCAATCGTCCAGGCGGCAATCCAGCCCGTAATATCGCCGGCTATAGCAACATACCAGCTGCCGTTCTCCAACCGGCCGACGACTCGATACGTCTGGTCGTTCGTGAGCAGCTTCAGTACAGAGCCAGATACATCTGGCCGCCCGCGCAAATTGACCGACGGATGCAGCAGTGCGCCGGTCATCCCCGCATGAGTCCCCGCAGTGACCGTGTCAAATTCGCTCTCGAGAGGCTCGTACGAACTGATCAGAGCCAGTGCGGTCGCCGTCGCCCCCGCAGACACCGGCTCCCCGCGGTTGGCCGGAAACAGGACCGCGCCGATGATCGCAACGATAAGCCCTCCGATGATCACGAACGGCCAGCCCCTCCACGCCTGGCGAACGTGTGGCGGGGCCGCTATGTGAGAGGTTCCCTGGTATGTCGGCCCTGCCAGACGCGGCGGCCTCTGTACATCCGCCCGCCTGAAATTCGTGAATATCGTCTCCAGCTCGGATTCGTATCTCGGGTCAACGCGCCACTCATTCAGCCTGGCACTGTACGCGCGCCCCGATTCCGGTATGGCTGCATTGACCGCATCGTGTATAGCCGTGAAATCCTGCGCCCAGCCCACGCGGATATAGATCGAACCGTTCTCCAGGCGCTGGTACGACAGCCACGCGTCTGGAGGTTCGATCCGCTTGCGCGCAAGTTCCGGGTTCTCCTCACTCTGATGAACGTGTTCCGCTTCCCGCAACGCCTCGTCGTGCGTCCAGCGTTTCAGAGGATTGGACAGGAGCCGGTACGCCTCATCCACCTTTGCCAGAATTGGGTCCGACGGTTCCGGCCCCGCGACCAGGGAAGCATCGTTCAGATATTCGCCCGTATGCAGGCGCACCTGCCGCCGGTAGGCCGCGTCAAGCACCTCCTGCGAAGCATTGGGTTGTACTCCCAGTATCTGATAGTAGTTTTCCAGGGATCTGTTGTCCGCCATCCGTGGCCCGTACCTGCCATGAGGAGGCTATTTCAACCGCTGCTCCTGTCTGCCAAAAGCCGGATGCGGCCCGGGAGAAAGGAGTGAATTGAGGATACACAAGATTCGCCTGTGCGCCCATCGGCTTCTCGCGCGCAGGACCTCTAACGGTTCACTTCGTCCGAATAGCCGCCGCTCTCCACCAGCGCCGCCACCTCCTCCCTTTCAAACACGCCCATGTCGCCGGGAATCGTAAACTTCATCCCCGCCGCCGCCGCGCCCCACGTCAGCGCATCTGCCAGCCACGCCCTTCTTTCATGGTGCAGGTAACGGTAGAGAACGCCCGCAGTGAATGCATCCCCCGCGCCGATGCGCCCTATCGTTCCGCCGCCCGGAAAGATCGGCTGGCGGATCGGTGCCTGCCCCGGTTCCGCCGCAATCGAACCGTCCCCGCCCAATGTGAGGATCACCGTCGCCTGCGGAAACATTTTTCTCAGTGCGGCCAGCGCCGCCTCCGCACTGATCTCTTCAGGCAGACCATAGTGGGTCTGCGCATCTCGAATTGGCGCAAATACGATGTCCGCCTTCTCGGCAAAGGGGTGACAGCCCTTGCGTGACGCCTCGGGAGTCCACAGCAAGGACCTGTAGTTGAAATCGAAGCTCACGCTCCAGCCCGCCGCCTGCGCCAGTTCCAATGCCCGCCAGGCCGTCGCCGCAGAACTGTCGCTGATCGCAAGCGTGATACCCGTCAGGTGCAGATGCCGCCCTCCCGTCTCACCGAAAAGCGCCTCCGGCAGCTCATCCGCTGTCATGCGGCTCGCCGCCGAGTTGGCCCGGTCGTAGATGATCGAGGTAGCCCGCGCGCCGTCGCCGAACTCCACGAAGAATGTCCCCAACCGCTCGCCCTCAGCCCAGACGACGTGCGACGTGTCCACGCCGTGTCCCATCAGCGTACGTGCGATCCGCCGCCCCAGCGCATTCTCCGGCAAGCGCGAAATCCACGTCGTCCGCACCCCCAGCCGGGCCAGCGCCACCGCCGTGTTCGATTCCGTTCCGCCCGCCTCCAGCTCAAAGTATGCCGCCTGCTCAATGCGCATCTGGCCCGGCGGCGTCATGCGCAGCAGCGTTTCGCCCAGAGTGACTACGTCGAACCCGCTCATTTCTCCGCCCGCGCCTCCCCTACGGCTGCCACAAACCTGCGAGCCTGCTCCGTTATCGCCTGCCAGTTGCCGTCCGCCACCCAGTCCCTGCGAACCAGCGCACTGCCGACCCCCACCGCCACCGCGCCCGCAAGCACAAAACCGCCCGCGTTCTCCAGGTCAACCCCACCCGTGGGCATCAGCTTCAGGTGCGGCAGCGGTGCCAGTATGTCCTGAAAGTATCCCGGCCCCAGCTTGGTCGCCGGAAAGACCTTCACCACCGCCGCGCCCGCCCGCCACGCCGTCTGCACCTCCGTCGGCGTGAACGCCCCCGGCATGACCGGCACACCGAGCCCGGCGCAATAGGTCACCGTGGGCAGGTCCAGCGTCGGCGCCACCACAAACTGCGCGCCCCTTGCAATCGCCTCCGCCGCCATCTTCCGGTCCAGCACCGAACCCATGCCCAGCACAGCCTCGCCTCGTTCGAAAGCCGGCACGCGTTCCCGCAGCAGCGTCAGCGCATCCAACGCCCCCGGGCTCGTCATCGTCAGCTCGAACGCCGTCACCCCGCCGTCCAGCAGCGCCTGCGCCAGCTCAACGGCCCCCGCCAGGTCAGGCAGCCGCACGACCGGTACCACCCCGCCCTTCTCGATCAACTGAACTGTAATATTGGAAGTGTCCATACCAGGTTCCGAAAGCGCTCATTCTGTCTGTCGATCTCGCGTTTCATTATAGTGTACAACCTGCAACATGGATACATTGGCAGCGCCGTCTCTGACCACTGACCACTGCAGTTTGGGCGGTCGGGCCTATTCGGCCCTCCCTTGTGCGGGGGCTCCGCCCCCGCAACGCCCCCTCTCCTACAACATGCCTCGCCAACCTGGTGTCGATATACCTTACAGTTGCCCAGCCGAAAGAGTTTCGCCAAGCCACGTCCCGCCAATTCTATGTATTCCCCGTAGGGGCCCGCCTCGCCCCTGCCCACCCCCCATACGCGTCACCCTCTCCTTCCCACCGCAACCTCCGGTAGGGGCAGGCCTTGTGCCTGCCCACCTCCCGTACGCATCACCCTCCACGTCCCCCCCTCAACCTCCGGTAGGGGCAGGCCTTGTGCCTGCCCTCGTACTCGCGCCCGCGCCCACCTCCCCGTCCCCCCCTCAACCTCCGGTAGGGGCAGGCCTTGTGCCTGCCCTCGTACTCGCGCCCGCGCCCACCTCCCCGTCCCCCCCTCAACCTCCGGTAGGGGCAGGCCTTGTGCCTGCCCTCGTACTCGCGCCCGCGCCCACCTCCC
>JAPOVP010000111.1 GCA_026708085.1 Caldilineaceae bacterium
CGCGGGCAGGCACAAGGCCTGCCCCTACCGCAGATCTGGGTAGGGATGGAGGGGAGGGCGCGTACGGGAGTGGGAGGACAGGTACGGGGCTGACCTTAGCGGAGATTGAGGGTGTACGCGGGCAGGCACAAGGCCTGCCCCTACCGCAGATCTGGGTAGGGATGGAGGGGACGGCGCGTACGGGAGTGCGAGGGCAGGCACAAGACCGGCGGCTACGGGGAATACATAGGACTGGGGGGAAGTGGTTTGGGGGAGATTTTTCGATTGGGCACCTGTTACGAATATCGACACCAGGTCGGCGAGGCATGTTGTAGGAGAGGGGGCGTTGCGGGGGCGGAGCCCCCGCACAAGGGAGGGCCGAATAGGCCCGACCGCCCAAAATTGCAGTAGTTAGTAGCCAGTAGTTAGTGGTCAGAGGCGGGGCTTATTCTGGTGGAACTGGAATGGGAACTGACCGCGGCTGGGTTGCCACCGGCGGTAAGCGAAAATTCGTCCTCATTTTGGGATGCACCGGTTTCAACGCAGTGAAAGTTCGATTGAATCGAGCGCGGCCAAGTTCCAACCGGGTCCGGGCTTGAAGGCTTGAAATTGTTCGGATAATTCCTCTTCCTTTTCCTCAGAAGGTACCAGACTCTCACACCCAGCTCTTGGCTCCGGCACATTCGAATCACTTTGACATGCGACCGACGCTTTGTTAGGATGGGGGCACGTTGGGCCGCGGTTGGGGCGCCAACTCTTTTCCAACTGGGAAGCGAAGAAGCGGCTTTGCTGGGCCTGTGCAGCGTGGGCAGGCGACGTCGTCCGCGCGACTGGCTGGCCCACGGGCCGGAAATGGCGTACCAGCGCTGGAGATTCATGGTACTCCAAGAATGTTCTACTTATACGTTTTCCCGGGTCCTCGAGCAGAATTCAGAGACTGAAGAGATTCTTGCCGATTTAGGCTACCGCTTTCGCAGTGCCCCCTTGTCAATACAATCCAAGGAGGATCCGCGTTTTGCGCCGCAGGTTGAGCAGATGCGCGCACGGATGCGGGAGCGGTTGCCCTATGTGCCGATGAGTAATGCAGCGACTGCGCGTGCGTTTTATGTGACGCCGCTGCTGTTTGCCGTGCTCGACCAAGTCAGGTTCAAGATGAACATCGAGTACGCGGTTGCGGGCGGGCGGCTGCAGGGCACTGTCGATTTTTTGCTGCGGGGCAGGCATGACCTTGTTGTGGCTGCGGTGATAAACGAGGAGATGGAAAGCGGTTTCAGGAAGCTGGCGGTCCAGATGGTGGCGGTGAGTGAGCAGTTCGCCATGCCAACGGTCGAACCGGTTCATCCGCGGCGGGCGCGGAAGGCGCTGCGCGCCGGGCGCGCCCTGGGCGGCCCGAAGACAGCGGGTTTTGTCAAGGGCGTGCAGACGCAGCTGTACGGCGCGGTCACAGCCGGGCCTAACTGGCAATTTGGTGTACTGGATAGAGGACAGAAGACAGTTACGAAGGATACTGAGGCGTTCCAGTTGCCACGCGATCTAGGGAGGGTGGTCGGAATCATGGCGGGGCTGCTGGGCGAGAGCGAAAGTGAGCAGGGGAAAATCAACCGCGAAGGAGAGAGGTTGTCATGGGCGAACAGCTAGCGATGAATGGGGGCACGCCGGTGCGTACGCTGCCCTTTGGACCGAGCCATTATTTTGGGGACGGGGATATCGAGGCGGTCTCGGAGGTGATCCGGTCGGGTGCGCTGGGGAAGGGGCCGAAGGTGAGGCAGTTTGAGGCGGCGTTTGCGGCGCGGCACGGGGTCGCCCATGTGGTCACGGTGACCTCGGGGACGGCGGCGATGCACACTTGTGTAGGTGCGATAAACCCGGATCCGGGGGATGAGATTATCGTTACGCCGTGGACGTCGGGGGGCAGCATCATCGGTACGCTGCTGCATAACTGCGTGCCGGTGTTTGCCGACATTGACGACACGTTCACGCTGGACCCGGCGGACGTCGAGGCGAAGATTACACCGAGGACGCGGGCTATCATCGCGGTGCATCTTTTTGGCAACCCGTGTGAAATGGCGGCGCTGCGGGAGATTGCGGACCGGCATGGTCTTTTTCTGATAGAGGACTGCTGCCAGGCCCACTTTGCCGAATTCCAGGGGCAGGTTGTCGGCTCGATGGGCGACATTAACGGCTTCAGTTTTGGGGGGAAACATCTCTCGGCAGGGGGCGGCGGCGCAGTTATGTCGGACAACGAGACGTTGTGGGAGCGGGCACTGATCTTTTCTGACTGCGCGCTGCCGCGGAATGGCGGGCCTTTCGAGGGACGGCCATACGCGAACTATTTTCTGGCGCCGAACTACAAGATGAATGATCTGATGGCGGCGGTCCTGATTGAGCAGTTGAATAAGGTGGACGGGTACATCGAGAAGAAGATACATGCGGCGCAGCAGATCATGGAGCATGTATCTGAAATCGAAGAGATTACGCCGCAGCGGGTGCGGGAGGGGGACAGGCACTCGCACTGGGTGCTGGGGATGACGCTGGACACGGACAGGATGGCGTGTGACGCGTGGGAGTTTGCGGAGGCGCTCAACCATGAGGGGATTCCCGCGGGCGGCCCGTACATCGGGTCGGGCAAGGAGGGGCCGCTGTATCGCAACGAGTTCCTGTCGGCACCGAACTGTTACGGGCGCAGCCGGTTTCCTTTTGACTATGGGCGGGACAAGCCGGTGGAATACAAGTTAACTGAATGCCCGAATGGGGAGAAGCTGATGCGGCGCGGGTTCAGCTTTTCAATGCAGCCGAGTATGGACGATGAGGACGCGGCTGATATTGCGGCGGGGATTCGGAAGGTGTTCGGGCATTTTCGGAAAAAGCAGTGGTGAGTGGTTAGTGGTCAGTGGTCAGTGGTCAGTGGTCAGTGGTCAGTGGTCAGTGGTCAGTGGT
>JAPOVP010000116.1 GCA_026708085.1 Caldilineaceae bacterium
GGGGGCTCCGCCCCCGCAACGCCCCCTCTCCTACAACCTCGCGTCGTAGTTAGTGTGTGGGCAATACGACGGTGCCGTCCCGTGTCGGCCCACGATTCCCCCCGCCTCCTGGCAGATTCCGAAAATGTGCCGACGCGAGCAAGACAGGCGAGGCAACTCCCATATGTGCCCAACGTTCACCGCGATGACCATCGAGAGCCCGCTACAGAAATGCTGACGTTACATTCCCCCCAGACAGACCGCACAAAGTACACACACGGAACATGGCTTAGCTGTTACTATCTATCTTGTATCATTCCTGAACCGGGAAGGTTGATGTCAAGAGATCCCAACTCCGAGACAACAATACGCATAGTGTCGCATGCTGATGACTAAGTGTCGACCACCGTTGGACCATACAGCGGAGTGTCCGCGGCAACAACCCGGCCATCCGGCATCTTGTAGCAATTGCCGTGCCTGCTGGATCCCGCGCGCAATGAATTCCGCAGCAGCGCTTCTTCATCCTTCTGCCGCTGCGCCTCGGCAGCGTCGAAGTCCCACGAACTGTCGATAAGCGCTTTCAATTGCCGCCCCACCGCATGCTGCGTCTCCGTGCCGCTTTCAAGTAGATTGCGCTGCTCCAGGGGGTCGGCCTCCAGATCAAAGAGCAGGTGCGGCCGCATCCCCCGAAAGCGGACAAACTTGTGCTGCCCCATGCGCACAACCCTGTGCTCGCTCCCTTCTCCCCAGCGTGGAAGCGGATTGTCCACGAATACAGGCTCCGCTGGTATTTCGGCCCCCGTCGTCACTGCCTCCGAGAGATCGCGCCCCTCCAGGCCCTCCGGCGCCTCGATGTCCGCAAGCCCGCAAAGTGTCGGGAACAGGTCCGCTAGGCTGACGGGCGTGTCCAGGCGCGCGCCCGAACTGTCGCCTCTTCGTTGCGCAGGGGTCTGAATGATAAGTGGCACCCGCGCCGCGGCCTCGTGCCACGAATTCTTCCACCACATTCCGTGCTCACCGGCCATCTCCCCATGGTCCGAGGTGTACACGATGACCGTGTTTTCGAGCAGACCGTCTCGCTCCATAAGATGGAGAAGATCACCAAGAATCTCGTCCAGGTAATCGACGCACGCGAAGTAGGCCGCTCTCGCCTTCATCATCTCCTGCTCGGTGACTTCCTCAGTGCGGAATCCCTTTGCCATGCCAACAGTCATCGGGTGAAAGGCACTGTCTCCCGTCCGTCCAACTTTTGGAGGAGAAACTCCTTCCGGCCAGTACCTGTTCAGAAATCTACCCGGTGCTGTCAGTGGAAAATGTGGTCGGCTGAAGGACGCACAAAGGAACCAGGGCCTGTCCGGCTCAGCCGCATTCTGTTCCCGCAAAAACGAAACCGTCTCCCGGACGATCACCTGCTCCTGCAAGGCACTTTCCGGAATCTCGGTCATGCCCGCGTCGGCAGTCCGGCTGCGCATATCGAAGCCGCCCTCACTCATTGACAACGGATCCCTTTGATGTCCTGTCCCCCCCGTCAAATCGCCATAGGGTCTATGCGCAAACCCCGCCATCTGATTGGTGCCGCCAAGGTGCATTTTTCCGACCAGGCAGGTCGTGTAGCCGGCCTCCCCAAAAACCGATGGCATCGTTGGGATCTCCGGTCTCAGGTACGATCCATTTGCCCAGCCGCCGCTCGTCATCGGAGACCGGCCGGTCAGCAAGCAGATGCGGGACGGAGTACACAGCGGAGACTGGCAGTAAGCACTGCTGAAAAACGCCCCGTTCTCCGCCATGCTGTCAAGTGTAGGTGTGTGAACCGGCTCGCCTGTCGTTCCATCTAACAGACTCAGGCACCGGTAGCTGTGCTCGTCGGAAAAGAGAAATAGAATGTTTGGACGCGTCATGGCTGGTGTTCCCGTCTTATTTCGCGTAACAAGCCCACCTAAAGAATACGACTATGGGCCCTTGTGTGCAAGTAAACTTTTCCCCACAGCAGTAGCAACCTGCTTTTGAGCCCGTACTGCCAAAACAACAGCAACTTGCGCGACCCCGTCCGGTTGATGCAGATTCTCTACTGCGGTAGGATAGTTGAAATGGAGGAGATCTGTTTCTCTACCGCCACCCAACTGATTCGTGCCATCCACGCGCGCGAACTCTCTTCGCAGGATGTTGTTGCGGCATTTCAAGCACGACTTGAGTCGGTCAACGCCCGGCTGAACGCCGTAACAGTGACCGCAGAGGAAGCACTGGAGCAGGCCAGACTCGCCGACGAACGGCAGGCGCAAGGCGAGCAACTCGGCCCCCTGCACGGACTGCCCTTCACCGTCAAGGACACATTCGAGACCGCAGACCTGCAGAGCCGGCTGGAAGCACGCATTCGCAAGAGACTCGTCGCCCGTACAGACGCCGCTGTCGTCGCCAGGATGAAGCAGGCCGGCGCAATTCTTCTGGCCAAAACCAACTGCCCGCCTTCGGGAAGCGGCGCAGATACCGAAAACGCGATTGTCGGTCAAACATATAACCCGCACAATGCCAGCCGCTCCCCGGGCGGCAGCAGTGGTGGCGAAGCCGCTCTGATCGCGGCCGGCGGCTCTCCCTTGGGTCTTGGCAGCGATACCGGCGGCGGGCTTCGCGTCCCCGCCGCCTTCTGCGGCATCACCGCCCTCAAGCCCACCCAAGGCCGCGTCCCCAACTCTGGCGTATACAATCAGCCGGGCGGGCTCACCGACCAGCGCACCCAAATCGGGCCGGCCGCCCGCCGCACCGAGGATCTCCTGCTCGCCCTCAGGACGATTTCCGGCCCGGACTATCGCGATGCCGGGGTCGTCGCCAAACCCATTTACGATCCCGAGCAGCTGCCTCTGCGCGACTTGACGATTGCCTCCTTTCCTTACGATCCTGCCTCGCTGGTGACCTCCGCGGTGGCAAACGCGGTTGGCGCCTCCGGGCAGGCGCTGGCACGCGCCGGCGTCCAGGTCGTCGAGAACCGTCCTCTCGACTTGGTTGGAGGCGCCCGCGACCTCGATCGCGGTTGGCGCCACATGGCCGGGACCCGGGGTCAGGACGTCGTTGAGCTGCTCCACGCCTGGGATCAGTTTCGCACAAACCTGCTCCAGTTTATCCGCTACTACGATGCCATTCTCTGTCCGGTAGTGCACCACACCGCGCCTGCCATCGGTACTCGCGACAACCAGCGCTTCGACTACACCGTCCCTTTCAACTTGACAGGCTACCCCGCCGCCGTTGTCCCGGTGGCTGCCGATGACCAGGGCCTCCCGGTCGCAGTTCAGATTGTGTCCCATCCGTGGCGAGAGGACATTGTGTTGGCCCTGGCTGCGGTCTTGGAAGAGGAATTTCAGGACTGGCAGGACGCTAGCGACGGCCGCGCGAAACCAAATGGCCAGCCCGGCGTAATGTAGGCACACCCAACGCAAACGAGGAGGCTAGGATGGAAGAAGATCGTAGGGAAGAAAACCAGGATCAGAACGCTGAAGAAGACGCCGGGGGCTTCAGCAAGAGCGACGACTTGGCCGAAGAGATTCAACAACTGGTTGAAGCCATGGCCCGCGCAGCACGCAACGTCTGGAGCAGTGACGAACGTCGCCAACTCGAGAACGACCTGCGCCGCGGCCTTGGGTCACTACTGGGTAGCCTCGAAGATGCCCTCGAGCGATTCGGTCGCAGCGAGCAGGGCCAGGATCTTCAGGAACAGGCGACCAGGGTGGCAAACCGTGTTCGCGAGAGCGAACTCGCCGCCGAACTGAAGGAAGGACTGACAGTCGGCCTCAGGTCTGCCGCCGATGAAGTACGGAAGTTTGCAGACAGCTTCGAAGAGAATCAGACGCAGTCTCCCCCATCTCAAGATATCCCCGTGGAATCTGACAAAAACGAGAATGACGAGGAGACCGCGTAAGGGCAAGAACAGGTTGTCCCGAAAGTAGCTTGAGCCCCCTCAGGGAAACGAGAAGAATACCTTGGCGAGCTTCAAGATGCCTTGGCTCCATGGCACACGATGCGAGACGCCGCTGCTTCCCTCGAAGTTGGACAGGTTTTCGATATACCAGACGTAGTTCCGTACGAGTGCATCCTGGTTGCTGTACTCTGGGTCCCAGCCCAGAAGCCGCTGCGCCTTCGTTACATCTACGTATGAATCGGTCGCTGCCGTCTCGTACACCCACTTGTAGAGCGGCGAAATCCCCAGTTTTTCCAGTATTCGCAAGGCCCAGATGGCCGGCGCGGCGGGCAAAGGGATGATCCGTTTGCCGTGACCGGCAAAGTCGAGGACGGCCTGATAGTCCTCCTTCATCGTCGCAAACTCGATCGCGCCGATGTTGAAAGTATCGTTGACTGCTGATCCTGGCAGGGTGGCAGACAGGAAAATCGCAGAGCAGAGATCCTCCACATCCAGCAGCTGGTAGCGATTCTTCCCACTGCCCAGCATGGGAAAGTTCTTGCCGTCCTTCGCCCAATCATAGAACATGGCAAAGACGCCGAGCCGTTCAGGGCCGACAAACGACTTGGGGCGGATTATGGGAACGCACATTCCCTTCTCCCTGTACGCCAGGCAAATCTCTTCGGCCTCAATCTTGGCTTCGCCGTAAGGGCCTACCCCGTGCAGACGGTCGTCCTCCTTCAGGGGATGGTGATCGGGGATGCCGTACACCGCGGTTGACGAAATGTGGATGAGCCGGTCGATACCCGATTCGTACGCCGCCTCCAATACGTTGCGAATTCCGTCCACGTCAGTCGAATATATCTCCTCCGCGCCGTACAAAGGCAGAGCCGCCGCAGCGTGAACGACCGTGTCCACTCCTGCCATCGCCGCGCGGACGGAACTCATGTCGCGAATATCCCCGTCCAAAACCCTTACTGAGTCCTTCTCGGGATAATCGAATGGGGCCATGTCGAGAGAAACGACCTTGATTCCCCTCGCACGCAGGTAACGGACCAGATTGATGCCGAGGAAGCCGGCTCCCCCCGTAACCAGACAAGTATGTACGACTCTCGATTCGTCGGACTCTACTTCTATTGGATTGCATTCAGTTCGTAGGAAAGGATAGGAAATCGGTCCTGTTCCTTCCGCTTGCCCCGATCTGTTCATCTTTTTTCTTGTTCAGTATGGGAAAGGTCATTGACATCCTGCTCCTGGCTTCCCTCGTTTGAGCACCCAGCAGAAGAGACTTTCCAGTTGTTCAACAGCGTCTCAGTCGATTCAAAGGCCAGATCTGAAGGGATTTCCTCGATACAGAACCACCCTGCGTCCTGCGCGTCGTCCGCTACAAAGGGAATGTCCGGCGAACCTGAAGGCGCCCCGTCAAACGCCAACACGATCCCGATTCGCTCTCCCTCGTCATTGACCATTGGGAAGATTTCAATCAACTTACCGATCTTCACGCTCAGACCGACCTCTTCCTGCAGTTCTCGCCTCAGCGCTTCTTGCGGCATCTCCCCCGCATCCATGTATCCGCCCGGCAGCGACCATTTCCCCTTAGCCGGATCCACTGCCCTTTGAATCAACAGAACCCTTCTCCCGTGCACAACCAGGGCAATGACAGCAACTTTCGGATCGTGGAACTGTACGAATCCACATGCCGAACAGACAGGCCGCACGGCATTGAATCGCATCTCGTCCACGATCGAGCTGGCGCAATATGGGCAGTATCGGAACCTCCCGCTCATTGCTACAAGTATAGCACCTGGTATATGGAAGTGGTATACTGGGGCAACATTCGCAGCCGGCGAAGCTACTCCGATGAGAAAATCTCAAACCTTGCTGCTTGAGCGCCCCGCACGCGGCGCCCTGACCCGGACCGGAGGATTCCTGACCGGATTCAGCCATACGCTCCAACCCTACATCGGTTGCCGTTTCGGCTGCAGCTACTGCTACGTTAGCCAGTCCAATGTCCATCGCTTTTTCAACGGCGGTTTGGACTGGGGAAACTATGTCTACCCCAGGGTTGGGATAGCAGATCGGCTGGAATCGGAGCTGGAAAAAATGAAGCGTCGCGATACGCTGGAGCGTTGCGCGATCTTCATGTCGTCGTCAACAGATCCCTACCAGGGTGCAGAGCGTACCTATAAACTGACCCGCAACTGTCTCTCCGTACTCGAGAAAATGCCTCCCGGCCTCTTGGTGATCCAGACCCGTTCGCCGCTTGCGGCTAGAGATTTCGACATATTGACGGCCCTGGGGGAGCGATGTCTGCTGAACTTCACCATCGAGACGGGCCGAGAAGATGTGCGTCGTACCTTGACGCCCCACTGTCCGTCAATTCGGCAACGTCTGCGCACTGCCAGTCAGGCGCGTGACCGCGGCATAGCAACACAGCTGACAGTCAGCCCCTGCCTTCCCTATTCCAGTGTGGATGCCTTCGGGAAACTCTTGCTCGAAGTGAGCGACAGGGTGATCGTGGACAGTTTCGTTGCCGGCGACGGCGGTGGCGGCAAACGCACAGCGCGCACCGGCATTCCAGCGATGTTTGCAAGGTCGGGATGGGAGGACTGGCGCTCACAAGAGGCCGCTATGAACCTGTACTGCTGGCTGAGTGAGCGGATCGGGGACCGTGCCGGCTGGTCGCAAGAAGGATTTACGCGCCAAGCCAGCCAGGTGACGTGCGGAGTCCACTGATAGTACACTCGTAACCCAAATGGCGAGGTCAACATCATGAATACAGCTTTCGGCGGAATCGAAGCAGGTGGAACGAAATTCGTCTGCGCAGTCGGCACCGGGCCCGATGATATCCGGGCGGAGCTTCGCCTACCCACCGAATCGCCTGACATTACCCTTGGGAAAGTTATCGACTTCTTTCGCGATCAGCAAGAGCATCACGAAATATCCGCTGTCGGCGTAGCCTCCTTTGGCCCCGTCGACCCGGACCCCGACTCCCAGACCTTTGGATACATAACTAACACGCCCAAACCGGGCTGGGCCAACACACCTGTCGCCCCCATGCTCCGGGAAGCTTTTGACATCCCCATCGGCTTCGACACCGACGTGAATGTCGCCGCCCTCGGCGAGCACACTTGGGGCGCGGCGAGCGAAGTGGATACCTTCGTCTACCTTACCATCGGTACCGGGATCGGCGGCGGAGGAATGGTCGATGGCAAGCTGCTGCACGGCCTGATCCACCCGGAAATGGGCCACATTGCAATCCCCCACAACTGGGGACGTGACGCCTTCGCTGGCACCTGCCCCTTCCACGGTGACTGCTGGGAAGGTCTGGCCAATGGGCCCGCTATCGAAGCACGCTGGGGTCAGCCGGGCGAGCTGCTCCCCCCCGCTCACGAGGCCTGGTCACTGGAAGCGCACTATCTCGCTCTGGGCGTCACCAGCATTATGATGATCATGTCTCCACAGCTAGTAGTGATGGGCGGCGGCGTCATGGAGCAGCAGCATATCTTCCCACTCGTCCACCGTGAGGTGAAGTCACTGCTCAATGGTTACATTCAAAGTCCGACAATTCTGGAGGGGATTGATAGCTACATCGTACCTCCGGCTCTGGGAGGACGCTCCGGTGTGCTGGGCGCGATTGCCTTGGCCAATCGGGCCCTCCAGGCATCGTAAACTGCCTGTATACACCTATAGACATCCACTCCTGTTCGCCTGCACTAAATGACCGTCCCTTTTGACCCTACCGAGCATCCCCACCGCCGCCGCAATCTGCTTACCGGAGAGTGGATCCTTGTCTCTCCCCATCGAATGAAGCGCCCCTGGCAGGGCCAGACGGAATCGGCGCCCCCGATATCCCTGCCACAATACGACCCTTCCTGCTATCTCTGCCCAGGCAACGAGCGGGCCGGTGGACTGGTCAATCCGAACTACACGCACACCTATGTCTTTGAAAACGATTTCGCCGCGCTGAGCGCCGACACACCGGACGGGGCGATTCACACAAACCGCTTCTTTCAATCGCAGGCCGAAACAGGAGTCTGCCGCGTCCTCTGCTTCAGCCCTCGGCACGACCTCACCCTGGCGCGCATGGAACTGCCGGACATTCGGATAGTAGTCGACCTTTGGGCTGATCAGGAGGAAGAACTAAGCGAGGGCGAGGGGATAGGTTACGTCCAAATCTTCGAGAATCGGGGTGCCATGATGGGCAGTTCGAATCCGCATCCTCATGGACAGGTCTGGGCCACCCGCCGCATACCGACTGAGCCGGCTAAAGAGGATCGAGAGCAAAGGGCATATTTCGAAAGCGAAGGCGCCCCCTTGCTCCTGGACTACCTTGACGCCGAACTGGCGGTAGGGGACAGAGTGGTTCTGGAAAACAGGGACTGGGCCGCGGTAGTACCCTTCTGGGCAGTATGGCCGTTTGAAACGCTCCTACTGCCTCGCCGCCATCGCCGGCACCTCGCAGAACTTGCCCCGGAAGAGCGAAACTCCCTCGCCGATCTCCTCAAACGCCTCTTGACCATCTATGATAATCTCTTCGAGACCAGCTTCCCCTATTCGATGGGCTGGCACGGAAAACCGGCCACGTCGGGCGACCACGCCCATTGGCAACTTCACGCCCACTTCTACCCGCCTCTACTGCGCTCATCGACCATCAGGAAGTTCATGGTCGGCTACGAAATGCTGGCCACCCCCCAGCGCGATCTCACCGCCGAGCAGGCCGCACAACGCCTGAGATTGCAACCCCAAACCCACTACCTGGACCGCTGACTACCCCCGCCGTCGCTACGATAGGCCTCTCTTGCAGCCAGATAGGCGTCCCCTCCGTGGCAGTCGTTGATCACGATCAAAGGGAACTCCTCCACCTCCAGCTCACGAACTGCCTCACTCAACAGATCGGGATAGGCTAAGATACGGCTGCTGCGTATCTGTCGGGCCAGCAGGGCGGAAGCACCACCAACAGCGCCAAAATACACCGCCCGATGACGCACGAGGGCCTCCTTTACCTCCTCTGAACGACTTCCCTTGCCAATGAGACCGGCTATGCCTCGCTCCAGAAGAGGCAAAGTATACGGGTCCATACGTCCGCTCGTCGTCGGCCCCGCCGGTCCGATTACCGACCCCGGCTTGGCCGGTGCCGGTCCTACGTAGTAGATGACCTGGCCGGACAGTGGCAGTGGCAGTGGCAGCGCCTCACCCCTCTGCATAGCCGCCACCAGCCGTTTGTGGGCCGCGTCCCGGGCAGCGTAAATCTTACCCGTCATGACGACCCGATCACCAGCCCGCAGCGACTTTACCGTCGCCTCGTCAAGAGGCGCCTGTACTGTCCTTGCCATTACAACTCCAGTGTTGCGCGCCGTGGCGCAGAGCAGTTCAGGTTCACCGCAATGGGCAAAGCGGCAATGTGCGTCGCCAGGACTTCGACGTGCACAGCCAGCGCAGTTACCAAGCCGCCCAGTCCTTGTGGTCCGATCCCGAGTCTGTTGATCGCCTCCAGCATCTCGGCCTCAAGTTTCGCAACATGCGGTTCAGGACTCGGGCAGCCAAGCGGACGCAATAGGGCTTTCTTTGCCGCCAGCCCCACAGTGTCGAGTGAGCCGCCGATGCCGACCCCCACGATCAGAGGCGGGCAGGCGTTTGGCCCCGCACTCTCGATTGTGTCAAGCACGAACTGCTGTAGACCTTCTTCGCCAACTGCCGGTGGAAACATCTGGACGCGGCTCATCAATTCCGCCCCAAAGCCCTTCTGCAGCGTGCTGATGCGCAGACCATCTCCTGCAACGATCTCCCAGTGAATCAGCGCCGGCGTGTTGTCGCCGGAATTGACTCGTAGCAGCGGGTCGCTCACAACCGATTTACGCAGGTCGGCATAGGCATCGCGCGTCGCATCCTGCAACGCCGCTTCTATCCCTCCCCCACTGAAATGCACCTCCTGGCCCACTTCCACAAACAGAATCGCCATACCCGTATCCTGGCAGGTGGGTATCGTCTCAGATTCGGCGTAGGCGGCATTATCTAACAGAAGTTCGATGACATCCTGGCCGGTCGGCGAAAGTTCTTCTTGACGCGCCGTCCTCATCGCCTCCAGATAGTCTTCGGGCAAACTGTGCGCAGAATGGCGCAGGAGTTCACCGACCGCCTGTCTCACATCACCGACGTCGACTGTTCGCAATTTTTCATTCTCCTTCTTTCTGAGGAAAGGCGTCAGGTTCCGATCTGTGGGGCACCGATCCGCCTTCGCCTCTGGCCGCCTGGCGCCTCAGTTACTTATTCTCTCCCATCGCCTGAATTCATTTGCCAGTTCCACATAGCGCGGGTCCCCGGGGGCCAGTTCTGCCGCCTTCTCCAATCCTGACAGAACAGCAGGATCATCTCTCTTAAGCAAGAAACGACCCCAGGCGACAAGCGCATGAACATCACCTCTTCCAGGCTGCACGATAAGCGCGCTATCGCCGTATTGAATCAGCAGGTGGCCAACCGTCTGTTCAAACCCATAAGCTGCTGAATCGGCGGGGATCGGTGTATCGCTGAACAAAGTCGAAGGGTCCATCGACCACAAGACCTCGAAGGAAAAGTCCCAGTCGCCGGCAAAAACATGGCTCAGAAGCGGGAATGGACTGACCAGTGCAAGCTGGCGGCTAACCTCAAGATGATGGCGAATCCAGAGTGCGTTCCATTTGACCGAAGGGTCTGACGGCGCCGCGATCTCCGCACGCTCAATCTCGTCTAGCGCGTCCGCGTACAGTCCCGCATCGGCCAGCGCCAGGGCATGGCTGTTGATGGCGCGCAGGTGAAGGGGTCGGTCTTCCGGTAACAACCTTGGGGCGGGCTCGGTCAGTTTCTCGCCATCCCAATGGAAGAACCGTGCCAGGTAGAGTTGCAGGCCGCAGGCGTAACAGAAAATGTATGGATCACTATTGTTAAGCAAGAGATCCGTTTGGCCGTCGCCATTCAGGTCTGTCACCGATCCTGCGTCTGGGATACTGTTGAAACTGCTGATCAGGAGCGACAACCCTAGACCGTCCCAGCGCAATACTTCAAGACAACCCCCGTGCGCGCCTGCCCCGCCTTGGACTGCCAGCCAGACGCCGGTAGGCTCAATCGTTACCTGTTTCAGTGAGTGTTCGTCGAGGTAGTTGACACAGTCCAGTTCCACACGGTCCAACTCCACCCAGCCGCCTTCACGAGCCTCGTGGATCGACACCCTGTGCATTGCGGAACTGCTCAATGGCGGGAGTCCGAAGGTGTACGCGGCGAATAGGGCGGCCTCTCCTTCCGATTCCAGTTGCTGCACTGCAACGCCACGCGACGCGTCCTGTGCCGACCCGTACTCGTTGGCAAGCTCGCCCTGCAGCGCCCGCGTATCGGGCAGTGGAGTGGCAGTAGGGGCCAGCGAGACCGCCCTTGTCCGGTTCTGGAATGCTTTCGCCAGTTCTTCGAAGCGCTCGTCCGCCGTCGCCAGTTCCGCCGCCTGCTGCAATCCCGACCCGACTGCAGGGTCATCGGGATTGATCAGGAAACGTCCCCAGGCCCCCAGTGCCAGGACGGCCGCTCGTTCAGGTTGCAGCGCCATCGCAGTATCGGCATATTGGGCAAGGAGTACGCCTACTCGATGCTCGAACCCCAAGGCCACCGAATCTGATGGGATCGGCTCGTCGCTGACCAGGGTCGGCGGGCCAAACTCCCACAGCGAATCAAATGCCTCTTCCCAGTCGCCGGCGAATACGTGGTTCAATAGAGGATAGGCGCTGGCAGTTGCCTCCTCCCGACTGGCCTTCAGGTGGTGACGGATCCAGATCGCATTCCAGACGACGGTTGCGTTCTCTGGCGCGATAGCCTCTGCCTGTTCGATCTGCTCCAGTGCGTCGGCGAACAGACTGGCGGCCGCCAGTTCCACCGCCCGATCGTTGAAAGCGCGCAGTTTTACGGGCAGGTCTTCGGCCATAGGAGTCGGCGTAACTTCCACCAGTGACTTCCCGTCCCAATGGTAGAGTTGCGCCCAATACTGTCGAACACCGCAGGCATAGCAGAAGATGTAGGGATCGCTGTTGTTCAAAAGCAGGTCCAACCGGCCGTCCTCGTTTAGGTCGGTGAGCGAACCGGCATCCGGACTACTGCTGAAACCACTGATGATGACCGAAAGTTCCTCGCCGTCCCATCGCAACAATTCCAGGCAGCCGCTGTGCGCGCCGACGCCTCCGGTAACCGTCAGCCAGACGTTCACCGGGTCGATGTTTACCTGTTCAACCGAGAATTCATTCAGATATTCGGCGCACTCCAAATCCACGCGGCCCAATGCCTTCCAGCCTTCCGGCAAGGCCGCATGGATAGAAACCTTCTGTCTGAATGATGGATCGTCTGGAGGAAAGCCGTACGTGTGAGCAACAAAGAGGGCTTCTTCACCGCCTGCGTTCGCGACCGGTTGCACGGTCACTAGCGGCCCCAGGTCCTGGACCAAACCGTACTCGGCGGCAAGTTGGTTAGCAAGTTCCACCAGTTCAGCCGCTTCTGTTGAGCGTCCGGAATCCGCAGGTGTTGCTGAAACAGGCCACATTGCAGGCTGCGCACAGCCACCGAGTAGAATCGCTAGCCCAAGTGCCAAAGAGAATACGCGCCGCAGGGGAATTCCTGGCATTGTATACTCCTTAAGTCAGCCAATGTGATGCCGAGTCTATTCTGAAATGAAGGACCCAACCCGGTCCCTTTCCAATCGGCCAGTCCTAGCTTTGTCTGAGAAACTGGTCAACGCGGCTGCAAGCCCATTGCAGGATGAATATGAGTCTTCCAGCCGCGACGCTGGCACCTTTGTCCCACTTTCAAACTGTGGTCTACCCTCCAACGACTATTGGGACCGGCACAGTTCCAAACGGCCATCCATTTCCTTTGGAACTTGAACACCGCCCTCACCCACTCGCAGTGCAAGACGTCCTGTTTCCATCTCTGTAGTTATGAGTCAGATGAAGTGGAGCCGGACGTAATATGCCTGTGCACACAATTCTGGGATAATGCATACACAGTCTGCCTGATGAGCGTCGCCTCGAAGGAGTAACGCCCGCCCTGCCTGACTATATCACGGGATCAAATGCGGTACAAAGTGGCCCTTCTTAGAGAACAGACGCCTCTTGGCATTGATCAAGACCTGCAATTGCGGCATCCTGACCAGTGCCTTGCCTCTCCGACACATGAAGAACTCAACCCTGATCGAAGCCTTGCGTAGCAACTACATCGAGTACTTCCGTCTCTTTCACAACCAGCATGGTATCCAAGTCCATGTTGACCGGGAGACCGCGTTGATCATCGCAAACGGGCCGCCGGGTAACCACATTCTTCGCACCAATCTTCCTTCCGCCGGCACGGAAGAAAGCATTGACGCCCTGCTTTCCCGGATCAGCAGTCAGACAGGTGGAATCCGTTGGCTGCTCTTCCCTCAAGACAAGCCCTGGGACCTTCGCGACAGGTTGAAGCGGCGAGGACTGATTACCGGTCAGGGCGATCTGTGGATGTTCCGGCAGTTGCAGCACCTTCCCAAAAGCAGCCCTCCTTCCTCGATGTGCATCTCTCCTGTCCGCGATCTGCCTGACTTAAGGGCCTGGTGGACCGCATCCGCCCTCGGCTTCGGCACATCACAGCGCGCCGCCCAGCGCTGGTACGACGCCTTTCGGCGCCATGGTCTCGGCCGCAGATCCCACGTCACCAACTACATTGGAAAGATCGACAAGACCGTGGTAACGACGGCCACCCTGATCCTCACTGCCGGCATTGCAGGCATCTACGATCTTTCCACGCCTCAACAATATCGAGGCAACGGCTTCGCCAGCGCACTCGTATACGAACTGCTGGCACAAGCCCGGAGCCAGGGGCTCGCCTACGCAGGACTGCAGACAGGCGACGCAGAGCAGTTCTACCAGAGCCTGGGCTTCAACACCCGTTTTCAGGAAGAAGAGTTCTTCTGGTCAGCAGATCAACCAGAAAGCTAACTGCGACAACGGCCGCCCCGAAAATGGGGAATGGTTGACCGTCTGTTACACTGAAAACGACTGACTAATCGCCTCGTTCCTGAGGGCTTTACAGAGAGGATTGGGATGAACGATTCGGTGGCCGGCGCATCGGTCGCAGGCACTGCGGAACTGCCGCGCCCTTCCGCGCGAAAGCGAGTGTTTAATCTGGCTTGGCCTGTCATCGGTGAGAGCTTCCTCGAGACGATGTTGATGATCGTCGATACCTGGATGGTAGCCCAGTTGAGCACAGCGGCGATCGCCGGCGTCGGGGCCTCCGTGCAGGTCCTGTTCTTCATCATCGCCGCGCTGGGGGCACTGAGCGTCGGCAGCAGTGTATTGGTCGCGCAGGCATACGGCGCCGGCAAGCTTGGAGAGGCCGCACGGCTGGCGCGTCAGTCGATTGCCTGGAGCATTATCCTTTCGCTCCCTCTGGCAGTAATCGGGTTTCTCCTGGCCGGTCCGGTAATTGCCCTGTTCGGCGTTGAGGCGGACGTGGCACGCATCGGCAAGGAATACCTTCAAGTCACGATGGCAACCGTAGTCGTCCTCATTGTACTGATGATTGGTGGCGGCGCGCTCCGTGGGCTGGGCGATTCTCAGACCCCCATGCGAGTGACAGCACTGGCCAATTTCGTAAATGTTTTCTTGACATACGGGTTGATTTTCGGCGTGGCCGGCCTCCCCGCACTTGGGGCGGTAGGCAGCGCCTGGGGCACCTTCCTCTCCCGCTTGCTGGCCGCTGCTATTCTCGTCATCGTTATGTGGCGAGGTCGCAAGGGAGTCTCTATTTCCGGGCGCAGCAACTGGCTGCCCGAAATTGGCGTGGCCTCCTCTGTTCTTCGTATCGGCGTACCGGCCGCTCTGGAGCAACTTCTCACTTCTGCCGGCTTTACGTCGATGACTGCGATAGTCGCCACACTGGGTACTGCCGCCTTGGCCTCCCACCGCATTGCCTTCAACGTCCTTTCTCTGTCCTTTCTGCCCGGCTTCGGGTTTGCCATTGCCGCCACGGCTCTCGTTGGACAATCTGTTGGCGCGCGCGAGCCGGAAGAAGGCGCAGAAGCTGCGGCAATCGCTACGCGCTGGGCAGTTGCTTGGATGGCGGCTATGGGAGTCGTCTCATACTTGCTGGCAGAACCGATTATTCGACTGTTCAGCCAGGAAGCTGCTGTCGTAAGAGATGGAGTTGCCGCAATTCAGGTGGTGGCCTTGGCCCAACCCTTCTGGGCAGTACTGTTTGTTCAATCGGGGGCTCTGCGCGGAATGGGCAATACTGGCTTTCCCCTGCGTGCAAATACCGCGGGCATCTGGTCTACCATGATAATTGCTTGGCTGGCCGTAAACTATCTCGATGGTGGTATTTCCCACGTATGGGGTGTCTTTCTCATCACTTCTCCTGTCATGGCGATTGTTCTCTGGAAGCGCTTCAGACGGGCCGTCAGCGAATGGTCGGAACAGGTTGAAGACGGCTCCCAACACTTCGGGCAAACAGATGTAGCTGTTTCCCAGTGAACATTCATTCGGGACGAACTCACCTGGCCCGGCATTGCCGCGGGCATGTTCACAGAGAGTCCCCTTCGTAGCCAAGCGGTCCGGCGAAGAGCCTCAAAATCCCTATCGGATGCCGTCCCGCAAAATGCACGGTCCAGCCGGCGGTTCAAGTAGCCGCTAACGCCGTAGAGTGAAACCTCAGACTATACTCAGCTCACTCTATCTTGCCGCCGGCTACTCGATCACACTTGCCACCGGCCAGACAGGTCCTGACAAATGAACCAGGAGTACCCGATACCCTCTGTCCATCACAGAGTAGAAGAGAAGATTCGTCGCAGCCATTTCATCACGACGGTGGGCCCCGCTGCCACTGTCGAGGACGCCAGAGCCTTCATCAAGGAAGTGCGGGCTGAGTTTGATACGGCAAACCACAACTGTTGGGCCTATGTCGTGGGCCCGCCCGGATCAACGGGTCATGCCGGGATGAGCGATGACGGCGAACCGCACGGTACCGCCGGTCGGCCCATGCTCACAGTCCTACTTCATAGCGGCATCGGCGACATTGTCGCGGTGGTTACCCGTTATTTCGGAGGCGTAAAGCTTGGCAAAGGCGGGCTGGTGAGGGCCTACAGTGGGGGAGTCAAGACTGCCTTGGAGACCCTTCCCCTGAGTCAGAAGATGCAAATGGCAGAAGTGGAGGCGGTCATCAGCTACAGCGAGGTGACCCTCTTTCAGCGAATGCTTCCAGACTACTCCGCTGAAATCGTAGACTCCGATTTCGCCGTCGCCGTCTCCTATCGGCTGAAGATGCCGGCGAAGCACGTGGAACCGTTCAAAACCCGCGTGACCGATTTGACGAACGGTCAGGCTCTCATTGAGGTTCACCAGGACAACTAACGCCCACCCGAATCTCATCAATCGAATCCAGGATCACGTCGGCCAGCGGGCTAAGCGTCTCTCTCCTGCCTACCCCCGTTAGCACGCCTACCGCCATTCCTGCCTCTGCCACGCGAGCCATCTGTAGATCTGTCATCGAATCCCCTACCACTACAGTCTGCGTCAGGGATACATCAACGAGGTCTGCAGCCGCCAGCAGCATGTCGGGCGCCGGTTTGTGACGCCCAGGACTGTCACCGCAACCGATATAGTCGATAAAGCTGGAAAGACCGAATTCGGCCAATGCAGCCTCAGTTGCAGCCCTGTCGTCGCTAGTGATCACTGCGACGCAAACATCCTGTTCGTGTAGTGAAGAAAAGAGGGACGCCAGGTCAGTCACCGGTACGGAACCGCCCGGGCTGGAGAGAATAGGCGTAAACCCTTGCCTTACCAACTTCTCGCAACAGCGCAAGGGCAAAGTGGGCCGGGAGTACTTGTGTAGAACGGTCGCCGCCGCGCGAGCCGTTGCCCTGCTTGTGCCGGAACCGAATGTACCATCTTCGGCAAAAGTGCCTTCCGCCGCGTTGTAACCGAGACTGCGAAAGAGCTCGGCCTGAATCTCGGTACGGTTCGGGAAATGAGAGAGCAGGCGGTCCACTGCCTCTGTAAATCTGGGGCCCCAGCTGGCGTGAAAATCAAAGAGCGTCCCGTCCTTGTCGAACGCGACGAGCCTGGCGTCGAAACAATGTTCGCCAAAGTGGACAAGGCCCATTGGAGCGTGCCGGGTTGAATGAAGAGGTGCGCAGATCAGACGGGAACCAAGGGCTACTGCGCGTAGCCGCCTATTGTGCTGAGAAAGTCCTCGCCGATTACAATTCGCAGGTCGGTTGACTCGGGAATGAGCAGGCCGGGGAGCGAATACAGGGAAGCCGCTAAATTGAGCTGTCGGCCCAACTCCCTCACGAGCGTTTCGTCAGTGTTGTAATTGACGAGAAGTGTATGCTGATAGTCGCTGCGATCGGCGTCGCCTATCGATACGACTCGCCAGCCGCTGTCCTCAAGTTGCCGCCGCGCCAGGGCCGCGATTCCTGCCTGCGCCGTGCCGTTAAGAATCTCCAGCCGTACCTCCCTTGCGGCCATCACGCGTACGCTGCGCGTTACGTCCGCGGCCAGTAACTCTCTGGAGCCAACTTCGGCGCTCACTCGCGTACGGGGTTGTATCTGAGGAAGGGGCTCGGCAGGTGTGTCGGCTACGACACTTGACCCGACAGCCGGATCGAAAAACCTCTTTAGTGCCGGACGGATAAGGTTGCGGTTCGGGAGCAGAATCCAGGCTCCGTTTTCACTATAGCTCTCTTCACCATAGCGGTCGTCCAGGACCAAGGTGCTCACCTCAAACGCGTTCGACTGCGCATAAAAAGCGATTTCTGCTGCCGTCTGCAGTGGCATATCGGTGCGCACGCTTCCCCATGTGGAGCTCAACAACTGGGGCGCTTTGGCGATTAATGTGGGTATCATTTCCGTGCTGATGACCTTGTCAACAATGGCACGAATCAACTGCTGCTGCCGCGCGGCACGGCCGTAGTCACTGTCCATATTGCGGGTTCGGGCGTATTTCAGCGCAGTTTGGCCGTCCAGAATCCGAGTTCCCGCCTCCAGGTAAAACGTCTGATAGCCGTAATCAGCTGTTGGGTACTCCGGGTCATGAATCGTTTGCGGCACATGGACTGTTATGCCGCCGATTTCGTCGATGAATCGCACGAACCCATTGAAGTCTGCCTGCACGTAGTATTGCACCGGCTGACCGATGAAGCTGCTTACAGTATCCTTCGCTAGCTGCGCCCCGCCGAAAGGATAAGCGCGCTGTTCGCCAATTGCGTAGGCCGTATTGATCTTTGAAGCCAGATTATAGCCTGGAATCGGCACCCACAGGTCTCTTGGAAAAGAGATCATTCCTGCAGTCTGTCGGCGCAGGTCAAGAGTAACCAGCAGCAAAGTATCGGTGCGAGGCGGCTCCACACCGTCGATTCTCTCGTCCGATCCCAGGAGGAGAATGTTTATCCGGCTTTCCGATGCTTCGGCCTCATCGGGCACGGCCTGCACGTCGACACTCTCGGCGGCGACAGCTCCCTGCGCGACCGGACGCCCCGGGTCCACGCTCGTGTCCGAAAAGTCGGGGAGACCAACAGCAATTTCAGGTATGCTTCTGCGCTGGGCAAAATCTCGGGCGAGATCGGAGAGGACACTACCAATGATGAAGGAAACGATCAGGACGATGGCAGCAATTGCGCCCGCAAATGCAAGAGGCGCCCATCTTCCCCCAATCCAGGAGCCAATCCGCTTCGTTACGTCAATCCCCTTCTTTCCCACAGGAGTATCACCAAACTCTGACATAATGCGGCAATTATAGCACGACCTTAAGCGTGCCGAAGAATTTTCGAGTCAGAACCGCGGGACAATATTGTGCTTCCTGGGAAGCACAATAGAAAAAAGTGGGAAATGCAGGGGATCATTGGCAGGGGCAGAAACCTTACTCTTCTCGTAACCACTATGCCATGGTCAATTCAAGTCTTGGATCGAAGCGAGTGACTGTGCTCCTCTCCTCATTCTAAGCCAAGCCTCAACTCTCCCTCGACACTACTGACCACTCATCACTAGCCACTGCAGTTCTGGGCGGTCGGGCCTTCGGCCCTCCCTTGTGCAGGGGAATTCCCCCCGCAAAGCCCCCCTCAGCTAGACTACCGTAGTGGACAATTGGATCGTTTGAAGCTGGCGACCGGTCTCATTCCCATTCGCCTCCTCTGATAACAAACCTCCGACCACAGACTTTGACACGAATGGCCTGCTGGACATGCTGCATCGGCCTTCCAAATCCAAACTCGGTGGCCTCTCAGACCGGAGATGGCTCTGCAGTCACCAAATCCTGGTCAACGCGGAAGTGGATGGGCATACAGCCCCGACTTGGTCAGGATGTAGAGAATGTCGGTAACCTCATCCAGAAATAGACCCCTCAGGCCGGCCAGCGCCATATCCTCAGCATCGACAAACTGCTGAACGTAGCGCCCTTCTTTGTCGTATACCAGGATGCGCTCGTCCGTCGCGTCGGCCAGATAGAGCATGCCGTCAGCATGTTCGGCCATTGCGAAATCGACAAGCAAGCCGCCTAGACCCGGAATCCTCTCGAGGCTGAACGGCAGTTGCTGGCCCTCCCGAAAGCGCAGTAGCGTACCATCTTCGCTGAGCAACCAGATGTCCCCGTCAATTGCCATCGCGATCAGCCCGGCGAGATCGCCCTGGACCTGCTCGTCAAACCACTCAGTCGGCGGGTCGTCATAGGCCAGTCCGGCCGGTGTGTAACGAAAGATCTGGTCCGATCTTTCATCGGCCAAATACAGGCGGCCGTTATAGATGCCCAGTTGGCCTACGCTTCCCAGAGAGCTCTGTTCCCTGAGGACCAGGTGCGTCGCCCCATCCAGGCGATTGTACCGAAAGACATTGTTATTTCGGTCCAGGATCAGAAGACTTGCTTTGTCTTCAAAACCGGAGATGCGCGGTTGCCAGGCGATGTCCACCAATCTGCCTACTGTTACCCCTGAGACCGCGTCCCCTTCCTTCAGTATGGCCCCGTTGTCTTCTTCCAGCAGCGTTCGTTCCGAATTCGTTCTGTAGTGGGAGATAGCTTGGCTGCCGCTGTCAAGCACATATATGTCCTGGTTGGATACGACGATTCGTTGAGGCTCTGCATCCGCACCATAGTCCAACAGAGGTACGTCAAGCGAATAGAGCGCCCGGACCTGCAGCAGTTCCTGTAGTTCAGTCGTAATGACCTCCGACAACTCCTGTATCTGATCGGTTACGCCTATCAGGACGATGGCTTCGTCCAGATACCGCTGCGCCTCACTCAGAGAAGCACGCGCTGTCGCCCTGTCGTCCACCGACAGGGCCTGCTGGACCTCAAGCAGTTTGCTGTCGGCCAACTCAACAAGCTGCAGGCCCTCTTCCTGATTGATGTTGCCTTCTCGCAGAAAAGCCGCACCGACGACCGCAGATGTGAGTAGCGGGATAAGAATCGCAATGGCAATGATCAGCCTGCGTCGGTTTCCCTGCGAGGGCGTCGGCGGCGCGTAACCCGGCAACGCCGGCAGCTGAATCCTCTCCTCTGACTGCGCCTGTTCCGGGACCCCCATAGTCGGCTGCGGTTCGGGATCCGGTATCGGCACAAATGGGTCCTGTTCTACGGGTGAAGTTTCCGGCTCGGGAATGGCCGTTTCAGGCTGTTGCGCCGGCTCAACCTGCCTGGCCTGCCGCTCGGGTAAGAGTCCGTGAAGCAAATTGGAGAACCATTTCGACGGTCTGTCCAACAGGCGAATCGCACGCTCACGCCACTGGCCTGATTCCTTCTGTGGCCGGCGCGCTGGAACTGTTAGCTGGTGTTGCATTGTCGCCGCACTGGGCAATTCGGGAGTAGACCCGCCCATCCGATCTCGGCGAGGCGTCACGTCCCTGGTACTCTCCTCTCCGGGCACGTTGTGCACCGGGGGAGTGGCCCCAACGGCTGTCGGCAGAGGTGACCCCGCCGCCTCTTCCTCGTCTTGTTCCTCCTCAGCAAATACCAGCAGCAGGCCGAGCAGAGGTACGTTGTCGCCCTGCTCCCGAAGATGCAAAACCATATCTTGCATGTTGCTGACCGAAATGTTGACGACGGCGCCGCCAATTGTCCTGACGTCGGACTGCAGTGTCCACTCGCTTTCCCCAAGAAAAAGGGCGTCGCCGCTGGCGAGAATGTGCCTGTAAGTGTGTACATTGGGCTCAGTCTCACCGCCGATTGTGCCCGAATAGCGTTCTTCATCTAGAGGAAACTGGTCCAGGCGCTCACTTGTGGCGACGAACGCAACAGTCGGACCAGCCGATGCGACAACCAGGTGCCCTTGGACGACGGCAGCACAAATGACCCCGGCCTGCAGGTGTATGTCCGGGCTGTTCCCATTCAATTTACGTAATACTTCGTGGGCGTCGGCGATCGCTTGTTTCAGTACCTGGCTGACCGGTCCGCCTGCCGAGTAGTATGTCAGTTCAATGGTCGCCTGCATCTCACGGACGGCGTGATTGCTGACCGGACTGTTGCCAATGAGTTCAACGAGAACATACAGGTTCCCTCTGGCCGCGCGTTCGTCCCCCCAGGCCGGTTCGATTACTTCCAAGTGAGCAGCCCGCGGATTCCGATGATCCATCAACTGGGCAGAATGGACGCGTGTTTGTACCGAAGAAGCTGTATTTGCCATAGTTGTTCAGTTTTGTGGCGAGGATCCTATTGAGCTGAGTGATCTGATTCGGCCTGTTGGACTCCTGGGGCGTCCTCTTGGGGTGATTCCGCGGCGCCTGCTGGAGACAGTCGAATTATTATTGTACACTCTACCTTTTTTGCTCACAAGCGCAGTTTTGTGCGCGTTTACTCCGTGCGTTGCAAGTGATTCTGCGGTAAGATGGCAACAGTTTATAGCCAGGATGCTCGCGCAACTTCCCACCGGAAAGGGCAACAATGGCGAAACACTCTCGCTTGCAACAGAAAGCCAGTACTCTTGACTTTGTGCTTGGGTCGCCCGTTTCGACCTGTGCAGGCTCCCCATAGCCGGCACCATTCAGAAACAGCGGATTGCAGCCCTCCCTCTAAGCGTGACTCTATCAGAAAAGCGTTCCAACAGAGGTCGAAGTTCCTTTCCGCGCGGCGAGATTCATGGCGACAGGATCCGGCAATCTGCAGGCCACGCCGGATCCCCCGCTCTGGATTCTGAATGGGGCAGAAAAGCCATGAATAAGAATTCAAAACAATGAAAATCGGAATCGTGGGCGGGCCAAATAGTGGCAAAACAACAATCTTCAACGCTCTGACCCGCAGTGCCACAGCCGCGACAGCCTACTCCAGTGGCCAGCTCGAGGTCCATACCTCCGTCGTCGACGTGCCGGACTCGCGTCTCGAGTTTCTTGCGCAGATGTTCGCCCCCCGCAAGGCGGTCTATTCCCAGGTCACCTACTACGACATCGCCGGTCTGACCAGCGACATGGGCAATGCGGGCCAGATTCGCGGCCCCTTGCTTAACGCCATCGCCGCCAACGATGCGCTCCTGCTCGTCGGTCGGGCCTTCAATGACACCAATGTACCGCACCCCAACGACCGGATCGACCCGGCCGCAGACCTGGCGGCGTTGGAGTCTGAATTCCTGCTCAACGACATGGTGACGATAGAAGGACGCTTGGAACGTATTGCCGCCCAGCGATCACGCGGCCCCGTGGAAGAACGTCAGCGACTGGCGCACGAGGAATCCCTCCTCTCAAGGCTCTACCCGTTTCTGGAGGAAGGGACCCCCTTGCGACAGGCGACCCTCTCCTCCGAAGAGATGAAGTTGCTGGGCGGCTTCGGCTTCCTCAGTCTCAAACCTGTTCTGCGCGTAGTAAACGCCGGCGATGACGACGAAGAGGACTCTTACTCGAATCTCCTGGATGACAAGACCTTCTTTCTGCGCGGACGCCTGGAGGCCGAAATCGCCCAAATGGCGCCGGAGGAGGCCGGGGAGTTTCTGGTCGAATTCGGGATCGCTGAGCAGGGCCTCAATCGGGCGATCGGTCGCTGCTACAGCCTTTTGGGACTGATCAGTTTCTTCACGATTGGCGACAATGAAGTGCGGGCCTGGGCTGTCACCGCCGGCGCAAAAGCGCCCGAAGCCGCAGGCATCGTCCACACAGATATGCAGAAAGGCTTCATTCGCGCAGAAACAGTTCACTTCGACAGCCTCAAGGATGCCGGGAGTATGGCCGCAGCCCGCAGCCAGGGGCTATTGCGCCTCGAAGGTAAGGAATACCTGGTGCAGGACGGCGACATTTTAAGTATTCGATTCAATGTCTGATGAACTATTCAAACGATTTTCGCACCACCCTACTTTTGTCCGCAGAGTCAAGAAAAGGTATACTGCCTAACCGAGTTGCACAGCGACAACACCGTTGTCAATGAGGAGCCGAAGATGACCGAGGAAACCCTTACCGACGAATCTCTGACGGAAGCCGCGCCTGAAAGCGAAGCCGACACGGCAAAGACCGTTGTCCGCCTCAGTGTCGGCCAGGAAATCACCGGAAAAGTCAAGCAGGTTACTGAATTTGGCGCCTTTGTCGACATCGGCGCCGGCCGCGATGGCTTGGTCCATATCTCCGAACTGACCGTTGGACGTGTAACCAACGTCAAGGACATTGTGGAGGAAGGCCAGAGCGTCACGGTCTGGATCAAACGCCTCAACCGTGAGCGAAACCGCATCAGTTTGACCATGATTTCGCCCGACACCAAGACGATTCGTGACCTGCAGGAAGGTGAAATTGTCGAGGGCGTCGTTTCCAGAATGGTTCCCTATGGTGCCTTCATCGACATCGGGGTAGGCACCGACGCGCTCCTCCACGTGCGCGAAATGGGGAACAACTACGTCGAGAAACCTGAAGATGTAGTGGAGCTGGATGAGAGACTGGAAGTCCGCATCATTACCCTCAACCGGCGCCGTCGCCATATCGATGTCAGCATTAAGGGTTTGCGCGAAGAGCCGGATGGGGATGAAGCGGATTCTGCGGATGCGGACGCCGCTCAGGGAGAAGAATCAGAAGGTCAGGTAGTTGACAAGTTTGAAAACGTTGAAGTTCTTTCGCCAATGGAGTTGGCATTTAAACGTGCTATGGAAGCCGGTGGCGAGGAAATTGCCCTCCCCAGGTCCACACGGCGCCGAAAGCGTCGCCAGCACCGCTCTCGCTCGGAACAGGCGGAGATCATCCAGCGCACCTTGGACACAATGCGCGAGTAGCATGACAGCGCGTACCTCACTCGAATCGGGCGGCGGAAGAGTCTAGCTTCCGTCGCTTTTTGATTGGCGCTTTCGCACAGTGAATGAGGCTCGCAAGGAAGAGACTGACCGTTTCGCCAGGTGGGCACCCGACACCATCGCCTTGTTCGCCATTCTCAATCTGGGGGCACTGCAGACGCAATGAATATTCGTGGCGGAGTGGCCTTGGTGACCGGCGGCGCTCATCGCGTAGGCAAAGCAATTACCCTGGATCTGGCACGCGCCGGCGCCGATGTAGTCATCCTTTACAACAGGTCAGCCGACGAAGCGTCACTGACCGCCCAGGAGGCGCAAGCCTTCGGCGTCAAGGCCGAGACCGTACAATGTGATATCTCCGATCTGAAAGCGGTCCGGACGATGTCGCAGGACGTGCGCGCCCGCTTCGGCCGCCTGAGCGTTCTCGTCAACTCGGCCGACTGGTTCACCCAGCACCCCTTTCCAACCGCAAGCTATGACGACTGGCACCGAACCATCGACGTTAGCGTCCACGGAACTTTCTACGTCAGCAACGAACTGGCCCCTCTCCTTCTGGAACAGCCGCAAGCAGCAATCATCAACATCGTAGACCTCTCAGTCTGGCACCCCTGGCCCAATTTCACCGCCCACGCAGTCGCCAAGTCTGCCCTGCTCGCCCTCACCCGGCAGTTGGCGTTGGAACTGGCTCCCTCCGTGCGCGTCAATGCCGTAGCCCCGGGCCCAGTTCTGCCTCCCCCCCACTACACCGAGCAACGCCTGCGCCAGAGTAGCGACCGGACGCTACTCAAACGCTGGGGAGAGGCAGACGACGTCGCCCACGCTGTAAGATTCTTGATCGAGTCTAACTATACAACTGGCGAAGTGGTGCGAGTCGACGGCGGAGAACTGATCGCCAAGCGGTCTATCTCTGCCTGAATACCAGCAACAATACATGCAACTGAGTACGGGTATACGCCCCGCTGCCTGCCATCCCACCAGGCTTTCGTCCCACAACCAGCCGCCCCCCAGACTGCCCTCATCAAACTGCTGGGCAACCTTCATAGGGATTGAGAAACTTCAATCCGCCTGAACCGTAGTGAGTTTCAACGGCGCAGTTAGACCTTCCTTTGGAGAGCGACGATGGAACTCGTAATAGTCTGGGCAGTTACTGCTATCAGCCTCCTGATCATTTCCCGCATCGGCTTGTTCGGCGTCGAAATCGAGGACTTCGGAACCGCGGTTGTAGTTGCCGTCGTGCTGGGTGTCCTCAATGCTGTTTTGCGCCCAATCCTCAGTTTCCTCTCCTTCCCCCTGCTCGTCTTGACCTTCGGTCTCTTCAGCATCTTCATCAACGCCGCGGTCTTCTCACTGGCCGCCACCCTCGTAAGCGATTTCGAACTGCGCCGCGGTTGCTTCAGCGCCCTACTGGGGCCGATCGCGCTGGCCGCCTTGAACACCATCATTCTGGCCGTCGTCACCTGAACGGTAGGAACCGTCAAGTAGCCGGCCAACACGCGCCTCATCGCGCCGAGCGAGCCCCTTCTCAGTTCGCCCTTCTCTATACCATCTGACATCCTCTCGCAAATGGACCTCCGTCCGAAGGACACCGCGATTACTTGCCAGAATCGCCGGATTTTGGTAACGTTACCCTATGCTTTTCCAATGACAATCTGCGATTGCTGAGGAGTGGCATTAGCCTGCTCTGGGGGGCCTTTGGACGGGAAAGGAGCTCCGGTGGACCTTCTGACAGAATTCTCAAACGCGATGCGGACGGACCAGGACCGTCCGGAGAAACTGGCTCTCTTGGTCGGCAAACTCACCGACCCGGGGCTGGACGTAGATAGCTATGTCAGACGCTTGGATGAGCTGGCCGACCAGGTCGAACAAAGTATGCCCGTCGGCGCTCTCGGCCGCGCCAGGGCCGAAGCGCTGATCGCCGTGCTGCATGGCGAGTTCGACTTCTTCGGCAATGTCGAGAACTACTATGACCCGTCCAACAGTTTTCTCCACCGGGTACTCGACACGCGTCTGGGCCTCCCCATCACATTGAGCCTCCTCTACATGGCGGTCGGCCGCCGCCTCGGAATGACCCTGCGGGGACTAGGACTGCCCGGTCACTTCATGCTGGAATACAGTGATACCAACGGCGTATGGATTCTCGATCCCTTTCACGCCAAAGTCGTTGCCAGCGAGGAGCTCTCCTACTACCTCACCCAGGTCTTCCAGCAGCCGATTCGCATCTCGGTTTCTCTGGATCAGTACCGGACAGACACAGGCGCATGGATGCTCCGCATTCTGAATAACCTGCGCTCCGTCTACATCTCTCAACACCGCCTGCGCGATGCCCTGTCTGTGCTGAACTACATGGTGATCGTGGAGCCGGAGGAGGCAACCCTGTGGCGAGATCGGGGGATGCTCCACTTCGGGTTGGAAAACATGCTTTCCGCCGAAAACGATCTGAGACGGTATTTCCTGCTGCGAAACCGGCTGCAACTGTTCACCGGAGAGGCCGAGATCGTGTTCAGCGGCGTTGCAGTCGGAGGTTGGATGCCGGAGGCACAGCAGGAGCCCTCCCAGGAGGACCAACGCGTTCTGTTCGTGCTCAAGCAGATTCGGGATGAAATCAGAAGACTGAACTGAAGCGAGTATGAGGATTCCTGCCGACGCCTCCCGCCTGTGGAAATTCTGTTATGTGGCGCTTTCCGCCTTGCGCCCCCTGTTCTGCGCCCTGAAAATTGAGGGCGCAGAGAACATTCCCCGCCAGGGCGGCGCTGTTCTGGCCTGCAACCATCCCGGCGGCATGGATAGCTTTGTCCTCGGATTCGCTTGTCCGCGCCAGGTCTTCTATATGGCCAAGCGGGAGCTCTTCAACATCCATCCGGTGGTGTCTTTCCTGTTGCACCGGATCGGCGCTTTCCCCATAAACAGGGGGGCCCGCGACACGGTGGCCATCCAGTACAGCGTCGATCTCCTCAAGCAGGGTCGTGTATTGGGAATGTTTCCAGAGGGAACGCGCAACCGCGGCAGGCCGATGCGGCGCGGCAAGAGCGGGGCCGTACGCATCGCCATCGATGCCGGCGTGCCCGTGGTGCCTGTGGCTGTACAGGGAATCCCTCACCTGCACAGAAACTGGTACAACCCCTTCAAACGCACAAAGCTGTCCGTACAATTCGGACAGCCAGTGACGTTTCCACCGGGAACGATGGAAGAGGTGCAGGAATATACGACTGAAATAATGCTGGAAGTTGCCCGTATGATGCCTCCGGAGTTGCGAGGCCACTACGAGGAAGCGCTGGCCGCGCCCGGAGACAAAACGCCGACCTGCGCACAACCACCGCTAGAGCCTCTCAACCCAGGCGCCAGAGACCTCGCAACCGGCTGACCGCCGCCTCCAAAGACCGCTCCAACCCCTACGCCAGCGTCGCCATCACCCCTTCCAGCGATTCCCTGCTCGGCCGCAGCTTTTCGTCAGGCAAATGTGCCAGAGGCGTGTCGGTCAGATTCAGAAGCTCGGTGAGGGTGGGCTCCCCTTCGTTGATGTACAGCAACCCGGTGATCAGCTTCTGCTCGTCCAGCGACTGCTGAATGACATTGTAAGCAGCCGTGCGGTCCGTAGGATCATGGTCCGGATCGATCTTCTTGAGAATGATGCTGCCGCCGTCATGCAGCTCAACCTCGAGTTCGTCCTCGTAGTCCTCAATCTCAATCTCTTCAAACTCAGGCACAAAATTCAGATCGTGTAACCGGATCTCATTCGCGCGCCCGAATCCGTAACTCTTCGTCGACGTATCGTGGTTGTTGAAGGTTACGCAAGGGCTCACAATGTCCAGCACCGCGATGCCCCGGTGGTTGATGGCGGCCTTCAGCAGCGCCTCCAACTGCTTCGGATCACCGGCAAAACTGCGCGCCACGAACGTCGCATTGGCGGTCAACGCCTCCATGCAGATGTCCAGCGGCGGCAGATCGTTTACACCCTGGTATTTGAGAAACTGCCCCTCGTCGGCCGTCGCGCTGAACTGGCCCTTCGTAAGGCCGTAAACGCCGTTGTTCTCGACAATGTAGATCAGCGGCAGGTTGCGCCGCACCGCGTGCTTGAACTGGCCGATGCCGATTGAGGCCGTGTCGCCGTCTCCGCTCACGCCGATCACCTCCAGCGAGGAGTTGGCGATAATCGCCCCCGTCGCCACCGACGGCATGCGCCCGTGCAGGCTGTTAAAGCCGTGGCTCCAGCCCAGATAGTAGGCCGGCGTCTTACTGCTGCACCCGATCCCGCTCAGCTTCACGACCTGCGTCTGGTCCAGGCCCATCTCCCACGCCGCATTCACAATACGCTGGCTGATACTGTCGTGCCCGCAGCCCTTGCACAGGGTCGACGGCCGGCCGCGATACGAGGTCTTTTCCAGGCCGATGCGATTGGTCTTTGCCGGTCGCGCGGCGCGTCTCGCCGCCGCGTCCGCCCTGGTCCTGGTACTCATATCAGTTCCTCCTCCAGTGCCTCTTGAATCTGCTCAACGATATAGCGTGCGCTCAGGGGCAGTCCGTCACACTTGGCCATCGAGTTCAGCTTCAAAGCGTGCGCCGGTTCTTCCGTAGTTAAGATCGCGTGGAGCTGCCCGTCACTGTTCGCCTCCACGACAAAGATCGTTTCGTTTTCTTCGATGAAACTGCGGACGCTCTCCTCAATCGGCAATGCCCGCAGCCTCAGGTAGTTCGTGGACAGGCCCGTTGCTGCCAGACGCGCACGCGCCTCATCGACGCCGTCGTGGTTGCTGCCCAAGCTGATGATCCCCACCTGAGCCCCTTCCACCTCCTCCAGGACAGGTCCGGGCACCAGCTGTCGCGCCGTCTCGAATTTCCTCTTCAGCCGCTCCAGGTTCTGCTCCCAGTCGTCGGGCCGCTCACTGTAGTAGCCGTACTCATTATGGCCCGTGCCGCGCGTGAAGTAAGCCGCCATGTTGTGTTTGGTGCCCGGCAGCGTACGATAGGCAACGCCGTCCCCGTCGACATCCATGTACCGCCCCCAGGAGCCCTGCCGCACCTCCAGGTCCTCTGCGCTCAATACCTTGCCCCGCTTGAAAGGGGCGTCCGAATACGCAAACGGCTCCGAAATATGCGCATTCATGCCCAGGTCAAGATCGCTCAATACGAACACCAGCGTCTGCAGTTCCTCCGCCAGGTCAAAGGCGACGCGTCCGAACTCAAAACACTCGGCCGGATTCGCCGGGAATAGCACCACATGTCTCGTGTCCCCATGCCCGAGATAATAGGCCGCGTGAATGTCTCCCTGTGATGTACGCGTCGGCAGCCCCGTGCTCGGCCCCATCCTCTGTATATCCCAGATCACCGCCGGTACCTCGGCAAAATAGGCCAGCCCGGCAAATTCAGACATCAGGCTGATCCCCGGTCCGCTCGTACAGGTCATCGCCCTCGCGCCCGTCCAGCCCGCGCCCACGACCATCCCGATGGCCGCCAACTCGTCTTCCGCCTGAATGACCGCTACGGTCGACTTGCCCGTATCCGGGTCCGTGCGCAATGCGGCAGCATACTTCTCTACCGATTCAGCCAGACTCGATGACGGCGTGATCGGGTACCAGGATGCCAGGGACAGGCCGCCCGCGAGAGCGCCCAGCGCACCGGCCGTGTTCCCGTCCACCAGGATCTTGCCTTCATTGAATCCTGTCATCCTCTCGATCCGGTAGCCGTCGTGGTGCCCAACGTGGACGCTTGCCCAGTCAATCGCACGATTGACCATCTCCATGTTGAGCCCTGCCGCCTTTTCTTTTCCCTCGAAATGGTGCAGCAGCGCCGCCTCGATCTCATCCGGCTCGATGCCCAAAAGCTCCGCCAGCACACCCACGTAGACCATGTTGGCAACATAGTCCCGCAACGCATGCGGCAACTTCGCCTCTTTCACGAGGTCCTTCACCGGCATCCCATAGTACGTAACGTCACTGCGCTTGTTGGCAATCGGCAACGAATCGTCGTAAATCACGATCCCCCCGGGCGCCGCCCTCTCCATATCCTCCGCCACAGTCCGGCCATTCATACACACCTGAATGTCCGTCACCTCCCGCCGCGCTAGAAATCCGTCTTTGCTCAGTCGAATGATGTACCACGTGGGCAGCCCCTGAATGTTGCTCGGAAACAGGTTCTTGCCGTTTATCGGAATTCCCATCTTGAAAAGTGCACGCAGCAGAACACCATTGCTCGTCTGGCTGCCGGAGCCGTTTGCCGTCGCCACATTGATGGCAAAGTCATTGACCGCCGCCGGCGCATCCGGCTTTACAATTGGTGCTTCCCGAACTGCAACGCTCATGCTTGACTCCTTGCCTTATATGTTCCCATCTGCGAAACTTTCCCGGCGTGAACCATTGCGTGGAACATCTCTTGTCCGCAGCAAAAGCAGATGCTCCTCATGCAACGCCAGGGCTCTGTCGACCTCGTCATTCCCGATGGCCTCTGCGATCCCTTCGTGATAGCCCCAGACCTCGGTCAAATAACCGTAATCCGCATACAGATTCAGTTCGACCGCCTCGTACGCGTCCCAGTAAGCCTCCAACAATCCGGTGGCAAACAAGTTGTCGAGCCTCCGGAAGACCGTCATATGAAAGGCACGGTGCTCCTGATGCGGAATCTGAATGCGGCTCTGCTGCAACTTGTGCCACGCCAGAGAAACGTACTGCTTCAACTCCTGCTTGTCCTCATCAGTGAGGGCGACCACCGCCGGCCGCCAGAATGCGCTCTCAATGCCGTTGCGCAACTCACTGAACTCGCGAAAGAGTCTCTCGTTTGTAGCCAGTCCAAACATCAGACTGGCCCGCGCCGCAGGTGTGAAGCTGTAGCTGTTGCACTCGATGCCCCGCCGCGGACGCGCCGCCACCAGCCCCAGAACGCGCGCCGCCTCCAGCTGCTCCCGCAATTTGCCGATACTGACCCCCAGTTCGGTACTGAGGTCGTTCAACGAAGGCAACCTGGAGCCGGGAACAAATCCGTTGGTGACAATATAGTCCAGGAGTTCCGAGTCGCTGTGCATTTGCTTGATCATGTTCGCCCTGTCCACACACCAATACCACAGGAATTCGGCTGAATCATCGGATTAATCATATCAATACTATCAAACGATTTAATCCTAATAGATCATCGTAGAATTGTCAACTTGTGATCTGGGGTGATCGTAAATTGCGGGTCGCGACCGCACTGTACAGCAAGAGCAGGCCGGGCGCCCTTCGGGACCCGATCCTGACCTCCCTATTCGTCTCCGCCACCGCCGCCGGTCGCCAGCTGCGCAAAGGCCGCTTCGGTAAGGAGCGCCACCCCTGTCGGCATGACGCTTTCCTCAAAGTCAAACGTAGGGCTGTGGTGAGGACTGTAGAAACCCTCGGTCGGATTGGCCGCGCCGACCAGAACGAAACAACCTGGTGCCCGGTTTAGAAACTCCGCCATGTCCTCGCCCACCATCATCGGTGCAATCTGCGCCACATTCTGCTCGCCTACTACCTCGTTGGCAATGCCTTCCATCACCACCGCACCGGCCGCGGAATTGATCGTCGCCGGCACGCAGCTCTGCATCTCGAACTCGAAGCGGGCCCCGAACGCCTGGCAGACGCCTGTGCAAATCTCGTCAAAGCGCTGCAGAAGCAAATCGCGCACCGCCGGCTCAAAGCTCCGGATCGTTCCCTGAAGCACCGCGCGCTCGGAAATCACATTGCCGGCGTTTCCACTCTGAAAGGAGGCTACAGTGACAACCGCAGTATCCGACGGATTGGCATTGCGGGACACAATCGTCTGCAGCGCCACAACCAGCTGGCTTGCGACAAGCGTCGCGTCGATCGTGTCGTGCGGCGTCGCGCCGTGGCCCCCCTTGCCATGGATCGTAAGCGTAAACATGTCGGCCGCCGCCCACAGCGGCCCCGGTTGGACCACAACCTGGTTGTACGGAAGCCGGCTCCAAAGGTGCAGTCCGTAGGCCGCCGCCGGTTGCGGCGCATCCAGCGCACCGTCCTCGATCATCGCCATCGCCCCGCCCAAGCCCTCCTCGGCCGGCTGAAAGACCAGCTTGACCCGCCCCGTCAGTTCATTGCGGTGCCTCGTCAGCAGCTGCGCCACCCCCATCCCGATCGCAGTATGACCGTCGTGACCGCACGCGTGCATCACTCCCGCATTCTCCGAAGCATACGGCAGCCCGGTCTCCTCGTGAATAGGCAGCGCGTCCATATCAAAGCGCAACAGCACCGTCTCGCTCTCTTCCGGCAGTCCGTCCGGCTCCACCATCGCCACGACGCCCGTCTTGCCCACGCCCGTGCTCACCTCAAGCCCCAACCCCTGCAGATGCGCCGCCACCACCCCGGCCGTCCGCACCTCCTGAAATCCCAACTCCGGATGCCGGTGAAAGTCCCGCCGCCATTCCACAAGCTTCGGCAGCAACTCGTCAGCTTCTCCTCGGATCCACTCTCGCACGATTCTCTCTCCCGTCTGCCCCCGTGCATCCCTCGCACAGCCCGAAAAACCCCAATGCGGCCAACTACACTCCGCGGCCCCATTGTAACAGTAGCCCCCCCGATCTCCACATGCGCCTCCGAATCAAGCCGTATCCCAATTCCGTGAAAAGCTTCGCAAACCCTTGGAAGCAGATCGACCCCTCTAGACTCTCTTTCTCCTTTCTGGCAGAGGACGCCCTGTCTCTGACCACTGACCACTGACCACTGACCACTGCAGTTCCGGGCGGTCGGGCCTATTCGGCCCTCCCTTG
>JAPOVP010000101.1 GCA_026708085.1 Caldilineaceae bacterium
CCGCAACGCCCCCTCTCCTACAACATGCCTCGCCGACCTGGTGTCGATATTCGTTACAGGTGCCTAATCGAAGGTGTCTGGCCAGACCACGTCCCGCCAGTCCCCTCAAATCACCGCAGGCGCCGGCCTTGTGCCTGCCCTGTGCCCCCAACAAGGGACCTCCCGGAAAGGTCAGACCTGGCGCCTCCCCTGCGTCTCTCCAGGAGCAGACAAAAAATTCCAGCAGCCGCCGGCATGGATTCCCTGCCAGACTGTTCCCACCCCGGAACAGGGAGGCTCCTAGCGGCTCAATTGCCTTTGACACTGGCCAAAAACTGAAGTATGATGCGACCGGGCTGACGACAGGGTTCCCAACGGCACACCGGTGCAAACCCCCGCGCCGACATCAAATGCGGAACCGCTACTCTCGTCTATATCGCTCAAGCGGACACTCTGTCGCTCGGAAGAATCTCAGTTCTCAACTTTCCGACCAACCGCTTATTCCTGCTATATCGTTACATGCCATTTTCCAAAGGCAGCCATTCGAGATGCCAGGGACCGGACCCAAGTCTTGGTCAAACTGTCCCCTGCCCGCAGGGTCATCCGCTCGGCCTTCCTGTGACTCACGTGGCCGGTCCCGTTTTGACGGAGCTTCTTACCCAAAAATGAACTATGATTCGTCCCGCTCTCCACGGTCTTGACCCTGAAAGCGGAGGCCTTTCTTGAAAGGAGGTGGCTGGACAACAAAAGGAAAACAAAGCTCTTGTTGCGGCGGCTTCAAACTGACGCCGCCACTTCATCAGATCCAGGCAGGATTTCACTACGCGCCCTTCTCGGGTGCACCCACTACGCAAGGAGTGAAAAGCATGTCGAGATTTCGATGGCAGATTCTGATAGGACTCGTCCTGGTCCTTGGCATATCGCTCACCGCATGTGTCGCGCCGGCAGCCCCGGCCGGAGATGGTGGCGAGATGGCAGACAGCGGCGACATGATGCCGGAAGTCATGCTGCCCGATGACGCCGCCGAAGACCAGATCCTCAACGTCGTGCATGAAGGCGGCTGCGGCTCCGGTCCCTTCCCCGGGATCGACTATGGCAGCCCTTGTAACTTCGGTCACATGTTTATGCCTCCCTTCCTGGTGGACATCGACGGCAACGTAATGCCCGGCCTATTCACCACCGACTGGGAAGTGAACGAAGACCTGACCGAGTACATCTTCCACATCCAGGAAGAGGCGGTATGGTCCGACGGCAAATCAATCACCGCCCAGGACGCGATCGACTGGTGGAACTACATCTTCCACTCCGACCGCAACTCCTGGCCGCGCAACTTCGTCATGGGCGCAGTCAAGGGCATTGACGAATTCGCCGACGGCGAGACCGAAACGATTGCCGGCCTGACCGCTCTGGACGACAAAACGCTGAAGGTTGAGCTTTGGCGTCCCGAGGGATCTCTGCCGCAGCTGTGGGGTTTCCGTGAGGCTGCCCCGGCCCGCTTCAGCCAGTACGCCGATCTCCTTGAAAGAGCCGACGAATTCAACGACGCCACAGAATGGCGCGGCGCCATGGCCGAACGTTTCTTCCAGGGTGAGAACGCTGCCGATCTGATCGTCAGCGGCCCCTTCAGGCCGGTGCACCTGTCACCGGAACCGGACGCAATCTACCGCTTCGAACGCAACCCCAACTGGTGGGGTAAGCCAACCCTGCTGGACGGCATCGAAGCCACTACCATCCGTGACTTCCAGACGATTCTCCTCATGTTCGAAAACGACGAGATTGACCTGGCTCTGCAGCTCGCCGGTCCTTCGTCTGTCCTGTTGCGCCAGAATCAGCCTGAAGCCTTCCGTGAGATTCCCATCTCCGCATTCTGGGCTATGTACTTCGTCACCGACCAGGAACCGGCCGACGACGTCAACCTGCGCCGCGCCCTGATGTCTGCCATCGAGTGGGATAAAGTAGCCGAAATCGCCTGGGAAGGCGAGCAGGCGCCCAGCAACGCTGGCAGCCCCATGGCTCCCTCCTATCAGTGCTTTGACGCCGACTTCCAGCCCTATCCCTTCAACCCCGAAAGGGCCGCAGAATTCCTGGCCGAGTCGAAGTATGGGCCAACCGGCGAAACAGTGCCCAAGATTCGCATTCTGACCGGTGGCAGCGATCCGCCCCGCATCCGCGCCGCACAGATCATCCAGGAAATGTGGCGCGTTAACCTCGGCATCGAGGATGTCGAGATCAAGAACGCCGAGGCCGAGTTTGTCGACGGTGAGGGACTGGTTGCCCTCCGCGTGACCAGCGGTGGCTCCTTCCTCCCGCGTCCGGGCTATCTGCTGGAAGGAATCGCCCACACGCGCGGCGGCGCCTATCAGTCCTGGACGAACTACACCGAAGAAGGCTGGGACGAGGAAATCGATGCACTTCTCTCTATGGATCCCGGCAGCGCCGAGTACTGCGAGCGTTCGCAGGCCATGCTGAAAAAGTTCACCGACGCTGCTCTCGTAATCCCGACCGGCTACATCCGCGGCTGGTTCCAGATTCAGCCCTGGGTCGGCGGTTACGGCCAGAGCCGCATCAGTTTCTGGCACACGATGACCGAAACCTACCTCAAAGAACGGTAGTCGATAAGTGAAGAACTGTGGTCGGTGGCCGGCTGCCCCTGAGGCGCTGGCCACTGGCCGCCTCCCGCCTCCTTTTCACCGCGAACCATTTGCCACTGGGGACTGAAACGTGACCCGCTACCTGTCGATGCGGCTGCTGATCATCATCCCAACGCTTTTTGCGACCCTGATGATCGTATTCCTTCTGGGCTATCTCGGGCCGATCGATCCGGTTACGATTCTCCGTACACAGTGGGCAGCACAGGGCGTCTATCTGAATGAAGAGGAAGTGGCCGATCTGCGCAGCCAGTATGGTCTTGACAGACCCTTCCACGTGCAGTTCGGCACCTACATGGGCAATCTGCTCCAGGGCAAGTTCGGCTATTCCTTCCTGGACGCCGCACCGATCTGGCCGCGCATCAAACGCGCTTTGCCCGTCTCCGGTCAGCTGGCGCTGGGCGTGTTGGCGATCATGACGTTTATTGGCATCCCCTTGGGTATGCTCGCGGCCCGGTTTCACAATACCGTGCTCGACTATACCATCGTCAGCGGTAGCCTGTTCTTCTGGTCCATCCCTCCCTATGTCCTTGTTCCTGTTATTCTGATCATCACTGTCCTGTGGATGGACATCATGAACGTTCCCCGTGGATGGAAGGGCGTTTTGCATCCATCCTTTTTTGTAGCCGCTGCTATCATCTCTACGCGTTCCCTGGCAGGCGTAATTCGCCAAACACGCGGCGGCATTTTGGAAGTAATGCAGAATGACTATGTCCGCACCGCGCGCGCCAAGGGATTGAACGAGGTCATTGTCATGGCGCGCCACGTAGCCCGCAACGCACTTATTCCTGTAGTGACTTCCCTGGGACTCCTGGTTGACGACTTCATGTGGGGGGCGGTCTTCCTTGAGCTGGCGTTCAACCTGCCCGGTCTGGGCCGTCTGTTCCAACAAGGGTTGGCGGGCCGAGACTTTAACATGATCAATGGTGTGGTCCTCTTCACCGCCGGCATGACGATGGCACTGAATCTCATCGTCGACCTGATCTATCCTCTCTTGGATCCCCGCGTAGCCTACGACTAAGTCCAGGACCCCTGAGGCATGGCTCGCCCATCAGAGGAAAGAGTGTCCGATGCATCGGCTCTAAAGGGCTGACGGGAACAGCAACAGAGGAATTCTGGATGGCTCAGACGGAACCCGCCAATACCGCGGACCTGTCGCTCGAACTGGAAGCGCAGGAGATGAAGACTCGCGGCCTGTGGAGCGATGCCTTTCGGCGTATGGTGCGAAACAGGCTGTCTATGGCGGGATTTTTCGTCTTTTTGCTTCTCGTCGTAACAGCGTTCTTTGGACCGTATCTGGCTCCCTATCCCTACATGCTCCAAAACTTGGACCGGATCGCCGAAGGCCCAAGTAGGGAATATCTCCTGGGGACCGACGACCTGGGGCGCGACATGTTGAGCCGGATCATGTGGGGCGCGCGCACCGCTGGCCTGGTCGCCATCATATCTACGGTGTTTAGCCTCGTTCTGGGTATGTTGCTCGGTGCCGTGGCCGCCTATTCAGGCAGGTTGGCGGACTGGCTGATCGGCCGCGCCATCGACGTAACCATGTCAATTCCCCAACTGCTCTTCGCTTCGCTTATGGCTGCCACCTTTCGCAAACCGGTCGCCGACTGGGTCGATTCGATGTACGAGGCCACCGGCCTGGAATTCTTCTCAACCCCTACCTACGTCGACCTGATCGTCGTATTTGGAGCTCTCTCGCTGATCCAGTGGCCAGCCTACGCCCGCATGATCCGGGGACAGATACTTTCGTTGCGCGAAAAGGAGTTTGTCGAGGCTGCACGCGCCATAGGTGTCAGCCAGAGAAAAATCCTGTTAAAGCACCTGATACCGAACGCGCTCGGCCCTTTGATTGTGCTCGTTACTTTCGGTTTTGGCGCCGCCATCGTCGCCGAGTCCGGCCTGAGTTTTCTCGGTGTGGGCGTTCAGCCGCCCCAGGCCAGCTGGGGCGCTATGATTCAGGACAACGCGCTGAGCTGGCGCTACCGCCCCTGGCTTGTCGCCGTTCCCGGCCTGACTATCGCCATCGTCTCAGTCGGAATTAACTTCCTGGGCGACGGCCTGAACGACGCCCTCAACCCGCGCCAGGCCGAATCATAACCCTCCCATTCGCAGGTCTGCCATTTCAGTCATCCACGGTCCACCGTTGCGCGTTACATCAGATTCTCAGGAGCATCCCATGTACGATTGGACTGTGTTGAACCAGACCGTGAGCGAAACACTCGCCAGCGGTACTGTAGGCACGCCCCTCTTCGTCCGCTGGACCGCGGCCGCAGCCCAGAACCCTCCCGAACTTAAACCTCTGCTGGCCGCGATGAGTGCCTATGCCGAATCCTGGCTGTCGGCCCGACCGCGCCGGGTCTACGCTACCGGCTCGGCCGATGCAGGGCATCTCTCGCTCGCGCTGGAATTCGGGAACGGCCAGTCGGCTCTTCTGGCAATTGCTCTGGCCCAAGGTCACCCCACTATGAACCTGATCATCCTCGGTGCACGCGGCGCTATCTATCAGGCAGACGCCGAGGTAACAGCGCATGCGCTGAATCTGGCCGGTGACAGGGACGATAGCCTTCAACCTTCTGCGCTCTTGTCAACGCCGCGAATGGTGGCCGCAATTGACAAGTCACTTTTCTCCCAACAGCCCGTGCTGCTGTCCGCGGAAGGAGACCAACGATGATCAGCCAACAGTTCGGTGTCCTCCTGATCTCCGGCAGACTTACGCACCAGGAAAACTACGCCCTCAACCTGCGCGCCGACCCCCGCTGCACCCTTGTTGGCCTCACTGACGAAAAGGACGTTCCCGCCGAGCGCGCCCAGCTGAACAAACAGTTCGCCGAAGACCTCGGCATCCCCTACTGGCCAGACTTGGACGAAGCCCTGGCCCGCGACGACGTGCATGTCGTCTCCATCTGCGCCGACCCCGAGCGCCGCGGCCGCATCGCCGCCCGCTGCGCCAACGCTGGCAAGCACATCTATGTCGACAAGCCGATGACGCCGTATCTGTCGCACGCCGACGCCGTCGTCGCCGCCGTCGAAAGCTCCGGCGTACGCAGCCAGATGTTCAGCTCCAACCACCAGCCCTGGGTTGGTCAGGCCCTCCAGGTCGTCGAGTCAGGCGAATTGGGCGAGTTGACCGCCATCCACGTCGACAACCTGTTCGCCAAGGGGCCAAATGGTACGGCAACCCTGGGCTCGCCGCGACAGGCAAATTATCCTCCTGTAATCTCCAACTTTGTCGACGCAAAAGCCGAGCTGTACGCCATCGGCGTTTACGCATTGGGATTCGTCTGCATGATTTCCGGTCGCGCCGTCGAAACCGTCTTCGGCAGTACGGCCAACTACTTTTTTGAGGCACACCAGCGCCGCAACATGGAAGATTTCGGCTTTCTCTCTCTCACCCTGGAAGGCGGCGCAACCGCCACCATCACCGGCGGTCGCATTGGCTGGTCCAGCCACCCCGCCGGCGGCGCCAACCAGATCCACCTCATAGGCACCAAAGGATCGCTCTTCTTAAGCGCCAACCGACCGACCCTGGAAATCTACAACGCCGACCCACCTTGGACTCCGCCTGAGATCCATCCCCGCGATCCCATGGGCTTCTGGCGCACAACCCAGGAAGAGGTACGAGGCCAATCCAAACGCACGCTCGCCCCGCTCTCCAATGCACTCGATAACCGCACCGACGCCAGCTACTTCATCGACTGCATTGTCGAAGAACGCGAGAGCGGGATGAATGCTCGCCAGGCCGCCTACCTGACCGAAATCCTGCTGGCCGGGTATAAGTCCGCAGCCGAAGGGCAGGTAGTCAAAATGCCTTTGGCTCGTGATGGCGACCATGCTCAGGGCACCCAAGCATAGCCATCTTTTCACCGAAAAATTCGCCCGCGTTTCACTTTTAGACCGCAGTATTTCCGCTTCAAAACTAGAGGAGCCTGATGACACAGTCCACTCGCCACTCATCCGATTACCTGCAAAAGATCAGCCGCAACCTCTTCGCGGCCACCGGAGCCCCCGATGACATCGCCGCCACCGTTGCCGAAATCCTCGTCAACGCCAACCTCGCCGGCCACGACTCACACGGCGTCCAGTTCGTGCCCATGTACCTCGACCGGATCGAAGACGGCGGCATCGACAACAAGGCCTACCCGGAAATCGTCCGTGAGAGCGCAAACACGATGCACGTCGACGGCAAAAAGGGTTTCGGCCACACGATGAGCCGCCAGGCAATGGACTGGGCCATCGAGCGAGCGAGAAAGTCCGCCGTCTGCTGCGTTACCTTCCAGAACACAACGCACATCGGCCGCGTAGGCGAATACGCCGAGCAGGCCGCCAGGGCCGGCTGCATCACCCTGATAACACTGGGTGGCGCCTCTGCAGCAGGTTCACAGGTCGTCCCCTTTGGCGGCGCCCGCGGCGCCCTCGGCACCAACCCCATTGCAGTAGGCATCCCCACCGGCGATGACGCTCCCTTTGTAATCGACTTCGCCACCAGCGTCATCGCTGGAGGAAAGATCCTGGTAGCCCAGAGTAAGGGTCTTGATCTTCCTGAAGGCGCGATAGTCGATAGCGAAGGCCACCCAACAACGAACCCTGAGGACTTCCGAAACGGCGGCTTCCTCTTGCCTTTCGGGGCACACAAGGGTTACGCGCTCTCTTTGTTCTTTAGCCTCATGGGCGGGCTGGCCGGCGAATTCAACGCAGAGCTGACTTCCATGGCTGGGCTGTTCATGCAGGTCTACGACGTAAACGCCTTTACGCCCCTTGAGGGCTACCAAAGCAATGTCCGCGCCGTTCTGGACGCCATGAAGTCGATACCGCCGGCCCCGGGATTCGACGAAGTGCTGGTCCCGGGCGACTTCGAACACCGCTCCCGGCAACAGCGCCTGGCCGAGGGCATCGAAGTCCCCGCGGAAACATTCGCCAAAATCGAAGCCTGGGCCGACAAACTGAACGTATCCCTAACCGAAGAACAATAGGAGGAACAGGCAGATGTCGCAGCGATATCGAGTTGGCGTGGTCGGTCTGTCAGGAATCGCAGCCAACCGTCCGGCTCCCGAACCGAACAACATATTGAAGACCCCCAGCCCCTCTTCCCACCTCGGCGCCTACCACCTCAACCCCCAGACCGACGTTGTCGCTGTCTGCGACCTCAAGACGGAGCTGTTTGAGAAAGTGGCCGACACCTGGGGCCAGGAGTTCGGTGAGTTGGAAACCTACACCGACTACCGCGCCATGATCGAACGCGAAAACCTCGATATCGTCAGCGTCGTCACCTCCGACCACCGCCACACCGACATCGTCGTCGAAGCCGCAAACGCCGGCGCCAAGGGAATCATCTGCGAAAAGCCGTTCGCCACAACCGTTGACGAATGTAACCGCATGATCGAAGCCTGCGAAGCCAGCGGTACCCTCCTCTCCATCGACCACACCAACCGCTGGGGCCCCCACTATGATGTCGCCAGAGAAGCCATCCGCAGCGGCTCCATTGGCGAAGTGCAGCGCATAGTCGCCACCCTCGGCGGACCACGCGCAATGATGTTCCGCAACGGAACCCACCTGGTCGACGGCGTCTGCTTCTTCGCCGATTCCGAGCCGCAATGGGTCTTCGCCGAACTGGAACCCGGCTACGATCACTACGACAGATATCTGGGGGACGGCGGCAGAGATCCCGTAACCGACCCCGCCGTCTCCGGCTACGTCCACTTCCGCAACGGCGTGCGCGCCTTCGTCAACGCCAACAAGTCGCAGTTTGCAGCCAGCTTTACCTTCCAGGTTTACGGCGAAACTGCCATGCTCGACGTCCACAACAGCCGCGTCATCCGCCGCGACAGAAACAATAGCGAGTTCCTTCCGTTTGAAGCCCACCTGTATACCAGGATCCCGGCCTGCGTCGCCGACCTCATCGACGCAATCGAGAACGGCAGCGACCTGCTCAGCCCGGCCAGAGAAGCCAAGAAAACGGTGGAGATACTGGTCGGCTTCCTCCAATCCCACGCCCGCGGCAACGTGCGCGTCGACCTGCCGCTGCCACCGGGGCACTGAGGTCAATGCGAGCGGTCCCGGACGACAAGAAGTTCGTCATCGCCGACCAGAATAGCTACCCGGCCGACCTGGTCTGCCCCAACCCCCGCGGCTGGTACCACTCCGTCGCCAACGTCGTCGCCGCGCCCACAGGTCTGGTCGCCGTCTACCGCCTCTCCGACTCGCACTCCGCAGTCAGTACCCACATCATGGTCGCCTACTCCACCGACGGCGGCCGCACCTGGCGCGGTCACCGTTCCATCTCCCACCGCAACGTCTGGGAACACAACAGCGTCTGGGTCGCCCCCCAGCTCAGCCGTCTGCGCGACGGTCGCCTCGTAATCATCTGCGACCTCGGCCACCGCACCTCAGGCGACGACTGGCCCCGCCTCGCCCTCTGGCAGCAGCCACCGCGCGGCATGTCCAACCACCTCTTCTGGAGCGAAGACGACGGCCGCACCTGGAGCCAGCCCGTCCAGTGCGACGACGTCGGCGGCGAACCCGGCTACATCGTCGACCTTTCCGACGGAACCCTCGTCTACACACGCACCGAGCCCGTCGACACCGACGTTTTCGAAATCCCGCCTCCTCCCGGTTACAATCGTTACCACCGCAACACCGCCGTCTTCTCCGACGATCGCGGCAAGACCTGGAACCGGACCGCAACCATCTCTGACGACCCCTACCATAGCGACTCGGAAGTAGGCATCGTCGAACTCGATCCCGGCCACCTGCTGGCAATCACCCGTGTCGGCTTCGCCAACGGTGCCTTCGGCCAGCCCAGCCGCCTGATTCACAGCTTCGACAACGGCAGAACTTGGAACGAGCCCCAACTCGCGCCCTTCTACGGTCAGCGCACCGCCGTGCACAAACTGCACTCCGGCAAGCTGCTCGTCACCTACCGCAACCGCTGGGGCGCCTTCGCCAGCTACGCCTTCCTCTGGGACCCCGCCGAGAAACTGGCATTCGAACCTGCATCCTTCATCTGGGAAGAGTCCCGCTGCCGGCTTGAAAAGGGCTGCCTCACCTTGACGACAGACCGCGAGCCAGAGAACCAGGTATTCTTCTCACTCTACCCAGCGCTCAACAGCCGCGCCCGCGTGGAACTGGAGGCCGAGCTCCGTCTTGCCGATCAGACCAGCGAGGGCTGCGATCTCTTCGCCGGCTGTCGCGTTCGCATCACACCCCGTGAACTCAGCCTGACCGAGAGCAGCCAGGATGAAGCCGCCTTCCACAGCACGACAGGCTCGCCGCAAGTAAGCGGGGAGCCACGCCATCAGCCGACCCACCGCATCCCGCTGGATACCACAGAATGGCACACCTATAGAATCGTGCGCTCGGAAGGCGAGATCGCCGTCTACGTCGATGGACGCCTCTGCCTGAAAGAGCCTTCTGGCCTACTTGGCGCCCGTCTCGTCCGCTTCGGCAGCAATCTGCGCGGCATCTCCCACTGGCGGTCCGTCAGCGCCTCGGTCGACAACCCGCAAGGCCACAACATCAACTGGGCCTGGCGCGCCGACTCGGGCACCTACCCCGATCAGTTCAGACGCGACGGCCTGATCCGTCTCGACGCCACCGCCGACTCCGGCTACAGCAACTGGGATCAGCTCGAAGACGGCACGATCGTAATCGCAGACTACGCAAACGATGACTTCAGAGACGCCAACTGGACATCGAGCCCACAACCTCTGATCAAGGCCTATATCGTCAGCGAAGAGGAGTTGACATGACAACATACCGAGCCGGTGTCATCGGCCACACAGGCCGCGGCAACTACGGCCACAGCCTCGACACCGTCTACCTGGGCATGGAAGAAATCGACCTGATCGCCGTCGCCGATGCCGACCCCGAAGGTCTGGCCGCCGCCGGCGAGCGCCTCAGCGTGGACCCCGCAAACTGCTATCAGGACTACCGCCAAATGCTGGCACAAGAGCAGCTCGACATCGTCAGCGTCGCCCCCCGCTGGATGGACCAGAAACATGACCTGGTCATCGCCGCCGCCGAGTCCTGCGTGCGCGGAATATTCTGCGAAAAGCCCTTCGCGCCAACCTTGGCGGAGGCCGACGCCATGATAGCAGCCTGCGATCGCGCCGGCACGAAGATAGCCGTCTCGCACCAGGGCCGCGTCGGCCAGATTGCCCACAAAACCAGGGAATTGCTGGCCGGTGGCGCTGTAGGCGAAGTCAAAGAGGTCATCAGCGGCGGCAAACAGGACCACCGCGGCGGCGGCCAGGACCTGATGGTTCTCGGCACGCACTCCCTCGACATGCTCTGCTTCCTCTTCGGCCATCCCCGCTGGGTACAGGCCTACGTCCTCCAGGACGGCAGAGACGCCGGACCCGACGACGCCCGCCCGGGCGACGAAGAGATTGGCCCCATCCTCGGCAACCACCTCGAAGCCACATACGCCTTCGACAACGGCATCATGGCAACCTTCCACTCGCACCGCCGCCAGGTGCGCCCGGGCCCACGCCCTGGCGGTCTCGAAATCCGCGGGACCGAGGGTATCCTCATGCAACGTGACGGCTACCTCCTCCACTGCCCCCATCCCAACTGGAACCCGGCCATGGCCGAACCGGCCTGGAAAGTCGTCCTGGAACCCAGCAACCCCGGCTTCGATACCCTCAACGCCTACATGGTCCGCGACCTCATCGCCGCCTTCGAAGAAGGACGCGAGCCGATCTCCAGCGGACGCGACGCCCGCTGGGCACTGGAGATGATCCTCGGTGTCTACACCGCCCACCGCCACGGCCGCACACCCTTGCCGCTGGCCGATCGCGAACATCCGCTACGCGACTGGGTCTGAATCGGGCGATCTTCATATCCCAAGAACTAACTTTCGTGTAGCCTCGCAAAGATTCACTGAAACGAAGTCCCACAATGCCCAACACAACGGAAAACGCACCATGAAACGCATCAACCAGATTATCGAACTTCGCGAAGCCGGCCAGCCAGTCTACTGGGACGGTGGCCGCACCCTCACCTACGAAGGCGGCGTCAAGTCAGCACAGACCCAAGCCGACTGGCTCGTCATCGGCATCGAGCACCAGCCCTTCGACGTCGCCGGCCTCAACGCCTTCATGCGCGGCCTCGTCGACGGCGGGCCCACCCGCACCGGCCACCGCACGCCCCCTGTCCTCGTCACCCTCCCCTTCGACGGCGTCGACGAATACGTCGTCCGCAACAACGCTTGGATGATCAAGCAGGTCCTCGCCACCGGCATTCACGGCATCCTGCTCTGCCACGTCGAAACACCCGGCGCTGTCAAAGAATTCGTCGAATGGGTGCGCTTCCCCTTCCACACCCACGGCGTCGGCGAAGGCCTTGACATGGGCCGCCGCGGCTCCGGCGGACAGGACAACGCCGCCCACGTCTGGGGCGTCTCCACCCAGGAATACCTGCGCAAGGCCGACGTCTGGCCGCTCAACCCCGACGGCGAACTGGTCCTCGGCATCAAGATCGAAAACATCCGCGCCCTCGCCAACGCCGAAGCCAGCACCGCAGTCCCGGGCATCGCCTTCGCCGAATGGGGCCCATCCGACATGCGCATGACCTTCGGCTACGACACCGTCCGCACGCCCGAAAACACCGAAGAGGGCGACCTCAAAGCCGCCCGCGACCGCGTCTTCGCCGCCTGCAAAGCGGCCAATATCGGCTTCCTCGACGGCGTCGACGCCAGCAATGTCGCCGCCAGGATCGACGAAGGCATCACCTTCCCCGCCGGCGACGAAGCCGCCGCAATCGCGGGACGCCGCCATACCGGCCGCACTTTCGACTGACGAAGCACAGCCTCAGGAGAACAGAAGACTTAGCTCACGTCAGCAGTTACGAGACTGGCGCCTAGCCGATATTCTTTCTTAAGCCTCCTCACATCCGACACGTTCTGTGCCGGCTTGGGATAAGCGGGGCATCTCTTGCACGCAACAATCCCCCAATTCTTCTCTTCCTCCGGACCGCCTCTTGCCCAATACCCGTCCACCCCAGGCTGATTTCGCGTGCTTGACAGGTCAACATCGCAAGTGATATACCATATTGTGCAACTTGCCCCGCAGTGTATGCCTTGCAGCCGAACGCGTTTCAGTATCAACTTTCAGAGGTCTAGTAATAAGGAGGAAGAGAATGTCTTCGCTCAGAAACGTCGCATTTATTCTCGCCTTGGCCCTCATTCTGGCTGCCTGTGCCCCGGCACCGGCTGCCCCGGCCGCCGACCAACCGGCCGATACAATGGCTGAGGCGCCCGCAGAGTCCACCACCGGCGACGACATCTGCCCAGCCCGCGGCGGCACCCTCACTCTTGACTTTAGTTCAAGGGCCTTAGTGGTTCCGATTTGGGGCTGGGGCTACGAGCAGCAGAAGCTCGTCTTCGGCAAGCTGGTCCGCACCGGCACCGATAACGTACCCCATCCCGACCTGGCCGAAAGCTGGGAAATCAGCGACGACGCCACCGAGTTCACCTTCCACCTGCGTCAGGGCGTCAAGTGGCATGACGGTGAGGACTTCACCGCCGATGACGTGGCCTTCACCTGGACGTGGCACAATGACCTTGACAGCCCCTGGGTCAACCCTGCCCAGCCCGGCAACTGGATTGCCCTTAAGGGTTCCCTTGACTACCTTGATGGCAAGACCGATTCGATCGAGGGCATCGAAGTCATCGACGATCACACCATTCGCCTCACCCTCGCAGAGCCGGACGTGAGCTACTTCTCCCGCTTCATCGGCAGCATCAACATCCTGCCCGAGCACATCTACAGCCAGTGGCGCGTGCCCGACCTCAAGGACGCCGGCAATCCATTATGGTTCACAGCCGAGACCCAAATTGGCACCGGCCCGTTCAAATTTGTGGACGGAAAGAAAGATGAGTACTTCCGACTGGCGCGCAACGATGACTACTGGGAAGGCGCGCCCTGCCTCGATGGTATCCTGTTCCAGAACATGGGCCCGCCCGACACGCAGTTCATCGCCCTCCAAAAGGGTGAGTTGGATCTCATGAAGGTCGAAGGCAACTTCTATCAGCAGGCCCAGGAACTGCCTGGCATTGACGTACAGACCCAGCGTCTGAACTACATCAGCGTCTTTGTCGGCAACCTCAGCCAGCCCGCCTTCTGGGACAAGCGCGTGCGCATGGCTATCAGCCACGCCATCAACCGCCAGGAGATCGGCGATGCCGTTTACTTCGGCCTGCGCGAACCGTGGCACACCTTCTCCTTCGTCGACGGTTGGACCAACGATGACGTGCCCACCTATTCCTACGACCCCGAGAAAGCCATGGCCCTGCTGGCCGAAGCTGCCGCAGACGGCGTCTGGGATCCCGAAAAAGAGCACGAGCTGATCTACTATCACAGCGGCACCGAGGCCAAAAACTTCATGTTGCTGATGCAGAAATACCTCGGCGAGGTGGGGATCAACATCAAAGTCATCCATGTTCCCAACGAGGCCTGGAACGACAGAGTGGCCCAAAACCTGCACTCCTTTTCCCATGCCGGCTGGGGCAATCCCGTCGACCTGCACGGCTACTATCGTACCTACCGCTGTGACAACCCCCCGGCCCAGAGAGACGTAGTCTGGCCGACCGACGGCTCTCTCGACGCCGTATGTGCTCAGATTGATGACCTGTTTATCCAGGCCAAAGAGACCGGCGGTACTGACGCCCGCAAGGCCCTTTACAACGAGATCCAGCAGATCATCGCCGAAAACGTGATCGGATACATCCCGCTCCACCGCTACCACATGGGTTATGCGATCAGCAAGAATGTCGGCGGAATGGATGAATACGCCCTTGGTGGCATGCACGACTACCAGTGGTCGAAGCTCAACGCCCATCTCTGGTACAAGATGGAAGAGTAGATCTCTTGCACCGTCGTCCCACTCTGCTTGTCACCTTCAAGCAGAGTGGGATGCACCTTGGCGCTCGCCTTAGGTCCTCCTGAAATCCAGCCATGACCCGATACATCATTCGCCGCCTCCTGATCGCCGTCCCTGTCTTGTGGGGCATCATCACCCTCACATTCATAATCAGCGAAATCATGCCCGGCGACTATGTCGACGCCCTCGTCCCCCCTGGTCTCAGACTGGAGTTGGGCGTAGATGAGGCGCAGCTCCAGCGACTGCGCGAGTCATATGGGCTGGACAAACCGGTCGTCATACGCTACTTGATCTGGTTGCGTGAACTATTACTGCACGGCAATCTCGGCTATTCATTTGTCACCGGACAGCCGGCGCTGCAGGAGATGGCCCAGGTGTTGCCTGCAACTTTGCAACTCTCCGTCGTAACGATTCTCTTTTCCCTCGTTGTCGGTACCTCTCTGGGTATCGTCTCAGCCATAAAGCAGTATTCCGTTCTCGACCATCTTCTCACCTTGCAGGCCTTCGTCTGGATATCTACGCCCGGTTTTGTATTCGCCATCATCGCCCTCTACCTGTTCTCACTAAAGTTACCCCTCTTCCCGACAGGCGGCAGGGCGCCGCTCGACGGTCCCGACAACTTTCTCGTCCGTCTCCACTATCTGGCGCTGCCCGCGCTTGTTCTCGGCTTCGAGGGGCTGGCCGGCCATATGCGCTATGCGCGCGCCAGCCTGCTGGAGGCTCTCGGCGCCGACTACGTCCGCACCGCCCGTGCAAAAGGTCTGCCTGAACGCTCCGTCTATCTGGGCCACGCCTTTCGCAACTCGCTGCTGCCGGTCATCACCATCGTCGGCCTCTCCCTTCCCGGCATTATCGGCGGCTCATTCATAATCGAGACAATCTTCGTCTGGCCCGGCATGGGCAAGCTGGGCATGGAGTCGGTCTTCATGCGCAACCAGCCTATGATCATGGCCATGAACCTGATCGGTTCTTCGATGGTACTGTTCGCCAATCTCCTGGCCGACATCACCTATGCCTGGGCCGATCCCAGGATCCGCTACGAGTAAGGTGCGTAGCATGGTCGATTCCACAGCAACGCCGGCAGACGCCGCACAAGAGGCGCGGCAGCCGGATTCATCGCAGATTTCGCCGGACACATGGCAAGCCTTGCCCAAGGCTGAGAACCGCTCCCTGCGCCGCTTTCGCCGCCACCGTCTGGCCGTCTTAGGCTTGGCAGCATTGTCCCTCTTTGCCTTGGTCGCCATACTTGCGCCATTTGTAACGTTCTACGATCCCAACGGCATCGACCTTACCGTGATGCGGCAGGCGCCCTCTCCGGCGCATATACTGGGCACCGACCCGCTGGGTCGGGATGTCTGGACGCGCCTTGCGTATGGCACCCGGGTCTCGCTCGCGGTCGGCCTCGTAGCCGTCAGCATCTATACCACCATCGGCGTCGTCCTGGGAGGACTCGCCGGCTATTTCGGCGGCCGTGTCGACATGGTGCTGAGTCGCTTTACCGACGTCATGATGTGCTTCCCCTCCTTCATGCTCATCGTCACCGTCGCCGTCGTCCTACCCCCCAACATCTTCAATGTCATGATTATCATCGGGATCTTTGGCTGGACTGGCATAATGCGCCATGTGCGCGCCCAGTTTCTTACGCTGCGCGAGCGGGACTTCGTGCTGGCCGCGCGCTGTGTCGGCGTGAGCAGTGGCCGCATCGTCTTCCGTCACATCCTCCCCAATGCGATCGCCCCGGTGGTTGTGGCGGCCACCATGGGGCTTGCCGGGGCCATCATGACCGAGTCCGCTCTCAGCTTCCTCGGCCTGGGCGTCCAGGAGCCGATGTCCAGCTGGGGAAGCATGCTGCAGGACGCCATGTCGCTGCCCATCCTGCAGACGATGCCCTGGCTGTGGCTGCCATCGGCCGTTGCCATCGCCATCACCACACTCTCAGTGAACTTCGTCGGCGATGCACTGCGCGACGCGCTCGATCCCCACATGAGCCTCGATTGACATCCTGAAGAGTGACACGGAGTCTCGATACGTTGAAGCCGTCCCCTGATTCGTCGTTTCCAGGCCGGAGCCGCATCCGTTACAGCCAGGAGAATCGCCATTGAGTACACCGCCATATTCTCCCTTTGAACCTGATGACCATACAGTTGCGTTGTTCCACTTCGACGAGGGCGAGGGCAACCAGACCACTGACGCTTGCGGAGACGCCCTGCTCACCCTCCGCGCCCATCGCCAGGCGCAGTGGGCCTCGCATCCGGGCTTCGGCGCCTGCGCCCGTTTCGACCGCCGCACTGACGACGCCAACCTGCTTGTCGGGCCCGCCAACAACGACAAACTCCACCTCCGCCCCTGTACCGCGGAGTGGACGGTCGAAGCCTGGGTGCGCTACACCGGAACCGGCGGCCTCGAAGAAGGCCACACCTATGTCAACATCTGCGGGACCGAAGACGAAGGGCTCGGCCTCCCCATCGGTATGCGCGGCGGCTGGAACTTCTCCCTTCACAGCTTTACACGCCCCGGCACCTTGCATGACGGGCTCTACCCCGCCGCCCGCTTCATGGGCTCCCCTCGCGGTCGCGATCCCAATCACGACACCAGCGCACTCCTCCTCCAAAACGCCAAAGCCGGCGGCTGGACAAGCGCCGACCCACCCAGGATCAAAGACAACAACTGGCACCATGTTGCTTGGCAGTTTCGCTATTTAGACCAGACGCACTTCTTCTTTCTCGACGGCCAGCTCATCCGCCGCGTCCAGCTCCCACTCCCCAACGATCTGCAGGGACGCGTTGTCAACGATGCCGAAAACGTCGGCGTCCCCTTTGTAGTCGGCGGCTTCATCCACTCCCAGGACCCGCCAAAGCACCCGGCGTACGGCAATTTCGAGGGCGAGATCGACGAGATCCGCATCTCCAGCATCATGCGCTACCCTGTAGCGGATCGGCTGTCAATCGTCCGCCGCGAACTGCCCCCGGCTACCTGCAATGCCCCGTACTCGGTTCAATTCTCGGCCGACGCAGCCAGTGGCCTCGTCCATTGGGCGTTGGCAGAAGGTCGTTTACCAGCAGGGCTGGTTTTGGACAGCAAGACGGGTGCCATCAGTGGCAAGCCAACTGTGGCCTTGGAAAATCAACCCCTCAATTTGCTTGCCGCCGGCACAACCGGCTCTACCGACCGGCACCAGTTCCACTTGAGCGTTCGCCGCGGTCAAATCACTACAGATTCCCTGCCCCCGGCCTTCGCAGGAACGCCCTATCTCGCCAAGGTCCGAACCAGTCACATGATCCCGCCGATCAAATGGACCGTTGCAAAGGGCGCCCTTTCCGCCGGACTGCATCTCGACCGCGATACGGGCGAGCTGGCAGGCACACCCTCCAACCCCTGCATCTGTCGCTTCCTCGTCAATGCAGTCGACGCCATCGACCAGAGCCAGCAGGCCGAGATCTCACTGAAAGTGCTGCCCGCGGAGCTTCTCGTCATAGGACCCGACGAACACACAGTCGTCCTCTATGACTGGCAAGGGGCCAATGGCCGCCTCATCCCCGACGTGATGGGCGACGAGGACCTGACCCTGACCTGGACCAACATAGGCGGCGACAGGCGCGTCTCCTGGCCCGGCCGTAGTGGTCGCTTCCCCCAGGACACCGGCCACGGCGAGCACGGCTTCGTCGGACCCCAGCACAATGCCAAACTGGACCTCCGGACCTGCAAAGACGCCTGGACCGTGGAAGCCTGGATCAGACGCGGCGGGCCCCTCCAGGCATACGGCGTAAGAGCCGACGAGCACCACCAGCCCTTCACCTTCGGCCACATCTGCGGCACCTACGACAAGACCGAACGCGGCGTCTGGGAACTCTATCTCTCCGCCCACAATTCGCCCGATGGCAGCATGGCCCCCGGCGCCCACTTTCTGGGCGCCGAGCCCGATCAGGAGCTGATGAATCTGCATCCCTGGACCCGCCCGGACGGCCTCGTGGTGGACAGCGCCAAAGCCGGCATTTACGATACCGAGTGGCATCATATTGCCTGGCAATACGAATCCGTCGAAGACTATCACCAGCTGTTTCTGGACGGCCTCCTGATCTGGCAAATGCGCAGCCCCGACGGCCGCAGATTGGTCAACAATCGCCGCCACGACGCCCAGTTCAGCGTCTCTACCCGCCTCAAAGGATTCGCGCGCTACGGCGGCGCCTTCGACTTCCTGGGCGAGGGCCACTTTTTCGGTCAGATCGGCGAGATTCGTATTTCCTCAATCAAGAGGTATTGACCCTCTCTTAACCAATTTCGGTCCAAAAAGGAGATAAACTGTGAGAAACTGGGGGATTGGCCGCGGAAAATGGGTGTTTGTCGATTGGATGGGCGTAGAACCTGGCTACGGTACACAGTGGGGCGGCGCAATCACCGAGGGTTGGAGCGTCCCACATGGAATAACGCTGAAAGTCCACGAGCCCGCAGTAGACCCTGTGCTGGTGATCGCCGCCGACCGGCCTTGGGAGCAGGGCTACATTTCAGCGTACTCAACGTTCCTGGAGGATGGAGGCACGCTCCGCTGCTGGTACGAAAACGGCGGCGGAATCGGCTACGCCGAGTCGCACGACGGCGTCAACTGGCGTAAACCCAACCTTGGCCTACAAGAGTGGAACGGATCGACCGACAACAACCTGATCGACATCAACCGACATGGCCACGGTATATTCATCGACCCTGTGGCCGACGAGTCCGAACGCTACAAAATGGTCAGCTGTCACTGGACCGAAACCGAACGTAAAGTTCTCGGCGCCGTCTCCGCCGACGGCCTCCACTGGACGCCCCTGCCCCAGCCTCTGATGGAGTACCAGCATGCAGACACCCAGAACATCGCCCTCCATGATGCGGAACTGGGCAAGTACGTACTGTACACTCGCCAAATGGATGCGCAGTCGAACCGACGCGGGGTCAACCGGACAGTATCCGACAATTTTCGGCACTTTCCCGAATCCGAACCTGTCCTGGAGAACAACCCGCTCGACGCGCCCGACCTGGATATCTACTGCAACGGCTATTCCCCCTGGCCCGGCGCAACCGACGCCCACCTGATGCGGCTCTCAATGTACGAGCGCACGCCCGACACCATGAATGTACATCTGGCCACCAGCCGCGACGGCATCTTCTGGCACAGGCCGCTGGGCCAAACCCCCTGGATCGAGACAGTGCCCTCCGCCGGTGGACCATACAAAACTGTCTATGCCTGCGCCGGGGTGATTCCTACGGGCAACTGCGAGTGGTCCACCTATGTCGGCGTCAACCGGAGGATGCACAACGAACCGCTCGAACGGAAAACCGGCGCCCTCGGCGAGTCGGGGCTGGTCCGCGCTTCCGTTCGCGAGGACGGCTTTGTCTCACTCTCCAGCCGCGGACGCGGCGGCTTCTGGACAGTTCCCTTCGACCTGAACTCGGACTCGATCCGCGTCAACGCCCATACCCTATACTCGGGCTTCCTGCGCTGCCAGATCCTCTCCTCCAGCCCCGGTGACGTCGGCAGCGACACCCGCTTCATCCGCACCATCGAGGGCCACACCCTGGAAGACTGCCAGCCGCTTGTCGGAGATCACATCGACTCCCCGCTCACCTGGAACGGCAGCGCCGACCTGAGCCATCTGCGTGGCCAGACCATCCGCCTCAGATTTGATCTATTCAAGGCAGACCTGTACGCCATTCGATTCTGAGTCAACGGGCAGCACGAACGGCATTTGGAGAATCCTCGCCACGGAATCCCCAGTGAGGTTCCCGAAACCCAGTCTGGTCAGAAAGGAACGAGGGCCGGGAGCAGTTCATTTCCATCTGCTCGGGGCGTGCATCTCAACAAGAGGGCGAGCTCTCGCAGACCTCTGGCTGCAACGAAACCGTAGCCATTCCGTGTTCAACTCCGCGGCAGAGAATGCGCCGCCTCTGACCACTGACCACTGACTACTGACTACTGCAGTTTGGGCGGTCGGGCCTATTCGGCCCTCCCTCGTGCGGGGGCTCCGCCCCCGCAACGCCCCCTCTCCTTTACACCAGCCTGTGCCGCCTTCGAGCCGCGATGCCGGCACCGTCTCCATGCCACCCGTCGCTCACTCACCTTGTGCCGTGCCTCCTCCGCTGCCCCTATGCCACCTGTCGCTCACCCGCGTCATGCCGCCAAACCGGCCCCCTCCCACACACACCTGTAGGGGCAGGCCTTGTGCCTGCCTAGTGCCCCGCCAAGAACTGGATTACAATTCCGCCCACCGCCGCGCATTCCCCGCCTGACCCTTTCGGCCCCCGAATCTGGGAGGTACCATCACGTCGGGATGCCTCCCGTACAATTGTCTCCTCGCAGCCCGCTCTCTCTTCTCGCGCAGAAATTTTCGTTCGACAGACAAGAAACGGTCGCCGACCTTCCTGAAAATCCCATTCAATCCTGAGAATCTTGATTCAGACAACGACCACCCAAATGATCTGGGATGCACCCGCACATTGTCATGCTTGACCCCCTATCTCAGATTGTATACACTTCCGTGAAAACACTACGTACCCGAGAAATGTCACTGCAAATCAGCTGGCAAAAGGCCCCAATATACCCAGCCCTGATCAAAGGCCCCGCCGTCGGTATAATCGACGGCCATCTGGTCGTCGCCGGCGGCATGTCCTACCCCTGGCGCGAAGTGGAATACGGCTTCGGCGCGCCAATCGTAGCAGAGGCAAACAGCGGGCAGATTGCAACGGCCCCAATCGGCGAATGGTACCCCCTTCCCCCAATTCCCATCGGCCCCGGCTGGACCTCCGGCGCCGCAGTCGCCGGCGGCCTCGCCGTAGTCGGCGGACGCCGCCGCGCCGTGGGCAACCGCGCCACAGCCGACGTCTGGTTCCTCGATGTCCAGGCAGGCGCAACAGCCTGGGAAAAACTGCCCGACCGCCCCTCCCCCGCCATGGTCGCGACCACCTTCGCCCACGGCGATCACCTCTACACCGCCTTCGGCACCGACTGGCACCCCCACGAACACGCCACCGGCGACCCCAACATCTACCGTCTTGACGTCCGCGGCAGTGGCATCTGGGATGTGGCCGCCCAGTTTCCCGGCGAACCGCGCTGGATGTGCGGCATGGGCATCTGTCGCGACAAGCTCTACGTAGTCGGCGGTCACGACATCCCCATCGGCGGTGTCGTCAACCCCAAACCCCACAACGCCTTGCGCATCTTTCCTGAAGGCGAAGCAACGGCTGACAGGATCAGTCATGTCGTCTTCAGCGAACTGTGGGAATGCGACCTGCCTTCAGGAACTTGGCAAGAGCTGCCCCGCCCGCCGCGGGCCTTCGTTGCCGACGCCTTCACAGTTGAGGACCGCTGGATCGTTCTGACCGGCGGCCAGACCTGGGTCGTCTCGCCCGACGGCAGCTCCGTCCACATCATGGGACACGTCCCCGATATGGACTTCGTCTGCCACTCCCACGAAGTCTGGGCCTACGACACCCACGAAGAAAGCTGGGCAGCGCTGGACCCGCTCCCCTACGGCATCGCCTCGCACCGCGTCGCCGTCTGCCAGAATAGCGCCTTCCTTGTTGGCAACGAGACGAGAGACAGTATACGCGGAAACACGTACGGGACAGTCTTTGCGGGACGAATGAAAACCGAATGACCGATTCTACAGGACGCCAATAGGCTAAAGCAAAGGGCTGAAAAACCATGCAATCAATGACAGTTGCAGACGGAACGAAAGTCACGATGGCCGGCCACGAGCTTGTCTTCGGCCACAACATCTTTACACCGCGTGACGCAAACGACATCGCAGACGACATGTCTGCCCTCCACGCCAGAATCGAAGAGGACGGATATCTACTGATCCGCGATTTCTACAACCGCAACGCCATCACTGCCGCCCGATCAGACATTCTTTCCTACCTGTCCTCACAGGGCTTACTGGATCCCGACGCTCCGCCTGAAGAAGGTGTGATCGGTCCTGAAAACGAAGCCGCAGCCATTCGCAATGAAGATGTAGTAAACATGCACGCCTACCTGCGCGTCGTCAACTCCGAACGCATCATGGCCTTCTTCGAAAGCTTCCTCGGCGGACCGGTCCTGACCCTCGATCACAAGTGGCCGCGCGCCGTCCGACGCGGCCACAGCACCGGCGCACACTACGATGTCGTCTTCATGGGCGCAGGCACCAAGAAGCTCTACACGGTTTGGACGCCCATAGACGACCTGTCGCTCGAAATGGGTCCGCTCGCCTTCTGCCCCGGCTCCAACAAGCTCGACCTCCTGCGCCGCACATACGGAGCAGCCGACGCCCACAACGATATGACCCAAGGCCACCTCAGCCGCAACCCCCTAGAGTTGATCGATATACTCGGCGTCAAATGGTCGTCCACGCCATTTCGTGCCGGCGATGTCATGATCTTCGGCATGTACTTCCTGCACGGCTCACTCGACAACGTCTCCAACCGCTATCGCCTCAGCACCGACAACCGCTACCAGCTCGCCTCCGAACCCGTCGACGAACGCCACATGGGCCCCCACCCCGACCAGATTCCCAAGGCCGAAAACCGCAAGACCATGGCCGAAATGCGCGAAAAATGGGGCATATGAACCCGAAGTCATAGGCTACACCTACAGCTCTCATAAGGACTCCATACCGCCATGACCGTACCCGAGCCCAAGAGCCGCACCGAGCAACTCGACATTCAGCAGAAGACCGATGCCATCCTGAGCGGTAGCCGGCCCGTAGACAAGGACTACCCCTACATTCCACCAGACTACAAGGTCCACTTCCCACACATCGGCACGGACCGACAACTGTTTCTCGATAACTTCATTCTCGATCATCTCGACGGAGTCAGGAGAGAGCTGTGCACGCCGCAGAAGGCCCCCGAACCTCTCCTCTCCTTCACCGACCTTCCATGGGAGCGAGTACAGTTCAACCCCGGCACCGCCGGCGTCATTCACGATCCCGACGACGGCCTGTTCAAGATGTGGTACTGGCAGGGTCTGGCCGGCGAACCCTTCAACACCAGCCAGGTCCTCTGCTACGCCGAATCAAAGGACGCCCTCCACTGGGAGAAGCCCCTCCGCGATGACTGCCTCCCCTTCCAGGACCATACCACCACCAACATCGTCCACCCCGACATCTCCCAGTCCGGACTCGCCCTGAACCACGACCGCAGCGACCCCGACCGCAAATACCTTCTCGTAAACTGGCCCCCCAAGACAGCCGCCAGGCGAACGCCCGGCAGCCCCCGCCTCTCCAGCGTCGACGCCTCCCCCGACGGCATTCACTGGCACAACATCAGCGCAGAGTCCCCCCTCCCCCACCACCATGAGCAAAAAATAATCTGGGACGAAAGCATCCAGCGCTACATCGGTTACAGCCAGTACTCCCACCATCAGAACTTCCTCTACCGCAAACGCCAGATCGGCCGCCAGGAAAGCGCCGACTTCATCAACTGGTCGCCCAAGGAGGTAGTCCTGTCCGGCGACTGGGACGCCAACCTCCCGCCGGACCTCGAAATGCACGACATGTCCGTGCGCATTATCGGCGGACTCTACATCGGTCTTACCAGTGAATTCATGGCCGAGCCCTTCTGGCAGGAGCGGGCCGGCCACAACTGGCGCGACCAGGCCTTCTCCCGCCTCGGCCTCTACACCAGCCGCGACGGCAAACGCTGGCACCGCGTCGGCGGCCCCGGCCCCTGGGTAGACACCGGCTTGCCCGGCGACCAGGACTACGGCTTTATCTGCTTCACCCCCGCCGGCGAGTTGGTCCACAACGGCAAGATGGTGATCCCCTACAGCGGCAATCCCCAGAAGCAGAGCTGGCACACTCAGGAACCTCCCAGTCCCCTTTATCCACAAGAGAAATACAGGCTTCAACACGACGCCTGGCACGCCCGCCAGGCGCTGCAGGGCGACGCCCGTCTCAAGCGCGCCGTGGCCGGACTCATCCTGCGCGAGGACGGCTGGGCAAAGCTCGTCCCCGAATACGAGACCGGCCAGGTCTACACCAAACAGTTCGTTTTCGAAGGCGACGCCCTGCGCGTCAACGCCGACTGCAGCTACGGCTACGTGCAGGTTGAGCTCCTCGACCCCACATTCACGCCCTACGCAGGTTTCTCAGCCGAACTCTGCGACCCGCTCATCGGCCCGCCCGACCAGATCTGGCACACAGTCAGCTGGCAAGGCAAGACCGATCTTCGCACGCTCTGGAACAAGCCCGTCCGCATCCGCTTCACCATCCGCGAAGCCAGTATCTACGCTTTCCAGTTTTTCCATTCCATGCCAGAATGACCCCAGACAAGCACTCATGTCCTGAATGAACCGAAAGGAGCCAAACATGGGATCTCACCTGAAGGTCCACAACCCAATGGGCTACCCGCCCCAGATCGACCAGAAGCACCTCGCCCCCCGCGTCAGCGACCTGGCCGGCAAGACCGTCTACCTCGTCGACTGCCGCTTCGACGACGGCGACATCCTCGTCGAGCAGATGGCCAACTGGTTCCGCGACAACCGCCCCGACATCAACATTGAAGTCCGCCGCAAGTCCGGCGTCTACACTGAACGCGACGAGAACCTCTACGAGGAAATCCAGCAGAAAGGAGCAGGGGCCGTCATGGCCGTCGGCCATTGAAGTACCTGCGCGCCGGCGGTCGCCGACCAATGCATTATCCTGGAAACTGAGTACAACGTCCCCACAGCCTCCATCCAGACCGGTATCTTTCTGGATCTCGTGAAGGCCTCCACGCTTCAGCAGGGCATACCCTACCTGCGCCACGCCTTCGTGCCGCAGCCGGTGATGGGCCGCTCGCCGGACCAGTTGAGGGCCTACGTCGATGGCCCTGACGACATTACCGGCCGTCCCTTCATGAGCGAAGTCATCGCCGCGCTCACCCGACCAAAGTCGGAAGAGGAGACCCGTCAACACAATTTCGACCGCTCTACGCCTCGCTTCGTTGAGCCGGACACGGAAGAGAACCTGCACCAGCTCTTCGTCGAAAATCTCTGGACCGACATGCTGCCGTTCATCCTCCCAACAGAGGAGCGCGTCGCCGCCATGTTAGAGGGCACCAGCCGCAGCCCGGACACCGTAGTCGGCCAAATGCGCCCCACGGGCACCCGCGAAGCCTGGGAGTACACCGTAGAAAAGGTCGCCGTAAACGCCGTTATGGCCGGCGCCAAGCCTGAGTATTTCCCTGTTATACTGGCGCTGGCCGCAACATGCGCCTCAGCGCGGGCCAGCACCACCAGTTCCGCCGCATCCATGGCCGTCGTCAACGGACCCGTCCGTGAAGAGATTGACATGAACTGGGGCACCGGCGCCATGGGACCCTACAATCACGCCAACGCCACCATCGGCCGCGCCTATGGTCTACTCTCGCAAAACCTCCAGGGCGGCTCCGTCCCCGCTGAGACATACCTCGGCTCACAGGGAAACAACTACGCCTACAACAGCGTGACCTTCGCCGAAAATGAAGAGCGCAGTCCGTGGGTACCCTTCCACGTCCAGCACGGATTCGACGCCGACCAGAGCGCGGTCAGCGTCTTCGGCGGCTGCCGCTCCACGGCCTTCAACCTCGGCCTGCGCGCCAAGCACTGGCAGGACCATGTCCGCAACATGCTGCGCGGCCTCAACCCGCATAACCCGCCCACCTTCATACTCGACCCAATCACCGCCCAGCAGTTCATCGATCGCGGCGGCTTCGATACCAAAGAGAAGCTGATCCAGTGGGTCTACGAAAACGCCACCATGCCCGCCGGCATCTACTGGGACTATCAGCTGATCGAGAACTACGTCTACCCCCACGCCCTCAACGGCGTCGAGCCCTACGCCACTAAGCTCAAGGCCGCTGGCGACGAACTGATTCCGATTTACCGAGAAGACGAAATCCACGTCGTAGTCGTCGGCGGCGAGACCAACGGCTACTGGCGCATCATGGGCTGCAACTACGCGGGCACAGCTTCGGTCGATGACTGGCGCTAAGTGTTTATATGCGCCGTTTTACAGTTACCCCATCCTTGCCTGACCGCAGGAAGGGCATCAACCGGCGCTGAGCGAGGTCAACCAAAACAACAAACGGGCAGGACAAGTGGAGCAGTCCCTCTTTCCACCTGTCCTGCCCCTTGAACTTTCACAAGTCCCAAAGCTGAACGACCGGCTAGGTCCCCACAACCGGGCGGCATTCCCAAACGCCGTGTTGCCGCCCCGAAGGAAGAGGCAAAATGGAAGAGATTACGCAACTTCGACTGGAGGGCTACTGCCTTCTAAAAGGCGTCATTCCCCCCGACAAAGTCGGCCAGGTCCGCCAGGACATTGACAACTCCATGAAACCCGGCCTGGAGGCGTACGATAAGCATGACTGGTCTGCCGTCACCCATATGCTGTCCCTGGCTCCCTACTTCGCCAACCCGCGTCTCCTGAAAATCGCGCGCACCGCCTTCAACCATGCCAAAGTGAAAATCTCCCAGACCGAGTTCAAGAGCGTGCCTCCCTACAGGAATCCACCTGAATGGCGCAACTTCCACACCGACTGGCCCCACGACCTGACCGACGCCTCCTTCTGCGGCCTTATCAATCAACCCTTTCCCGACACCATTATGAGTATCACGTCAATCTGGATGCTCTACCCCTTCACGCCCGAGAATGGCGCCACCTGGGTCGTCCCCCGCACGCACCGCGACCCCCGCAATCCCCGCGGCCAAAACGACGGCATCGACGGCATGAGTTCCATTCCCCACGAGGAGCAAATCTGCGGCGATGCCGGCGATGTTATCCTCATCGACAGCCGCATCTGGCACTCCGCCGGCGCCAACTCGACCGACGACATCAGGACCTCAGTCGTCGCCCGCTACTCACCCTGGTGGCTTAGTGTCGATTACGGCAAACGCAACTGCGCCTTTATTCCCGCCCACATTTTCGACATGCTGCCCGAGCCCGTTCAGGAGCTCTACTCCCATCGACGGGTCAAGAATGAACCGCTCCAAATCGGAAGTCCATCGCAGCAGTTGTAGGCACAGGCGCCGGCAAGCCGGCTGAGAATCAGACCAGGCTAGGTCTGCTACCGTTCAAGAACTGGGAAGAAGCGAGGCTTCAGCATTTTGTAGAGGTCAGGTCCGTTGATGAATCCTTGCGGCAACAATAGATCAAGTGCCTTGTCCCTTTCGATGACATGGAGTTCACTACTCTCTGTGTGTGGATTGAACACCGTGCATCGGATCGCGTCGCTGCCCAATTCGCACGAAGCATCGGCCACCTTGCAGCTAGCTTCGTTCTCGCCCTTCGTGAGAACACAGTCGTAGTCAAAACCTGTAAACTCCTCAAAAGGAACAATCCTGTTGAATTCGTTAGTTTCGCTGTTGCGAACCCTTCCTCTGAGAGATTCAGGGAAAGAGAGTACCGCGTACTCTCTCCAGAGCTCCATATCTCTTGCTGAAAGAACAACCGACCTTCCGATATTGAAGTCATACACATAGTATCCGGCGCGACTGCCTGCCGTCTCCCGACAAATGCGAATCTGATCCTCCACAGTCTGCCCGGTCGCAGACTGCCCGCCGTTGTCTGCCGCCCCCGCCGTACATCCTTGCAGGTAGAGAAGCTGCGAACTGAAAGGACCCCCAACGTATTCCCTGATCTCCTCGCCTTCACTGTATGCCCGAAAGACTAGGACAGCCGCCGACGCCAACAGGATGAGCAGGAATACTGCCGAGACAATGCCCAACTGCCTGAACCGGGGGCTTTTCATTAAGAGAGCTGCAGGACTTTGCTTGATGGTCTGTGGTCGTTTCATTTCATAGTCTCTGTAAAGTGTCCTCCAGACTGGACCTGGCCGCACAAATCTGCACGTTCAACGGAGGTAGTGCTGCCGAAGTTCCAACACAACTCAGGAAGTACGAGCTCCCCGCCAGTTTCAGTCAGATGTTAGGTCTTCGTGTAGACCGCTCTGGCCAAGGAGCTCTCAAAGTAAGTCCCAAAACTGTTCATCCCCCGACCCCATCAGTCAAGACTGAGCGCATCCAGGCCACTGACGCAAAATGACAGAACAACGACAAGCCGAAACACCCGAAGCCAGATACGACTCCGAAATCGTCGACGTGCAGCGCCGCATGGACGAAACCTGGGCCGGCGACAGACCCGTCGATCCCAGCACCTACCCCTACTTCAACCCCGACTACCGTCTCCCCTTCAAGCACATCGGCCTGCAGAAGCAGCTCTTCCTTGACAACTACATCCTCGACGAACTGATCGACGCCGAACGAATAGTCCCACCCCCACAGAGAGCAGAACCGCCCTTGATCGAATTCGAAAATCTCCCTTGGGAACGCTACCACTTCACCTGCGTACCCGCCGCCGCCCTCTACGATCCCGATGACCGCCTTTTCAAAATGTGGTACAAAACCTTGGTCAGCGGCAACACAAACACCGCCCAAGGCACCGAAGTCGTTCTCTGCTACGCCGAGTCCGACGACGCCTTGCACTGGCGCAAACCCCTGCGCGAGGAATTTCAACCATTCCAGGACAACCAAAAGACCAATATTGTCGTCCGCGACTTCGACAACGGCACCATCGTCCTCAACCCCGATCGCAGCGACCCGAGTCGGAAATTTCTCGCCGTCTACAACCCCTCCATGGAGGCCACCAGCCGCGGCCAGCGCGTCATGTCCCGCGTCGCCGCCTCGCCCGACGGAATCAACTGGCACGTGATCAGCGACGATTCCCCATTCCGCCACCACCACCAGATGCGCGTAATCTGGGACGACGCCTACAAAAAGTGGGTCGGATATTCCCAGGCCTCGCACGCCTTCGCCAGCCATCTCCACGTCCGCACCATCGGCCGCCAGGAGAGCGCCGACTTCATCAACTGGTCCCCCAAACAGATCATCCTCTCCAGCGACTGGGACCCCAACGTCGGCCCCAATGTCGAATTCCACACCATGTCCGTGCGCAAAGAGGGCGGCCTCTACATCGGCATCGTCGAAGAGGCCCACGGCGAGCACCAGTGGCTCGTCAACCGCAACGGCAGCAACCAGCGCGATCAGTTCCACACAAAAGCCGCTCTCTATACAAGCCGCGACGGCCACCGCTTCTTCCGCGCCGACGGCTACCAACCCTGGGCCGATAACGGCCCGCCCGGCAGCCAGTACTACGGCTACTTCTGCCACACCGTCGCTGGCTACCTCCTTCACCGGGGCAAAATGGTCATCCCCTGTTCCGCCTTCCCCCACAAGCAGCGCGACACGCGCCCCGCCGGCGTATCCAATCACGCGCCCCGCCTATCTGCCGCAGCCTCCCGCCGCCACATCGACGACCTCACCCGCCACGGCATCGGCAGCCCCATGATGGATCATGTACGCCCCGACCTGCCCATCCAGCGGAGCATCGGCGCCATCGTCCTGCGCGAGGACGGCTGGGCCGCGCTCCGTCCCAAATACGAAGCCGGCCAGGTCATCACCAAGCAGTTCGTCTTCGAGGGCAACGCCCTCCGCGTCAACGCCGACTGCGCCTACGGACTGATCCGCGTCGCCCTCCTCGACTCAGAGCTGAAACCCTATCCCGGCTTCTGCCTGGAAGACTCCGTCCCGCTTCACGCGCCCGCCCGTCAGATATGGCACCAGGCTTCCTGGAAAGACTCGCCTGACCTGCGCCTCCTGTGGAACAAACCCGTACGCATCTGCTTCTCTCTGCTGGAGAGCAGCCTCTACGGCTTCCAGTTTCATTACCAACCTGATACCGCAAATGAAGGACGCTAAGCCCATGCTTGCCAATGTGAACACAACCGACGTCGCCGGCGCCATCAGGCTGGGATGCCGAACGATGTGTTCGGTCTTCAACGCTGATGACGACGACGTACCCTTTTTCGGCTCCCAGGTCTGGCCAGAGGCCTTACTCAGCTTCAGTACCTCAGCCTCCGAGGCACATGTACCCGGCCGCCATCTCAACGCCCTCCTCAACGCCGAAGACGTGCTCGGCCTTACCTTGGAGGAAGGCTGCATCGACCGCCACGCCCGCGCCGCCTTCCTCTCCTACTCCGGCGATCTTCCCCTCCCCCTGAACAGAGAACGCATAGACGGCCCCCTGGTCCACTTCTATCCCCACAACGTCCGCGAGGGCTTTCACGCCCTCTACGCGCTGGCCCGTTTCCGCAACAACGCACAGGCAGTCGAGCTGGCAGAGCGTAGCATACGTGCCATTCAGGAGCTCTGGCATCCGCGTAGGGGCTGGGACAGAGATCGAATTGAGAGCAACTTCGAACTCCATTCCACAACATTCATAATCGGACTGGCGCGGGCGATCGGCCCCCTTGTCAAGCTGCACCGCCACACCGGTTGCGCCGGCGCCCTCGAATTGGCAATTGAGCTCGCCGACAAAGCTACAGCCGAATTCTTCCTCCCGTCGGGCGCGTACGATCGCGAGACCTTCGGCCCCCACACCCACTCCACCACCTGCGTCATGTCTTCGCTTGCCCAACTTGCCGACCTCACCCGCAACGCGGACCTGATGGAGCGAGTCCGCGCCTTCTACGACAACGGCCTCAACGACATTCGCGATCAGCTTGGCTGGGTTATCGAAAGCAGCGACGAAGGCAGAGATCCCGACCGCGGCGAGGTCAACAACACCGGCGACATTGTCGAAACCGCGCTCCTGCTTGGCCAGTGGGGCTATCCGCAATACTACGAAGACGCCGAGCGTATCCTCCGCTGCCACATGCTCCCCTCCCAGCTGCGCGACACCTCATTCATTCGCGAGCCGGCAAACCCGCACGACGAGGACGGCAAGCGCGATGTCGCCGACAGGCATCTGGGCGCATTCGGTTTCCCCGCGCCCTACGGCCACAAGCCCATCGACGCCCAACGCATCAGCTTCAACATGGACATTGTCGGCGGCGCCGTGGCGTCACTCTGTGAAGTCTACCGGCAAGCCGTCGACACGACCGCGGCGGGCCACTACGTGAATCTGCACTTCGACCACGAAACCGAAGCCGTTGACGTCGAGTCGCCCTATACGCATCGCCACATGCGCGTGCGCACCAAGCGCCCTGGTCCCCTCTTCGTGCGCCTGCCCAGCTGGGTCGCACAGGACGTAGTCAGCGTAGACGGCTTCGATGACCCGGCCCGCCTCCACAACGGCTACCTGGTCCTCAGCCAGCCGCCTGTCAACCACTGGATCACAATCCAATTTGAACTGACCGAACGCGACATAGTTCTCAACCACCGCACCCGCGACATAAGAGTACGCCTCCGCGGCGACTCAGTCGCCGCCATGGCCAACTTCGGCGCCGAACTCACCTTCTTCCCCGCTCTCGAGGAGCAATAGCACAACCTCCCAACCGCCTAACTACTGTAGGGGCACCCCTTGTGGGTGCCCTGACGCCCTCGATACCACAATACAGGAAACCAACCATGGCCAGCAGACCCATCCACATCCTCCTCGTCGCCGCCCATCCCGCCGACAGCTTCGACATGGCCGGCGGCACCCTCGCCCACCACGTTGACCAGGGCGACCGCGTAACCGCAGCCATCCTCACCACCGGCGTGCGCTCACACCACTGGGAACTCGGCGAGCAGCGGCGCCGCGCCGGCGCCGAACTGGATGTAGAAGAAGTCGTCGCCCAAGCGGTCGAGGAAAAGCTGGAAGAGGTCCGCCGCGCCTGCCGCATCCTCGGCTTCGACGACGTGCGCGACCTCGGCTTCGAAGACGACGACATCCTCGTCACTCAGGACAAAATAGAGGCCATTGCTGACGTCATCCGCGCCGTCAAGCCCGACATGCTCATCACCCACCACCCCTTCGAGAGCGGCGGCTTCAAAATGCACGGCACAACCGGCCAGTGCACCCTCTACGCCTGGCAGCTCGCCATGGGATCCGGCCGCGGCCGCCAGGAGCGCCACCCCGTCCCCTGCATCTACTTCATGAACCCCACCGCCTACATCGGCAACAACAGCCTCGAATACGCCGGCACCGCCCGCGTCGACCTCTACATTGACATAACCGACGTTATCGACAAAAAAGTCCGCGCACTCGACCAGATCGCCAGCCAGTACTACGGAGGACCCTACGCCCGCAAGCGCGCTGAAACCTCTGACGGAAGCTCCGGGAACAGCGCCCTCGTAGCCTACGCCGAAGAGTTCCAGCGCTTCCAGCCCCAGGTCCGCTACACGCTCCC
>JAPOVP010000081.1 GCA_026708085.1 Caldilineaceae bacterium
CACTGACCACTGACCACTGACCACTGACCACTGACCACTGACCACTGACCACTGACCACTGACCACTGACCACTGACCACTGCCGTTAAACAAAGCCCAGCTCTTCCAACAGCGCCTTCGTACTCGGCTTGGCCGGCACCTCGTGGCAACCTCGGCAGCGGGCCTCGTAGCTCTCACTGCCGCCCACAAAGATAACCGGTTCATCATAGCGGGCCGGCTTGCCGTCGATCAGCCGTTGCGTGCGCGTGGCCGGCGCGCCGCACCGTACACAGATGGCGTGCAGCTTGTCCACCTGTTCAGCCAGCGCCATCAGCAACGGCATCGGCCCGAACGGCTCGCCGCGGAAATCCTGGTCCAAGCCCGCAGCAATCACCTGCTTACCCTGGTCGGCCAGCTCCTGGCAGATACCCGCGATCGCCGGATTGAAAAACTGCACCTCGTCGATCGCCACCACCTGCGTCTGCCGCTTCACCCGGTTCAGCAGAGAGGCAGTGTCATCCAGTACGACCACGTCGCCGCGTGACACGCCATTGTGCGAAGCCAGCATCTCGCGGCCGTATCGATTGTCTATCTGGGGTTTGAAAAGCTGGATGCGGCGGCGGGCAATTTCGGACCGGCGCACACGGCGCAGCAACTCTTCCGTCTTGCCGCTGAACATCGAACCGCAAATCAGCTCGATCCAGCCACCGCCGGATTGAGAGTTCATGCTAAGTTCTGCTTGCGTCAAGGGCTACGCTTCCGCCTCGGCCTCCACCTCGACTTCGGCCTCGAGCCTGGACATCACCTCGGCCGCGGCCGCCTCGGGGTCGTCACCGCGCGCTCGCGCCCGCCTTGCTGCTGCCTCGGCCTCCTGCCGCACTTCAGCTTCAATCTGCTGACGTGCCGCCGCACTCTGCCTCGATTCCAGCCGCCTCACAAACCGCTCCACCCGGCCGACCGAATCGACGATACGCTGCTCGCCGGTATAAAACGGATGGCACTGGCTGCAGATGTTGACGTTAATCTCCGTCGTAGTGCTGCCGGTAACCCAACTGTTCCCGCAGGAGCAGTTGACCCGCGCCGCGGGGTAGTATTCAGGATGAATCTCTGGCTTCATGTCTCTACACCTTCCCCAACGCCTGCTTCTCTTCTGCCGTGTAGACACTGACCTTCTTGCGATTCTTCTTGGCCCATTCAAATGTCACGTAACCATCCTGCATGGCGAAAAGCGTGTCATCCTTGCCCTGGCCGACATTCGTCCCGGGGAAGATCGGCGTACCGCGCTGGCGAATGATAATGCTGCCGCACTTCACAAATTCGCCGCCGTATCGTTTGACGCCCAGCCGCTGACCGTTCGAATCCCGGTTGTTACGGCTGGATCCGCCGCCTTTTTTGTGAGCCATATCCCTTACTCCTCTTTCTTCTCGTTATCTTCGGCGTTGTCAGCATCGGCCTCATCGTCATCCTTCCTGCCTCTGCCAACCAGCCCCTTGAGATTCTTCGTTACGGCGTCTACTGCGTCTTCGGCCAGATCACCGACAGCCTCCACAGCATCGCTCGCCGCGTCACTGACAGCCTCCACCGCGTCTTCAGCCAGATCACCGACAGCTTCCACCGCGTCGCCGGCCTTGTCGCTGACCGCCTCGACCGCGTCGCTGGCAACCTCGCCGACCGCATCAACTGCCTCGCTGGCCGCATCACCCACGGCCTCGACCGCGTCACCCGCCTTGGCAACCGTATCCTCGACCGCCTCCACCGCCCTGTCGACGATGTCGGCCTCTTCCTCCACTTCCGCCTCGACAGTCTCTTCTGCCTCGGCAATCGAACTGGTCTCAGCTACCGCCGCGACGGCAGCCTCGGCCGCGACCGCTTCGACTATCTCCGCAGCCGGGGCCTCTTCCTTCTCCTCTTCCCCATACTCAAAACCGTCGCCGCTGATCTTGTCGATCTGCAGACGGGTCAGATACTGCCTGTGCCCGCGGCGCACGCGCACCCGCTTCTTCGGGCGATAGCGAAATACCAGAATCTTCTCGCCCCTGTGCTGCCCCGTAATCCTCGCCGTAACCGACGCGCCCGCCACATTCGGCTGGCCGATCTCGATACCTTCCTCGCCGGCCACCATCAACACATCTTCCAGCACGATGCTGTCGCCAACGTCGCCGGCCAGCTTCTCTACCTCAAGAATATCGCCGGGCGAAACCCTGTACTGCTTTCCGCCGGTTCGAACCACTGCGTACATCTTCCTCTCTCCTTTGACCGCGCCCGGAGAAACGATACTCTGCTGCTCCGGAACTTCGGATAGCGGCTTGCGGGCATTCTACTGCGCACGCCCCACCACCGGGGCGCATATGGCGCCGCAATTCGGACGATAAATGCGTTGGCATCCTCTGTCGCATTGCTACTCTCAGAACCAGGGAAGCAATGCGAAAACAGGCCACCCACACAAACAGCAAGTATATGACAAGCCCCGCTACGAGCCAAATTCAGACCGGGTCTGGTGAAAGCAAATTCGAACTAACTGACATCCTCCTGTGCAATCTCCCGGACACCCACTAACCACTAACCACTGACCACTGCAGTTGGGCGGTCGGACTTTCGGCCCGCCCTTGTGCGGGGGGATCCTCCCGCAACGCCCCCCTCTACAACAGCCGCGCCGCCGGTTCGTGGTCGTTTCCGCCAGTTGCTCGCCAGCCAAAGTGCTCCGCCGCATTGGGGAGTCGAGGCCCAATTACAAATTCGCCTGTTACCCGCCCTCCCAGCGTCCGATTCAGGTAACTCCAACTTCAGGACCAACCGCCCATCCCCTCATCCCGCGCCAACCCTATCCTGACGGTCTCTCAGATATCCTGCGAATCCCGATTCAGACAGCAGCCCCACGTTGCAGCAGGTCGAATATGGCACAGAATCTGCTTCATGTATAATAGCTAAACAAATGCCAATTGTTGGTATTTTGTACATATTTTGCACACGATTTCGTCCCGATTCCGGTTTCGTAGTTCTGGCCCGACATGTGTCATACTTTCCCTTGTGCCTTTGAGAGCAAACACTGTCGGCGCTAAGGCAGCCCCGGCCGTGATCAATGGAGGAACGCAGTGTCAAAGATTATCGTTATCGGCTCCGGCTTCGGCGGCCTGAGCGCCGCCGTCCGCCTCGCCGCCCGCGGCCACCAGGTCGAACTCTTCGAAAAGCGCGACAAACTCGGTGGCCGCGCCTACGTCTACGAAATCGACGGCTACCGCTTCGACGGCGGCCCCACCGTCATCACCGCACCCTGGATCTTCGACGAAATCTGGCACGCGGCCGGCCGCCGCCGCCAGGACTACTTCCAGCTCGTCCCCTGCGACCCCTTCTACCGCATCTTCGATCACCAACACCGCCCATTCGACGTTAGCGCCGATCATGAGGCCATGCTCCGCCAGATTGCCCAGCGCAGCCCCGCCGACGTCGAGGGATACAACAAATTCCTCGCCAGCTCCAAGGAGATCTTCGATACGGGCATGGCCCTGATCGACCAGCCCTTCCTCAACCTCTCCGACATGATCAGCGTCGTGCCCGACCTGATCCGCCTGCAAAGCTACCGCAGCGTCTACGGCTACGTCTCAAAGTTTTTCCATGACGACTTTCTGCGCTGCTGCTTCTCCTTCCAGCCTCTCCTCATCGGCGGCAACCCTCTGACAGCCGCCAGCATCTACGTCCTCATCCACTACCTCGAGCGCGAATGGGGCATCCACTACGCCCTCGGCGGCACCGGCGCCATCATCGCCGCCTTCGATCGCCTCCTGCAGGAACTGGGCGTCAAAGTCCACCTCAACGCCGAGGTCGACCGCATCCTCATCGAAAACCGCCGCGCCCATGGCGTCCGCCTCAAAGACGGCTCAGTCCACAGAGCCGGCGCCGTCGTCTCCAACGCCGACGCTGCCTGGACCTACCTCAACCTCATCCCAAAAGAAATGCGGCCCCGCAATAGCGACCGCCGCATCAAGAGAAAAAACTACTCGATGTCGCTCTTCGTCATCTACTTCGGGACCAGGCGCCAGTACCGCGATGTCGGCCTCGCCCACCATAACATCATGATGCACCCGGACTACACCGGCCTCCTGCGCGACATCTTCCGCAACAGGGACCTGCCCCAGGACTTCTCACTCTACCTGCACATGCCAACCCTGACCGACCCCTCCCTCGCGCCCGACGGCGGCGAAGCCTTCTACGTCCTCTCCCCCGTCCCCCATCTTGGCGCCGGCATCGACTGGGAACGGCAGGCCCAACCCTATCGCGATGCCATCATGGACTTCCTCGAACGGAACTACCTGCCCGACCTGCAGGCAAACATCGTCGCCGAACACCGCATCGACCCCCGCCACTTCGCCGGCACGCTCAACAGCTATCTCGGCTCCGCCTTCTCCATCCAGCCGACCCTGACGCAAAGCGCCTGGTTCCGCCCTCACAACCGCTCGGAAGACGTCGACAACCTCTACTTCGTCGGCGCCGGAACCCACCCGGGCGCAGGAGTCCCCGGCGTAGTCGCTTCGGCCAAGATCGTCGACAACCTCATCGGCGATCCTACCCCGGCACGCGCCCCTTCACCATCTACCCGCCCTGTGTCCACTCATACAGCCCCTGCCGCGCCAGCCGAAAGTCCTCCGGCGGGCGGCTGATCGACGTCGCCCCGCCCGAGTCCACTTCAATGATACGCGCCGAGACCGGCTCGTACGCCGCCCGCGGCGCAACCGACCCCTTGGCCACGAATATCTCCTGCTGCTCCGCCATGATCCCCACCGAACGCAGCTGATTGAAGCTCATCGGCGGCGTACGTTTGCTGTCCAACACCAGCAGACCTCCGCCAGTCGCCAGCACTGCCGTCAGTCCCTGGTCCCAGTCGCGCCCACCCCCGTGACGGACTTCCGTCTCGATGAACTTGCCGTCATGTAGCGTCCGCACCGTACCTTCCACCGTCAGCGTCGGCCCGTGCTCGTCGTCCACCTTGCCGCCCACCGGCAGCGTCAACTGCGCGCCAATCCCCGCCGCCGCGCACGCCGCCACCGCCTCCGGGTCATACAAGGCCATCACCCAGGCGTTCGCATCTTGCTTCAGCAACTCCTCCAATACGAAGGTGGAATCCCCGGCGCTGCCGCCACCGATGTTGTCGCCCATCTCCATCATCGACACCGGCTTCTCCTCGCTCGCGATCGCCATTTTCACCGCCTCGGCCGGCTTCGGAATCGTCGGCAGCAATTCGTCCCGCAGCGACCACATCAGGTCGGCCAGTCGCTGCGCCTCCCGGTCTGCGAGCTCCTGATCACCGTCCGCCACCACGACGATACACGGACCCATCCACGGCACGTCCGCATACTGGTACCCGGCCGCCACACTCGTCGCCAGAATCCCCGGCTGACTTTCCAACTCAATCGCCGCGTCCATCACCGGTTTCATCGGTCGCATGTTCGTGTTGTGGAATGCGATGTTGTAGACCAGTTCCGGTTTGGCAATGCTTGACACCGGCCGTACCTCCCCCCGCACCGTGCGCGTGATCAGTTCCGCCGCCTGCAAACCCCGCTCCCGTTGGTCGATATGCGGGCACGTCTTGTAGATGATCAGCGCCGTCGCATCCTCCACCAGCTGTGGCGGCACATTTCCGTGGTAGTCATGGGTCACGAACAGCGGAAAGTCCGGCCCAACAAGCTCCCGCACCCGCCGCGTCGTTTCGCCGTCCCCCTGTGGAAAATTCTCCGCCACAAACGCCCCGTGCAGACCCAACAACAGCCCGTCCAGCGGCATGGCGTCGCCAATCAACCCCAGAAGTTCGTCCAGGAGAGACTCATAGGTCTCCGCCTCCACCGCCCCAGCCGGCGTAGCCACCGCCCCCATAAGCGGTACAATCTCGTAACCGTACGCCTCCGCTCCCGCGATGAATCCACCCACCTCGTGGAACATCGGTCGGTACTGCTCGATGATCTCCTGCCCCCGCACGAAACGAAAGTCCTCGTACGTCGTCGGGAACGACGCAAAAGTGTTGGACTCGTGATTCAGAGAAGCGATTCCAATGCGCATAGCCATGCTTCACCTCCGTCTTGATTTCTCTGCAGGCCTGTTCCAAATGCCCTTATTTCCCAAACAGGGCCAGTTCGTCGAATGGAAAAAGATCACCACCTGTGGGCCAATTCTCTTGCATACGTTGGAGAAAAATTTTTGCGAAAACTCTGTACACAAGTATAATTCCGCCCAAAGGCAGCGAATCGACAAGGGCATTATCCGCCCTCTACGCCCGATACGCAATTCCCTTTGCAGTGCCTCTACAGTCTAATATGCAGACTGTACGTCCTCTCCATGACGTACAGCTTTCGGGTAAGCAAGAGTTGAGCCTGGCCTATGAGGCCTCTCAACCGCTGTTGTGTAAGTTCAGGTCTCATTCATAGCTACGGAGGTGAACGTGGCGGTCGCAGAGTCGGGCGCACCTGCACAAGGAGCAACCAATGGTAACCTCAGCCTTTTCAGCCGGCTGGTTGGCGCGCAAACGCCTTTTCAAACCAAGAGGGCAGTCTGGGGGTACGTTTACGCCGCTCCCTGGATTCTGGGTCTAATAATCTTCTGGGGTGGACCGATTCTCGCCTCCTTCTACTTCGGCTTCACCGAATATGCTGTTATCGGCAGCCCGCGTTTCACCGGATTGAGCAACTACATCAGGGCCTTCAGCGGCGATGAACTGTTCTGGCCTTCGCTGGGCCGTACCTTCACATTTGCCGGGATGTACATCCCGTTTGCAGTTGGCGGGGCGCTGATTCTGGCAGTACTCTTGAACCAGAAACTGTTTGGAACAACCGTTTTCCGCACACTCTTCTTCGTACCCCATCTGATCCCTGCCGTGGCACTGGCCGTTCTCTGGACCTTCCTGCTCGCCCCCCGCGTCGGGCCGGTCAACGAATTCCTGCGCTCAATCGGTATCTCCGACCCACCGGGCTGGCTTGCGTCGCGCGACAGCGCGCTGGCCTCAGTCACCATGATCAATGTGTGGGCTGCCATGGGAGGCAACACAATGTTGATCTTCCTGGCCGGGCTGCAGGGCGTGCCCCAGGAGCTGTATGACGCGGCCTCAATCGACGGCGGCGGCGCTTGGGCCAAATTCCGCCACGTCACCCTGCCAATGCTCACGCCCACCATCTTTTTCAACGTCGTTTTGGCAGTTATCGGCGCGCTGAAAGTGTTCACCACGGCGTGGGTTGCCACCCAGGGCGGACCTTCCTACGCCACCTGGTTCTTCGCACTGCACATCTACTTTCAGGCCTTTCAGTACTTCCGCCTGGGCTATGGCAGCGCCCTGGCCTGGGTCCTCGCCGCAATCCTGATGTTCTTTACCTGGGTGCAAGTTCGCTACTCGCGGCGCTGGGTCCACTATGAGGGCGGGTAGGAGATAGCGCAATGGCGCAAGGTTCGCTAACTCAGGATACGCAACTGCACCGGGCCCCGGTCTCGCCGCAACGGGTTATGCAGCCAATCGTCCGCGCACTGACCTACGCAACTATCTTCGCCCTCTGCGTCCTCTTCGGCTTCCCCCTCTTTTGGACCGCAATGAGCTCGCTCAAAACGATTCCGGAGATGTTTGCCTTTCCGCCGATTCTCGTCCCCGCAGCCCCGCAGTGGGCGAACTACTGGACAGTCCTCAACATCGACTATCCCGTTGGCCGCTGGTTCGTCAATTCGGTTCTGATCGTTATCCTCACCTCCTTTGGAACGCTGATCACGGCCTCACTCGTGGCCTACTCTTTTGCCCGCTTCGAATACCGAGGACGCGATATCCTCTTCATGATCACGCTCTCGACCATGATGCTGCCCGCACAGGTGACCCTGATCCCGCAGTTCGTCCTCTTTTACAAACTGGGTTGGGTCAACACGCACCTCCCTCTCTGGGTACCTCACTGGTTCGGCGGCGGAGCCTTCGCCATCTTCCTGATGCGCCAGTTCTTTCTCACGCTCCCGCGTGACCTGGACGAGGCAGCCCTGATTGACGGCGCCGGCTATTTCCGCATCTTCTGGTCCATTCTCATGCCTCTGTGCAAGCCGGTTCTGGCAACCCTTGCCATCATCACAATTATCGCCAGTTGGAGCGACTTCCTGGGACCGCTCATCTACCTGAACACGCCGGAGAAATTCACGGTGTCCGTCGGTCTCCAGTTCTTCAACGCCGTTCCCGAAGTCGGCGGTGAGCCAATGCAGCATCTTCTGATGGCTGCCTGTGTCATGTCTATGGTCCCAATCATTCTCATGTTCTTCTTCGGCCAGCGCTTTTTTGTCCAGGGCATCGTCATGTCCGGCATTAAGGGATGACCGACTAATCAGAAAGGAGCGTCGCCAGGCGAAAGCGAAACCCTCTTCCGTATGGCCGCAGGCCATACAACATACCGAATCGATGAGTACGAAATTGATGGGAAGGGCGTCGGGCCTTATCCATCCCAAACATTTTTCAGGAGAACCGCATGACAACGAAGCAACATTTCACACGACGAACGTTCCTCAAGGGCATGGCGATGACAGGCGCCGGTGCAGCACTGGCTGCCTGCGCGGCCCCCGCAGCTCCGGCCGCAACAGATTCCGGCGATGAGATGCCGGCCGCCGAAGCGGTTATGCTGCGCGTGCAGGCCCCCGCTGGCAACGGTGCACTGATGCCACGCGAATTCGCCGCCCGCTTCCAGGATGAGACAGGCGTACAGGTTGAAGTCGAAGACACCATCTACGGCGAAATCGAAACCAAGACGCAGACCGGCTTCATCTCCGGTACCCTCCAGGACCTGGTCTACGGCCATCACCGCTGGATCTTCATCAACTTCCTCAAGGGCATCTATCTGGAAATCGACGACCTGCTGGCCTCGGCTCCCCCGGACGACTTTGATGACTTCTACCCCAGCGTTCTCGAAGGCAACCAGTGGGAAGGCAAAAATTTCAGCCTGCCCGATGTCGTTCACCCAGGTGGCAACATCGCCGTCAACTACAACAAGACGATGTTGGAAGAAAAAGGCCTGCCCGAGCCGCAACTGGGATGGACCATCAGCGACTGGACGGAGCTGGCTCGCGCCGCTGCCGACCCCGAGGCCGGCGTCTTCGGCATCGGATTCGACAGCATGATCGCCATGCACTACTATAGCAACGTATCCCGCTCGTTCGGCGCCCCCGACTCCAATGATTCCTGGATCATGGATCTTGAGGGCCGCACCATGTCCTACAACAACGATCTCCATGCCGAGATCGCCGAGTGGTACGTGGCTCTCCTCGACGAAAAGGTCGCCTCCCGCGACGCCGATCGCGAAGGTGTCGAGCCCAATCTCTTCGTGGCCGGTCTGGAAGCCACGCATGCCAGCACCGTCGGCATTCTCACCAACAACCAGGCCCGCGTAGGCGACCGCTTCGAGGTCGGGTCCGTGCCGCTGCCCGTCGGCTCCGAAGGGCGCCAGGGCACCTGCTTCTCCGGCAACCACTGGATGGTCAACTCAAACTCCGCTCACATCGCCGAAGCCTGGGAACTGGTCAAAGCCTACACCTCTTATGACGCCGGTGTCTTCCAGGTTCTGGAATCCAAGCGGCAGACCAACGGCCGCAAGTCGGTCTGGACCGATCCGCAGGTCAACGAAGTCAACTTCATGTACGGCTTCACCGACCAGCTGATCACCGACGGCGTCGAACCTTACCCGATGCCTTGGAACACACGCTTCACCGAGGCCAACAATATTTTCCGCTCCGAGCTCAATCTGATCTGGGAAGGCGAGGTCACCTTCGCCGAACACGCACCTGAGATCGACCGCAAGACGCAGGCCGTGCTCGACGAACCGCGCCCGTCCTGATCGGCAAGAAATACGACCGGTGCTCCGATCGCCCGCAGGCCTTCGGACCATCGGTCCCCTGTAGCTTCCCTTTAGGAGGAAATCATGGCATTCACCCTCGAAATCGGCGAAAAGGCGCTCGACTTCAAGCTAATCGCCACCGACGGCGAAGTCTATACACTTGGCTGCTTCGATGACGCCGAGACGCTCGTCGTATTCTTCACCTGCAACCACTGCCCCTACGTCATCGGCTCCGACGAAGCGACGCGCGCATCCGCCGACAAATTCGCTTCCAAGGGCGTTAAATTCGTCGGCATCAACTCCAACAGCGTCCATGTCAACGCCGAGGACGACTTCCGCCACATGGTCGAGCGCATGGGAGAACACAAATTCCCCTGGGTCTACCTGCGTGATGAAACCCAGGAAGTCGCCAAAGCTTACGGCGCGCTCCGCACACCCCACTTCTACGTCTTCAACAAGGACCGCGAACTGGTCTACACCGGCCGCGGCGTCGACAGCCCGCGCGACGCCACCCAAGCCACCGTCTTCGATCTCGACCGTGCCCTGGAGGAGCACACCTCCGGCCAGCCGGTCAGCGAAACCCTGACCAACCCGATCGGCTGCAACGTCAAGTGGGCCGGCGAAGATGCCCACTGGATGCCCGCCGACGCCTGCGACCTCGTTCTGCCGCAGCCGGCATAGAGCTGTACCCGAACTCTCTTACTCGCGGGGCGTATCGTTCAACTCGATACGCCCCGCATCTGCCCCTACAGTTGCCCTCCCTTCACCAGGAAAGAGGTGGTACGCTCATGCCCTCCTACGAAGAACTGGACATCACCCCGATGATCAACGCCAACGCCACCCTCACCAGGCTTGGCGGCTCCATCATGCCGCCCGAAGTTCTGGAAGCGATGATGGCAGCGGCCAAATCCTTCGTTGAACTGCCGGAGCTGCAGCGCCGCGTCGGCAATCGTATCGCTCTCCTCACGCAGAATGAGGCCTGCTACGTCAGCTCCGGCGCCGCCGGCGGTATCGTCGTCGCCATCGCCGCCTGTGTTACCGGCAACGAAAAATGGGCCATCGACCAACTGCCGGACCTGACCGGTCTCAAGAATGAGGTCATCGTCCACAAGTCTCAGCGCAACGGCTACGATCACGCCGTCCGCCAGGTCGGCGTCAAGTTGATTGAGATCGGTTGGCCCGGCCAGGCCGAACTCTGGCAGCTGGAGAGAGCGATCAACGAAAAGACTGCCGCCGTGATCTGGTTTGCGGGCGCTTTGGGGTCGCCTGGCGACATTCCTCTGGAAAAGGTCATCGATACGGCGCACGCACACGGCGTGCCCGTCCTCGTCGACGCCGCCGCCCAGCTCCCGCCCGTCGAAAACCTGTGGAAGTTCACCCAGATGGGCGCCGACGCCGCCATATTCAGCGGCGGCAAAGACCTGCGCGGCCCCCAGTCCTCCGGCCTCGTGCTCGGCAAGCAGTGGCTCGTCGACGCCTGCGCTCTCAACGGCAACCCCAACCACAGCATCGGCCGCCCCATGAAGGTCGGCAAGGAAGAAATGTTGGGCCTGCTCGCTGCCGTCGAGCGCTACCTGTCCCTCGATCACGAAGCGCGCAACTCCCAGATGGAAGAGATAGTGGCCGGATGGTGCAGTGAGCTCAACCGGCTGGACGGTGTGACTGCCACCCGGTCATTCCCCAGCGAGGCGAACCAACCGATGCCGCGCACGCGCGTCCAGATCGACGCCTCCATCGTAGGCCGAACACAGAGCGAGATCCTCCAGGGCATGCTCGAAGGGACGCCGTCAGTAAACGCAGCCTCCGGACCGGACGAAACCATCATGCTGAATCCGCAAACGTTGGAGGAAGGCGAAGATGAGATAGTCCTGGCCCGACTCGTGGAGGAAATTACGCGTTGAGAAAATCAGGCGAAAATATCGTCGCCAATCTGGCTTCCTGTTCCTAGAATGAACTACGCTAAGTGCATCAACAATTGGCCGTATTTGCAGCCTCCGAATCTACCCAAACAGAAAGAGCCACTGTTCGGTCTGACGATCGGAAAAGTGTACAAAGTCATCTCCGACCCTGTCGCCGAACAGCACGGAATGACCCGTATCATTGACGAGAGCTTCGGAGAATCCGGAAGCGAAGATGGGTATCTCTATCCATCAGATTACTTTGAACCCTTTCTTCCGGATGAACACCTTTGTCGTACTTCGCTGACCATCTATTTGGATGAATACGTAAAGGGCGTACTTCACGCTGAAGCTGTCGCTTCCAACAAATCAGTCTCTGCTCTAATGCGTGACTGGGTGGAAGAGCGGCTGGATCTGCCTTATTCTGTGTAAATCGAATTGGACTGGGAAATAGGCAAGCCCATCGGTCGTCCATTTGAATTTCGGCCTCAAGTTGCTGAAGTGATTCGTCGAGCTCACCTCGGCCACGTTCACACAATTGTCAAGCAGCTGAGAATACTTCACTTCCCATTCTCACCCTGACAGAATGTGAGTTACTCATGAAACAAAATGACGGCAACGAAAAAGGGAACGAGCCAAAAGACTTTTCTTCTGACAACAACCAGGGTCCGGTCGGTGCTCGCCTGATTGCGTTTCTAGAAGAAATGCACGCAACAATGCCTGACGTGCCAGAAGAGGACGCCCAAAAGGATATTGAAGAAGCAATCGCGGCCATCAGAGCTCAACCTAAGTCTTGACGAAACGATCATGTAGGAAAGATCCTCCGGAGCAGTCTGCTTTCGCATAGTTTATAGTGCAATAGATGCCACCTCCTGGAACAGCACCACACCTTTTCCCCACCCATATGCCCAACTTTGTCCGAAAATTGAACAGTTCAGCTTAAGGGGATCAACGCGCATCATGTTAAAATCCCCTAAACTCGACCCACCCCACGCGCCCCAACCGGAACCACCCCAAAGGAGCACCCGATGACCGCCACCGCCAAAATCACCGACGTCGAACGCATCCTCCTCGTCATCCCCATGGTTGACCGCGTGCGCCGAGAAATGGAACGCGCCAACATCCACCGCTGGTCCGAATCCGAAATCATCCGCCTCACCCTCGACGACGGCACCGTCGCCTACGGCGAAACCATCCAGAACTACACCTGGGGCCGCGTCGACGACACCGACCGCGTCATCGGCCAGTCGCCTTTCGACCTTATGTGGGACGACTCCCTCGGCGCCGGCCTCCAGATGGCACTCTTCGACGCCGCCGGCAAAATCGCCGGCGTCCCCGTCCACCGCCTCCTGGGACCCAAAGTGCGCGACTGGTGCCCAGTCTCCTTCTGGGACCACGACATGGGCCCCTCCGCCTACGAAGCCGAAGCCCGCGTCGCCGTCGATCTCGGCTTCACCTCTATCAAGATCAAGACCCGGCCCTGGCATGACGTCTACGCCACCGTCCAGCGCATCAGCGACGCCACGCCCGACTGGTTCCACATCGACTGCGACTGGAACGACTTCCTGCTCGACGTGTCCACCGCCGTGCCCGTCCTCCGCGAGCTCGAGAACGACTTCCCCAAGATCGCAATCTGGGAAGGCCCGATGCAGGCCAACGACGTCGCCGGCAACCGCCTCCTGCGCGAAAAGGTGCGCACCCCCATCGCCCACCACTACGGCAGCGTACCCGGCTCCGTAGCCATCCAGCAAGGCTACTGCGACGGCTTCGTCATCGCCGGCGGCGTCACCAACGTTCTGCGCTCCGGCATCTCCGCCGCCACCGCCAACATGCCCTTCTTCATCCAGATGGTCGGCACCGGCCTTACCACCACCATGGCCCTCCATCTCGGCGCCGTCCTCAGCCACGCCCAGTGGCCCGCCATCAACTGCCACGAGCTCTACGGGCACAACCTGCTCGACCAGCGCATCCCCGTCGTCGGCGGCTACGCCCAAACGCCCGAAGCCCCCGGCCTCGGAATCATCATCGACGAGTCCGCCCTCGACACCTATCGCGTTGACGTCGCCGATTTCAGTCTGCCTCGCCGCCTCATCCGCTACAGCCGCGCCAACGGCGTGCGCGTCTACTTCGCCGACACCAGCTTCAGCCAGGGCTCCAGCATGTGGGACTACTGGCGCACCGCCAACCAACCCATCTACGAGCGCGGCGTCGCCACCGCATACCTCGACGACGACGGCAGCGCCGACTTCGCAGACCTCTACAAACGCGCCAAAGCGGCACCCGTTCTGTCGCCGGCAACATAAAGCAACCGGGCACCGCATATTCCAACTACCCGCTACCCAACCGCGCCGCAATCCGCCGCGCGGTCAACAATCCACAGGAGCAAAACGTGTCTTATCTCGCAAAACTGAAAGAAATGGGCTACGAACTCGAAAAGATCGACCTCGACGGCGGCCGCCTGATGGCCGCAGTCCGCTCCGGCGACCACGTCTACGTCTCCGGCCAGGTCTCCCGCTTCGGCGACGAAGAGATCATGGGCAAAATCGGGCAGGACCTGACCACCGAAGAGGGCTACCGCGCCGCCCAGCTCTGCGCCCTCGGCATCCTCCAGGCCGTCCACACCATCGCCGGCCTCGACAACGTCCGCCAGGTCGTTAAGGTCTTCGGCATGGTCAACGTCGGCCCCGGCTTCAACGACACGCCCTCGGTCATCCACGGCTGCAGCGACATGTTCATCGAGCTCTTCGGCGACGCCGGCCGCCACGCCCGCAGCGCCATCGGCCTCACCGTACCCGCCAACTGGGCCGTTGAAATCGAAGCCATCATCGCCGTCGACTGAGGCCGCGCTTTGCTTCCAACCAGCAATAGACAAAAAGAAAATCCCGCTGATTTCAGCGGGATTTCTCGTTCCTGTACCCCGTAGGGGAGTCGAACCCCTGTCTCCACCTTGAGAGGGTGGTGTCCTGGGCCTCTAGACGAACGGGGCAGGCCTCATGCAATAGCTTGCAGGCCAACAGTATACGAGAGGAGAACACGAATGTCAAAACGTCACCCATAACAGATTTGATCCCCTCGCCTCCTCCTTCTATAATGACCGCATCTCCGGCAGTCCACCCGGACCAGCCGGATTCCCAATCGTCAGGGCGAAGCGCCACCCTGCGCCCCTGGCAATGAGCGGGTTCAAATCCCGCCCGGCCGCATACGTGACCGCCTGACAAGGACGGCCCCGCCGGTCGGCAGATGAGAAGGAACAGAATATGCTTTCCACCCCGAAACAGATCTCACGCGCCCTTGACCGCGTCCTCCACAAAGTGACGCAGCCCGCCCGATACACCGGCGGCGAGCTCAACAGCATCCCCAAAGACTGGGACGACCCCACCATCCGCAGCAAGGTCGCCCTCGCCTTCCCCGATATCTACGAGCTCGGAGGCTCCAACCTCGGTCTGATGGTCCTCTACGACCTGATAAACAAGCGGGAAGACCTGCTCGCCGAGCGCGTCTACTGCCCTTGGAGCGACTTCGAGACGGTAATGCAGCGCGAAGGAATCCCGCTATTCGGCCTCGAGACCCGCCACCCGGTCAGCCGTTTCGACATTCTCGCCTTCTCGCTCCCCTACGAGCAGCTCTACACAAACGTGCTCACCATGCTCGACCTGGCCGGGCTTCCCCTGCGCGCCGCCGGCCGCGACGCCTCCCACCCCCTCGTCATCGCCGGCGGCTCAGGCTGCTACAACCCCGAGCCCATGAGCGCCTTCTTTGACGCCATGGTCATCGGCGAAGGCGAAGAGGTGATCTTCGAGATCATCGATGTGCACGAACAATGGAAAGCGGAACTCGCCGCCAGCACGGACCGGCCGGCACAGGCCCGCCGTAAGCTTTGGACCATGCTCGCCCAGGTCCCCGGCGTATACGTACCCGCTCTTTATGAGGCCAGCTACGCCGCCGACGGCACCATCGCCGCCATCCGACCGACCCACTCCGACGCCCCCGAGACCGTGATGAAGCGCGTCGTCACCGTCATGCCGCCCCCGGTCACCAACTTCATCGTCCCCTTCATCAACGTTGTCCACAACCGCGCCGCCATCGAAATCATGCGCGGCTGCACCCGCGGCTGCCGCTTCTGCCAGGCCGGCATGATCTTCCGCCCCGTGCGCGAACGGCCCGTGGAGGAAGTCCTGCAGGCGGTCGACGAGATGATCGCCAACTGCGGTTTCGAAGAGGTCAGCTTCCTCAGCCTCAGCAGCAGCGACTACACCTACGTCGAAGAGCTGGTACGCCGCACAATGGAGCGCCACGGCGACCGCAAACTCTCCGTCGGCCTGCCCAGCCTCCGCATCGAAAGCTTCAGCGTCGACCTGATGGACCTGCTCGAAAAGGGACGTCGCCGCTCCGGCTTCACCTTCGCCCCCGAAGCCGCCACCGACCGCCTGCGCGACATCATCAACAAGCCCATTCCCGACGATGACCTGCTGCGCACCGCCGAAGAGGTCTACCGCCGCGGCTGGAAGACGATCAAGATGTACTTCATGATCGGCCATCCCACCCAGACCCTCGCCGACGTCCAGGCCATCGCCGACCTCTCCAAAAAAGTGTTGGCCGTGGGCCGCCGCGTCCTCGGCAACAAGGCCAACGTCCGCATCGGCGTCAGCACGCTCGTCCCCAAGCCCCACACGCCATTCCAGTGGGTGCCGATGGAGGAAGAGTTGACCATTCGCCAGCAGGTTCGCCTCCTGCAACGGGAGCTCAAAGATCCCGCCATCCACTTCACCTGGAACGATCCTACCGAAACCCTGGTCGAAGCCTTCCTCACCCGCGGCGACCGCAAGCTCTGCGACGTCATCCAGCGTGCTTGGGAGCTCGGCGCCAAGCTGGACGCCTGGGGCGAGCACTTCCGCTCCGACCTCTGGCAGCGTGCCTTCACCGACTGCGACCTGGAGATGGACTGGTTCGCCCGCCGCCAGCGCCCCCTCGACGAGATCCTGCCCTGGGAGCACATCTCAGCCGGGCTCGATAAGGAGTTCCTCGCGCAGGAGTTTCTGCACACCTACGCCGGCGGCGTCGTCGACGACTGCCGCGAACACTGCTTCTCCTGCGGCATTCTGGGTTTCTTCAAGGAGCAGCGCCGCGAGGCGCCCGACGATGCATGGTGCTGTCCGCCTCTGGGCAAGGACAAGATCCGCCAGCCCGTCGACGTCGTGCCCGTGCCGCTCTATTTCAACGACGAAATGAAAGAATCAGGCGTCTCCCTCCCCGCCGGCACAGGCGCCGGCCCCGCCCAGCTCATCCAGCTGGAGAACGCCACCGGTCAGTTCGCAGAACGCGTGCCCCAGCGCCGTCACGGCACCGTCACCCAACGCATCGCCGAAGCGGAGGCCGTCTGATGGATGCGATCCCTCAGCCGCAGCCGCCAGCCTTATCCGAAGAGCATCCGCGCCAGCGCGTCCGCTTCACCTACGAAAAGGGCGAGGCAATCAAGTTCATCAGCCACCAGGACGAGTCCCGCCTCTGGGAACGGACCCTGCGCCGCGCCGACCTGCCTCTCCTCTACAAACGCGGCTTCAACCCGCAGCCCCACATCCAGTTCGCCGCCCCCCTCGGCCTCGGCATGACCGGCGTGCGCGAACTGCTCGATGTGGCCTTCAGCCCGCCCGTACCCCTCGATGAACTGTCAACGCGGATCCGCGAAAAGCTGCCCCCCGGAGTACGTCTGCTCAACGCGACCGAAGTGCCCTTCAAAACGGTGTCGCCCCAGTCCCTCACCATCGGCGCCGACTACACCATTCTCATCTACGCCGACGCCGGCGAAGTGTCCGAACTGGAGCTGGAAGCAAAGATTGAGGCGTTTCTCGAGAAGAGGGAAGTCTGGCGCGAAAGGGAGCGCCACGGCCAGCGCTACAGCTACAACCTGCGCCCTCTGGTTCTCGAGCTGCGCTACACCGGCTTTGATGCCGCCGCGGCCGAGCACCGTATCTTCATGCGCGTCCAAATGCGCCCCGGCGCCACCGGCCGCCCCGACGAGCTTGTCGACGCCCTCGGCTTCGACGACTACGCCCGCACCCTCCGCCGCGAACGTATCTACTTTTCCGATTGTGAGGAGGATCAGGCCCTCTTCGCCGCCTACCCGGTCATCTCCCAGGACGAGATCTCACCCGAGAGACCCAGGCCCCGCCGCAAAGGCCGCAAGCGCCGCCGCCGCTCCGGCGCACAGCCCAAAGCTGACAAGCAGACCAACCAGCCCTTCGCCCAGAAGGCCGCCGACGAGTTTGACTGATAACCTTCATCGGCAACCAACGGCAGAATCACAGCCCGGCAAGCGATCTCAGAACAGCGGCACATCCAGCCACTTCCCGCCCTGCATCGCCGACTCGTGCGCGATAATGCCGGGAATGGTAAAGTCCAGCGCCCGCACCACGTCAATCGGCGGCTTAGTGTTCTGTTCAATCGCGCCGACGAAGTCCCGCACCATATAGTACTCCGACGTCCCGTGCCCGCCCCGCCGCGCTTCCTCCGGCGCATTCGGGTCAACCGTCGGACACTCAATCTGCCGCGCGCCCTCCTTGGCTGTCGCCTCCTCCTCGCTGTAGAACAGTCCCGTCGTACCGCCCCATCCGCCCTGCCGGCCGTTCTCCACAAAGCCCTTCTCGCCGTAGAGCGTGTAAAAGATCATATCAGGATGCCGCGGCGCCACCTGGCTGCGCAGGATCTTGACCGTGGCCCCCTTCTCCGTCTGGAACAACCCCACCTCCATGTCTAGGTAGCCCAGTCCCTCGTCCGGGTAAATGTTCTTACCCGAATGAACGCCGGTCGCCTTGACGATCCGGTCCTCCATCAACGTTAGGATCGGACCAAGACAATGCGCGCAATACCAGATCGGCGCACGCGTGTAACGCCATCTGCGCTCCCCCGTTTCCGGATTTCTCAGCAACGGCACGATTTCGTGTATGTACTCGCCTTCAGCGTGAAAGATCTTGCCCAGCTTCCCCTGCTTGATCCACGCCTGCCACTCCCGTACGTAATGAAAGTAGCAATAGTTCTCACCCATCATGTAGACGCGACCCGTCTTGTGCACCGTCTCCACCAGGCGCGCGCAGTCCGCCACCGTGTACGCCGCCGTCTGTTCGCACAGCACATGCTTGCCGCTCTCCATCGCCGCAATCGAATGCTCCGCGTGATACTCGATCGGCGTCGCCACAACCACAATATCCAGCGGCGCGTTCACGAAATCTTCGAACTTGGTAAACATCCTCTCGTCGGGCAGCGAAAAAGCGGCCCCCGTATCGGCCAGCGTATCCTCGTCAATATCGCAAAGCGCTGCAACCTCCACCCGCGGATGCCCGGCCAGGCTGCGCATCAGCCCGCCCCCCCGGTGCAATCCCACAAATCCGGTCTGTAACTTACTCATCCTGTCATCGGCTCCTTCATCACCTGTTCGTACCGTGCTGTCAACCGGCCTCTTCCGCCGCCATTCGACAGCCTATTCGTTCCACAACGCTTCCACCAGTTCCACCGCCGTATCCACAATTCGCTCGACGCCCTCCAGGGCGATCCGGTTGGGCCCTACCAGGCTTTCATATCCCTCCTGCTCGAAGGCCGCCTCGGTAGGCTGATACATGGCCAGGTCATTCGTCAGTTCAGCCACGACTGTGTACGGGAAAGGGGAACGCCGCTTTATCGAGAGCCCGTGCTCCACAAACAGTTCCCCTGGATTCGATGCGATCGCAAGAGGCCCGATACGTGCCGCGTTCACGGGTACGTCCCACTCCTCCGGCAAGCCGGCGACAAGCTCAGCCTGCCGGTCAAAGACATCGGCGCGTCCGCCCGCCCCACCCCAGTTGAGCCGCTCAATCGCCTCCGGCGAATGATCCGCCGGGTCCCGCCGCGGGACCGTGATATCCCGGCGGACCGCGCCGACCTCGATCGGCCCGTCCACCGGAACTGCCCGCCGCGCCGCGTCCACCGCCTGTTCCGCAAAGTAAGTTGCGCCCTCGCGCCAGCGCACGCCCCCCAGCGTCACATTGATGTCCGCGCACGCGCCCGGCGTATAGACTGAGATCACATCGGGACCGTACTCCTCTCTCATCTGCTCCGCCACTACGCACGGATAGTCCGCCGACCAGGTCGTACCCCCCTTAGAGTTGGTGTGCAGCGAGTAATTGTAGAAGACACCAATCGTCGAACCGTCCAGCCTGTCAAAACGGACGACCCACATCTCGGGATCGACCGGACCGGCTGTCCCATACACCTGCGGGACATACTCCAAATCGTTGAGCGCCTGTGGCATCCACGTGTTCATCACCTTGCCGTCCGGGCAAATGACCCGGCGGTTATGGATGCCGTGGTGCACCAGCGACCTGCCAATGTGCATCGAAACCGGCTCCATCCGCCCAGCAGCCTCCTCAACGCTCGCCGCGATGCGGTCCGGCAGCGTCGAGAGGTAGCCCGCGTCGATCACGTCTGACGAATAGACCCCCTCAGCCGTATACGGCCCGCTATGCGTGTGGCTGCACGCGATCAGTATTGCATCCGACGCGATGCCGGTGCGCCGGGACGCTTCGGCGATAATCGGGTCCGTCAAGGCCTTGGGCAAACCGATTAAGTCGACACCCACAACGACAATCCGCCGGTCGCCGCTCTCCGCGACGAGCGCGTGGGACTGCAATGGATCCGTAGTGCCTTCGTTCCTGCGCGGGTCAAGGCTCCCGCACATGAAAAGACCCTCCGGCGGCGTAATGTCCGTTTCGCCAAAGCCGACCCGAAGTTGGCTATCTGACACAGTAAAGTCTCCTGGGAGTCTGAATGTGGGAAAGTGGGGCTGCGTCCAATTGCAGGGCTACCGTATGGCAGCCTCGTCCTCATAGTATACCCAACGACCGGCCAGACGAAACTGGATCAGAGTGAGTACCACCAGGAGCATGAACAACAGCCATGCGATAGCGCTGGCATAGCCCATACGGAAATAGAAGAACCCCTGGTTGTAAATGTAGACGACCCAGAAGAGGAGAGAGTCCATCGGCCCTGCTGCCGCCAGCCCATAGTTTGCGCTGCCCAGTAGGAATACAGGCGTGAAAATCTGAAAGCTGCCGATGATACCCATGATGACAACAAAAAGGATCGTCGGCGAAATCAAGGGAATCGTGATCTTCCAGAAGCAGCGCAGAGCGCCCGCCCCGTCAATCGCCGCCGCTTCGTACAGCGTCTGCGGGATCCCCTGCAGGCCGGCCAGATAGATGATCATCCCCCCTCCAATGCCCCACAGGCTCCAGAGCACGAGCGAAGGTTTCGACCAGTCAGGGCTGGTGAGCCAGTTCGGGCCGACAATGCCAAATACCTGGTAGAGGGTCTCATTCAGGAGGCCAAAACGATCATGCAGGATGAAGATGAAGAGCGAAACGGAGGCAACGATTGGCACAATGGAGGGCATGAAGAAGACGGTTCGGAAAACGGTGATGCCCCTGGCCTTCTGGTTCAGCAGGACGGCAAGCAACAACCCGAGAACCACCTGCGGGACGACCGCTGCGCACACATACCAGACCGTGTTGTAAACGGTAAGCCAGAAGCGGTCGTCGTCAAACAGAATGCGTCGGTAGTTTTCCACGCCCAGCCAGTTCGCCGGCAAGAGGCTGTCATACTCCGTCAAACTGTAGTAAAACCCGGCAACAAATGGTCCCAGAATGAAAATAAGCAGGCCGAGGAACCAGGGCAATATAAAGACAATGCCGTCGCGTGCTTCGCGCCGGCGAATCGGGCTTGCCCACACGCTGCGAGGTTTAGCAGAAAGTTCTGCTGTCACGCTACTATCCGTTGCGGGAATGGCTTCCTGACTCATAGGAAAACGCCCTGTATAAGAATTGCAACTCTGAATCAGTCCGTCCGCGGCGTCCCGGTTCTCTCTCCAGGCAACCTACCCCTTTATCCCGGACATGACGACCCCGCGGATGAAGTACTGTTGGAAGAAGAAAAAGACCATAAGGACCGGAATCGTCATCAGTAACGCCATCGCCATCATCTCCTGATAGCGGACTTCAGTTCGCTGGATAAACTGCTGCAATCCCAGTGCCAGCGTGAACTTCTCCGGGCTGTTCAGGTAGATGAGCGGCGCAAGAAAGTCATTCCAGTGATGCAAAAATCCAAATATGGCCACGGTCGAAAGGGCAGGCTTGGAAAGAGGCAGCAGGATCTGATAGTAAATGCGGTAATTCGAAGCCCCATCGATCGTGGCCTGTTCAAATAACTCCGTCGGCAAAGTCTTGAAAAACTGGCGCAGCAGAAAAATGAAGAATGCCCCGCCCCCGAAATAATAGGGAACGATCAGCGGCCTGAAGGAGTCCAGCCACCCCAGGTTTTTGAAAAGTATGAAAGTTGGAATCATCGTGACGACAAAGGGCAGCATCATCGTCGCCAGAAGCACGGCAAACAGTACCTCGCGGCCCGGAAAGCGAAGGCGGGCAAAACCAAATGCAGCCATCGAGGCTGTGAGAAGCTGGCCAAATGTAGCCAGCACAGTGATGAACGCAGTATTGAAAAAATAGAGTCCGAAACGACCACTCGTCCAGGCCACGAAATAGTTCTCCCAGACAAAAGGGTACGGAACCCAAACAGGGGACCACATGCCTACCTGCTCATTACTCTTCAGCGAAGTGGAGACGAGCCACACCAATGGCATCGCAAATAGGAAACCCAGTGCGATGAGCAGGCAGTAAACGAGCGAGGACTGAGCAACTTTTCGACTCTTCCCTTCGAACCGTCCCAAAGCGATGTTAAGCATTGCTCACTGTGTCGGCATCCACATCCAGAATTGAGAATGTTTTCAACGTGCTCATATGTACGATAATTGCGAGAGCGAGGTTACAGGACACGGTCTGCACCGAGTCCCGCACCCCGCACTTCAACGCCTCTCACCGGCTCGGCCTAGGAAGGCACCGGGAATTCATTGTGCCGGTCCAGCACAGCCTGAATCTTTTCTTCCGCAATCTCCAGTTCGCTGGCAATGTCTTTGCCGCCAATCAGAATGTTGTCGAACATGGTGGCAATGTCGCCCAATGTCTCCAGGATGCCGACAAATATCGGAATCCACCGCACCGTATTCGCCGTCGCCGCGAAGACCTCGCGCCGTTCGTCAAATGTGGCCCACTGCTTGCCCACGTCGGAGCGCGCCGGCAGCCAGGCAAATTGATTGGCGTGGTCAAGATAAAACTCTTCGCCCATACAGAAATCAACCAGCGCCCAGGCATCGTCCGGCTGTCCACCCTCCTTGAACAGGAACCAGCCTCCGCCCCCGTCATAGTTGGCGTGTATGTCGTACTCCGGAAAAATCGGGCCCGGAATCATGCCAAAGTCGAGATCCGGTGTGTATTTGTCGTAGTTGCGAAGCACCCACTGCCCGTGCATCGCCAGACCCACCTTGCCAGCCGAAAATGCATCGATTCCTTCCGCCAGGCTGAGTCCTCTCGTGAACGCACCGGCCGCCTCATATCCTCCCTGATCGTCCATCAACTGTTTCAGGAAGACCATGGCCTCTTCACCCTTGTCGGTGATCGTAACCTCGGTCAAATCTTCGTTGACCATGTCGCTGTCAAGACACCAGATCAATGTCAGAAACATGAGATGCACCGGCGGATTGCCAAATGTGGGGGTAAACCCGATCACATCCAGGCGGCCCGCTTCATCCTGTTCCGTTATATCGATTGCCATCTGGTGCAGTTCATCCCACGTCAGGGGCGGCGAGTCCGGGTCAAGCCCCGCTTCTCCCATGACCGTCCTGTTGTACAGAAGCGCGCGCGTATCCGTCGTATAGGGAACGATCCATTTCTTGCCCCACAGAATCGAGTCCTTCTGCAGTCGCTCCCAAATGTTGTCCCATGTGAAGTTTTGGGCGCCCTCAATGTAGTCGTCCAGGACCACCAGCGCATCGCGTACCGCCAGGTCGCCGCTCTGCCAGCGGCCCAGGAAAGAGACCGGCGGCGGTGTGCCCGCCGCCAGCGCGGCCATTGTTTTCGTGTTCGAATCATATTCCCCAAGTTGCCACACCGCCGTCACGCCCAGCCCTGCTTCGTTGAACTTGTTCTGAATATTCAGGGCCGGGTCCTCCCATGGAAACCAAAACACGACCTCAGGAATCTCGGCGTCAGGCGCCTCCGCGTCCCCTGCCCCAGGCTCCGCTGCCGGCGCCGCACAGGCCGCAAGCGCCAACCCCGCAGCGCCCAAACCTGCCCCCTTTAGAAACCTACGCCGGCTAAGACTGTGCTGCGCTCCCATTTTGAACCTCCTTGCTTGGCATTTAATCTCTGCTGTCGGAACAATTCGGAAAACGTCCATCCTCACTCGAACTGGAGATAAATGGTATTTTATTCCCAACAGTGAGAGCCTGGAAACAGGGAAAAAAGTTATGATATTAAGGTGGCATGCAGCTACTAAGCCTTATTCAGTGCGCGACGCCGGACGAGGCGAGCGCAGGTTTTTCTCACTCCTCTCCCCTCTCTCCTCGCATTTGGGCGGTCGGGCCTATTCGGCCCTCCCTTGTGCGGGGGCTCCGCCCCCGCAACGCCCCCGGCCCTGTTCGCGCCGGAGCGAGTGTGTGGGTAATGTGAAGTTGTCGTCTCGCGGCGGCCGGGCTTACCCCCAACCCCGAGTCCTGGCGGGTACCGAGTATGCGCCAGCGCAGGCAAGACAGGCGAGGCAACTCCCATTTATGCCCAACGTTCACCGCGATGACCATCGCGCGAGCCCGCTACAGAGATGCTTACGGTATATTCCGCCCAGACAGACCGCACACAGAGCATGGCTTAGCAGCTACGGTGGCATTATGTTTCACATTTCCTCATCTGTCCGGTTCGATAGTTTCGACGGACTACGGCAGAGCCAATTGCTGCATTTCCTCTTACGTCCGTCTCGTACTGCAGCCGTCTGGATACGGACCGACAACAGACCAGAGGAACCGCATTAACGACGGTAAGCTGAGGACCAGAAACGAAACGATCCCGTGAATTGACCATGAACCGCACCCTCACGATTCACACCGCAGTACTCATCGCCTTGCCCTTCATGCTGCTGCCCGCCGCCTACTGGCTGGCAGGCAACGCCCTTGTCCCGGCGTCCCCCGGTACGTGGCTGCAAAGCGTGATCTGGTCTCTGCGCGTCATTTACGTTGGTGGCGCGTTCGTCGGTTGGCGGGCAGGTCGTCCACACTGGTTCTATCCCTGGCTGGGTTTCGCGTCGTACGCGGCGGTCGCCTCTCTGCTCCAATTCGCCTTTCGCATAGATCCCTGGGAAACCGTTGGCTTCTCGCCATTCCTGGGTTTCGTCCCTATCCTCTTGGCATTCTCCCCCTACTTCGTGACAGCACTCCTGGTTGGCTGGCGCAAGTCCCGCAGGCTGTTGGGGGCATACACGGTCTTTCCCCACGCCGCACTGATCATTCCACTATTTAACCTTGTGGAGGGGGACGTATATGGCAGCGATTTGCGCTTTGTTATCCTTTCAGCAGCGGGTGCCGCCGTTTTCTCAACGCTGTACTGGCGTCCTCCTACAGCGTTCCTGGGTGGAATCAGAAACTGGCCGCAAGCGCCACTTCTCTTCCTGGGTGTAGCTGTCACGAATGTACTGTTTGTGCTCGGCTACGGCTACGGGTATGGTCTTGGGAGAGGCTTGGACATCTTGATAATGTTGGTCCCAATAGTCGGCATGAGCTGTCTGGTTCTCAGTGGACCGCTCCTGCTACCGCCGTTGCTCCAGTGGTTGCTACGAGTCCTGAGGGTCGAGGAAATTGTGGCCCCAACATTACAACAATTCGGTCGCGCTCTGCTCCGCATTACCGGAGCAGCTGTCAGGGTCAACGATGAATCAGGCCCTCTTCCATCTGTGAAGGAAGGAAACGATTCCCCCAAAGGAGAAGTAAGAATGAGCCAAGAAACAGTTGTGCAAGACGTGCCCGAAACACGGCAACCGGTCGGTTCGGACCTGGACCGCCCCTACAAACTCTCAATCATAGTCCTGGCGTCGCTGGCAGTATTCCTGGTCGCACTCTACGTCGGCCGCGCCGCCGTCTACAAGATCCACGAATTCGAACGCGGACTGCACCTGCGCGGCGGACGCTTCCTCGGCGTCCAAATGCCCGGCTGGCACGTCCAGGTCCCTCTGGTCGACACCGTCATCATCGTCAAGGTCATCGAACGACTGGGCTACGTCGAGCGCATCCCCGCCATGACATCCGACAATGTCACCATGGACGTCTCTCTCCAATTCACCTACCGCGTCACCAATCCCGAGCGCTTCTCCCTCGCCGTCGACGACCCGGAGCGTATCGTCTTCGAATTCGTGCAGGGAAGGCTGCGCGACGTCATCAACACCAAGACCATGACCGGTGTCATGAACCAGCGCACCGAGATGAACCTTGAAATCATGCAGGAGTTGAAGGAGAAGGAAGATCAGTACGGTGTCGAATTCATGACCGTACAGATCCAGAGCGCGTCGCCGCCCGCCGAGGTCCTGTCCGCCATCAAGGACCGCATGGTGGCCGCGCAGCGTCAGGAACAGGCCGAAGCCGAAGCAGCCCAGCAGCGCACCGTCGCCGACGCCCGGTTCTACGCCGCCCAAAAGGAGGCCGAAGCCGACGCCTACCGCATTTCTACCACCGCCGCCGCCGAAGCCGAACAGATCCAGCTCACGACCGAAGCCCAGCAGCTTGCCGTCCGCGCCATCCTCAGCGAACTGGAAGGCAAGGGCGCGCTTGCCGAAAAGTACATCGACTATCTCATCGCCGTCGAACTGAAGGAGAACAGCAAGTGGATCCTGGGAACCGGCGCCGAGCCAATCCTCGAACTGCGGCCCTCGGCAGAGGAGTAACGCATGCGAAAACTACTGCTTCTGGCGGGTGCTGTCGCTGTCCTGGTGACGCTGGTCCAAGCCGCCCCGCGCGCCCTGACCGTCTCCCAGCGCCACGGCGACCTGATCGCCAAACAGATTTACGCCTACCGCGACTGGCAAAGCACCGGCGTACGCATCGATCAGGGAGACCGGGTCGAGATCCAGGCGGAGGGCGAATGGCTCTACACGCCAGATGAGTTCCACGGGCCCGCCGGTCACCCGAGATTTCCCGCGCCAAGCTTCTATCCCGTTTCCACCGGGTCAGGCGGCGCGCTCATCGGCCGCATCGGCGAAACCGGAGGCCGCTTCGTCGTCGGCGAACGCCTGAACATGCAGGCAACCCAACACGGCATCCTCTACCTGCGCATCAATGACGACATCCTCAGCGACAACGACGGTTGGGTCGCCGTCCGCATCGACGTAACCGAAACCGAAGACTCCCTGCCCTGAACTCGGACATCTCCCAATCAAAAAGAGAGGAGTGAGAGCAACGCTCACGCCTCTCTTCCATACTCTCACTACTTGCCTTTTACTCCTCGTCTTCCCCGTAACTGTGCCCCGCCAAAATCGCCCGCACCTCCGCCGCGCTCGAAGCCTTCTGCATCATACCGATACGTTCCTCTTCATGCGCCAGCAGCTGCTTGACGTTGCGCAGAACATCCTCCATCTTGTCAGCCGGGAACTTGCACGCGCCGTTCTCGTCCATATGCACAATTTCCCCCGGCGCCACGTCCATCCCCCGCACGTGCACCGGCACATTCACCGCCTGCACCGCCATCGCCCCATGTCCGGGCGTAACGCCGCTCAGTAGATACTGGAAGCCCATCGGCCGGATCTCGTCAATATCTCTCGACGGCCCGTTCGAAATGCAGCCCACACAGCCCACCGCCTGCATCGCCGCCGTCATGTTGCCGCCGGCCAGCCCCACCTTCCCCGCAATCTCGGGCGGAAACTTCTGCTCCAGGACCAGGATCGTCGGCTTCGGCGACGCGTCCAGCGCCTCCAGCACGTCCGTGAAACCCACCCGCGAAAAATTCGGGTCCGGAAGTCCAAAGACGCACGTCACCGCGTAACCGGCCAGCGCGCCCATCTCAGGATACATGCAGCGGATCGTCTCATCCGTATACCAGTTCTCCGTCCACGGGTTATAAAGGCCAAGGCACAGAGGATCGTCAGGGTAGGTGGCAACAACGTTGGTGATCGACGGCGTATCGACCGTCTTCAGCTCTTCCAGGATCTCTTGAGGATTCATTCCGTCTTCCTTGTCTGGTCTGTCTGGGCTTGGTTCAAAACAATTCCGCTACGGGCTGTAAGTCTGAATGAATTCGCAAATCCGCTCCATCGCCGGCTCTAAGACCTCCATATCCGGCGCATAACAGATCCGGATCGACCCTTCGCCTCCATTGCCGAACGCGCTCCCCGGCGCCACGGCCACGTGCCTGTTGCGCAGCAGATCGAGGGCAAACTGGTAAGAGTCGTCGACGCCGTCGAGCTGAGGAAAGAGATAGAAAGCTCCCTCCGGCTCCGGCAGGTTGACCCCGGGAACCGTTCGCAGCATCCCCGCACAGAAGTCCCGCCGCTCCTGAAACTCCTCCACCATCGCCGCAATATCGTCCTCACCGTGGGCGATCGCCGCTTCACCGCCCCGCTGGATCATCGTCGGCGCGTGCGAAACGATGAACTCGTTCAACTGCGCCGCCTTCTGCACGAAATCCGCCCGGCTCACCATCCATCCCAGCCGCCAGCCCGTCATACAGTAGGTCTTGGAAAAGGAATTGACGACGATCACCGCGTCTTCGCGCGTGCACAGCTTCAGGATCGATGGCGCAAGCTGCCCAGAATAGGCATTGGCGCCCCCCTCCTCCCCTCCGGCTTCACCCTGACCGCCGTAGTAAATGCGCTCGTAGACCTCATCTGTCAGCAGCCACAGCCCGTGCTGACGCGCAAAGTCCAGCAGCATCTGCTGCTCCGCCACCGTCGCCGTCCAGCCCAGCGGATTGGAGGGCGAAGCGTACAGCAGCATGCGCGTTCGCGGCGTCAGTGCATCCTCCATAGCCTCCACGTCCGGCGTAAAGCGCTGCCCCGCCCGCGCCATCGGCACCTCAACCGCCCGTCCGCCGCACATTTCGATCATCGCTGAGCCATTCGGCCAGTTCGGGCTCAGCACAACTGCCTCGTCACCCGGATCGATTACGCACTTGATCGCCAGGTTGAGCGCCTGCACGCCCCCGGAATTGACCTGAATCTCCGAGGGTTCGATCTCTACCGCGTGCAGCCTTGCTATCAGATTGGCGATTGCAACGCGCAGCGACGGCAGCCCCTGATTTGGGGAGTAATAGGTCCAACCCTCCTCCGCTGCCCGGTTCACCGCCTCGATCACGTAGGGCGGCGTCGGCAGGGTTGACTCGCCGAACTGCAGGGAAAGCACGTCCTCCATTCCAAATGCAACGTCCGCCAGCGACCGTATGCGGGACACCGGGACGCGCTCGGCAGAAGGCGCGAGTGATGGGGAGAGCATGAGGGGCGAGGAGATCCTTTCCGCAACCAACGAAATTGCGTTACCTGAACGAACGGTTGCAGTTTCGCCTGAACTGTTCAGTCCGACAACAGGGCGCGCGCGATCTCCTCCCACTCCTGCGCCAGGGAATCGCTGCTGGGCGGCTTCTGAGCGCGGCCGTACCAGTGGTTGGCGTTCGGCAGATCGCCCTCAACACGGTGTAGATAGGCATGCACCCAGGCCGAACCGTTCAAGTCCGGTTGCCCTTGCAGAGCGTCGTGGGCGCCGTCCCAGTCGTTGGCAGCATCCAACCACAGGGCGCGCAGAGGTGCGCCTACCTCTTCAGGCGGGGCGTCGTCCGAAAGGCTGGCCTTGAATTCGTCAAATGTCATAGTTCACTCCTTGTTCTCTTGGCTGCTCGAAAAAGCACACGCGCCCTATTCGGGCACGACCGCGATGCAATCAACTTCGAGCATAATGTTCGGCAGCTGGCAGCCCACCGTCGTTCGCGCCGGATATGGCTTGGTCACATACTGCTCGTAGACCTCATTCATCTCGGCGAAGTCGTTCAGGTCCGCCAGAAACACCCCGACCTTCGTCACGTGCTCCCACGAAGTGCCCGCCTCTTCCAGCAAGATCGTCAGATTGTCGAAAACACGCGTCGCCTGCTCCCGAAACCCGCCCTCGACCATTTGACCGGTGGCCGGGTCCAGCGGCCCCTGACCGGCAATATAGGCGACCGGCCCGTCGGCCACAATCCCCTGTGAATAAATGCCCGCCGGCGGCGCGCCCTTCTCAGTGTAAACTTCCTTGCGCATAACTCCTGTCTCCTGTTGCCTCTTATGAAATGGTATGGAGAGTGAGTGCTACATAGTTGTCAGCCAGACTGCCTTCAAAAACGTCTATCGAATTAGCTTGTCATACTCGGCATGCGTTCCAATCCAAAACCAGACCAAACCTTCGTCACTATCGATCGCTACCGCGCGATACTTTCGGCCTACTCTTACCGACCAGTACCTGCCAACTCTCTTCAAGCTCAATGAGGGATGTCCGGAGTTTCGCTTTAGCAACTCGAAGTTTCTGTCAGCAACCTGCTGAATGTTTCTTGGCAATCTTCGATATCGTTGCCAGAAACTGGGGTTTGCGAAATGTCTTACAGCTCTCTGCAATTCCCTGCTCGCAAATCGGCAATGGCTTGTTCGGCGAGATGGTCAAGTTTCCCACTCATGACATCCTCTTCAAATTGCTCATCCCATATCCTCGCTTCAAATTCCTCAAACCATGCCCTGAAACGAGCCAGTTCGTGCGCCGAGAGTTGAGAGACGGCGACCTGAAGTTCCTGAACTGTTCTGGTAGTCATGTTCCCGCCTCCGAATTCAGGCATTCCACTTCTGCTCTTTGGTAATTCATTGGTTACATTAGCCCACCAACGTTTCTGCGTTACAGAATCAGACCAACCTATTTGGGCTGCGCCCTCTGAATTCTCTGAGACCACTGACTCTTAATATAGGCCAACACCGCCCAGATCTCAGTATCGTCAAGCTGATCGCCGAATCCGATCATATTGCTCCGATAACCCCTGCCTACAAAGGCCTCCGTCCCTATCTTCGTGATCTCAAACAGCTGCTCATCAGGGTGATGCCAGGTGTGACCGGTCTCGTCGTGCGGTGGGGCTGGCAAAAAACCGTTTTCATCCCGCACCTTCCAGTTTGCCTCTCCCTCGAGCTCCGCGCCGTGGCAGGAAGCGCAATACTGCTGGTAGATAATCTCCCCCAGCGCAACCAGCTGAGTGTTGGAAATGTCCGCACCCTCCACAGGCCCCTCGACCTGCGGAAGACTGACCTCGGTCGGAGTTGGTGTAGCTTCTGCGACCGGGTCTTCGCCCCGCGACGCCTGGCCGCTCCCTGCACCCCCGGACGGCCCGCACGCCACAAGGATTAACGCCGCCGCCACGATCAAGACCGACAGAGTCCCGCGCTGCATGATCTAGTCCTTTAACGCCTCCCGCAAGAGCCGCAGCCAGTTCCCATGACAGATCGCCGCAATGTCATCCTCCGCGTAGCCGTTTCCGCGCAGCAACTCCGGAATCCGCTGCAGATCGGCAATCGTATCCAAATCCGCCGGCGACTGCTCGCGCCCGAAACCGCCGTCAAGATCCGTCCCGATGGCGATGTTACTCGCATTGCCCGCCAGTTCGCATATATGATCGACGTGGGGCACGAGATCTTCCAGCATGATATCGTAGTTCCACGCCTGCCCGCCCCGCCACTTCGTCGACATCATCCACACGTCCATCGCCATGCCCACCACCCCGCCCCGCTCGATGATCGCCCGCAGCTGCTCGTCGCTGAACTGGCGCTGGTGCGGGACGATCGCCCGGCAGTTGTTGTGGCTGGCCAGCACCGGGCCGTTGTAAATCTCCAGCGCCTCCCAGAACGACTCATCCGACAGGTGCGTCAGGTCCAGAATGATGCCAAGACGCTCCATCTCCCGCAGCAGCGCCGGTCCGTCCTCACCCAGGCCCAGTTCAGTCCCCGTGCCCCCCGCATAGCGGTTGGGGCCGTAGTGAGACGGCCCAATCGCCCGCAGCCCCGCCTCGTACCAGAACGCAACGTGCTCCGGCGTCAGGACCGGGTCCGCCCCCTCCATCGACAGCACAAAGCCAAGCGGAGGTTCGTCACCTCCCGCGTCCTCCCAATCTGTCCATTCACCCCAGTGCTCGTCCAGTTCGCCCCGGCTGGTGATGATCCGCACGATTCCCAACTCCTCCAGCCCCCGGTAGTACGCCAGATGACCCTGCGCCATCGCGCTGGCCTGCGTGGGATGATCGTAGTCGATATTCGGGGCGGGTCGTCCCGTCGAACGCGCAATTGCGGTGGCGAAACTGAGCGCCACGCGGCCCTGTCGCATCTCCGGGAAGGCAACCGTACCGTAACCCTGCCCCTTGCCGCTGTTCTTCTGCTCTGTCGTGCGAATCGTATAGACGGAACGCGTCAGGTCCCGGTTGCCCTGCAGCGCGTTCATAGCCAGGTCGAGGTGGGCGTCAATGATTAGCATGGCGTTCTCCGCAGAGTGCGATTGATTGAGCTGCTGCAGTGGATTCAGTACAAGGAGCGCCGTACCTGCGCACGGCGCATCTACTAAGCCTTTTTCAGTACGCGGCGCCGGCCAAGACGACCGAACTTCCCCCTCTCCTCACTTCTCTTTACATCTGTCACCCATCAATCTCTGCATCCACTAACTTCTAACCACTGACCACTGACCACTGACCACTGACTACTGCAGTTTTGGGCGGTCGGGCCTATTCGGCCCTCCCTTGTGCGGGGGCTCCGCCCCCGCAACG
>JAPOVP010000094.1 GCA_026708085.1 Caldilineaceae bacterium
AGTGGTCAGTGGTCAGTGGTCAGTGGTCAGTGGTCAGTGGTCAGTGGTCAGTGACTAAAGCGATCGATAGAGGATAGGAATCGGGAGGAGAAGGGAAATTCGCTTGCCTCTTTCAGGGTCGCGAACAGTTGATGGCATAGGGGTCATGTTCTCAGCCTGACCCTGAGTCGTGAACCAGGAGGTATCTGATCAGGTCTGGAAGACGGTTTTGGAGGGGGAATAGGTCGTTGTAGCCAACATGGCCACCCTGGGGGAGGATGTGGACCTTTAAATGGGGATGTGAAGGCAGGGCGGCGATGTCGTCGGAAGGTATGAGTGGGTCGTTGGCCGCGGTGAGAATCGTCAGCGGGGCGGCCAGGCTGAGAAATTCACTGGGCTGGACTGAGTAGGCGTCCAGGTATTCTTCGACGCCATTGAAGGGAGACAGGCTTTTCGTGACCCAGTCGCTCAATTCCCAGATCGTAGAGACAGATGAGAGAGAGGTAAAGTCATATATTTCAGGAAAGAGTTGCTGTTTTTTCGAGAGCGACTCGAACCAGCGGCTGCGGAAGTAGCGGCCCAGGAACCTGTGATTGTCCAAGAGAAGGCAGGTGCGCCGGGGGTTGAGGACGGGATTGACCGCCAGGGCCCGGCGCAGATTGGGGATGGGACTGTGAGCGTGCCGCAAGGCCATACGGACGACGAAACTGCCGCCGAGGGAGGCGCCAATAATGAAGAAGGGCCTGTCGACGGCGAGAAGCCCCACCTGTTGGGTCGCGGCGTGAACCTCTTCGATCAGGGTCGCAAAGAAGAGTCCCTTGTTCAGGTGGTGTGTAGGTCCATGGTCTCGCATATTCATGCGCACGACGTCATATCCTTCCCTAACGAGGGCGCTGCCCAAAATCAGATTGTAGGCGGAGTGACTGTCTCCTTCCCAACCGTGCAGCAGCATCACCAGCCCTTTTGGCTCAGGTTGGGAGTCGGCGGCGTTTCGGGCAGGCGTATAGAAGCCGAGAAGCCTTACCGTCTGCCCGGGCTGGAAACCGGTCCTGTCAGGGCCGGCGTCGAACAGGATCATCTGCTCGTCTTCGTTGACCAACCTGGCATCCTGGGGAATGTGCCGTCCCAGGACCGTTTGCAGGTCGCCGTTACGAAGCAGCCGGTGAGGCCGATACAGTTTATGGAGGTCAGCTTGCCGTGTGTGCATCATTGAACTCATAAGGGTTTTGGAAGAGATCGGTACTGAAAACGGAATCAGAATTCGCAGACAGAAAGCACAAAGTGGGGATGAAAAAGGTGCTCCCGGATCTGAAATCTGGCCCCAACATTAGTCTTCTTTGCGCAGTGGACTATAATGCGTTACAATTCTATGATATTATTCTCGCGCCCTTCGCCGAGTCAATTGGGCCGGCTGCTATCTCGCGGGCGGACAGTGGCAAGAACAATTATTCCGGTGCCATTTCTGTCCCAGTATATTGTACTGTAGTGAAAAACGAGGTCTCATACAATGGTTAATCAGTTAGCGCGCCTTGGAGCAGAGGCGATTGGGGTCCATCCCGATGGCATCTCCGAGGCGGCCGTAGAAGCCCCTTCCCTTGGGCCCTTTCTGAACGGCGCCGGTGAGCAGGTCGATGCTTTTTCACAGAGAATCGATGGCTGGTGGGAGCGCACTGAAGAGGCGAAGGCCAGTGAACACTACTACTATTTTCAACCGGTAGATTCTCTGGAGGGGCCCTGGGTGCATACTGAGGGCAAGCGCAAACTGATGTTTGCCACCTACAGTTACCTGGGACTGATTAATCATCCTCGCATTGTAGCAGCAGCCAAAGAGGCCGCAGAAAAGTATGGAACCGGAACTCATGGCGTCCGCATACTCGGCGGTACGTTAGATCTTCATACCAAAATGGAGAGAACGATTGCCGATTTTGCCCGGCGGGAAGAAGCAATCGTCTACAGTTCCGGCTATGTTACCAATCTTGCCACCGTAAGCACAGTTGTCGGGCGGGGAGACTGGGTGTTTTCGGACAGGTGGAACCATGCGAGTATTGTGGACGGCTGTCTGCTGGCCAGAGGCAAGTTCGTCCGATTTCGGCACAACGATATGGATGACCTTGAAAAGCAGTTACAGCGCGCGCCGGAAAGCGCCGGGAAGCTGGTCATCGCGGACGCTGTGTTTTCGATGGACGGCGATATCTTCAATCTGCCTGACGCGCATGAGATTTGCAGAAAGCACAATGCAAGGCTGATGCTGGACGAGGCGCATAGCATTGGCGTCCTGGGCAAGACCGGACACGGGATCGAGGAGCACTTTGATATGTACGGCTCGATCGATCTGAAGATGGGTACTCTCAGCAAGGCCATTCCGGGCATCGGCGGGTACGTGGCCGGAAGCGACAAGCTGGTCACTTATCTGCGCCATACTGCACGCGGCTTTGTCTTCAGTGCGGCGTTGCCCCCTGCGGTGGCAGCAGCCATAACCGAAGGTTTCCAAGTGATTGAAGATGAAGGTGCAGAGCGCAACCGCATCCTCCTCCGCAATGCGCAGCAGTTCACGAGCGGTCTGCAGGCCGCCGGTTTCGACACTGGACAGACCGAGTCGCCGATTGTTCCAATCATGGTCGGGACTGAAGAACGCGCATTTGCAATGACCAAATTCTGCCAAGACAACGGCATATTTGTCCTGCCTGTTCTGCCTCCGGCCGTTAATGAAGGGACCGCCCGCTTGCGGGCCAACGTTACGGCTGCCCACACTGAAGAAGACATTGAGTTCGCATTGAGCGTCTTCATCAAGGCGGGTCGCCATATCGGCGTGATTGGCTGAGGCCAGCGGCGCAGACTGTGTGCGCGCCGGGTGCGCCGGTCGTTTGGCGCGCAATGTGGCCGAAACAGAACGGTGCCGAAGCAAACTCACAATGAAACGGGTCGTCTCCATCAGCTTGGGCAGTAGCAAGCGCAACAAACGGGTCGAGACCACGATCCGGGACGAGGAGGTCGTTCTGGAGCGGATCGGCGCCGATGGAGACCAGAAGCGGATGCGTCAACTGTTTCTGGAATATGACGGCCAAGTGGATGCCTTCGGTTTTGGCGGCGCAGACCTCGGGCTGGAGGTAAACGACCGCTACTTTCCGCTCCATTCCGTCCGCAGCATCGTAGCCGGCATACAATCGCCCGTGGTTGATGGCGGCGGCATTCGCACCGTTGTCGAGCGACAGACTGCGCGGCGACTTCAGAATCTCCTGCCCCCACATTCCAAGAAAGTGCTATTCTGTGTCGCTGTCGGCCGCTACGCGATGGTGCGCGGCTTTCTGGACATGGGCTATCAGCCCCTTTTTGGCGACCTGGCTTTCGGGCTGGGGATCCCGATATTCCTGCGAAGCCTGAGCACACTCCATCTGCTGGCAGGGATTCTGCTTCCGGTAATGTCCCGTCTTCCGTTTTCGTGGATCTACCCCACGGGCGAGAAGCAGGAGCAGATCGTCCCGAAATTCGGGGCGCAATACAGTTGGGCCTCAATCATTGCAGACGATTTCCATTACATCAGGCAGCACTTGCCTTCGAACCTGGAAGGCAAGACCGTTGTGACCAACACAACGACGGACGAGGACGTGGCGCTTCTCAAGGAGCGAGGTGTGTCCCATCTGGCTACGGTGACGCCGCGGTTGGATGGCCGCAGTTTTGGGACGAATGTGATGGAGGCGGCCCTTACAGCATTGGCAGGCAAGGGGCGCCCGCTTTCGACTTTGGAACTGCAGGAGATGTTGGATGATGAAGGGATGACTCCCAGCCTGCTATCGCTGGCGCAATGAGCCAGGGCAATAGCAAAGCAACTTAACCCGTGCAAGGTTTTGAGGGGCAGTCACGGGTTCGACTACTTTAGCCCGACAGGGACATTCAACGAAAGGGAGCAGCAATTGGCGACGAACAACCGGACCGTCTTGAGGAATGCCGAGTGCCTGGTAACGATGAACGAAGCGCGCGAAGAGATCGCTGACGGCGCGCTCGTTATGGAAGGTCCGCAGATCGTCTGGGTGGGGACAACGGCCGACTTGCCGGCCGAGTACGTGGATGGAGCGAGCGCGGACTCTTCGACGACTTTCCTTGACGCGCGAGGGAAGATCGTCCTCCCCGGCTTTATCAATACGCACCATCACTTCTTTCAGACACTTACACGGGTTGTGCCGGCCGCGCAGAACGGCGTGCTTTTCGACTGGCTGCGCGCTCTGTTTCCGATTTGGTCTTGTATCGGTCCTGAGGATGTGCATGTCAGCACACAAGTAGCGTTGACGGAATTACTGTTGAGCGGATGCACGACCAGCAGTGATCACCACTACCTGTGGCAAAACGGGACGCGTCTGGACGACCAGTTCGAGGCCGCGGAGGAGATCGGCGTCCGCTTCCATGGCGCGCGAGGCAGTGTAAGCCTTGGCGAGAGCAGAGGGGGCTTGCCGCCGGACTGGATGACGGAACAGGAACCGGACATTCTTGTCGAGTCGCGGAGATTAGTGGAAGAGTATCATGACGCATCGCGTTTTTCCATGCGCCGGGTAGTGATAGGCCCGACGAGCCCGTTCAGCGTCACGCAGGAGTTGATGCGCGATTGTGCAGCACTTGCCCGCTCCTTTGGTCCTGAGATGGATGTGCACCTTCACACACATCTGGCGGAGACGCTCGACGAACAGGATTTCTGCATGGACCGGTTCGGTTACCGGCCAGGAACGTATGCAGAGGTTGTGGACTGGTTAGGCGACGACGTCTGGCATGCTCACTGCGTGCATTTGAACGAGGAGGAGGTCGGTCAGTTTGCAAAGACCAGGACGGGTGCGGCGCACTGTCCTACGAGCAACATGCGACTGGCGAGCGGGATCTCCCCGGTGCGGGCGATGCGGGATGCAGGCGTACACGTGGGGTTGGGCGTGGACGGCAGCGCTAGCAATGATGGCAGCAACCTGATGGAAGAGGTGCGGCAGTGCCTATTGCTGCAGCGGGTAATGGGCAATCCCAAGGGCATGACGGCGCGAGAGGCGCTGGAGATCGCAACACTGGGGGGAGCTGACGTGTTAGGACGGGACGATGTCGGCGCGCTGGTACCGGGGATGGCCGCGGATGTTATCGGGTTCGACCTGTCGGCGCTCACATTTGCGGGCGGTAAGGTGCATGACCCGGTTGCGGCGCTGGTTTTCTGTTCGCCGCAGCCAGTCGATTTCTCCTTTGTCAATGGGCGGCTCCTGGTGGAAGGCAGCATTGCTCTTCACATTGACGTGCCGAAGCTGGCCGAGCGGCACAATGAGGCTGCCTTGGCGTTGATGCGACGGGCCGAGGGGAGTTAGCGGCTGAGTCTGTGGAGCGGAAGTAGGCTTGCCTAAGGGGTAAGAACGCCATCAGCCCTGCGCTTGCGCAACCGCATCACGATGCGTATATTGGATCGCAGTTTCCATGGGCGGCCTTACCGATTTCACCGATGCGCACCCAGACAGTCATACTTACCCACGAACTTGCAGATTTTGATGCGCTAGCCTCCTTGCTGGGGGGAGCCCTGCTATTCCCACAAGCGTTGCCGGTCCTGCCCTGGAAGCTCAAACGCAACGTCCAGGCCTTCCTTTCCCTGTACTCCAACCAGTTCCCTTTCATCGATCCACGACATCTGCCGCGCGGCAGCGTCGAACAGGCGATCGTCGTTGACACGAGGAGGTTTAACGCGGTAAAGGGGATGGGGGAAGATTGCCGGCATCTGGTAATTGACCACCACAGTGCGACCGAGCCGTTGCCATCGGGTTGGGAGGTCTGGCAGGATTCCCTTGGACCTCATACGACGGGTGCCAATGCCACGCTTCTGGTTGAGCGTCTGATGCAGCAGAACAGAGGGCTTTCCCCGTTTCAGTCCACCCTGCTGGCTTTAGGCATTTACGAAGACACCGGCAGCCTGCTGTACCCATCCACGACGCATCGCGACATTCGTTGCGCGGCCTGGCTCGTCGAGCAGGACGCCCGTCTGGACGTGATGCGACGTTTCCTGAATTTCCCTCCCACCGAAGCGCAGAAGGAATTGTCCGCACAGTTGACTGATGGCGCGGAGCATTTGACCGTTGCAGGTCAGAACGTCGTGCTGGCGATGGCGGATGCCCCTGGTTACGAAGATGAACTCAGCGGTCTTGCACACCGGCTTAACGATCTTTTCAACCCTGATGCACTGTTTGTCGTTGTGAACTTAGCGGATCGCGTGCAAGTTGTGGCTCGTAGCAACACCGATGCTATCGACGTCGGGCTGATTACTGAGCATCTCGGGGGCGGAGGCCACAAGCGAGCAGCTGCTGCCCTGCTGGAAGGGACCGATTTTGCGGTCGTTAGGGAGCGTATCGGCCAGCTGGTTCAAGAGCACGCGGTGGCTCCGGCCACGGTAGCACAGATCATGAGCCGCGGTCGACCACGTACACTAGAGGACGGGATGACCGTTGCCGATGCGATGGAGTTGATGCAGCGCTACGGCCATGAAGGGTTTCCCGTTCTTCACAGAGGAGAGGACGGCCGCGGCAGGTTGGTGGGGATCTTGACTCGACGCGAGGCAGACCGGACCCTCGGCCACCGGCTGGGCACGCTACCGGTTCATAAAGTGATGCGCCAAGGAGAGTATACGGTTCGCGCGAATGCCCCAATCAGCACACTTCACAAGCTGATGATCGAGAGTGGTTGGGGACAGATTCCTGTTGTGGATGCCGACGGCGAGATGGTCGGAATTGTTACGCGAACGGATCTGCTCAAACTTTGGGGTGAAGAGAGAGAGGCTTCGCCAAAGGTCCCGGACGTCAGTCGAGAGCTAGGTGAGATCCTGTCGGAGAGCCAACACCGGCTCCTCTGGCTGGTCGGAGAGACCGCGACCGAAATGGGACATGCCGTGTACATCGTCGGGGGATTCGTGCGAGACCTGCTGCTAGGGAGCTTTGACGGCGCCGACGGTGCTGGATTCCTGGACATGGACCTGGTGGTCGAGGGCGATGCAATTGAACTCGCGGCGCGCATACAGAGCAGGTGCGGGGGACGGGTTGTCAGTCACGCTCGTTTCGGAACTGCAAAGTGGATTCTGGACGAGCCGGATTTTCCGTTGACATGCCCGGACTTAGCGGCCAGTAGCGAGGGGCGTGCTCAGGGCAAGTTGCCAAATCATCTCGATTTCGTTACTGCGCGAACTGAGTTCTATACAGAGCCAACGGTCCTACCAACCGTTGAGCAGGGCAGCATCAAACTTGACCTGCACCGGAGGGATTTTACGGTCAATACGCTGGCGGTTGCTCTCACTCCGGACCGATGGGGCGACCTGCTGGACTTTTATGGCGGTCTGTCGGACTTGAGGACCGGGATAGTGCGGGTACTACACAGTCTAAGTTTTGTGGATGACCCGACAAGAATCCTGCGCGCTGTGCGGTATGAACAGAGGTTTCGGTTTCGAATCGATGCGCGGACGCAGGAGCATCTTGTGGATGCGGCGCCGTTGCTTGGGCGCGTTACGGCGGCGCGGATTCGACAGGAGCTGGACCGGATATTCCGGGAAGAGAGACCTGAAGATACAGTTCAACGCCTGGACGAATTGGGCATTCTCAGTCGGATACATCCTGCATTGCGGGCCGGAGCATCCTTTGCCAGTCGGTGTGCATCGCTTCGGGATTTCCTGAAGGCGGGGAGGCAAATTGAGGCAGGGAGCGGGGGTGACGACAGTGAGATTGAGGCGCTGGCAGGTCAGCTGCAACTGAACGACACCCCGGTCGAACGACTCTATTGGGGACTTCTCATTTTCGATGTGCTGCCGGTAGATGGCGAGAACGAAGGCAAGGCGTCACCGATTGAAAGGGAACTGAGCGAAAGGCTGCGGCTACGAGGAAGAACACAGGGGCTGATGCGCCAGCTCAGGATGGTCAAGAAACACATGCCGGAGTTGACCGACTTACAGCAACGGCCAAGCGAAGTAGTGGCCATTCTCGACAGGGCGCAGCCGGCTGTGTTGCTGCTGCTTTCGCTTGTGGACGAGGATCCCTTGCTGCACAGACGATTGAACTGCTACGTGCACAGATGGCGGCACGTTCGCCCCGCGCTGGATGGAAGAGACCTGCTGCAGATGGGATTGCCTCCGGGCCCGGGGTATGGGCAGATCATGCGCAGATTGCGCAAGGGTCTTCTCGATGGGGAGATCGAGGCCGGCGAGGCGGAACGCCAGCTGGCAGAGTCAATGGTACAGGAAATGTTGGAGGCAGCTTGAACAGCGCTGCCAGCACCCACGAGGAATTCTACAATGAAGATCACTGCAATCAGACCAGTTTTTGCACAGGGGGAGCGAAAAACGTTCGTCTTTGTCAAAGTGGAGACGGATCAACCAGGGCTGGTGGGCTGGGGAGAAGCCACTGTAGAGGGGAAACCGCGGGCGGTGGCCGGCTGTGTGCAGGACATGGAGCCGATGATCCTAGGCTTCAGTCCGCTTGAGGTGGAACATTGCTGGCAGGTGCTCTATCGCAGCGGCTTCTGGCGACAGGGGGTTATCGGTCTGTCCGCTCTTTCGGGGATCGACCAGGCCTTGTGGGACATCAAGGGCAAGGAGGCGGGCAAGCCGATCTATGAGCTTCTCGGCGGGAAGGTACGGGACCGTGTACGGATGTACACGCATTTTGGCGGCGACACGCCCGAGGCGATGGCGGAGAGCGCGCTTTCGAAGGCGGCGAAGGGTTGGGACGCGGTCAAGACGGTCCCGATACCGATCACAAACATCCTGGACGGGCCGAGGGTGCTGGATGAAGCGGAGGCCGGGCTGAAAGCGGTGCGGGAGGCGATCGGCAACGGCGTGGATATTCTGTTGGATATGCACGGGCGGGTAACGCCGCAGATGGCGATTCGGTACGCTCATCGATTTGAGCCGTACTATCCGTTTTTCATGGAGGAGCCGGTGCAGGCGGAGAACCCGGCGGCGATGGCGCAGGTCGCCCGCGCTACCAATATTCCGATTGCCACGGGCGAGCGGCTCTTTACGCGCTGGGGCTTTCGCGAGATTCTTGAGACGGGCGCGGCGAGCCTGTTGCAGCCAGACGCTTGCCACGCCGGCGGCATAAGCGAGATTCGGCGCATCGCGGCGCAGGCGGAGGTCTATTACGCCGGCCTCGCACCCCACAACCCTTACGGGCCGGTGTCGACGGCGGCCTGCGTCCACGTGGATTTCACGGCACCCAATTTTGTCATTCAAGAGATGGTTGACCCTGACGATTCGCCACTCTCAATGACGGAGTTCGTCGTCGAGCCGTTGTCGGTTGTCGACGGGCACATTTTGCCGCCTGAAAAACCGGGACTTGGCGTCGAGGTGGATGAGGCAGCATGCGCCCGCCATGCACCGGATTTCGGTTCGAAGGCAGTGCGAAGCTCCTCGCGGTCCTATCTTGCCCGCCACCGGGACGGGGGCGTCGCCGACTCGTGACCCGCGTTTGCGCCCTCCGGGGCGGTCCTACATCGAACTGACGTGGAGCTAACCCATGGCCCCGATACTCTCCGGCAAACGAATCGTACTCGGCATCAGCGGCGGCATAGCGGCCTACAAGGCAGTGACGCTGGCCAGCCGACTTACACAGGCCAATGCGCTGGTGGACGTGATCATGACTCACTCGGCGGCGAAGTTCGTTGCGCCGGTGACCTTTCAGTCGATCACGCAGCGGAGCGTTGCGACCGACACTTTCGAATTCTGGCATGATGCCGGCCGATTGCGCATCGGGCACGTGGCGCTTGCGCACGCAGCGGACCTGTTCATCATCGCGCCGGCGACGGCCCACACCATTGCACGGCTTGCTCTTGGTCTGAGCGACGATCTGTTGAGTATCACGGCGCTGAGCTACAAGGGTCCGATGCTGCTGGCTCCGGCTATGGAGACGAATATGTGGACGCATCCGGCGACGATGCGCAATGTGCAGACTTTGCGGGATTGGGGCGTGGATTTCATCGGGCCGGCTGAGGGGCGGCTGGCTTCGGGCGAAGTGGGAGAGGGTCGCGTCGCGGAGCCTGAGGAGATCTTCGAGGTCGCCTGCAAGGTGATTGGTCGTGGAGGACCCCTTGACGGGCTGCGGGTGGTGATCACGGCTGGCGGGACACGGGAGCCGATTGATCCAGTCCGATTTGTGGGCAATCATTCGACCGGAAAGATGGGGTCAGCGCTGGCGCGAGCGGCGCGTGATCTTGGTGCGGATACGGTACTCGTGCATGCCCCTTTGTCAGTGCATCCTCCGGGCGGAATTTCGCTGGTGCCGGTGCACACAGCCCAGCAGATGTATTCGGCCGTTATGGAGGAGCTGCCCGAGACGGATGTACTCATCGGCGCGGCGGCGGTGGCCGACTACCGCCCCACGGACAGCGCTGACCATAAGCTAAAAAAGTCTCCGCAGCAGCAGGTGATTTCGTTGGAAAGGACGCCGGATATACTACATGAGGTTGGAATCAAGCGGGAGAATGGCGGTCCGGGCCCTGGGCTTGTCATCGGTTTCGCTGCGGAGACGAACGATCTGGAGGCGAACGCGATCGATAAGTTGGAGCGGAAGAACCTCGATCTCGTCGTTCTCAATGATGTGAGCGCGGCGGACAGCGGCTTCGCTGTGGATACGAACCGGGTAACTCTGTTCGAGCGCGGGGGAAACCGGGAAGCCTGGCCGCTTATGAGCAAGGACGAGGTCGCGCAGGCGATTATGCAGCGGGTTGTCGTGCGCTTGGGGAGGCTGGACTGGAAAGGGTCTCAGGCGAGAGCCAGGGGCGACTGATCCCAGCGCTGGTAAGCTGTGGACAGGTGAATTGAACTATGCATTCGGCGCTTTGAACGACAAGCAAGGATTGTTGCTATGCCTCTCACCTGCAAGCAAGAACGGGAGATCGCGGGCGCGCTGAGGGAAATCGATCCTGCACAGATCTCAGTGTCCAGTGAATTGTCGGCGGCACAACGGTCGCAGCAAGGACTCTCGATGATTCGAGTCGCCGAGGGAGTTGTATCCTACCGGTTACGGACTCTCCGGCCAGAATTGACCGAAGGAATGTCGCTCGGACTGGCGCGCAAGGCAGCTCTTGACGGGAGGGAGGCGGTGGCAGAGGACCCGCAACAGGAGTTCGGAGATTTCGTTCGTGAAGTGCTTGATGCACTTGAAGAGACGAGCGTCACCTATGTGGTGGGAGGAGCCGTTGCCGTTTGGGGATGGGGTGAGGCCCGAATTACACGGGACTTTGATGCCGTAGTTGATTTGCCGGTGGAGCAGATGGCCGAGTTTTCCAAGGCGCTGGAGGCCAGGGGGATGCTCGTACCTGTGGAAGTCATTCTCGACCTCTACAGTTCGCCGGCGGACTTGCCAATCAAGGCCATCCACATGCCAACAGGCTACAAGCTGGATGTTTTCCTGCTGCGACCCGAAGATACGCTTCGGGCGAGTGCATTGCAACGTCGGTTGCTTGTCGATTTCGGTCCAGGAATCGGTGAAGCCTATGTCCATTCGCCTGAAGAACTGATTCTTTATAAGCTTCAGTACTACCGTCTGGGCGGCCAAACCAAGCATATCCGTGACATCGGCAGCATCGTCGCCATGGTGGGTGATGACAGCCTTGAACAGGACTATCTTTGGCAGTGGATTGACCGGCTGGAACTAACTGAGATCTGGATAGAGATCAGAAAGCAGATGGTGCAATCAGACGGCTAGTATGGGGGTTCTGCCGGGCCCTCGTAGCCGCACATGCCGATCCGCGGTGAATTTGCGACAGGTAGGATCATGTCATCATCATGTGAATGCTCGTTGACGTGCCGATCGCACACGAGGCAGGGCCTGTTTTCATACAGACATTCGATGCAAATCCACTCGGCCTTTTTGGAGCAGGCCGTGCATTTCATTGTGGGCGTATTGTTGCGCGCTAACATCCGAATGGGTTTGCCCGTCCAGATACCTGAACGCATAGCAAGTGCTGAAATCAGCAGTTCGGTTGGTGTGCCGAAGTCATATTTGTATTCCGCCTCTGTTTCCAGCTCAAATGCGGCGGTGATCTGTGTGGACATCCTCCTGGTTTCGCCGATGGCCCACTCGATTTCCATCTCCTTATCGTAGTAGATTCCATTGATCAGAAAGTGGCTCAAGTGGCCACAACACTCGAGCCAAATAGCCCGCAGGTATAGATCCAGCTGGTCAAGTGTAGCCTGGCCTGCAATTTCAAGGTGCAGCCAGTAGTCGGAGGTCCAAACATCCTCGATCAGCAGGTGAAATATCTCTTGCCGTTTCCCCGACCCTTTTGCATCAGATTCGATTGCGCTGGCACGCTCGGCACAGGTCTCCAGATGACGAGTCATTCCCCAGCGAGTGTAAGCCTTACCACAGAACTGACAGTTTCCCCTTGTTGCCCTTCTGCGAGCCATTTTTTCTCCTTTCCATACAGAGGCTGAGTCAGAAGTAAGAGTCGGTCCGTCACATCCTATTCTTCGCTGACCTCTACGACAATCCAATCGGTTCCCGTCCGGCCGAAGGTCTCGGGCGCGTACATTTCCTCAGCCTTGGCGGGGGGCGCAACGAAGGCGCCTGGCGTGGTGGCGCGGGCCAGGTAGCTGTACTCGTAGACGCCGGCCCACAGATACGGGGTGAAGGCCTCAGCGCGTTCGTCGCGCAGGTTTTGATGTTGATACCAGCTGCCCCACCAGCGGCGCCCGGTCTGAGTCCTGTTGGAATCCCTGGGGGGTTCAGCGGTTACGGCCAGATCCGGGTTAAGAATCTCCAGGCCAGCCGGCAGTGGGTCCGCCAGAGCAACGTGGACTCGACGCGAAGGGGCGGCCATGGTCAGCTTGACGCGTACGCGGGCACCGGCTCGGATGTGCCAGAGGCCATCCTCATCGCGACGTACGTCGGCGGGATCGTCCACGGCCTCGTAGATGCGTTCGACGGTGAAGCCTTGGTCCAGCGGACCGAGGCTGAGGTCGCTGGGAGCGTAGCGAAGGCCCAACCGGTAGTAGAGCCGTCCCTGGCCCTCTTTCTGGACTATCAGGGGCAGGTCACCCTCTGCGCCTGGTGCGCTCTCGTGCAGGAATTGCATGGGCAGAGCAAGGCCTACGTTTTCCGCCGAACGACCCTGGAAGGCGCGGCTGGCTGCGAACTGCTCACCCAACCAGATTCTAGCGACGAAATCGGGCGTCTGGGATTCGAAGGCCTGGAAATAACGGTCCATGGCCAGCAGCACCCAGACGTTTTCCTGGGTATTGCTCCAGCGGCCAGCGGTGCGATGGCCCAGCAGGCCGCGTACGAGCTTGGAAATCAGATCGCTGTCGGGTTGATCAACGACGAGTGCCTCCAAAAGGACCGCATCGGAACGTCGGCTTGAGTGGAGCAAGAGGTAGTCGCCGTCGCTATAGCCGGACGCAACCGTTGCTGCGCCGGCTGTTTCGGTCACGCGGTTGGCGATGAAGCGCTGCATTTCGGTGACGGTCGATTGCGAAACGGCATTGTCGGTCAGGACGAAAAGCAGCCAGCCGACGCTTTCAAGGGAGAGGTTTTCCAGTCCCGCCTCCCTTACGAGTGCACGCGCCTTGGAGGGATCCTCATCTCTGAGCAGTTTGCGAACATACAGGGCATAGGAGGACAGCCCGCGGCGAGCATCGATGCCGTACCAGGAAGGGAAATGCTGCTCGATATTGCGAAGATAGTCGAGAGAACTGCTGACCATTTCGTCTGGCACGGCGTACCCTTTCAGACGGGCCCGGGCGAGGGCATGTGCGACGTGGACGCTGTGGTAGGGCCAGATTTCGCCGCCTCGCCGCCAGATGGGGAAGCCGCCCCCGTAATCCTGCATCGCCTGCAGTGTCTGAAGGTCTCTCGCCATTGACTTGTCAATTTCATCCGGAGCAGGCAGACCGGCGGCGTCGAAAGCGGCGAGTACATCTCGCAGCGCGGCCACCGCAAGGATGCGGGAAGCGATCTGCTCGGAGGAGTCGAACGGGTATTGGACCAGGTAGATGAAGGCGTCGGTCAGTGCCTGCAGGGCAGTGGAGGAAAGTGTTACCTCGAGGCCGCCATAGTCAGGAATTGCGTCTGCCGGCGGCCGGATGGGCTGCAAGACTGCGCCGCTCTCGTCGATTTCGCCGTAGACGGCGAAGGCTTCGGTGGTCGCGGGCGTAAAGACGGGCAGGCTGATCCCGGCGGCGTCGGCAGTGGCCGGCCGGTTGGCGTCGATGGCGCCAAACTGGAAGCGGGACGTGCCGGCGCTGGCCGTGGTTGTCGGGAAGCGCAGTTCGACGCGGTCATTGGCGGGAACTGTCACGGCGTAGCCGGCGGCTCCTTCCACCCCGCTCTCTCCCACCAGATTGGCGTTTGAGGCGCGGACGATTGCCTGAACTTCAATTGCCTCATCGGTCTGGTTCTGCAGCACGACGTGCAGCTCGAAGCTGTCGCCGAAGTTGAGGAATCGCGGGGCGGAGGGACGCACCATGAGGGGAAGGCGAGCGGTCAGGTTGGATTCGCCGGCACCGAAGAAGCGACCACCGGCAACGGCGACGACCATTACCCTGTAACGGGTGAGATTGTCAGGAAGTGTGACCTGCACGCTGGCGCGGCCGTCCTGGTCTGTATGAACTTCAGGCGCGAAGAGGGCTAACGGGTCAAAGTTGAGCCGGGCCCGAATCGACTGCCCGCTGCTATCGTCAGCACCTTCTTCTTCGGCCGATTCGTCAGCCATGGCCATTTCTGCCATAGCAGGGGCTGCCGCCGCCATAGCCATGGACCTTTCTTGCTTCATTGTCTGTGGGGGTTGGGGGGTTCCGGTCGGCGCAGGTGTTTCGCCCTGCAAGGACAGGCTGCTGGCAAGCAGGAGATCGTCGCGGTTGTAGTAGTCGCTGACGCCGCGACCGCGCTGGCCGTAGAAGACAGTCACGGGGTCGATGAGCTGGTAGCCGGTAAGGGCGAGGATGGCCTCGTCGACGACAACGACTGCAAACTCGGCGCCGGCAACCGGTTCACCGTTGGCGTCTTTCACCAGCACATCGATCATGGTTTCTGCTCCAGGCTCCAGGCGGGATTCCCTGGGCTGCGCTTCGACCTGGAGCGTACGACTCAGCGGCGGAATCGTCAGATTGAGCCTGCCGCGGGCATAGGCTGGGCGGGGCGGCAGTCCCTGAAGCGCGTTGCCGGCAGCGTCGACGCGGTCGCCTGCCCCGACAAGGTCCACTTGCAGATGTATGTTGGGAATGTGGTCCTCTTCGACAGGCACGCGCAGCGTGTAGGTGGGGCCTTCCATGGTGAACCGCTGGCTGGAGACAATGCCGTCGCGCCGTAGGGTCAGGAGACCCTCTGCGGGGTAGAAGGGAGCTTGCACCAGGATTTCGGCCATGTCACCCGGGGCATAGTCCTCGCTGTCCGGTATGAGCTGCAGCTGCTCCCTTTCCAGGTTGGCGCTGGGCGGCCGCTGACCGCCGGTCACCCAGCGGGTCAGTTCGGTACGGTTGAGCCGGCCGGCGCCGTCGGCGACGGTGGCGGTAATGCGGTACTCGCCGCCGACTGCGGTATCAAAGGAGCAGGCGGCGAACTCATATTCGTTGTCGTTCTGGTCAGAGGCGGCCGTCGATTCGACGGTGCACTCCTGCGTTTCCCTTTCGACCTGGCTCCAGGTGCCTTGGCGATACTCCCATTCCAACAGAGCTGCTCTTACCTCGGCGCGGTGCCCCTGGATAGCAGTCCCATCGATATCGGTTATCACAACTTCGACAGACAAGGGCTCGCCCTGTTCGACGAAGTAGCGCGCTGTGCGCAGGCCGACGTAACGGTCCGCCGGATGGAGCAGGAGAGCGGAGCCGCTACTCCAGGCCTGGCGATTGACGTCGATGACGGTCGCGGTAGCGTCAATGTGAGTGGGGAATGGCCTCGCTTCTTCGAGACTGTCTGCGTCAGAACCAGTCCCGTCGACGGGGCTGTGGAAGTCGATGCGGAGGACGTGCTGGCCGGCGGCGTCGGTGCGGGAGTTGAAGGAGGCGTGACCGAGGTAGTCTGAATGTCCGGGATAGCCCCACCACGGGAGCCATTTTCCGAAGACAAAGCCGGACCAGTTTGGTGGTTCATAGGAACCTTCCGAGGCCGAGACATCCCAGCTTACTTCAGCGCTGGGAAGCGGACCGCCGGCAAAGTAGCTGGCGCTAACGGTGGCGAGGGCGTGGCCGCCGGCAATGTGGGGGCCTTCGCTAAGGGAGGCGCTGACTTCATATTCGGGCCGGCGGAACTCCTGTATCTGAAAGAGGTGGTCGTGGCGGGGCTCATAGTCGTCGTCGAAGGCGGACTGCATTTCGATCCAGGCGTAACCCAGATTTACGTTGTCCGGCAGGTCAAACTGAAAGTGGAAGCCGCCCAAGGGGTTGATGTTGGCGCTGCCCGTGTGAATCAGATTGTTTGACGAATCGCGAACAGTATAATCGAGTATGGTCGCCGCTCCTTCGGGCGGGAGGCTCAGGTCGCCTTCGGGGCTGCGTTCAGATTGACGCATCCAGCCTTTGACGCTGACCGTTTCGCCTGGGCGGTACATTTTGCGGTCGTCAAAGACATAGTAGCGAATGTCGGCGCGTTCGGCGCGCTGCTGCCATCCGTTCCAACCGGTCTCGGTCCTGTAGTATTCGTAGCGGTTTTCGGGAAGGAAGGTTACGTCGTCGCCGCGGCGGGCGATGAGCAGTTGGGAGCTGTTGCGGGGCAGCCTCAACCGGGCTGAGCCGGTCTCGTCGGTGACATTCTGTACGTCCTGCGGCCAGAGAGTGACCTCTACACCTTTGAGGGGTGCACCGTCAGTCAGGCTGTTTGCCCAGACGAACATCTCGTCGGCGTCGACGAAGGCATCGAGTCCTATTTCGGTCACCTGGACCCAGCTTATGATACGCGTTTCCTGCAGCTGGCGGTTGAGGAGGGCGGAGAGCATTCCGCCTTCGGGCTCAATGTACAGGATGATGTGGCCGGTGCCGCCGTCGAGCGCAGCGGTCAGATCGATTGCCGTTTCGATTATTGTGTCGAATTGACGGCTGATCTCCACTTTGCGCTCCAAGACCAGCTCGCCGGGAGGCTCGTTCTGGTCGTCGCGCCAGCGGTTGCTGCGCCACTGCTGATATTCGACGTACTGCTCAGGGGCGACGCGATAGGCGCGCACATTGACCGCGTACAGATTGACCGAGTATATGGGGAAACTGGGTTCACCGTAGGGGTCAAGTATGGTTATCGGGCCGTGGCTGCTTGCGGTAAGGAAGGCCTCCATCGGGCCGATGCTGAACCGGGTCTGCGCATCTTCGCGGAGTGACTGGCCGAAAATGTCGGTCAGTCCAGAGGCGATGGTTACGTCGTAGGTGGTTCTTGCGTTTGTGTTGCCAACGATCCAGATAGAATCACCAAAGAGTTCATAGGAGACGTAGTCGAGCTCGGGCTCCATCGTGATCAGTGATGGGTCGAACGACTGGGTGTCGATGGGATTGTTAAAGCGCAAGGAGAGAGGGCTGTTGGGCGGGCACTGGGCGCCTCCTCCCCAACCGCACTCCCGCTGGCGGAGGACGAATGGGCCAGGTGTTTTGAAGCTGTAGCTCTGAGGATGGGCGGTAACCAGAGGTCCTTCGGCGGAGGGCGTGCCGGGTGTGAAGGTGACTGTCACGGTCGTGTCCGGGGGCAGTGCTTTGTCGGAAACGAATGCCAGCCACCTGTTCTCGGTTGACCTTGCCGCCAAGCGCCTGATGCGTGGGTCGGCGGCGATTTCCTCCCGGCTCGCCATGCGGACGGCGAACCGGCTGCCCTGTGCGGTCACCTGCGTGTGCTCGAGCACTTTGGCAGGATCGATGTCCTGGTCGAAGGAGGCGAAGAAGACGGGCTCGCGCCCGACCGGGCCGCCGGTCGGCCAAGCGTATTGGAGGGACGGGGGCGGCGTACGGAAGGTCCAGCTGACAGGCTCTGCCAGTTTTGTCCCGTCTGCAGACAGTATTCCTTCAGGAATGGAGGCGGAAAACTCGGTGGCCATGGGCATTCTGGCAGAACCGTCGACGCCGGCTTCAAACAGGAGAGTTCTGGAACCGACCCAGCGCCAGCGGCCGGGCATGGCTGGTTTGAGCTCGACTGGAATGTCCTCTGCGGCCAGCTGCTGGTGGCTGGTGAGAGGGACCATGGGGAGGCTGAAGGTCACGCTCAGTTGGGGAGCGAGAGGGACATCTCCTTCCGGCGAAAAGCGGAGGACGGTCAGGGGGTCGCCGGCGCGCGTGTCGGGGGGCGACTCTGCCCGAGGGGGAGGAAATGGCAGCTCCACCTCCTGGCCGGGACGCGGGGGCGGCAGGCTCTGATCGGGGAGACGGACCTGGGCGATGTCACCATCATCTTTCTGAAGGGGAGGCAGACGACTCAGCAGCTCCTGGATTTGCTCCGGTGACAGAGGCGTTGCGGCGGCGAGGGGAGGACGGGCCTGGCCGCCGTCCCAATCGGACTGGCCTTCGCTCAGCGCAAAGGGCGGGGAAGTCTCTTCGTTGAATTCCTGCTCAAATGGGTCGGAGAATTCGTCCGTGTATACGTCAACAAACGGTTCCGGTTCTTGTACTACTGACGCAGCGGCACTGCCCAGAGATAGCTCTTCCGGCGCGCTGGCGCCACATCCAAGATATGTGAAAGCCAGCAGAAGCGGCGGCAACAGTCGGAGAATACGTTTAGGCATGGCTCCAGGCTCCTAAAAGGACGACCCTCACCTTTGACCCGAGTCGTCCGGAATTGGAAGGGTGCGGCCCTGATGGCAGCTGCACCGTGCTACGAGAATCAGGCGCCAAGGTTGTTGAGTAACATCTCGAAGAACTCTGCGCCAAGGTAGGCGGCCAGCGCGTGCTTGATGATCTTGCCGCTGATGACCACGGCGAGAAACTGCAGGACGGGCATGCGCAGGGCGCCGGCGAGAATACCGGCGAAGTCGAATATGGGCAAGGGGAGAATAGCAAGAACAAAGAGAGCGGGAGAGGTAAAGCGAGTGGTCATTTTGTGGAGAAAGGCATTGAATCTTCCTTCGCTATTGACGAGATTACGACCGGCTTTGCCGGCAAGGTAGCCCGACAGTTCTCCCAGCCCGCTGCCGAAGCCGGCAACTACGCCGAGGAGAACCGGGTTCAGGTGGGCGCCCAAGGCGAGAATGAGGGCCAGGCCAGGGGCGGGCAGGATTACGGTCGCGCTTCCGATGAGGCTGATTATGAAGCTGCTCAAGTATCCCCACTGGCTGAAGCGCTGCACCAGTTCTCTCTGTGTTCCCAGCCAGAATGCGCCAAAGACGATTGCAAGAATTCCGATTATTTGAAGAGCCGTAATCCACGGATTGGGTCTCGTGGGGCTGCTGTCAATTTCGCCGGCTTCTTCGGGGAGGTCAGGACTGGCGTTGCCTTCCTGGCGACGGGTCTCATTCTGAATCAGTTGTGTGTCGCTGGTAGAGTTCATGGCTTTACTCGCGTCTGAGTCCTGCTCTCTCCGTCGGAAAGAATGGGAGGGAGGACTCATTGTTGCTCTACGGGAACAGTAACTGTGTTAATCCAGTCAACTTCAGTTTTTCCATAGCCGATGCCTTCCAGGCTCTGCGGCATTCGACAATATGGGGGCTGTGAAGTCTTCTGCTCTTCCAGATGTGCAGCAAGTCATCCTCACTCCGTACTTAAGGCATGAACGGCGAGGGAGGGCGAATCGAGGCAGCCCATAGACTATCCGCATCCTTGCTGAACGGCACTCGAATTGGCGGGTCGGGATTCAAGGTCAGAGCGATGGCGTCTATTCCCCTTCTTCAATCTCGACAGTTTCCAGCAGATCGCCGGGTGAGGTGGCTGCTCTCGGGTCACGCAGCGAGATAGAGAAGAGCACGTCCATGCCCTCTACAACCTCGCCGAAGATCGTATGGTTCCCGTTCAGCCAGGGCGTTTCGGCGAAGGTGATGAAGAACTGGCTGCCGTTGGTATTGGGCCCTGCGTTTGCCATTGCGAGGAGGCCGGCGCGATCAAACTGGAGACTGGCAACGATTTCATCCTGGAATTGATAGCCGGGTCCTCCCGCGCCGGTGTTGGAAGGATCGCCGCCCTGGGCCATAAAGTTCTCCAAAACCCTGTGAAAGTGGGTGTCGTTGTAGAAACCGTCGCGGGCGAGGAAGACGAAGTTGTTGACCGTAACCGGCGCTTCGGCTGCAAACAGCTTTATTCGGATGTCACCCTTCTCGGTCTTGAAGACGGCGTGGTATTCGGCTTCCGGATCGATGGTCATATCGGGAACCGTTTCGTACATGTTGTTGCGGTCGGCGGGCTCCAGGGCGGCGGCAGCGCCTTCTGCGGCTTCCTGAGAGTCCTCGGTTGCTTGCGTGGGGGCGGTGCAGGATGAGAAGGCGAGAGCAAAGAGCATCAGGATGCAGGCCGCACAGGTTCCAGGGCGCCGGACCAGGCCTACGGCGAGGCTAGAGAACCGGTCTGCTTTCGCCCAGCCGAAGCTCGCGGACGACGGGTTGGCGCGCGCGTAGTTGCTTCGGGTCGAATCTCTGGCGATGGGGGGCTTGCGTTTGGGAACAGAGAACAAAGTCATCTCCTTTTGAGATAGTGCCGGTGACGTCAGTTTGGGGGCAGGCAGCCGTACCACGGTCAGTTTTTCTGGAACTCAAGCTTCCACAGTGCAAAGGCTGCCAGCGCGAATGCAGCCAGCCCGATAAAGAGGGCTTCCTGCAAGTTGGCTTGTGTCAAGAAAATAGAGGCCAGACCCGTTCCTCCCGTTATAAGATAACACAGAAGGACCGCTTCGCGTTGACTTCCCGTTCGGCGGGCGAGCCTGTGGCTGACGTGATCTTTGCCCGGCGTGGTGAGGGGGTTGTTGCCGCGACGCAAGCGGCTGAAGAAGACGAGGGTCGTATCGAAAACGGGCAACGCCATTACAAGAATTGGGATCATCCAGGTAATGCTGGCGGTGTTGGCGGGGAAACGCAGTTTGATGCCAACGGCGGCAAGGAGGAAGCCTAGGAAAAGACTGCCCGTGTCGCCCATAAAGACGCGAGCGGGATTCCAGTTGTAGACGAGGAAACCGATGCAGGCGCCGAAAAGCGCAGCCGCCAGGGTCCCCACGAGGTATTGATCGCTCATCGCGGCCAGGAGGGTGAAGAAGGCGGCAGCGATGGTGGCAACGCCGCTGGAGAGTCCGTCCATATTGTCGAGCAGGTTGAAGGCGTTGGTTATTCCGACCACCCAGAAGAGGGTCAGGACAATGTCCAGGATGCCGTCAAACAGCCGGACCTGGACGCCGGAGAGGATGAGAATGAAGGCTGCAGCGATCTGAAAAAGCAGCTTGAGGTAGCTGCCCAAACCGCGGCTGTCGTCCAGGGCGCCGACAATGCTTACCAGCGTGGCGCCGACAAAGATTCCCACGACTTCGTTGACATAGCTGCGTTCACCCCATAGGGCGAGGGCAGCGATAAAGGCCACGTAGATGGCGGCGCCCCCCATCAGGGGAACGGGAGCGCTGTGGATCTTGCGCGATGAAGGCTGGTCCAGGATGCCCAGTTTCAGGGCGGCATAGCGAACTAAAGGTGTGCCGCCAATGGCGAAAACCAGGGCGCTAGCTGCCATCAGAATAAAGGAACTCATAATTCCACCAGAGCACAGAAACCAGGTCGGTCATTCAAGAGATTCGACGAAGGACTGGATTGCGGCCTTTTCGTTGTCGGGCGCGAGAGTCAGGGCGGCTTCTACGAACTGGCGGGCCTGCTGGACGGCTCCGAGTTCAGAATACAACCTGGCCAGCTGAAACGGAAAGCGGTAGTCGTCGGGGGCGAGTTCCAGGAGGCGGTGCAGGATTTCGGCCGATTCATCGAGCCGTCCATTTTCTTCACGCAGTTCGGCGACCAGGCGATAGACAGCAATCACCATGTCGTTGTGGCCATGGCCGCTCTCGATCAGGGAGACTGCGCGGTCAGCCCATTGGGATGCCTCTTCAGGTCGATCGAGCGAACGCGCGAGAACGATCAGATTGCGAACAGCGTTGAGGTCAGTCGGGTGGTTTTCGACGGTCATCAGAATCGTCGCATATGCGGCTTCCAGATCGCCAGCTTTCGACTGCTCCGACGCCTTGTGGGTGAGTAGGGCAAGGCTATTGGGCAGCTTTTCCAGACCTTGTTCCAGAATGAGGGACAGCTTTTCTGACGCGTTCTGCTGGGAATACAACTCTGCCAAGAAGGCATAGGTGTTCTCAAAGCGGTCGTCCAGGGTCAGGCTGTGCTGAAATGAGGCTTCTGCCTCGTCGAGCCGGTCCATCAAGGCCAGGATCTGGCCCCGTTCATTCCACAGATGGGCAACATTCGGGCTCAGTGACAGGGCGGCGTCATAGTGCTGCAGGCTCAGTTCAAGTCTCTGGATGCGGTCTTGCGGGTCTTGGGACAGGGTGGACCAGCGACGGTGCAGGCGGGCAAGATTGGCAGTGTGGTCGGTGTTGAGGGGATTGACTTCCTGGGCCTTCTGGAGAACGGTGCTGGCGGCGGAGAGGACATCTGCCTGACTCAGTCGCGCTATACCATCAGCATCCAGGTATAGAATGTCCTGGAGCGACGGTTCAGCCGGCAGAGCGCGGGAACCATCTCTGGGCGCGTAGGCAGCTCTTTCGAGCAGGCTACGGCCCAGGAAAAGCATGTAGTAATCCTCAGTCGGTCGTACGGCCAGGGCACGACGGTACAGGTCTGAACTCTCTACCCATGCCCCACCGGTGTCGAAGCTCTGGCCCTGTTTGTAGAATACATCGGCACGCACCTGTGCGATGTTGACTCCCCCTATAAGAAAAAAGACGATAACTGAAAGCAGTATGCTTGCGCCGACGGTGGTCAGACCCCGTCCCAGCCACGCCCGCCTTGCTTCTGCCAGTTCACGCCATGCCAGGGCAACTCCTGCCAGCAGGCACCAGAGGACGACAAGCCAGGCGTACAGGCCGTAGTGCCCGGCGATTTGGTCGAGCTGCTCGGCTACGGTACCGGTCCTGGCGCTGGGGAGGATCCGAGCCGAGTGGACCAAGCCGTAGATTAGCCAAGCGGCGAAAAGCACAAGGCCATAAAGGGCGGCAGTACGAGCCAGCAGGCGGCCAAACCCTACGTTGTTGTTGCGATTCGCCGCTCTGTTCTGGCGGCGGGTCGTTGCAGCACTTGAATCGCCGCTTGGCCCGGTTTGGACAGGTGGAACGTTAAAGATTGACGAGGAGGCGCCGAGCCCAGTCGCGATCATCCAGGTGAAAACAACGAGCCACAGGATTTCGGAGAGGCCGCCAGCGACCGAGGACTGGGAGGAGGCGGCCAGCCCAGCAAACAGTACCGCGAACGGATTCGAATGGCCCAGGAGATTAAATGTAAAGAGAAAGACCAGGGTCAGCATCACGAGAATGTCCGGGAGAATCGTCGCCGGAAGGCCGATGTTCCAGTTGATGGCGGATGACCTGGTTTGGCGGCGCCTACGGCGCGGTTGTGAACGCGCCGCCGGGTTCCTGCTACCCGTATTCTCATTTTGCCGGCCATCGGGTGCAGGCAGACCTGTCGAAGAGTCGACAGTCCCGAAAGCTTGGGGGAGGAACCAGCGCAATCCAATCGCAAGCATGAGAGCTACGAAAACCCAGAAGTAGATACGGGTGGCTGCAATGGCTATACCGAGGTGGATCTCGACATAGTGGGCGATTACGGCAGACAGGGAGGCGACCAGAAGGAGCTGGCGAGGTCTGTGAGTTTCCTCAGATGACGACCCAGGTTGAAGGAATACGGCGAGCGTGACGTAAGCGATAAGGCCGAGAATCAGACCAGTGGGCCAGTTTACGCCCAGGAAACCGACGCTCACGCCGCGCATCAGAAAGAAGACGCTGAGGAGCAGGCCACCACCGATGAGCAAGGAAAAGAAGAGTATGACGTCGCGGCGCGACCGGATGAGCCCGAGCCAGCGCAGGGCCCAGAAAAAGATAGACAGAAAGAGGAGTGAAGCGGCCAGCAGGCCGACCACTCCTGTCATTGCCAGACTGTCCCACGTTTCGTTGTGGGCGCGGTCGGGGCTGGCGTTGCGAGACTCCCATTGGGCGAGCTCAGGCGGATAGAAACGATTGAAGGCCATCCACAGTGTTTCGGGGCCATAGCCGATCAGGGGGCGCAATGGGTTGATGGAGTCCTGGCTGCCATCGGGGTAGGTTAGCGGCTGGTGGGGGGATATCATGACCGCGGTGCCCTCCCAGATCAGTACACGAACGCGGCCGGTGCCGGTGGCGCTATCCAGCATCGTGGTAAGGCGTCCCCAAACGGGAACGTGTCTGAAAGACTGTCCCAGTGCAGTGGTATTCAGGAGTATGAGAAGAATGAGTCCGGCCGCGCCGAGTCCGGCCCAAGCAGCAGTCCAAGCGCGATAGTTGCGGGGACGCATACCGGTGAGGAGAAGGAGGACGAAAATGTAGGTTCCGCTGGCGAGGCCGAGCCAGGGTCCACGGCTCTGGGACCAAAAAATTGCGAGCAGCTGAACGACAAGGACAAAGAGATAGGAGCCGCCGGCCAGAACGCCGGCCAAGCTGTTGTCGGCGGCAGGGGTCTGGAGATTTTCATCCGGGGGTGCATCGCCATCCGGTTGAACAGGGTCTTTGAGCAGGTAGGCGAAACAGGAGAAGGCGCGTTCCAGCGTCAGGAAAAAGGCCATAATCAGATGTGCAGCGAGGAAGATGGGATTGCCGGCGGTGGAAGCTATGCGGGCGCTGACATCCTGTCCCCAGGGCAGGGGATCTTTGCCAAAGTGCTGGAAGATGCCGTAGACGGAGACGGGCAGGCTGGTGACGATTATTGTATGTTGGAGGCGCCGCAGTTGGGCGGGCTGTCTCAGGTGAGCTGCTGTGAGGAGGGCGATGATCAGATAGCTAAAGAATGTGTATGCGCCCTGCAGGCGGTGGTAGGAGCCCCACCAGCTGACGGCAGGTGAAATACTAAGGAGAGTACTGAGAGCATAGGCGACCGCCAGCAACAGGACGGGAAGAAGGAGGGGTTGCCGCCAGAGGCTGCGCAGCCGCCACTCGAACCCGGGCTGCGCACCGGCGGAGGCGGCCGGGGCGCGGTTGCGCGCATGGGGTGCTGCGGCAGCGGCGGACAGCCAGAGCTGGCCGCCGTCAAGAACCTTTACGAGATAGGCCAGGAGCATGACCAAAGAGATGGACCGAATCAGGCTGATCTTGTCCGGTTCAAAGACGCGGCTGGAGTAGGTGTTGAAAAAGAGGGGCGCGATGATCAAGGCGGCGAGCCAGCCGGCCTCGATGACGGATTCGCAGTATTTCTGAATCTTGGTGTGACGCATTGGTGGATCGGAACTTTCAGCGACAGGGGCGCGGGGCCCTTGGAAAGAGTACTAAGGTGCGTTCAGTTTGAATGTTTGAGCATTAGAGTATTTCGCATTGCGTAATTTGCAGAAGGTCACATGGCAAGCGCGATACCAGTGTGTGATCAGCAAGGAATGTTTTGGCGTTACAGATATTTCAACTGGCTCCGTTGACATTTTGGGAGGCTTCTGAGATTACAACAGGAATGTAAGGTCTAAAGGCTTGTCAGGGATTTTCCGGGCTCGCATGTTGTAAGAAACAGAGTAGCTACCAAGCCATGTTCTGTGTACGGTCTGCGTGGGGGGAATGTACCGTCAGTGTTTCTGTGGCGGGCTCTCGATGGTCATGGCGGTGAACGTTGGGCAGGTATGGGAGTGGCCTCGCCTGTCTCGCTGGCGGCGGCACATTTTCGGAATCTGCCAGTTGGCGGGGGGTAGCGTGGGCCGACACGGGTCGGCACCGCCGTATTGCCCACCCACTGGCTACGACGCGAGGTTGTAGGAGAGGGGGCGTTGCGGGGGCGGAGCCCCCGCACAAGGGAGGGCCGAATAGGCCCGACCGCCCAAAAGCGAGGAGAGAGAAACATCTTTCGCCATGCTGAATCATCAGCGCCTTTGGGCAGGGACTTTGCAGGCACGAAACAGAAACAGTCGGTTTGAGAAGGCAAGCGAAGGGTCGCGAGGAACACCTTCTGATCCATAAAGGGCCATGGTGAAAACCTTTTGGTCCACGAAGGGCCGCGAAGAACACCAGAGGCTACTGGGATTTTCATTGCCTGGATTTCAGGCTGGGCTCTGACCCTCTTGCCAGGTTTGTGCGAGTTCGGTGAAGGCCAGAGCAGGCTGATTTGGCCGCCTTTCATGAAATCTTCCAGTGTTGTAAGTCAGGACCAGCTCCTGACGGGCGCGGGTGATTCCGACGTAGAGGAGCCGCAGACGCTCGGCGGCATATTCGTGCCGAGCTTCCAAGGTCGCCTCTCCCTGGACATATTCGTCGAGCGTCCCCATGTGAAGCTGGCTGGTCTGCTCCAGGGCCTCTTCGGTCAGATTAAGGCTGTCCCGAATGAACCTGGGCTCGCCGCGGTAGTACTCGTCGTCGCCGCCGCCAGGGAAGCTGTAGTTGCTGACTGACGCCAGGTGGACGCGATCCCATTCCAGGCCCTTAGCCGTGTGCATGGTAGCGATTGTCACCTTGCCGGCGGGCGGTTCGAATCCTCGCGTCTCTTCGCCAAACCCGAGAAAGTGCCTCTTGCGGGCGGCGGTCTGTTCCAATTCTGCTGTCAACTCAGGCAGCCTGAGGTCGGGACGCTCTCTGACCTTGTTTGCCAGCAAGATGGCTGCGCTGTGGGCCAGGGCACGTTCGGGAGCCTCGGAGAAGAGGTCCTGTCCCAGGGTCAGGACCAGTTCGTCAACGGGCAGAACTACGGCTGAGCACCAGCGTCTCAGGTCCTGGCGGAACCGGCTAATGATGGGCCGGAAGCGGTCAAAGTCGTCGATCCAGCCGAGATCTTCCAGCCAGTCGTCGCCGGCTGCGGGGTAGAGGAATCGTTCCGGAAGGCGAAGCTGGCCCAGCGCTTTGCCGAATCGCAGCACGGGCTGGGGCAACTCACTATCCTGGGCAGTTGAGGCGGCGCTGGACTCGGCCACTAGCCAGGAAGGAGGCGGCTCCCCGGTGCCGGCCTGAGCGGAATCCGCCTCTGAATCCGGAGGGGAGTGCGGGCATCTTCGCCGCGCCCACCAGACTTCGGCCCACAGCGCCCGCAGATGGGCGGGGTTGGAGGGCTGGCCGATGTAGCGCATGGTCTTTACGAGCGCGTCTACGGCAGCGCGGGTGGTACTGGTTGACCGGAGCAACGAATCGTCGAATGGGAGGCCGGCATCTTCGAAGGCCTGGCTGAACTGTTCGCCACGGTAGTTGTCGGGGACGAGGACGGCCACCGTCTTTGCAGGATGGTTGGGCAGCCAGCGCTGCAAGCTCCTGGTCAGAATATCGATCTCTTCGGCGGGGGTGAGCGGGGGATCATAGAAGTAGACGGCCGGATGGCCGGGTTCGGGGTTGCGCTGCGGATCGCCTTCTTCTGTGGGCAGAATGTATGGGAGGGATAGGGCCTTGTCGATCGGGAGCTCAGGATGCTCCTCACGGCTCCAGTCGATGAAGCAGTTGGCAAGCTCGATGATGGGCATGGCGCTACGGCCCGAGTTGGGCAGGGGTAAGGAGCGGACCGAGTCTCGTGCCACGAACTCTCTGAGGAAACGGGGGTCGGCGCTGGTAAAGGTCGTGTTTATGGCCTGGTTGGGGTCTCCCACTCGAACCCAGTTGCCATGGGAGGAGGTCAAGAGTGAGAGCATCTGCTCCTGCAGGGTGCTGCTGTCCTGGGCTTCATCTTCGAGCACATAAGGCCAGCGGCGTTGCAGGCGGGCCAGGAGGTTCTCGTCTGTTTCGAGGGCCTGGAGTGCCAGGATGATGAGGTCGTCAAAGTCGACACCACCGCGAACGCTCAGCCCGCGTTGGTAGTCGCGGCAGACCTGAAGGCCAAAGGAGAGTAGGGGCCAGGAGCCGGACTGGTTTTGCAACCGATCTTCAAGTGTGCCGGCATCGGTACGCAGCTCTTTGACGCGGCGAATGACCGCTTCGGCGATTTCCTGTGCAAGGCCGGGGAGCTGGCGCTCCATGTAGCGGGGATTCTGAAGTTCCTCCGGTCGGATGTATGCGCCGAGAAAGTCGGGATTGGACTGCAGGTAGTTGTTGACCGCCTGGCGTTTGATTTCCTGGCTTGTTCGGTCTTCAATTATGTCGAAATCTTCACCGAGGGCCACCAGACCCGGGCGCTCACGAACGATGTCATGGGCCAAACTGTGGATCGTGCCGACGCGGAAGCCGCTTGGTAGTAGACGGCGGCTCTCAACGATGCGGCCGATACTGCTGCGGAAGTTTTCTGCGGCTGCGTTGGTGAAGGTGACGACGAGGACTTCCCGATCATCGAGGGGGCCGGAGGCCGCCAGCTTATGCACCAGTTTGGCGGCAAGGCGGCTCAGGGTGAAGGTCTTGCCGCTGCCGGGCACTGCGCTGATTCCGAGGCGGCCGCCCTCATAGTTGAGGATCTCCACCTGGGCGGGGCGCAGTTGCTGTTCAGCGACCATGAAATTGTTGATAGTTTGCGGGCATAGGGGCAGACAGTGGACGAGAACGCGGGAGATTCCCGGAGCTGGAGTGCGCGGCGGGGTAAGCCGGGCTGGATTGGGAACGCACTTCTGACTCAGGCCAGAGGTCCGAGGACTCTCAGAACGCCGACGAATTGGCCTTTTGCGTCGAGGCTGGCGTGCGTGATCAGTGCGGGGGCAGAGCGGCCGTCCTCCAGCTTCACCGTCATCTTGCGATCACGGTGAAGTTCGACCATCGTCTTGGTGGCGTTGAGGTTAGTGGTATGGTAATAGATTCGGACCCTCTGACCTTCGGGGTGATTGTCGCTGCCGAACTCGACTATCTTGACGTCGTCCAGCACAGCCACCGGCTCGACCACCTGGTCCAGAAATAGCATCGCTTTCATGCAAAGCCTTCCGCGTAATGAATTCGAATTGCACCGATCAACCGGCTTGCGCAGAGCCCGGGCCCTGGGTCGAGATCGCCTTTTCCTGCCGGAAGGAGGCGTCACATCCAGTGTGCGCTGCGGCGGTCGGTTGCGTCGCAAGCCTAAGGCATTTTAGCAGACCGGCGACAGCCGGAGCAAACTGGAGGACCCATTCCGGACGGTGGTTGGCTGCGAAAAGGACTGGTCCTTAGCCGGCTGGCATCCAAGCGCGCGGTGCGATGCCTTCTACGTGTGTTTTCACATCGACAACAGCCGGCCGGCCCGAAGCAAAGGCGCGATCGAGTGCCCCGGGGAGCTCTTGCGGCTTGTTGACGGTGATGCCGAGGGCGCCGAACGACTCGGCAATTCTGGCAAAGTCGGCGTCTTCGAAGAGCCAGAGCTCGTCTGAGCCGGCGGTCCGACCTCCGTAGATCTGCTCAACTCCGCCCTGCTCCTGGTTAAGGGAGTGGTTGTTGTTGACGACGGTTACAGTGTTGATTCCGCAGCGAGCGGCGGTTTCCAGCTCGGCTATGTGGTACCAGATGCCGCCATCGCCGGTGAAGCAGAGAACGGGGCGGTCGGGCCGGGCGCACTTGGCACCCATGGCTGCAGGCAAGCCCCAGCCCAGTGACCCCGAGCAGCGAATATAGCTCTGGTCGGGGTGTTTCAGATCGAGCATTGTCCCGGTCCAGACTCCGGCGTGGCCGGTGTCGGAAACGAGTATGGCGTCTGACGGCATGTAGTCGCTCAGTTCGCGGCAGAGGCGTTCCGGGCGCATAGGAAGGATTTCTGAATTGACCAGGTGCTCCACGCCCGCTTTCCACTCCTTGACCAGTTCCTGAACGCGGCCGACCCACGCATCGCGGGGTTCTGCAGGGGCAGCTCTATTGATCATGCGCCTGAGGCTGCTCTTGACATCTCCTTGCAGGCCAGCCTGGACCGGGTAGTTGCGGCCGATTTCCTCAGCGTTGATGTCGAGCTGGATGATGGGGGTGCCCTGAGGGGGGATCTGATAGGAATTGGTGACCTGACCGCCGGTGTGGCTACCGATAAAGAAGACGAGGTCGGCCTCGCACAACACCTTGTTTGAGCAGGCGCGAGAGTATGAGCCGGGGACGCCAACTGCGAGCGGGTGATCCGGGGGGAACATTGTTTTGGCGTTCAGCGAGGTTGCTACGGGGACAGAAAGCTTCTCTGCCAGTTCGATGAGCTCGCTGCGGGCATCGGAGGCGACGACTCCACCTCCGGCGACGATGACGGGGCGTTCGGCACCGGCGAGGAGCTGGAGGGCCTCGTCAATTCTGGCGATCTCGGCCTCGGGACGGAAGGGGGGCAGCTGTGTGAAGGCTTCCTCAACGATTACTTCCAGGTCGGCCTCCTGTTCGACGACTCCCTGGCCGGCGATACCTTCAAAGTCCAGGTGGGCCGGGCCAGGTGTACCGGAGGTGGCGGCACGAAAGGCCTGACGCAGGTAGACTGGCAGGTGTTCGGGCGTCGAGACATAGGCACTGTACTTGGATACAGCCGAGAAGGGATTGACGTGGTCGACTTCCTGGTAGGCGTGTCGCTGCTGATTGATGAGCAGTTCGCGTCCCGTCAGGGCGATGACCGGGGAGCAGGCCAGGTAGGCGTCTTGCAGGCCGGCTGCCAGGTTGACGACGCCGACGGCCTGGGCCATGCAGAGGCCGGGCGCGCGTTTTACGCGGGCGTAGGCGTCGGCCATGTAGGCGGCGGCCTTTTCTCCGTGGGTCTGCACGCGCTTGATCCCCAGTTTTTCCATCTCCATGAGAGCCCTGGGGCCGATGTAGGGCATGAAGAAGACGTGCGTGATTCCGTATCCATGTACCGTTTCGGCGATGAACCGGCCACCGGTCATGCTAGGCATTGATTGTTCTCCTGAAGGGCTTGATGATGGGATGGAAGTTGGGTTGGATAGATTCGATCCATTGATAGCATCAGTTGGTCAACTTTGCAATCCGCCATTGCCAGGTTTTTCCCCTGCTTGGGAATGATGTCACTTCATTATATGTAGCCCGTTTGTCTTGATGGTGGGGCACAGGCTTTGTCATCCTTGTGTTGGACGAGAGTTTACGAGCGTTTAAGTGTTGTTTGAGTGCAATTCATGCGATTTGTGTGATGGGTTGAGATAAGGGCCTCGCCGGTACTGGCGAGGGCCGGACGAGTGTTTGTGTGCGTTGCACGAATGTTGTACAAAACTCTGACATGGCGGGAGGCGTTTGAACGGTTTGTGTCTGGTTTGAGCGGGTTTGGGAGGGTTCGGGAGTGTTTGGGAGTGTCAGTTGCTTTTTTTTCCGGACATTGTTTTCTATACGTTTTTGCATCAGCTTATCCGTTTCCGGCGGCAGTTCCCGGTTCTGGCAACCTCGCCACGACTCTCACAGACGCCAGACTCACGCCGGGCAGTTGGCGGTGGGGCCAGGGCGTCGTGTCCGAACAGTTAGGGTCGGGTAAAGTCGGGTTCATGTCGGGTCAGAGCGGGCAGATTTCCTTGTCTTGGTCTTCTGCGCTTGACCTCGAGCACGTTTCCTCGCTGTCTTTTCCAGGTTAATGCAGACATATTGTCGGGAGTTTACAGTATTCCAAGGGCCCTTCTTCGCCTGCGGATTGCCTGCCAGCGGGAGTCTGGGTTGACGGTGACATTCTCTCGACAGTACTTTTTGCGTTTCGGCACTGTGCCATTATATCACTGATTTGGATGCAATTGCCTTGGAATCTCGGGGGGCGGCAGGGCATACGCATCTTATTGGGAGAGAACTTTCAAGAGATAGTCAGTTTTCCAA
>JAPOVP010000006.1 GCA_026708085.1 Caldilineaceae bacterium
GCCCCCGCAACGCCCCCTCTCCTACAACCTCGCGTCGTAGCCAGTAGGTGGGCAATACGAAATTGCCGCCCCGTGTCGGCCCACGCTTCCCCCCGCCTCCTGGCAGATTCCGAAAATGTGTCCAGCGCAGGCAAGACAGGCGAGGCAACGCCCATATATGCCCAACGATCACCGCCATGACCATCGAGAGCCCGCTACAGAAATGCTGACGGTACATTCCCCCCAGGCAGACCGTACACAGAACATGGCGTAGTAGTTACCAATTATCTATTCCACAAGGAACGACCGTGTCTGAAAGTTTAGAAGGAAGATTCGCAGGCGACCGGCAACCGCGCTCGGCCGCCTCCGCCAGGCTGTTCGTTTTGCTTCTCATCGCCGCGCTGTCACTCAGCGCCTGCAGCATCCGCAACCCCTTCGCTCCCAGAGATGAGCCGACCGCGGCCGAAACTGCCGGGCAGCTGGAAGAAGGCAGTCCCCTGTTCCAGTTGGTCGAGCGCGCCAAAGAGGACCTCGTGCAGACGGCCGGCGCCGATTCAGACGAGATCACCCTCGTCAGTACGGAGGAAGTGGAATGGGGCGACACCAGCCTCGGCTGCCCCCATCCCGACGAAATGTACGCCCAGATGATCACCCCCGGCTACTTCATCGTCTTGCAGTCCGGCGGCAGCACCTACGACTATCACACCGGCGCAGACCCCGAAGGGCCGCTCGTGCAGTGCACCGAAGACGGCACACCCACAGGCGCAGTTATCGCCCAACCGCAGGAGCTCGAAGAAGAGGAAGAAGAGACCCAGATGGATGCTGAAGACGCCCTGCCCCGCCTTATCGAACGCGCCACGGAGGATATCATTCAGGCCACCGGCGCCGCCTCCGACGACATCACCGTTGTCAGCACTGAAGAGGTCGAATGGAGCGACACCAGTCTCGGCTGTCAGGAGCCGAACAAGATGTACGCCCAGATGATAACGCCGGGCTACAAGATCGTCCTCGAATCCGGCGGCAACACCTATGACTACCACACCGCCGCCGACCCCGAAGGTCCGCTGGTACATTGCACCGAAGACGGGACGCCCGCCAGCGCGGATCTCACCCTCCCAACGCAATCGGTAGGAGACATGCTCATGGACGACGACGCGCTGACCACCCTGATCGAGCGCGCTAAAGAAGACCTGGTGCTGGCCACCGGCGCCGCCTCCGACGCCATCACCGTCGTCAGCACCGAAGAGATGGAGTGGAGCGACACCAGCCTCGGCTGCCCCGACCCGGATACGATGTACGCCCAGGTGATCACACCGGGCTACCTCATCGTCCTCGAATCTGACGGCAACACATTCAACTATCACACCGCGGCCGACCCCGAAGGGCCGCTGGTGCAGTGCACCGAAGACGGGACCCCCGCCTCCGTGGCGATGGTCGATATCGCGCCCCAATTGGTCGTTTCAGACCCTCTCTCCCGTCTCGTCGAACGCGCCACCGAGGACCTCATGCAGGTCGCCAACACCGCGGCTGAAGAAATTACCGTTGTCTCCACCGAAGAGATGGAGTGGAGCGACACCAGCCTCGGCTGCCCCGAGCCGGACGGCATGTACGCCCAGATGATCACGCCTGGTTATCTGATCGTCCTAGAAACCGGTGGCGAATCCTACAAATATCACACCGGCGCCGACCCCGAAGGCCCGCTCGTGTACTGCACACTTGAGACCGAAAGCGATGAATAGTTGATACCTTCAGGCCAATGAAATCGATCAGAAACCAGGATCATTTCGACGATCTGGTCCTCAGCGCCATAGAAGACCTGCCCGACCTCTTCCTCGACTGCCTCGAAAACGTCGCCATCGTAGTCGAGGAATGGCCCGACCGCGCCACCCTCCAATCCCTAGGCCTGAATCATCGCAGCGAACTCTTGGGTCTGTACCAGGGCATCCCCCAGACCGATCGAACACACGGCTACAACCTCGTCATGCCCGACAAGATCAGCATCTACCGCCGCCCCATCCTCATGCGCTGCCGCACCGAATCCGATGTCCGCGACCTCGTCCAAAGAGTCGTCCGCCACGAAATCGCCCACCACTTCGGCATCGACGACGACCGCCTCGTCGAAATCGGCGCCTACTGACCCCGCCCGGCAGTCCCCACTTGCGCCATCCAGCGAACAGAAGATACGCCTGCCTGACCGGTAATCGGCAGCGCTTCCTGTCAATGACCGACCACGACTTTGTTTTCGCTCCAGGTGCGAATTTAGCCTCCGAATCTCTTATGAACTCTCGGGATCTCTCAGAATCTCTCGTCCAACGCTCGTTATGCGCTCGCGTCATCATGACTTCGCCAGTGGGCAGACGCATCCTCTTGGTTCCTGTCGCCGCAACCCCTCCCCAAGCGATGTAACCTGTTCCCGAGTCGCGACTTCCACCCGCTGTTGCGTGCATCCCAGAATAGGGGGATCTCTCGCATACCTCGGGCAGCACACTGACCACGGCCAGTCCGCGATCAACATGGATGCACTGCCAGCGCCGCCCCTAGCCCCTGCTCCCTGATTTTCTGGGCGGTCGGGCCTATTCGGCCCTCCCTTGTGCGGGGGCTCCGCCCCCGCAACGCCCCCTCTCCTACAACATGCCTCGCCGACCTGGTGTCGATATTCGTAACAGGTGCCCAATCGAAAGATCTCCCCCAAACCACTTCCCCCCAGTCCTATGTATTCCCCGTAGCTGCCGGTCTTGTGCCTGCCCTCCCATTCCCGTACGCGCCCTCCCCTCCATCCCTACCCAGATCTCCGGTAGGGGCAGGCCTTGTGCCTGCCCGCGT
>JAPOVP010000016.1 GCA_026708085.1 Caldilineaceae bacterium
CTCGCACGTCGTTTCATCGCTTTCTTGCATTTTGCTTCCACACTGATCTGGCTCAGACGAAATGTCAACGAGACCTAGTCCAGCCGTTATCCAGGGAAGCAGATCCTGGTTGCCCTTGCCCTTTTCAGTGTATGGATCGAAGGATGTTCCGACAACCTCGTGCGTTTCGTCCTGGATGCCGTAAAGAAGGTATGCCTTCGGCTTATACTTCAGGCATGCTGCGTTCGCCAGAGCAGAAACGAGACGACTATCATGATCTTGACTGGCTGTCATGTCTTGACCTCCTTGGAGACAGTATCGCGCCCCTCCCCACCATCAGCCAATCTGCCAGTGGAACACCTCCGGCATCCCTTCAGGATAGGCGTCGTGCGGGTCGTAGTCGTCCCCGCTCTCGTCCTCCATGATCGGCGCCATGTACTCCTCCCAACGCACCGACTCGGGACTCTCCGCCAGGATGCGCACCGCTTCGGCGTAGTCCTCCGTCTCCATGTACAGGAACAACTGCCGCTCGGCCATGAAGATGCTCATGCTGCGCACCCCCGCCCGCTCCAGGTCGGCCAGCACCGCCGACCAGACCTCCCGGTGGCGCCGCCGGTACTCTTCCTCTTCTCCCTCTCTGACGTGCATCACAAACGCAACCCGTTCCATCGCAAACCCCGGTTCTCAGTGGTCAGTGGCCAGTGGTCAGAAACATCAATAGCCAAAGCAACTTCATACCTCCATGCCGGGCACCGGAATCGTGCTCAGCATGCCGCCGTCGACGTCAAGCGCCGACCCGGTCAGGAAAGCGGCTTCGTCGGAGATGAAGAAGAGAACCGCATTCACGATATCCTGCACCGTCGGGTTGCGCTGCAAGGGTATGTCGGCGGCCGTGGCCGCCAGGATCTCCTGCGGCTGCATGCCCGTGGCCTCTGTCTTCAATTCGAGAATCTCCTGTCCCATCCCGGTTCCCGATACGCCGACCGGGCAGACGCAGTTGACCGTAACCTGGTGCGGTGCCAGTTCGCCCGCCAGCACTTTGGTCAGCCCGACAACCCCGAACTTGGCCGCACAGTAGTGGGCCAGCAGCGGGAATCCCACCTTGGCCGCGTCGGACCCGATGTTGACGATGCGGCCGCGGCTGCTGGCGCACAACAACGCCGCGGCCGCCTGGCAGCAGAGAAAGGTGCCCTTCAGGTCCACGTCGAGCACCCAGTCCCACTCAGCCTCGCTGATCTTCTCCAGCGGGTTGAAGGCGATGACACCGGCCGAGTTGACCAGCGTGTCCAGGCCGCCGAACCGCGCCTCGCAGGCCGCCACCGCCGCCGCCGCTGACTCCGGCGACGTTACATCCAGCTCGATGGCCAGCAGATCGTCGCTGTCCAGGCCGCGTTCGGCTTCCTGAAGGCGGTCGCGGTCGATGTCCCCAATCGCGACCTGCGCGCCGCGTGCCAGCATGGCTTCCGCAATCCCCAGCCCGAATCCGTTCGCCCCACCGGTAATCAGCGCCCGCCGCGCGCCGCTCTGCATATCAGACACAGTCCCCCCTCCCCGAAATTCATCGACGGCCAGCGCTCATCGAACTACTGGCCACTGCCCTTTCACTCAAACGAGTATTTGCGCACGATCTCTTCCCGTACATGAACACCAAGACCGGGCGTGTCGCGTACGGCCAGGTATCCGCCCTCCTGCACCCAGGGATCGCTGACCAGCTCATGCTGCATCGGCGACTCATGCGGCTTGAGGTCCATGCTGACGCCGTGGTCGGAAATAGCCAGCAGATGGACGCTGGCCGCGCTGTTGAGCGCGCTGCTCCACGTGTGCAGGCTGAACTGAAGATTCTCCGTTTCCAGCAGCCTGATGATGTCGCGACTTCCGGTGATGCCGTGGCTGCGGCCCGGGTCGATCTGGACCACGTCCACGCCGCCGCTGCGGATCAGCCGCCCGTAGCTCTCGACATCCCACTCATCCTCACCGGTTCCGATCGGCGTCGCCACCGCGGCCCGCAGCCGGGCATGCCCCGCCAGATCACTCGGCAGCAGCGGCTGCTCGATCCAGCGCAGGCGGTACGGCTCCAGCTGGCGAAAGCGCTGGATCGCCGTCGGCACGTCCCACAGATTGCGCGCGCCCGGCGTATCCACGATCAGTTCGCGCTCATCGCCGATCACCTCGCGGATGCGGCGCACATATTCGATATCGCGCCCCGCGTCCTGCCCGAAGACCGCGCCCGGATGCATACCCCACCCCGCCTTGACGTAATGGTAGCCCTGCTCCACCATCCAGCGAAACTCGTTCAGCGTCCACTCCAGGTCTTCCATATCGAAGATAAACGAGGCCATCGCCACCACCTTGTCATGCAGCTTGCCCCCCAGAAGCTGGCAGACCGGCAGCCCCAGCGCCTTGCCCTTCAGGTCCCACAGCGCCATATCGAGCGCGCTCACGCCAAAGGCGGCAATCCCTTCCGGGCCGTACCACCAGATATGGGCCAGCATCTTGTGCCAGGCGCGCTCCACATCGCGAGCGTCCTCGCCGATCAGCAGCGGCGCCAGCCCCTGCTCGATAATCAGCTTCGTCGCCAGCGCGGCCTCGCGAAACTGCGAAATACACTCGCCCCAACCGACCGTGCCGTCATCGGCCTCGACCCGCGCCAGGGTGATGTAGCGTTCAATGCCCTTGTAATGGGGTTCCGGATAGGCGAGCGCATATGCTTGAACAGTACGGATCTTCATAGCTGTTTCTCACTCCTCACTCCTCTCTACTCTCTCCTCGCTTTTGGGCGGTCGGGCCTATTCGGCCCTCCCTTGTGCGGGGGC
>JAPOVP010000140.1 GCA_026708085.1 Caldilineaceae bacterium
CGTTGCGGGGGCGGAGCCCCCGCACAAGGGAGGGCCGAATAGGCCCGACCGCCCAACTGCAGTGGTCAGTAGTCAGTGGTCAGTGGTCAGTGAAAGCATCCATTGAAGGGCGATAGGTTTGATAGGGAAAGAGAAACGCCTTTCGCCATGCTGAATCATGGGCGCCCTTGGGCAAGGACTTAGTCGTCGCCGTCGATATCATTTTTCGGCGTTGACAGGGATTGAACAGTATATATAATTTACATTGTTGCCGATGGGTAGCTGAAGGAGCGTGGTGGGATTTCGGGAGACGCAACCAGGGCACGAAACGCGCCGGACTGTTTTTGAAGAGCTTTCCGGAACTGGATGGCGGCCGTGACGAAGATTGGCAGCGAACCTGGTTGGGTGGACCGGTCCGGGTGCAGGACCGGTCCGGAGGAGAGGATGCACCAGCTGTGTTGGAGAGGCTCGGATATTGGCTTTGGAGTCGATTCGGTCATTTTTCCACAAAAGGAGATCTTTTCATGAGAAGGCACAGAACCCTCTGGTTTGTGGCGGCGACGCTTTTGCTGTTGATGTTTGGCGTTGCCGCGTGTGTCCCCGCCGGCGCGGAGCCGGCGGCTGATGTCGAAGAGGAAGCGATGATGTCGATGGAGCCTGCAGAGGAGCAGGTCCTGCGCTTTGCCCCGTGTTGCAGCTTCCGCTGGGACCCCGCAACCGGGACGGGCGCCGACTACTACTACGGCGCCGGACTGCTCTCTGCGCTCACCGAGGTTGTGGTGAACCCGGATACGGGCGTGGAGGAGGTAACCTGCTGGCTATGTGATAGTTTCGAGGTGAGCGATGATGGGCTCACATATACTTACAATCTTCGCCAGGATCTGAAGTTCGGCAAGACGGGGAATCCCGTTACTGCGCACGACATCAAGTACACGTGGGAGAGATCTCTGCGTGTCGGCAAGTGGCCCCTACGCCTTTTCATGTTCATTGAAGGCGCCATGGACCTCTACAACGAGACCGCCGACGCGATGTCGGGCCTGACCGTCGTGGACGATTTCACGCTGCAGGTGCAGATGATACAGCCGGCACCGATGTGGAACCGCTGGTCGACCGGTACGCCGATGGCAGTGTGTGAGCAGGAACAGCTGGAGGCGGGTACGGCGGAGAAGCACTGGCTGGAGGATGGGGGAGGCTGCGCAGGTCCGTTCCAGGCGGAGAGCTTCGATCCCGACGAGAATCTGCTCGTGTTGGAGCGCAACCCGCACTGGCCCGGCGAGCCGACCAAGCTCGACAAGCTGATTCTGCAGGGCCGCCTGCCGGCTGAGACGATGTTGATCGGCTATGAGAACAACGAGTTTGACGTGGTCTGGGTTGCCGGACCGATATTGTCAGAAATCCTGGAACCGGACAATCCACTGCATGATGAACTCCGGTTCTGGCCGACCCAGAACTATCTGGCCCAGGTCCTGTTCACCGACAAACCTCCTTTCGACGATCCGAAGATGCGCGAAGCGTTCATCAAGTCGATCGACATGGACGAGATCATCGAGAAGGTGATGCGAGGACGCTTTTTCAAGCTCAAGACGCTCACGGGAGGCCCGTACGGCCCTTACTGTGCGCACCACAACTGCGACGACCGGCCCGGTCTGACACAGGACGTGGAGGGGGCGCTGCAGGCCTTCGCCGAATCCCGCTATCAGGGCGACCCGAGCCTGGTCGAGCCGATTCGCGTCTACGCGCCGCCGGGAACGACACTGGGCGATCGCAGTCTGCTGTGGCAGGCGATCGCACAGCAGGTGTACCAGGTGCTGGGCGTGCAGATTGAACTTCTGATCAAGCAGCGAACGACACCTGAGGAGCGGGAGCTGGCCAACGTGGGCAGCTGGGCGCATGGCATTCAGGCGCTGGATCCCCAGGAGGCGATCTGGCCGCTGTGGCATTCGGACGGCCCGTTCAATGACGGTTATCTGAAGCACCAGGACCCGCAGCTGGATGCCTTGATCGAAAAGGCGCAGGCGATCCAAAATGTTGAGGAGCGGATGGAGGCGTGGAAAGAGGTCGAGGATTACATGTACAGCCTGTATATTATGATCCCGACTTACCTGGATTCGCGCTACTTCCTGGTCAAGCCGTGGGTGCGGAATTTCGAGTTGGGCTTCAACTCGCGGCTGCTCCACCCGGATGAAGTCTGGATTGCCGAACACTAAGTTTCCGAGGTGGGAGGGCAGGCAGTAGACCAGTAAAGTACCCAGGGGCTATGCCGGACCAGTATAGCCCCGGCTACTGCCGCCTTCCGCCCTGCTTTCAGCTGCACAGGACATGACATGCAGCCCACCCACCGTCATCACCCACGAAGTTTGGGCCGCCGCGTATATTACGCGCTGGCGGCGGCCGTTGTCACCCTAAACCTGGCGGCGGCATGCGGGATGGGCGGGCAGAAAGCTGCGATCGCGAGAGGCGAGACAATCTTCGAGGAACGCTGCGCCGACTGCCATACATTGATCAGCCAGGGAGGCGGCGAGACGGCCGATACCACCAAGGCCGGAGGGCAGATCGACGACCGGTTCAAAGACGGTTCCTACGCGGACACTGTGACCTCGCGCAAGCTGAAAGTCTACCTGGTGGCGTATCACGAGAATGCGACCGATCTGGAGATGGAACCGAAGGAGTTGGATGACCTGGTTGAGTACCTATGGACCTTTAAGGTGCGCAGGCATTGAGGCGCCCAGGAACCGGCCACAGGGAGATTGAGACATCAGCGCATACATTATTCGGCGTCTGCTTTACATTATTCCCACGCTTATCGCGGCATCAGCGCTGACGTTCATCCTGGCCCATTACGGTCCCGGCGACCCACTGATGGAGCTGTTGCAGGAAGCGTACTGGGACGAAGAACTGCGCGAACGCGTGCGCCATTCGCTGGGATTGGACCGGCCGTTTATCGTCCAGTACGGTGAGTTCCTGGGGCGCCTGATGCGGGGTCAGCTGGGCTACTCGATCCTGTCCGGGCAGAGGTCGATCAACGTGATGCTGGCGAAGGCGTGGCCGAAAAGCATTCAGCTGGGGTTGGTGGGGATGTTTTTCTGGTTCGTCAGCGGGACGATTCTGGGGATCATCGCGGCCAGGTTCCACAACCGGACAATCGACTATATCATTGTCAGCACGACGGTGGCGGTGTCCACGATTCCCACTTTTGTGCTGGCGCCGATGCTGATGATCGTCTTCATACTCAAACTTGGCTGGATCGAGAGCAGCATCGGTTGGGAAGGCATCTTCAGCCAGAAGATCATCCTGCCGATGATGCTGATCGGCTTCACGGGAACGGCGGGGCTGGTGCGGCAGTGGCGGTCGAGCATCCTGGAGACGATCAGCCAGGACTACGTGCGGACGGCGCGGGCCAAGGGTCTGACGGAGCGGCTGATTATCGTGCGCCACGTGCTGCGCAATGCGTTCACGCCGATACTGACGATCACGGCTGCCTCGCTTGGCGGCTTCATCACGGGCAGCATCTTTGTCGAGCAGATTTTCAATATACACGGATTCGGCTGGCTGGTGTGGCAGGGGATCATCGGCCTGGACTACCCGGTCCTGATGATTACCACTCTCTTCAGTGCGGCGATCATTCTGTTCATGAACCTGGTGGTGGATATTCTTTACGGTGTTGTCGATCCGCGGGTGCGGGTTGGGGAAAGAGCGCGGCGGTAGCGTTCTGTCCGGCATGGTGCGATTGTACTGATCGCCATCCGGTTGGCGCGGCAGTTGACCGTGAGAATGAAGCCAGAGTAGCGGGAAAACCGAGTTATGGCGGAGCAGGAAACTCAGGCCGAAGAGCGGCGTGAACTGTTGAACGATCAGTTTCGGCGTCCTGAGCGCAACCTTTGGAAAGATGCTTTCACACAGCTGATTGCCAACCGGCTGGCGATGGGGAGCATCGTGGTCATCTTCATTGTCTTCTTTATCGCCGCGTTCGGGCCCTTTCTGACCCCCTACGACCATCTGTATCAGGACTGGGACAACATCGCGCAGCCGCCGACGAGGCTGCACCCGCTGGGCACGGACGAACTGGGGCGGGATATGCTGTCGCGGATCCTGGCGGGCGGGCGAACGGCAATCATGGTTGCGGTGGTGACGACGACGATGGCCTTTGTCCTCGGCGTCCTGATTGGCGCATTGGGCGCGTATATGGGTGGATATGTGGATGCGCTGGTGGTGCGAACGATTGACTTTCTGCAGGCGTTTCCGCATATTCTGCTTGCGGTCTTTCTTGCGGCCACGCTGAAGCCTTCCTTCATTCGATTTGGCGATGCGCTGGTCCAACAGTACGGGATCCGGGCGCTGGGCAATACGCTGTATCTGGACTATTTGCTGATCTTCGCGGTGCTGGGCATCACGGGCTGGCCGAACCTGGCGCGACTGGTGCGGGGGCAGGTGCTGTCGCTGCGGGCGACGGAGTATGTCAGCTCGGCGCAGGTCGTCGGCGCCAAGGAGTGGCGCATCATCGTCCACCATCTGGTACCGAATGCCTTGGGGCCGGTCATCGTTTCGCTGAGCGCCAGTTTTGGCGGGGCGATGCTGACCGAGGCGTCGCTGAGCTATCTCGGGCTGGGCATACAGCCGCCGGGGGCGAGCTGGGGCATGATGATCGCGGAAAACCTGGTGCAGTGGCGCTACCGGCCTCACCTGGTTGTCATGCCGGGCATGGTCCTGTTTGTCACCGTGCTGGCCTTCACTTTTCTGGGAGACGGCCTGAACGATGCGCTCAATCCGCGCATGTTGACCCCCACCGGGCAGAAATAGCTGCGTAAGGGGATTTGCCATGAAAATTCGCGTTGGTGTTGCAGGCGTAGGACATCGAGGGCTGGGCCTGGCCCGAGCCCTGGCACAGTTGGAGGACGTCGAGTTCGCCGCGCTGGCTGATTTGAGTCCACAGCGCCTGGAGGACGCGGCGCAGGAGTTCAACGTCGACCGGACCTTTTCGCTGATCAGCGAGATGCTGGAAAGCGTGAAACTGGATGCGGTTCTCATTCTCACGCCCGATCTGGCGCACCATCCGCAGACGCTCCACAGCTTCGAGGCCGGCGTCCACGTTCTGGTGGAAAAGCCGCCCGCCTACACGGTGGCGGAGGTGGAAGAGATGGCGGCGGCGGCGGAGAGGGCCGGAAAGCACATGATGGTGGCCTGGAACCGGACATACGCGCTGCAGCGGGTCAAGGAGATATTTGCGGACGAGCCCCCTGAGGTCTTATTGGCGAACTATGTCCGCCCGGAACCGGCCTATATGGGCCTAGTCCGCAACCATATTGTGGACCCTTTTTATTTCCTGTGCGGCGAACCGGCAGAGGTGACGGCGCAGTGCGATATGTTCAGCGCGCAGCGAGAGGGGCACACGCTTGCGAACATTCGCTTTGAGAGCGGCGCGGTGGGATCGCTGATCAGCAGTTTCGGGTCCGGGGGCCACAGCGAACAGTTGACGGCCTATGGCAACGGCTACTCGGTCTTCATCGATTCGACCAGCCGGGGCAGTGGGACGGTCATGCGGGGCCGGCAGGTAATCGAGACGCTCGAACCGGTGGACAGCTCGGCGGTGCAGATTCGTCATTTTATTGACTGCATCAAGGAGGACAAGGAGCCGCTGACATCGGGACGCGTAGCGGTGCGCATCGTTCGCTTCATTTGGAGTATCATGGACTCGGCCGGCATGGGGATCCCGCCCTTGCCCGAAGGCGAACCGGGCTGGCTTATGTGGTGCATGTGCGGCGACAAAGTGATATCCAACGTGGAACGATGTCCGCGCTGTGGGCAGGAGTGGGCCGGCTGGTCGCTTCCGGTTGAGACGATAAAGAAGACTTAGTTCGGGGCCTTCAAACAATGCCACTGCTCCCTACGCGGCGACGACAACCCGCGACAGTCCTGAGGCAGCTTCGATGAACGGAGAGTACCGCGCCGGCATTATCGGGCTTGGCCGCATGGGCGCGCGCATCGATGACGAGATGGCCGGCCACCCGGTATTTCTGGTCCCCTACAGTCATGCGGCAGTGTTCGCGCACGAGCCGAGAATACGGCTGGTGGCCGGGGCTGCGCCAAGCGAGGAAAGCCGCGTCCTGTTCCAGGAGCGTTACGGCGACGTGCGTACTTACGCCGACTACAATGAAATGCTGGAAGAGGAGAATCTCGATATTGTGGGCGTGGCGACTCATGCCCCGCTACATGCCGATGCGACGGTGGCGGCGGCGGCGGCCGGCGCAAGGGGAATCCTGGTCACGAAGCCGATGGCGATTTCGCTGGCCGAGTGCGACCGCATGATGGAGGCCTGCCGGCGGCACGGGACCAAGTTGACGATCGGGCACGGGCGCCGGTGGATGGAACATTACCGGTTGGCACGTAAATTGATCGCCGAGGGCGCGGTGGGCGAGGTGCGGGAGGCGACGGCGTACTGCACGCACGGGCTGGTCCACAACGTCACGCACCTGTTCGACATTCTGCTGATGCTGCTGGACGAGCCGATGGAATGGATGGTAGGGTATCTGGAAGGGGAGTTCGATCCGCCGGAAACGTTGACCCACCGCATAGATGCCAGCGGCGGCGGAATTGGCCGGACGAGGAGCGGGGTGGGGGTCCACTTTGCGGGCTCGCATGACAAGATCCTGGGACTGGACATCGATATTGTCGGCACGGACGGTGTGCTTCGCTGTCTGTACAATGGCCTGGGGCTGGAGTTGTGGGAAAATGATCCCGATGACCCCTACACTCGACTCAGAAGGGCGGAGATTGACCCGCCGCAGGAGACGGCAAGCCAGACGACAGGGGCCATCAGGGACCTGATCCAGGCCATCGAGACGGACGGGGAGACCTGCTCTACCGGAGAGGACGGCCGCGCGGCGCTGGAAATGTGTATTGCCATTCACGAATCACAGCGGCTGGGCAATCAGCGGATCGACTTTCCGGTGCAGAACAGTGAGTTGTCGGTCTGGTGCCGCTGAGGTTCGTTGAATCGGTTGAGCACCCAGTTTACTGCAGTTTAGTTGGGACTATGGGCCTAGCAGATCAAAAGGCACATACAGAAGTTGGAGCGATCAGATGGCCGTACGAGAGGTACTGTTACTTGGACATCCGAAGCTGTATGAGGTGTGCGAGCCGGTGCGGCGGGATGAGGTTGAAAGCCTGGAGCCGGCCATCCAGGACCTGCATGACACATTGTTTGATTTTCGGAGCAAGTACGGTGTCGGTCGCGCGATCGCGGCGCCCCAGATCGGGGTTATGAAACGGCTTGTCTACATGTATATTTCCTCGCCGACGGTCTTCTTCAATCCGGTGCTCGACCAGCAGAGTGAAGAGATGTTCACGATGTGGGACGACTGCATGTGTTTTCCGGACCTGGTGGTCAAGGTGAGGCGGCACAAGAGGTGCCGGATCACGTTTCTTGACCGGGCATGGCAGGAGCAGACGATGCTGCTGGAAGATGATCTGTCGGAGCTGCTGCAACATGAGTGCGATCATCTGGACGGGGTGCTGGCGGTGTCGCGGGCGATAGACGCGGAATCGTTTGCGCTGCGGAGCCAGATGGCGTTTCTGGACTAGGTTTCAGGGCTTGTCCCTTTCCTTTCTTCGATTCTTACTTTCCTCTCCGCCGATTCCTCACTCATCACTTTGACAAATTCAGGTAGCTGAACTGGTCGGGTTCATGCGCGTCCGGACCCAGCGGATTGTCGATGCCAGCGCTGGCTTGCGGAGGCCTACCCACCATTGGCCGCTCTGGTCATTGACCTGTTTGGGTGCAGTCCAATTTCGGAGCGAGAAAGGGCAGGCACAAGGCCTGCCCCTACCGGAGCGTTCGCTGATTGGCAGGGCACGTGGGCAGGCAAAGGGCATGCCCCTACCGGTGCGTTCGGGGAACGGCGGGGCGCGTGGGCAGGCACAGGGCAGGCCCCTACGGGTGCGTTCGGGGATTGGCGGGACGTGGTCAGGCGAAACTCTTTCGATTGGAGACCTGCCACCAATGTCGGCACCAGGTCGACGAGGCATGTTGTTGAAGGGGGGCGTTGCGGGGGGAGTCCCCCCGCACAAGGGAGGCCGCTTGCGGCCGACCGCCCATAACTGCAGGGGCTAGGAGCCTGAGGCCAGGGGTTAGAGACGGAGATTTTCCTGCATCGGTGCTGATCGCGGACTGGCTGTGATCTAGTTACTGCCAGAGGTGTAGGACAGTTCGCCCCAATTTTGGGATGCACCCGGCCCGTTTTTCTCTGGTTGACTGCTCTTCAAGTTGATGCTATTATTTAGAGAATCTCGACGGAGTTTAGTCAGGTCTTGCGAAAGGAGTGAGGAATCGGCTGCCCGGCTGTAATTCCCCTCCTCTTCCGGTTCCCCCGCTTGCTGAAAGGAGGCGCCCCTGAGACGATTTTCCTCTTCCGGCTAGATCTTCAGTCTGTAGCCAAATTTTCAACGCCACGCTAGTACAGGGAGGAGCAGACGAATGACAGGCAAATTGTTGATTCGAATTCTCGTAATGGCCCTTCTTATCGTACTGACAGCCGCATGTGCAGCCCCGGAGGCCGCGCCGGAGGCAGCCGCTGGAGCAGAGGCAGAGGAAGAGATGGCGGAAGAGACGTCCGGTCCCCGCCCGCTACCGGACGACCTCGCCGCATTCATTGCCGACCATGAGCCGGGCACGCTGATCACGGAAGAGGAGTGGTACGAGTTTCTTGGCGACGATCAGTGCACGCTGGAGAGCTTCCATCTGGAACGAGCTTGGACCGAGGCGCATCTGCGTTATGTCGACCAGATGTTGATGGACCGCCATCCTAACGTCACCGTCGAATACAGTCACGACATCAAGGCGATGGACATGATGCGCCTGCGACTGGCCGCGGGTGACCCGATGGGCGTCAGCCGACACGGTATCCATACACCGGACCTGCCGGTGGCGGCGGAGCAGGGCTTCCTGCTGCCAATAACGACCCTGCTTGATGTCGAGATCACTGACGAGCCGGGCGTGCCGATTCGCGACCGCCTCAACGTCGAAGGCGTCATGGCCTTCAGCTACGGTCGCGGAACGGACTGGGAAGATGCCTACAGCTTAGGCTACGATCTGACCGGCTACGGGCTGCTGTTCAACTACGACCTGTTTGTTGAGAACGGCTGGACCACGCAGCCGCAGACGTGGGAAGAGTTTTTGGACTTGACCGACACGATTCGTGAGTCGGGCATGGCGCCCATCTGCGGACGCTCCGGACACTGGGACGTGCATATCTTCACTAACGGCTACCTAATCACCAAGGCCGGCGGGCCGCAGGCGGCTGTCGATATGTGCAACCTGGAGGAGGGCGCCTTCAGGAACGAAGCGGTCGTGTGGGCGCATAAAGAGGTACAGAAGCTGTACCAGACGCCCGGCAATGTTCCCGACGGTGCGGAGGCGATGGACGGCAACGCCGCTCTGGTCGAGCTGATTTCGGGCAACTGCGCGATGCGCATGGGAGAGGGCACTTCGCCCAAGGCGGCGGCCGCGCTTGCGCCTGACGACTTCCGATGGGGCTTCATGTGGGTTCCCGGGCCGGCGGATGGCAAGGGCCGCGCCGTAGGTGGGCACATGGGCCGCGGTGGGGGTGGTCAGCTCTATGCCGGCAATACCCTGCCCGCCAACTGCGCCAAGTGGGGCTTGGAGTGGCTGCGACTGGCTTCATCTCACGAGTCGGCGCTGTTCTTCCTGACCGACTCCGGCACGCCGCTCTACTTCAACACCGACATCTCCGAGGTAGAAGTGGCCCCGCACGTGGAAATGCTGATGGCAGGCGTCGCTGCGGCCGAGGACCACACCTTCGTCGCCTACCCGCACGGCCACCCAAGCGTGAGCAAGATCTACTATGAAAGCCGCGACGACCTCGTCTACGGTGACCTGACGGTGGAAGAGTTCATCGAAAACGTGGAGACGGAAGCTGCCCGCGTGCGTGCCAGCGATGACTGGGAGCACCCGGGCTGCACCGCCGAGAACCTGGGCCTGGTTCCCAGGAAATAGGAAGCTGAAAGGATGGAGTGGGAGGCGGAGTTTCGATCCCGCCTCTCGCTTCACTTCTCTGGATTGTCCGCTCTTAACCAACCACGATCCACACACGAACTTCAACGACCATGAGCAGAAGGTTTGACTGGCGCAAGCACCTGTTCATCACCTGTTTTCTGCTGCCGGGGATCATCCTCTACACGGTGTTCGTGATCTATCCGGCAGCGGACGGGCTGAGGCTCAGCTTCATGGAGTGGAAGGGGCTGGATGTCACCCAGCGGTCGTGGGCCGGACTCACCAACTACAGACAGCTTGCCTTCGAAGTGACCGATGCGGCCGATCTGTACAAGGTGCGGCGTTACCTGACCAACAACATTTTTCTGTTCGCATTCTCACTGTTCGATTTCCTGTTCGCGTTTGTCGTCGCCTACCTCCTAACCCGCCGCCCGCGCGGCGCAAACTTTTTCCGCATCGTCTATTTCTTCCCCAGCATTCTTTCGACTGCTGCCATCGTCATCATGTGGTCAATGGTGCTGAATCCCCGCTACGGTTTGCTCAACCAGTCACTGCGGGCGATGGGCCTGGACAATCTGGCGCAACCCTGGCTCAGCCAGGTGACGATGTGGCCTTTTGCGCCAATCATCCTGTATTCGCTGGCAGTCATTGGCATCTGGGGCGCGATGGGATCGACCATGCTCCTGTTCATCGCCGCGATCCAGAACATCCCGGAAGAGTTGTACGAGGCGGCCCGCATCGACGGCGCCAACGAGTTCCAGAACTTCTACCTGATGACGGTGCCGCTGGTGTGGGAGATGTTCAAGACTTTGCTGGTTTTCCGGGCGATCGGCATTTTTGGCCAGTTTACGACGATCCACATTCTGACTGCCCACGAAGGCTCCGCCGGCGGAGGCAACGGCTGGTTTATCGCCAACTATTTCTATTACCAGGCATTCTCGGCTCACAACTGGGGGTATGCATCGGCGATCATCGTCGCCGTTCTGGTCATTTCTCTTGCCCTGGCCGGCATCACTTTTCGTTTGACGCGGCGGGAGACGGTGACTTACTGAGTAGAGAGGAGTGAGGAGAGAGGAGTGAGAGGTTGGAATTACTCCCTCCCTTTGATTGGTATCAAGGCCCTCGGAGGGTTGCATGGCAGATTTTGAAACGACAGCTACTCAGGCCGATATAACCGACCTCTCGCGGCCGACCGACACAATTGGCCGTGAGAATCGCGGGCACAGGTTGATTTGGATTGGTATCCAGGTCTTGCTGTGGCTGTATGCAATCTCGGTCGTTGCGCCAATGCTGTGGACGGTTGTACAGTCGTTTCGCGACTCCAAAGAGATCATATTCGAACCTTGGAAAATGCCCGCAAGCCTGCTGTGGGAAAACTACAGCGATGCCCTGGTCAGGCTCAACGTAGCCACCTACTTTTTCAACAGTATTCTGGTCACGACCATCTCCCTCGTGCTCGGCGTCCTTCTGGCCGCTATGATTGCCTACGTACTGGCCCGCTATGACTTCTTTGGCAACCGATTTATCTATTACTATCTGCTGTCGTCGATGGTCATCCCCGGTTTTCTGCTGGCGGTGCCGCTGTGGCTGATGATCCGCAGCTGGGGGATGCTGAACAACTACGCCAGTCTGATCCTGATTTACAGCAGCGGCCTAGCCTGGAGCGTCTTCATCCTGCACGCCTTCTTCAAGACCTTGCCTCCGGAGCTGGAGGATGCCGCCATCATCGACGGCTGTTCACTGTTCGGCGTCTGGTGGCGGGTGATGATGCCCCTGTCCACGCCGGGGATCCTTACGGTATCGCTGTTCTCCTTCCTGGGCCATTGGAATGAATACTTCTGGGCCCTGATCATCCTCTGGGACGACGCCAAGCGCACGCTGCCGGTGGGCATGGCGGAGCTGCTGGCGGTGCAGACGTATCGCATCGACTTCGGTCCGCTGTTTGCCGGGTTCGTGATCATGCTCATCCCCACTCTCTCCGTCTACGCCGTCTTTCAGGGCAAGCTGACGCGGGGCATCACCATCGGCGCGCTGAAGGGATAACCTCGCTGGCCGGCGGACAGCGGTCGCTCGCCGCCACCGGGTCTTCACCGGAGACTTACCGTTCTCATGGCTCTAGAACTCTTCCCGGGAAAGCACCTGTTCGTTGACGACTTCCGCATCGAAGGGATGACGGCGGCGCGGCGCGTTCTCAACCGGCCGCGCAAACATGCCGACAACCCGATCTTTTGCGGCGAGTGTGGATGGGAGGTCAAGGGGATGTACGGCCACTGTCTTTATGACCGGGAACGCGGCCTGTTCCGCATGTGGTATACCGCATTCGGCGGCGGCGTGGTCGGCAAGCGTGTGCTGGGGTTGGACAACCCGCCCTTCAGCGTGCAGGAGAACTACATCTGTTATGCGGAATCGGAGGACGCGGTGCACTGGCAGCGCCCCGCTGCCGGCATGGTCGAATACGACGGGAGCACGGACAACAACATCGTTTTCCAGTCGATGCGCACACCTGGCCGCGCCAGCATTCAGGAGCTGATCGACGACCCGTTTGAAGAGGACCCGCAGAAACGGTACAAGATGATGTACCTGGACCAGGCCGGCGAGAAGGAGGCGGGCGGCGGGCTCAGTCCCGACCAGATGCTGCGGCTGTACGCCTACTCGCCAGACGGCATCCACTGGACCAAGCTGCCGCCCCAGGCTGACGCGGTGGGACGCCTGTTCATGGTGACGCGCTATCTGGACGTGACGCCAGCGGGGATCATCGATCCGGAGGCCCGGTATATCATTTACGGGCAGCGCGGTTCGCCGTGGAAGACGCGACAGATCGGACGGCGCGACAGCAATGACTTTCTGAACTGGAGCGAGAACCGGCCGGTGCTGGAGAGCAGTTTGGGCGACATCCCGGGCGAAGAGCTGTATTATATGGCGACAGCCACGATCAACCAGACGTACGCGGGTCTGCACTTCGGCGTGCTGGGCGCTTACTATACGAATCTGAGTCATGAGTTCAACCCGGCGCGCAACCACGGTGTAACGGAGGCGCAGTTGGCCTTCAGCCGGGACTCGGTGCGCTGGCAGCGCTGGCGCGAGCCGCTGATCGCGCGCGGGCCCAAGGGGAGCTTTGACTTCGGCGGCGTCTATTGCGGGTTCCCGGCCATCAGCGAGGACAACATCTGCTTCCTTTACACGGGCCATTCTACGCCCCACGGAGACAAGAGCTCCATTCCACTGCTCGGTCTGGCGACGCTGCGGCTTGACGGGTTCGTTGCGGTCGAGGCCGAGGGCTATATGGAGGGCAGCCTGCTCACACGGCCGCATCACTGGAAGGCGTCGGAGCTGCGTGTAAACGTACGGTCGACCGGGGGCACGCTGCGCGTACAGCTGCAGGACGAGACCAAGACGCCGGTGGCGGGTTACACCTTTGCCGACTGCGACCCGATCCGAGAGGACTCGCTCGATCAGCGGGTCACCTGGCAGGGACGGGGCGATCTGTCTGCGCTGCGGGACCGGATGGTGGCGGTCCAGTTCAGGTTCACTCCGGAGGTCCGACTTTACTCGTACACGTTGACGCCGGGGTAGCCGCTCCAGCAGCACATTGCATTTCAGTTTCCAGTTCCCAGGAAACAACGGCTACGCGCCAGTTGCTGAAGCCATTGTCCACAGTGCGGAAAGCACCGGCATGACGATGCGGCCTGACTGGCAGAAACGTCTGTTTATCGGCAGTTTCCTCTTGCCGGGACTTGCCCTTTACACACTGTTCTTCGCCTTTCCCGCGGCAGAGGGGCTGCGTATCAGCATGGGCGGCGAGAGCCTGAATATCGGGCTGCGCCTGGCAATTGAGGGGCTACCCGCGGGCGGGAGCTGGTTGGAGATGACCGGCGAGGCGCTGGCCAGCTACAGACGTCTGCTGTTTGAGATCAGCGACCCTGCTGACCTCTACCGGGTCAGGCGCTATCTGGGCAACAGTTTCTTCCTCTTTTTCTTCTCTTTGCTCGACCTGGTGCTCGGATTCGTCATCGCGGCCATACTCACCCGGAAACCGTATGGCGCGCGTTTCCTGCGCGTTGTCTATTTTTTTCCCAGCATTTTGTCGGCGGCTGCGGCGACGATCATGTGGGCTATGGTTTTGAACCCGCGCTATGGACTGCTCAACCAAGCGCTGCGCACGGTCGGCCTGGGAGGCTTTGCCCAGCCTTGGCTGAGCCAAGTTAAAATGCTGCCCTTTGCGCCGCTGGCGCTTTATGCGGTGGCTTTGATCGGCGTCTGGGGCAGCGTGGGCGTGGCAGTCCTTCTTTTCACCGCCGCCATTCAGAATGTGCCGGTCACTTTGTACGAATCGGCGCGCATAGACGGCGCAAGCGAGCTGCAGAGCTTCTTTTATGTGACCGTACCGCTGGTGTGGGAGATGTTCAGAACGTTGCTTGTGCTTCGAGTGATTGGGCTGTTTGGCAACGTTGGCGGCTATGCGACCGTCCAGATCCTGTTCGGTGGCACCGGGGGAAGCAAGGTCTGGCTTGTCTCAAACTACTTCCACTATCATGCCTTCGGCGCGCACAATTGGAGTTACGCGGCGGCGGTAATCGTGGCGGCGACGGGCGCGGCGTTCCTTCTGGCGGGCGCCACACTGTGGGCGACGAGAAGAGATGCGGCCACATTTTAGCAGTGGTTAGTGGTCAGTGGTCAGTGGTTAAGAGTCGTTGACGTTTGTCTGACCTGGAATTTGCGGGCTCATCATGTGGTCGATTTAAGAGGGACACAGAGTTTCACAATGCTCCCACGACTGGGGCAACCACGAGGGCACCCACAAGGGGTGCCCCTACGGGGGGATGGCCGGGTGGAAGGAAATATCAGTTGGCGCTAGAAGCTGCGGCCTGCTCTTTGATGCCTGGAAAATGGCTGGGACTGAGGTGATACGTTTTTGGAACCGAACGACAGGGGAGCGAGGCAGCTATGGCCGAATACTATGACCTGCTAACGGACCACAAACAGCGGATGCCGCTGGGACCGGCGCCGGAGGTCAGCGAGGTGGAGCATGTTACGGTGCGGCATGAGCCGGGCTGGTACTGTGCGCATCCGCGCTGGGGCGTTTACAAGGATTTTGGCGGGGGCGAGGTGATTGTGGGTTTCAAGATGGCGCGGTCGGCTTACAAGGCGATCAGCGACATAAATCATGGCGGGGTGGTCAGGCCGGGGTACGAGTCGCGGGCGGTGATTGTGGTGCAGCGCAGCCTGGACGGCGGGCGCACGTGGCCGCGCGAGCATGATGTCATCCTCTACGACGAGGCGCAGTCGGATGACGAGAAGCGCGCCTTTCTTTACCAGACCGGGGCGCCGCGGGAACAGTACGACATGTTTTCGCCGGACTCGGTCTTCTGGTTCACGCATACCAAGCTGTGGGATGAGGAGCGCATGGTCTGTTTCGGGTTGCGGTCGGTGGACCGGGGCCGTTCGTGGGAGAGCGTGCCGACGGTTATCGACCCGCCGCCGGGCAAGACCGGCGTGCGCAAGAAGTTTTCGCCAGTTGTGCGACGAGCCGACGGCAAGAAACTGGTCACGGTCTTCAACGACGGGACCAGTCCGATCTACCGCAGCCTCGATCAGGGCATTACCTGGGAGTTCGTGAGCCGTTCGGCCGTTGACCCGACCGGGGCGGGCTCGTTCACCTATGAAGGCCTGATCGAGCTGCCCAGCGGCGAGCTTCAGAGCTATCAGACCTACTTCGGACAGACGCGTCTTGACAGAGATCCGAACCGGAACAGCCTGACGATGTCATCAAGCGTGGACGACGGGTATACGTGGACGACGCCGGTGCCCATTGTGGGGGAGGGGGGGGCGTGTTGGAACTTCCCGCCCACTCGGAAGGGCCGGGAGGATGTCCCTTACCGGTCGGGCTATCCGGTTCTGCTCGATGACGGGCGCATTGTGGTTGTGTGGGCGCGGAGGATGGCGCCTTTCGGCGTGGGAGGAACGTTGAGCACGGACGGCGGGCGCACGTGGAGCGAGGAGTTCATCATACGCGCCGACGATACGGGGTCCTGGGACCACGGCTATGCGATCGGCGGTCAGGCTGAGGACGGGCGCGTCTACATTACCTACTATTACAATGAGCCGGACAAGCCTTACGTGGAATCGATCCGCTACATTGATTCCACCTTCTTCCGGGTGTGAGTGCGCCAAGGGGGCGCCTGAGCCATGAAGATAACCAGACTCAAACTGACACCGCTCAAGTTTCCGCCGGCGCCGCGGAAGCATACGATCCATTCGATCAATCCGATCTACATCTTCCCTGATCTGCGTTACGATTCGGCGGCGCCGGCGCCGCGCAAAGGGCCGGACATGCTCGTGCTGCAGGTGGAGACGGACGAGGGCATCACTGGTTTTGCCAACTCCGGCTATGCCGGCACCAGCGTCTACCCTTACGTCCGTGATATTCTGGCGCCGGCGCTTGTCGGCGAGGACGCCTTCCGCACGGAGTGGCTGTGGGAGAAGATGTTCCGCTACAGCATCGCCTCGGCGCGCGAGGGCGTAACCAGCAGCGCAATCAGCCTGGTTGACGTTGCCCTTTGGGACCTCAAGGGCAAGGCCCTGAACCAGCCTGTTTACAACCTGCTTGGCGGCAGGACGAAGGACAGGATCCGCGCCTATGCGAGCCATCTCTACGTGTACGCCACCGATGCCGGCGACCCCGACCTGAGCCTGCTGCGCGAGGAGGCGGCGATGTATGTAGAGCAGGGCTTTACGGCGGTGAAGCAGAGGTTCGGCTTCGGCCCCTGGGACGGGGTGGAGGGCATGAAGAAGAACCGGGCGTTGGTGAAGACGCTGCGGGAAACAATCGGCGAGGACATCGAATTGATGGTAGACTGTTGTCGCGCCTTCGATGCCGACTATGCGATCAAAATGGCGCGTATGGTGGAGGAGTTCAACCTGACGTGGCTGGAGGAGCCGGTGCAGCCGCACGACCATGCCGGCTACGTTAAAGTACGCGGGGCGGCGTCGATGCCGATCTCGGGTGGCGAGAACGAGTACAGTAAGCACGCTTTCCGGCGCTGGGCGGAGATGGGCTGCGCCGACATCTGGCAGCCGGACGTCGACCGCGCGGCCGGTGTCACCGAGGTACAGAAGATTGTCAACTTGGCGGCTTCGTTCGATATTCCAGTCATTCCCCACGGCGGCTGGGCCACGAACTTTCACGTGGCAATGGCTAACATCAATATCCCTCTCGCAGAGTACTTTCCGCCTCAGGAGGAGAACGAGGGTGCCCGTTTCATTCACGGAGAGCCTGTCGTTCGGGACGGCCACCTGGAACTCTCCGACCGACCGGGATTCGGCCTGGAGCTGGACGAAGAGGCGCTGAAGCGGTTTGTATACGAAGGCTAAATCAGACTTGCAGGTCATCTCACAATCGCAGGAGGCGGTTATGTCGGACGGCGCGTCATTGAAGCAGCGCATACGCAGCGGGGAGCTCGTGATCGGCGTCTCGGCCCCCTTTAACGCCACGAAGAGTCAACTTGAAGAGATTCTGAGCAAGGACAGTTACGACTTCCTGTCGGTGGACAGTCAGCATTCGCCTTACAACGAAGAGCGGGTGGTGGAGATCTCCGGGCTGGCGGCGGAGCTGGGCGTTCCTGTGCAGTTTCGCATCAAGCATACGCGGCACGCCTACCTGATCGGCAATATCCTCGATCTGGGGCCGCTCGGCATCGAGATTCCGATCGTGGAGGAGGAGGCGACGGTGGATGAAGCGCTCGAAGCCTTCTACTATCCCCAGGTCGGCAGGAGGAGCTGGGGCGGTGCGGCGCGTTACGGCATCGAGGGGCGGGACGATCGTCTGGAGTATGCCGACTGGTGGAACCGCACCGGTATCCTGTGCCTACAGATGGAGTCTGTACGGGCGGTGACCAATGTACGCAAACTGGCCAAGCCGGGGGTTGATTGCCTGACTTGGGGTCCGAACGATCTGCTCTATGACCTGGAAGCGCATCCGGAGCATCCGTTCAAGACCGTTGACGACTGTGTAGGCCACGCGCTCAAACAGTTGGAAGGCGCGGACGCCAAGATAAGTTTCAGAAACTATTCACCGGACCAGCGCAACAAGTACATTGATATGGGCGTAACTGTGCTGATGGAAAGCCCGAGGCCGTAATGCGTATTGCGTAGAAGGTAAAGGCAAGCACAGCGGTCAAGACTCCAACTTTGAATCGGGCGGTGGTTCCTGCCGCCAGTGGGAGTATGAATTCGATGCTCGCGCAGGCAGGTGGCTGCACGCCAAGAGAGAATATGGGGAGGAAAGATGGCAGCGCGTAGTGGGGATTTCAGATTCGAGGTCGTGGAAGGGTGGGGCCAGGGAGCAGGCGGCCGTGTTTTCGGTGGGGTGACGCCGGCGGTGGCGACCGATTCACAGGACCGTGTTTACATCGCCCGGCGCGATCCGCCGGCAATTCTGGTCTACGATCGTGAGGGCAATTTTCTCTCTACTTTGGGCGAGGATCTATTCAAGAATCCGCACAGTGTGTGGTTCAACGAGCAGGACCAGATGTACGTGGCTGACGTCGACGACCATACGGTGCGAAAGCTGGATACCGAGGGGAATGTACTGCTGACGCTGGGCACGGCGGACGCGGTCGGCGCGCCGGGGCAGCCGTTCAACGGGCCGACGTGGGCGGTGGAGGCGTCGTGGGGAGATATCTACGCATCGGACGGCTACGGCCAGTTTCGCGTGCACCGCTTCTCTGGGGACGGGACGCTGCTGCAGTCGTGGGGCGAGGAGGGCACAGGGCCGGGGCAGTTCGCATTGCCGCATGGCATTCGGGTGGACAGCCGCGGGCGCGTGCTGGTGCTGGACCGCACGAACAGGCGCATGCAGATCTTCGATGCGGAAGGCACGTACCAGGGCGAGTGGTCCGACCTGGACGGGCCTAATGATCTATACATCGACGGCGACGACAACGTCTATATGGCTGAGGGCAGGTACCGTATCAGCGTTTTTGACCTGGACGGCGAGCTGCTGGCGCGCTGGGGCGAGCAAGGCGATGCGCCCGGCCAATTTGCCAACGGCCCGCATGGACTGTGGCTGGATTCGCACGGGGACCTGTATGTGGCGGAGGTGCCCTTTCTCGACAACCGGCTGCAGAAGTTTGCGCGGGATTGAGGCGGGGCCGTAAAGGGGGGTGACTCATGCTCAGCGACCAACAGATCGATCACTTCAGAACGTTCGGATTTCTCCTGCTGCCGCAGCTCTTCTCTGCCGACGAGATCGGTGAAATTCGTCGCGCGGCAGATGAACTTTGGCGCGAAGAGCGGGGAGGCGGTCCAGACCAGGGCGAGTACCAGCATATCGCACCGTTCATCGAGTCGAGCCAGGATCTCTCCGGGCTCGTGGAAGACGACCGCATCTACCTGACGATTGAACAGCTGCTGGGCGCGGGCTTCGTGTGGGGCGGCTCCGAGGGCAACAAGGGCAGCTTTAATGAGACGCAGAGCCACGCGTGGCATTGCGACAGGCCCGGGGAAGAGGAGCCGGACTATGTGCGCATCAAGGTGATGCTGTACCTCACGCCTACGAAGAAGGAGGCGGGGGCGCTGCGCGTGATGCCGGGTTCGCACTGTCCGCCGTTCTATGATCATCTCGAAAGGCTCAACCACATTCAGTCAAAGCCGGAGGTGATGCCCTTTGGCGTGTCCGGACCGGAACTGCCCGGCTGCGCGCTGGAGGTCGAGCCGGGCGACGCGGTCTTCTTTAATCAGTACTTGTATCATGCCGTTTTTGGCAAGCAAACCGACCGGCGTTTCATTGCGCTGAAGTATGCCGAGAGGCCGGCGGTGGCGCGTCATTTTGAGGCGTTGAAGAAGCACGGCGCCTTTTCTTTTCACCGGTCGTTTGTGGATAAGGAACGACCGCGCATCCGGCAGATGACCGAACTGCTGCCGGCCGAGGACTGGCCGTAATGGTTCCGGGGGATCCTATGCTCATATGGGAGTCTGAATCATGCCAACAGTTGTGAACTGGCGCGAGGCGCAGCCGGTTGTCGCCCATGACAGCGCGATCGTCTGGAGTTGCCTGCAGCCCAGGCCGGCGGGCGGGGACGGCGCCGGGCAGCCTCCGCGAAACGGGACGCTGGAGAAGCTGGGGGTATTCACCGTGCACGCGGTGCAGGGGCGCAAGCAGTCGGACTACCACAAACATGAGAATCGCGAGCAGCTCTACTATATTATCGACGGCGCGGGCCAGATTTTGTGCGGCGATATTCTGTCGCCGGTGGAGGAGGGCGACATCATCTATCTGCCGTCGGGGCAGTACCACCAGCTGTTCAACACGGCGGAGGGCTGGCTGCTGCACCACGTGATCAATATGCCGGTTGACGGGGACGGCGGACGGTTCGTGAGTCGCAACTGGCGCGATGCGGCGCCGGTCAGCGACGGCCTGGGCGCGGTGCGCTGGCATCTGCTCGGCCCCGACTCGGAGCAGGAGGGAGGCTGCCTGCGCGGCCTGGCTTTCATCGACCGGGAGATGGTGCAGCCGCGGCGGCGGTCAAAGGAACGGAATTCAAAGAATTTTGAGCAGATTTTTTATATCCTGGCCGGGGAAGGCACGCTGGTCGCTGACGGCCAGGAGACGGCAGTCCGAGAAGGCGACGCCATTCACCTGCCGGAGGAGACGACCTACCACCTATCCAATACTGAAAAAACGTGGCTGACCTACTTGATAGTCGCCGCGCGCTAGGGAGTTGTTGATGAGAATTCTGATTACGGGCGCTGCCGGCGCGGTCGGCACTGTCCTGATGAACGGTCTGCGCGACCGCTACCCGTTGCGGGTTTTCGACCGCGTGCCGGTTCCTGAGATTGAAGACGTTGTCACAGGTGAGTTGACCGATTTTGAGGCTGTGGCCAGGGCGACGCAGGGCATGGAGGCGGTCGTCCACCTGGCTGGCAATCCGCTGGGTTCGGCGCCGTGGGAGGAGATCCTGAACAGCAACATTATCGGGACCTACAACCTTTTCGAGGCGGCGCGGCAGAACAATGTCCGCCGGGTGGTCTTCGCGAGCCGCGCGGGTCTACTGGCTCACTATCCCGAGGAGATCACGCGCACCATCGACTTGCCGCCCCGCCCGGAGAGCTTTTACTCGATCAGCAAGGTTTTCGGCGAGAACCTGTGCTACATGTATTCGAGCCAGTACGGCATGGAGTGCGTATCGGTGCGCATCGGCAATGTGCGCGCGGATCGGCCGCAGGCAGAGCATCCGCATCATTTGAGCCATGTCGACCTGGTGCGTGTTTTTGAGCGGGCCTTAATTCATCCCGACGTCGAGTACGAGGTGGTTTTCGGCGTCTCGGGCGGCGACTGGCCGCTTTATGACATGGAACACGGGCGCCGGGTGATCGGATATGAGCCGCAGAACACATGCGAGGGCTGATAGAGGGACTTCACGAGTAGAGTCCAACTCTGGGGCGAGAAAGGGCAGGCACAAGGCCTGCCCCTACCGTTGGGGGCGGCGGCGCGACGTGGGTGAGCGACCGGTGGCATAGACACGTGATCGAAACGCGGCGCCAAGGTGGCAAAGCATTAGGAGAGGGGGCGTTGCGGGGGCGGAGCCCCCGCACAAGGGAGGGCCGAATAGGCCCGACCGCCCAGAACTGCAGTGGTTAGTGGTCAGTGGTCAGAGGCGGCACTTCCCCTGCGTCAGAGCTTAACGCGTACTGGAAATCACTCCGTTGCTACCCGAGGTATAGGAAAGTTCACCTCCATTTTGGGATGCACACCGATTTACGAAACACCGGCCGCGACCAACCGGGATATGGTATAATCCCAAGAAGTGAGCGCTGAAACTTGCTGCAGGACGTAACCATATGTACACAGCCGGGTTCCCGTTTTTGAAGGTAGGATGAGACCGGTTTGCATGGGCCGAATTCGCCAATGAAGCTGACATCAGAGTATTTGGACACGCTGAACCGGATTCAGGAACGCATCATGTGGCTGTCGATGCGGATCGTGCACGAGGCCAACAGCATTCGTCCGCAACGTGACGGCGTAAAGGTTGGCGGTCACCAGGCCTCGTCAGCCAGCATGGTGACGATCATGACCGCGCTCTACTTCCACCTGCTCAAGCACGGGGACAAGGTGTCGGTCAAGCCGCACGCTTCGCCGGTCTTTCACGCCATTCAATATCTCCTCGGGCAGTTGCCTCGCGAATACCTGACCACGCTGCGCGCATTTGGCGGGCTGCAGGCCTATCCCAGTCGAACCAAAGACCCCGATCCGGTCGATTTTTCCACCGGTTCGGTGGGGCTGGGCGCGGTGGCGCCGGCCTTTGCCGGGCTGTCCCACTACTATGCCAAGATGCACTTTGGCGACGTGACCTCCAATCGCTTCATTGCCATCATCGGCGACGCGGAGTTGGACGAGGGCAATGTCTGGGAAGCCGTATTCGATGAATGGATGGCGGAGCTGGCCAACACGATCTGGATCGTGGACCTGAACCGGCAGAGCCTGGACCGGGTGGTCCCCGGCATCCGCGCAGGGACGCTGAAGTCGATGTTCGACAGTTGGGGCTGGCAGGTGTTGGAGGCGAAGTACGGACGCAGACTGCAGAGTCTGTTTGCAAAGGAAAACGGCGAGTTGGTTCGCAAACGCATCGACGACATGAGCAACGAGGAGTACCAGTTGCTGGTACGGCTGCCGGGCGATGAGTTGCGCCGGCGTTTTGTGACGGTAAACGGGCACAGGGACCCGCACCTGGAGGAGCTGCTGGCGCCGATAAGCAATGAGGAGCTGCCCGGCGTCGTCGGTAATCTGGGCGGCCACGACCTCCACGAAATGATTGGCGTCCTTGAAGAGGCCGACGCCACGGCAGACCGGCCCACGGTGATATTTGCCTATACGATAAAGGGCTGGCGGTTGCCAATCGCCGGCGACCCGCACAATCATTCGAAATTGCTGAGCGTTGAAGAGATGTCGGCCCTGGCCGAGGAGCTGTCGATCCCCGGCGACGATGAATGGGCGGCCTTTGACCCGGATTCGGAGGAGGGGGCGCTCTGCACGGAGATCGCACAACAGCTGTACCCTGCCCCGAATGGGGAGGTCGCGGCAGCTGCGCAGAACGTGAACGGCGCGGCAGAGCTTCCCGCAGGTCTTTCGGCTGAGGACGTTCCCGAAAGTGTGCCGGCGCGTATGCATGGCATGCTCAGCACGCAGCAGTCGTTCGGCCAGATACTGGTGAGCATGAGCCGCGATCCGAAGCTGGCGTCGCGGCTGGTCACCACTTCGCCCGATGTCTCCACGTCAACGAACCTGTCGGGTTGGATCGCCAAACAGGGTGTCTTTTCCCTGACCGATAGGGAGATCTACGAACTGGAGGAGAACCGGGGGCTGAGCTATCACTACGGGCCCGACGGCCAGCATATCGAGCTGGGCATTTCGGAGATGAATCTCTTCATGATGCTGGCGATGCTCGGCCTCTCGGCGGAGTTGAACGGCCAGCAGTTGATCCCGATCGGCACGGTGTACGATCCCTTTGTGCTGCGGGGGCTGGACTCGTTTATCTACGGCCTCTACGCCGGTTCCCGCTTTATCATTGTGGGCACGCCTTCGGGCGTCAGCCTTGCGCCGGAGGGCGGCGCGCACCAATCTACTGTGACGCCTTCGCTGGGCGCGGAGCTGCCGAATCTGAACAGCTACGAGCCCTGTTTTGCGCAGGAGCTGGTCTGGATCATGCTGGAGGCGGTGCGTCAGTGCTGCCGCGACGTGGATGGTAGAGCGACCTATCTACGCCTTTCTACGAAGCCGACGGATCAGTCGCTGCTTGAGCCGGCGATGGAGCGGCTTGGCGCGACCGAACTGCGCCGCCAGGTGCTTGAAGGCGGTTTCAGACTGCTGGACTGGAAGACGGCCACGCCGGAAGCGGATCCTCGATCGCTGGTCCATATCGCCTCAAGCGGCATCATGCTGGCGGAGGCGATGGAGGCGGCGGAGATGCTGCAGGCGGAAGGCATTGCGGTCAATGTGCTGAACATATCCAGCCCCCGCCGTCTTTTTGAAAACTGGCGGGCGGCGCAGTGGGGACGCAGGCCGGGCAGGGAGCCAAGCCGGCTGCTCTCGTGGTTGATACCCCCGAACGAGCGCCAAGCCCCGATTGTCACGGTGCAGGACGGGGCGTCGCACAATCTGGCGTGGCTGGGCAGCCTGTTCGGCAGCTACCTGATACCGCTTGGCGTGGACGATTTCGGACAGTCGGGAACGCCGGCTGATCTCTACCGTCATTTCGGGATTGACAGCCAGGCAATCTTCGAGGCGGCACTGGTGGGGCTGAATCGAACGGAGTTTGGATAGGACCGACGTGCCATCAGGCTTACGTCTGTGCATGAGAGACGGTCAGCGGCTGGCAGCCGTTGCCGTTATTGGGAGGGATACGTGGCCGAGATAATCCCCATGCCCGACCTGGGTTTTGAGGCCGATGAAGGTGAGCTTTCGGTCTGGTTGAAGGGCGTGGGCGAAGCGGTGCAGGCTGGCGAACCGATCGCCGAATTCGAATCGGACAAGGTTACGCTGGAGGTGGAGTCGCCGGTTGCGGGCGTCCTGCTGGAGCACCTCATTCAGCCGGGAGAAAACGTCGCAGAGGGCGCGCCGATCGCCCGAGTTGGGGAGGCAGAGGAACTCTCCGCCACGCCCGCGCTTGCTCCAGCTCCTGCCGAAGAGCCTGCCCCACCACCGCCCGAGCCACCCGCAGCAAAGACGCCATCCACTCCTTTGCCGGCCGTGCCGCCCGAGATTGAACCGGCGAGTCGCGTGCCTGCGGCGCCTGCGGGCAATGGCTTGCTGGCGACACCAATTGCACTGCGCATGGCCCGCGAGCACAATCTGGACCTGCGGCGTGTGGCCGGTAGCGGTCCCGGAGGTCGAATTCTGCGCGGGGATGTTGAAAAACACCTGGCTGAGGCCCGTCCCGGGGCGATCGAGGAGGTCGTGCGGCGCCCGCCAGTCGACGGCGACCGTCCTCCATCGGTTGGGACTGCCGCTTCGCCGCTGCGGCGGACGATCGCGCGGCGCATGAGCCAAAGCAAAAAGACGATCCCTCACTTTTACATCACCAATTCGGTCACGATGGACGATGCGCTGGCCCTGAGAAGGCAGTACAATGTAGCCTTTCCAGCGGATGCGCAGGTTACGGTCAACGACATTGTAGTGAAAGCCGCTGCCCTGGCGCTGCGCGATTTCCCCAACCTGAACGCGTCCTATGTGGACGACCGCATCGATGTTCACACTGACATCAATATCGGCGCGGCAGTGGCGGTTGAAGGCGGTGTGCTGACGGTCGTTACCCGACAGACGGACAGCAGTCCGATAGGGGACATCGCCGGCGAGAATCGGGCCATGATCGAGAGGGCGCGTGCGGGCAGGGCCAGGCCGGAGGATGTAGCGGGCAGCACCTTTACGATCAGCAATCTGGGCGGTTACGACACCGATCACTTTGCCGCGATCATCAACCCGCCGCAGGCCGCGATTCTGGCGGTGGCAACTGCCAGGGAGACCGCGGTCGTCGAGGAGGGCCAGGTGGTGGTGCGCACGGTCATGCAGATGACGATCTCCGCCGACCACCGGGTGACCGACGGCGCTGAGTGCGCGCTCTACATGAAGAGGGTGAAAGAGCTGTTGGAAACGCCAATCAAGCTATTCGTGACTTGACAGTGTTTTCGCGGGCTTCTTCCGCGCCATCACGAGGGCTGCCACAGCATAGCAGCCGCAGCCGGAAACCCTGTCTTCTCAACTCCAAAATGAAAAAGCTCGAAGCAGTCTGGATACGAGCTTCTCTTTGGCTCCTCTGCAGGTTACTGCAACCTTGCCCCGCTGGCGGACGAAACTGACGCGGTCAGAACCGGGCATTTGAAAGCAGCCTCAATGGCCTGCTTTGACACCCCTTTATTGCAGTTGAGCAACCCTGTGATTTGAAACGGAGGCCCAATCGTGCCCACCTTCTCTCCTCATCAACTGACCGCCGTCGCCGAGGACGTTTTCGTAGCCGCCGGGTTGGAACAGGGTGAAGCCCGGACTGTGGCGGACCACCTGGTGCAGGCCAACCTTGCAGGACACGACTCGCACGGTGTGCTGCGGATCCCGGAGTATGTGGAGTGGATGGAAGCCGGCGACGTCGTTCCCGGCCAGCATGTCTCGATCATATATGAGACGCCGGTCCTGGCGGTTATGGAAGGGGGCTGGGGCTTTGGCCAGGTCATCGGTCTGGAGGCGTTCGAGGTAGCGATGGAGAAGGCGCGGGAGAACGGCGTCGGCATCGTCGCGGTCAGCCGGTGCGGGCACATCGGGCGCGTAGGGCATTATCCTTACCTGGCGGCGGAGCAGGGGCTGGTTACGGTGATGTTTGTCAATACGCACGGGGGAGGCAAGCTGGCCGCGCCGTGGGGCGGGCGGGGGCGGCGGCTGTCGGCGAACCCGATTTCGGTGGGGATACCGCGCAAGGACGGGGAACCGCTGGTGCTGGATATGGCAACGTCGGCGATTGCCGATGGCAAGCTGAAGGATATGCTGAATCGGGGCGTGCCGGCGCCGGCCGGCTGCATTGTGGACGCGGACGGCAACCCGACGACGGACCCTGCCGACTACGTGGGGCCGCCTGAGGGGGCCTTGCTGCCATTTGGCGGGCACAAAGGCTTTGGCCTGTCCTTTGTCATCGACATTCTGGCCGGTGCGCTGTCGGGGGCAGGTTGCAGCCGCGACGGCGTAAACCGTATCGGCAATGGATTTCTGGCAATTGTGATCCAGCCTGAGAAGTTGAGGGACGGCGACGGCTTCTATGCCGACGTCGAGGGGTTGGTGCAGCACGTGAAGGGTTCGGAGCCGGCGGCCGGTTTCGACGAGATCCTGGCGCCGGGCGAGCCGGAGATCCGCACACGTCAACAGCGGTCGCGGGACGGAATCCCTGTTGACGATACGGCGTGGGGCAAGATCTGCGCCGCGGCCAAGCGCTACGGCGTCAGGTTGAACCCATCAGAATAGGGCCCCATAGGCATCGAAGTAGGCTTCGCTGGTCATCAGACCCCGACCGGGCATTGCGAACTCGCGCAGAGGAAATGGCAGCGAGAAAAACGAAAAGGTGAACCGCTCGACCGAGCTATTGTCGGTCAGCCGCACACGGTGGTTCATCGCTTTGATCGCGCCGTGGGTCCACATCTCCATCAAGTAGCCGGGATAGAGAAGGATCGAGTCGGCAGCGTCGACTGAACGCCAGACGGGTTCGCCGCTCTCGCCGGTCACCTGCAGCTCCAGCTCTTTGTCGATACCAAAAGGGAAAACGGTGAAGAGAGAGGCGTCGGGATGCGCGGAGAGACGCGTATTGCCGGCTGCGGTGGTGGTGAACTGCTGTTGAGGGGGATAGTAGTTGTTGGAGACCATGTGGCCGGCGTTCTGATGGTAGAAGTCCTGCAGGCCGGGAAAGTCAAGCTGTGCCAGCAGGTCGGTTTCCAGCGAGCGGACAATCTCCACGACTTTGTGCCAGCCGCCCTTCAGGAAGCCCTGAAACTCTTCGGGATAGCGGTCCACCGGGTAGAACTCGGAGAAGACAAAGGTGCTGATGAGGTCGTCCTCGGCCTGATGGCTACTGTCGGTCTGGCCGTAGTAGGAAAAGCCGTCGTACGCATACCCGTATTGCTTCTGCAGGAAGCGGAGCTGATAGTCGCGCACTCGGTGGATGAAGGTTCGAAAGGCCTCCAGGAGTTCGGTACAGTCCAGGGCGGCGAAGGAAGTTACAAGGTATCCTTCTGATTTAAGGAGGTCTGCACTCTGCGAGTCGATCACGGATTGGTTACTCTACTTTCAGAGTTTCAGGTGCGCAAGCACGTTCCGCTTCAGGGCAAGAAACTCCGGTTCCAGGATTGTATTCTCGTCTCGCGGATGGGGCAAGTCGATTTTGAGATCGGCGGTGATACGGCCGGGGCGGGGGCTGAAGACGAGCATGCGATCTCCCAGCAGCAGCGCCTCGTCGATGTCGTGGGTGATGAAGAGAATCGTCTTGGAGAATCGCGTTCGAACGCCCAGCAACCACTTCTGCAACATGCGGCGTGTGAGGGCGTCGAGGGCGCCGAAGGGTTCATCGAGGAGCAGGATGTCGTAGCCGGCGAGGAAGGTGCGCAGCAGCGCGGCGCGCTGCCTCATGCCGCCCGAGAGCGTGCTGGGCCAGTTGTTTTCGAAGCCGTCGAGTCCGAAGAGCGGAAGCAGTAGACGCGCCTCTTTACGGGCGGCGTCGCGGCTGCCTCCGGCCAGCTCCACGCCCAGGATGACGTTGTCGAGCACGGTGCGCCATGGCAGCAGAGTATCGCGCTGGGGCATGTAGCCAAAGCGCCCCTGCCGGTCGGACGGGTCCGGCAGGGGCTGCCCTTGCAGGATTACCTGGCCGCTGTCCGGCTGTTCGAGGCCGGCCAGGAGGCGCAGGAGTGTGGACTTACCACAGCCACTGGGGCCGATGATGGTCAGGAATTCGCCCTCCTCGACGCTGAAGGTCAGGTCGACGACAGCGGCGACTTCGCCGCGCGATCCCCGGCGGGTGCCGCCGCTGAAGGTCTTGGAGAGGGCGTCGACCGCCAAGAGTGTCATTCTCGTTCCGGCAGGAACTCATTCGTATAGGCGGCCTCGGCGTCAAATGACTCAATGATGCCGTTCGCCATCAGAAAGTCGGCATATCCTTGCCAGATATCGCCGGTCTGAATGCCCCATTGGGACGCGTCAGCCTGGTACTCCTTGGACAGCCAGTCCTGGCTTGTTCGTACCAGGTCGGCGTTCAGATCCGGATTGGCTGCAAGCAATATGTCTGCCGCATCGCCTGGATTCTCGATTGCGAATTCATAGCCGCGGGCCGATGCCTCAATGAAGGTGCGCACGGTCTCAGGATCGTTCTCGATCATGGCCTCGCTGGTTATGAGAATCGGAGTATAGTAGTCAGGAATGCAATCCAGGTAATCCTTGAGCATGACAATGTCCAGTTCAACGCCTTGGAGTTCGGCGTTGATGCCGCCCCAGCCGTAGAAGATCCAGACAAAGTCGACCTGATCCGCTTCCGTGACCGACAGGAAATCTGCCCAACCGATGTCTATGAACTCGATATCTTCTGCCGATCCGCCCTCACACTGCATCAACAGATCGATTGTGGGAAACTCGATTGGAGAGCCAAAGGCGCCGTAGCGCTTGCCGGCCATAGCGGTGGGCGTCGTGATTCCCTTTCCCGCGCTGCTTCTCGAGGCGAAGCCCGAGGTATTGTGTTGAATGATGGCCGCAACCGACACAATCGGCACGCCTTCATTGCGGGCAAAGGTAGTGCCCTCCTGGTAGCTGAACCCAAAGTGGGCGGAACCCGTACCTACAACCTGATGCACATCCGACTGGCCCGGAAGGACGATTTCTACGTTCAGGCCGGCCTCCTCATACCAGCCCTTGTCGCGGGCTACGTAGATTCCCGTGTAGTTGGTGTTTGGCGTCCACCCCAGCATGAGGGTGACGTCGGTCGGTGCGGTGGAGGTACCCTCACCCGTTGCGGCGGGCGCCACAGGAACGCAGGCTGAAACGATCATCAGCGCAGTTAGCGCTGCAATCAGCAGGAATGAACGTCGCATTCGTTTTCTCATTTTCGTCTCCTCATTGTGAATTACTGGCAAGGGCCAATGGTGTGCGGCGAGAGTAGAGTTGGCCGCCTGCAGCTGAACACTAGTTGCTGCCGTTACGTTCCTCAAAGTACCAGGGCATCGTCCCGCGCTCGATCGCAAAGACCGTCAGGAACAGGAGAATGCTCAGGAGCGAAGTAATGACGATGGCCGAGAAGACCTGAGCGGTCTGGAAAGCCGCCGAAGAGCGCAGCATAAATATTCCCAGCCCTTGTTTGGCGCCAACCCACTCCCCGACGACCGCGCCAGCTACGCTGTACGTGGCGGCGATCTTCAGTCCGGAGTAGAAGTATGGCGCAGCGGCTGGCAGCCGGACCTTTATCCAGATCTGAGGCCACGTTGCCCCCATGGAGCGAAAAAGGTCGATCAGTTCGGGTTCGGTAGAGGTCAGCCCGTCGCTTGTATTGATAGCGATAGGGAAGAAGCAGAACAGCGTCACAACAATGACTTTCGGCGCAATACCAAAGCCGAACCAGATGATCAACAGGGGGGCAAGTGCAAGAATGGGCACCGTTTGCGATATAACGAGAAGTGGATAGACGGCCCGCCGCAGCCAGGGGGAGAAATCGAGAACTGCAGCTACGGTAACGCCCGTCAGCAAGGCCACACCGATTCCGATGGCGACTTCCAGCATGGTCTGGCCCACATGGGCGCCCATCAGGGCCCGCGTGTCCCAGAATGCCTGCCAGATCGCCGAAGGCGCGGGCAAGATCCACTTTGGCACTGCCAGTGCAAAAACTGCCAACTCCCAGCAAGCCGCGAGCAAGATCAGCACGATCGCGGGTACAAGGAACCGGGTTGTCCTCACTGGTCATCTTCTCGAAACTTCGAGACGAGACCGTCAATCGTCGTTCCGCCAACAGACTCGCCGATCTTAATGATCGTAACGACACGCTCGACGTCGCCTACAAAACAAGCGCGATGGGCTGCTTTGGCCACCTCCAAACAGCTGTCAAGGTCTCCCTCAACCGTTGTCCCCATTGGGCCGACTGCATAGTTCAGGCCTGATGCCTGAATGACCTCGATGGCGCCGTCCACAACAGAGTAGACATCGCCTCCAGTCCCAGGAAGCACTTCAATATCGACAATCACCGTGTTGGTCATAGTTTCTCCTTTCCCAACAAAAAAACCGCCCTGTCAGGCGGTTGGCGTTTGTTGCAAAATGCAGTTTTTCAACTCATCGCTATATTTCCTACGCCAGCATTACCTGGATCAGGTCTGTCGGTCATCTCCACGGAGCGCCATTCGGACGCGGTAGGAGATCTCTCAGCCCAGTTCTTCCGAGCTCCCGATTGCGATTTAGTTTTTCAGGTGCGACTGCTCCCCGTCAGAGAGCAATTGCGCACAGTATATTTGATCTTCTCATGTCCGTCAAATCAGGAACAGTGGGGGGGTGCGTCCCCAAATTTGGGGTGGGAACAGTCTGGGAATCCATGCCCGCGTTGGCTGGGATAGTTTGCCGGCTCCTGCAGAGACGGAGGGCAGCCGCCAAGCCTGGCCTTACCTGGAGGCCCGTTGATTGGGGGGGGCCCAGGGCAGGTACAAGACCTGTCCTCAGGGGGATTTGATGGGACTGGCGGGACGTGGTCTGGCTAGACACCTTCGATTAGGCACCTGTCACCAATGTCGACACCAGGTCGACGAGGCATGTTGTAGGAGAGGGGGCGTTGCGGGGGCGGAG
>JAPOVP010000150.1 GCA_026708085.1 Caldilineaceae bacterium
TCAGTGGTCAGTGGTCAGTGGTCAGTGGTCAGTGGTCAGTGGTCAGTGGTCAGTGAGATTATATCACTTGTTTGGTGGGGGACCACCAGGAATTGGGCAGGGCGTACGCATCTTATAGGGAGAGCACTTTCAGGAGATAGACTGTTTTCCAACCGGCTCGTTCACGGATGGCAGCACTAACGATTTTAGCGCCCTTCTCTCTGCACAGGAGGTTGAGAGCCAAGCGGCGCAAGACGGCCAGGTTATGCTGCGCAGACTTTCTCAAATGAGTGTTGGTAGAGAGTTTACGAGTGTTTATGAGCGTTTACGTGTCGTCTGAACGACAGTTCATGGGATTTGCCTGATGGGCTGAGACGGAAGCCTTGCCGGTGCAGGTTGTCTCGTATGAGCGTTGAACGAGAGATTGCGAGCGTTTACGAGAGTTTGCTTGCTGTCTGAATTGCAGTTCATGCAGTTTGTGTGATGGGCTGTGTTTTGAGCTTGGCTGGCGCCGGGGTTTTCGTACCATTGTCGGCGCGGGTTGTGCGAGAGTTGTACGTACTCTGATTTGGTGGGGCGTGTTGGACGTTTCATGTCGGGTAAAGTCGGGTAATGTCGGGTTAAGTAGGCTTAAGTCGGGTAAAGTCGGGCGATTTTTTTTCTTCCGGTCCTTGTTGTCGTTACGCTTTTGCATCAGTTTTTTCGTTTCGAGAGTCGATTCCCGGTTCTGGCAGGTTCTCCACGATGCTCATCCACTGCTCTAACAGACGACAGACTGATGCCGGTTTGCTGGCGGTGGGGGCAGTGCTTCGGGTCTGAAAGGGTCATGTAGGTTCATGTCGGGTCAGGTCGGGGGTAGGTCGAGTCAGAGCGGGCAGTTTTCCTATTTTGGACTTTGGCGCCTGTATTCGTACACGTTTCCTCGCTGTCTTTGCTGCGTAACAGGTTAACAGGCTCTCGGGCGTCTTTAGGCTCCCAAGGTCTCTCATGCGCCTTCAGATTCCCTACCAGCGGGAGTCATGGCATCTCAATGACGATACGCTCTCAGCGATGACTATATGTCTTATCGGTAGGCTCGGCAGGAAGCGAGTTACCTTGATAAGCACTTTTCCCCTGCCTGCCCCCAAACCGTGCATGCGACTTTCACCGCACACGGCTTTCCAGTTCGTCTTTGCAGGTGTCCCACTCTGACCTATCACCTATGGCTTTGAGAGTAGATTCGGTTGTTTGCATTCGCATTCCTTTCTATGTCTCAGCCACCCTGAAAGTGGCTTTCCCACTCTCTGTAGCCGGTCGTTACGCCGGCGAGTACTCGATGGCTCCGCAACCATATGCGCCTCCGCACTTAGACCGATTCCGAATTCCGGTCACAGTATTCGTGTCCAGCTACCCTTAGGCTTCCCGGTCTTCTCCCTTGTTTGGCTCTTTGCCAACGAAAGTCATCTCTGGCGGGTACTACAGGGCCTGTGCCTATCCCCATAGCTTCGATGATTCAGGTATCGACTACCTTTCCTGATGGTCCTAGGTTAGTCCCGATGGAGACCAGGATTCAAGCAGTATAGCTCTCGTCTTAGGTAGCAGGTCTTGCGGGAGCGGTTTCAGTGTTGTTCATTCGCCCTCTCACTTTACTTCGCTACTTTATGACCTTTCTTTCTTGCCAGGCCATTGAAGTTGACCTACGTGATTTCCCGCTTCAAGTGCCAACTTTGTGAGCATAAGATTGTGCCGTCAGATGGCGCACGCACAGGGATATTATATCACTGTTTTTGATGCAATTGCCCTGCGGTATTGGGTCAATTCTACTCGTCGATCTCCACCCACTGCTCCTGCTCGTGACTTTGGAGGATGGCTTCGCAGAGGAGGATTTCTTTGTGGCCGTCGGCGAAGGTGGGGAAGGGTTGGGGAGCGTTGAAGTCGCCGGCGGCGATATAGTCGTAGAAGGACTTGAAGGAATGCTTGAAGGAGTCGTCGTAGCCTTCGTTGTGGCCGCCGGGATAACCGATGTGGGCGAGGGCGGCTGCGGAGACGAGGCCGGGGTCGCGGAGCAGGAGTTGGTTGGGCTGGTTGCGGTGGCCGATCCAGAGTTCGTTGGGCTGTTCGCTGTTCCAGGCGACAGACGCTTCGGAGCCGGCGATCTCGTAGCGGAGACAGTTTTTGCGACCGGCGGTTATCTGGGAGACCCAGAGCGAGCCGTGGGCGCCGTTGGAGAAGCGGAGGAGCGCGGCGCCGCTGTCCTCGGTCTCGATGTCGATGGACTCGGTTGCGTCGGGGGCCTGGATCTTGGCGGAAAAGGTCTCGACTTCGCCGGTGGGGCGCTGGCGGGTGGTATAGACGGTCTTGAGGTCGGCCTGCACGGCGGTGACGGAAAGGCCGGTGATGAACTGGACAAGGTCGAGCCAGTGGGTGCCGATGTCGGCGACGGCGCGCAGTTTGCCGCCTTCGCTGCTGAGGACACGCCAGTTGTAGTCGGTGGGGTAGAGGAGCCAGTCCTGCACGTAACTGCCGGTGATGGAGTGGATGCGGCCGAGGGCGCCGCTCTGGATCATATCGCGGACTTCCCAGTTGAGCGGGTAGAAGCGCATGTTGTAGTTGACGCCGGCGGCGAGACCGCTCTCGCCGGCCAGCCGCACGAGCGCGCCGGATTCGACTGAGGTCATGGCGAGCGGCTTTTCGCAATGGACGTGTTTGCCGGCCTGAAGGGCCTGGCTCGCCTGTTCGAAGTGATGGCGATTGGGGGATGTGATGTGGACGGACTCGATCTCGCCGTCGGCCAGGAGGTCGGCAAAGTCGCTGTATGCTTTGGGGATGCCGAGGTCGGCTGCGGCGCGCTGGGATTTCTCGGCGGATGAGCCGAGGATGCCGGCCACGTTGATGCCCAGGCGGCGCAGGCCTTCGGTATGGGCAGGGCCCATGAAGCCGGTTCCGACTATAGCAACGTTGGAGACGCTCATCATTTCACCTCTATTCGACTTAACTGCCCAAGGACTACACAATTCGGGTTCGGTCGATTGCCGTTCTGACTACGCCAAAGAAATAGAAGGGGTAGGCAATGCCGAAGGTAATGATTGACAGTATTATCCACAAGATAATGTGCCCGATTTGCTGTCCGACGCTGAGTTGACACTCAAGCCTGCCGACGGAGGACCTGGTCCGATCTTCCAGCTCGATGGCATTGATGATCAGTTTGGCTGACGCATAGGGCCAGAAAAACAGTCCGATGCCAAACGTGACTAACGAGATGAGGAGCCAGATGATCAGGTGGCCTAGTACGTCCATCATGGTGAGATTAAGTCTCGTGTGTCCGTGATGGAGACTTGATGTTGCGAGGGTCATTTTACTTATCTCCAAAGGGTGTGGCCTTACGCTGCTTCTGATACCCAGCTATCCCCTTCAACCTTGGGTTAATCCATCTGAATGGTACTCAAGTAACCCGTTCAGGTTTCCTGTCCCAAATCAGGCAAGTCAATATCGATCCGTATCGTGCCCGCAGATTCTTCTCCTTCACGCCCTGCGCGTGAGACCGGCGTAGCCCCACGCCAGTGCCAAAACGATTGTGCCGTAGACGACCTGCTGGATGGCCTGGCCGACGTTGAGGAAGGTGAGCATCGAGTTCAGGACGCTGAGAATGAGCGCGCCGAGGATGGTGCCTGTGTAGCCGCCGACGCCGCCGAAGATGGAGGTGCCGCCGATTACGGCTGCGGCCACTGAGGGCAGGAGAAAGGCATTGGCGAGCTGGAGGTCGACGGCGCCGGTGCGACCGCCGAGAAGGATTCCGCTGATGGAGCCCAGGACACCGGCGACGATGTAGGCGGTGATGCGCACCTGCCAGACGCGTACGCCGGCAAGGCGCACGGCTACCTCGTTATCGCCGATTGCATAGAGGAGGCGTCCCCAGCCTGTGCGCCTGAGGAGCCAGATCAGTCCCCCTGCGATGAGGGCCCAGACGACGACACTGTAGGGGATGCGATTGCCCAGGAAAGAGCCGCCGCCGATCAATTTGAGGAAGGGCCCCATCTGCGTTGAGCCCTGCAGGATGGTCTGTGCCCAGGAGGTGAAGAGGCCGAGCAGGATGCCAGACATGGCCAGGGTCATGATGAGGGGGTTAACGCGGAAGACGGCGACACCGACACCGTTGGCGCTGCCGACGACCAGGCCGACCAGAACGCCCAGAAGGATGGCGATAGCGGCGCCCTCGGAAGACTGATTGGCGGCGACGTAGGCGGAGCCGGTTGCAATCATGGTCACGGACAGATCGATGCCGCCGGTGAGCATGAGGATGGTCTGGGCGCCGGCAAGGATGCCGAGCGGGGCGGCCTGCAAAAGGGTATTGCGGGCGCCGCTGACGGAGAGGTAGTTTGGTTCGACAAGGCCTGTGACCAGGACGAGAATGGCAAGGATGCCGGTCAGCGCCAGTGTGGGATGCTCGGAGACACGTGCGGCGACGCGGGCGGCCAGGCCGGCAGGCTCTGTGGCGGCTTGTGCTGGCAGCGGGGACTGGCTCATGCAGATCTCTCCCGCAGGAGCGTTACAAGACCGCCGACCATCATCACGCCGGCGATCAGCAGGCCCTGGATGATCTGGGCGTTGTTGGGGTCTATGCCCATGGCGCTGAGGATGGGGTTGAGCATGATGAGGATCACGCCGGCGGCGACTGCACCGAGAACGAGGCCGGTGCCGCCGACGAGGGCGACGCCTCCGAGAACGACAGCGGCCACACTGTTGAGGGTGGCATTGGCGCCGACGCTGAATCGGGGGTCACCTGTGCCGGTGAGGGCGACTGTGGCGAGGCCGGCAAGGGCGGCCATTGCGCCGCCAACTGCATAGGAGGAAACTTTGGCGCGGCGGACGTCAAGGCCGGCGAGCCGGGCGGCGACGCTGTCGCTGCCGATTGCGTAGATGGACAGGCCTATGCGGGTATGCCTGGAAAGAAGGAAGACAAGAATTGCGGGAACCATCATCATGAGGATGGGCATTACGTAGGTTCCGCCGATCCCGGACTGGGCGCCGGTAAAGAGCCAGCGGAATTCGGGGGCGGTGCCGCCGCCGGGGGAAGGCAGGATCCAGAGGGCGAAACCGGACCAGATGTAGCCGGTGGCCAGTGTCACAACGATGTCGGGCACGCCGGATACGCTAATGATGTAGCCCACGAGCGCATTGAGAATTCCGAGCCCGGCGATGAGGAAAATGGCGATGAAGAGCACCATGGCAAAAGGCTGATCATCCATGAAGCGGGCGGCGAGGGCGTTGGTAAGCAGAAGCAGCGCGCCCAAAGAAAGGTCGATGCCGCCGGCTATGACGATGATGGCCTGACCGATGGCCAGATAGACGAGGGGCAGGCTGTTCTTGCTGATCGAGGTGACCTGGAACTGGCCGAAAACGGGTATCAGGGTGGCGTACCATATGAGCAGTGCGCTGAGCAGGAGCCAGACGCCCAGTGTCCAAGTGTTGCGCGCCAACCCCGCGCGCCAGACGGCAAGGCTCGCGGACCGAACCGCGTTGATCATGCGGGGACCTCCAATCCGTGTGCGGCGGTGAGCAGGGAAGCCTCGGTTGCGTGCGCAGCGTTCTGTTCATCGACGATGCGGCCATCGTGCATGATGAGAACGCGGTCACAGACGAGGGGGATTTCGGCGAGCTCACTGGTATAGAGAAGAATGGCCGCGCCGCTGGCGGCCAACTCGCGCAGAAGGGTGTAGATTTCCAGCTTGGTCTGGACGTCGATGCCGCGGGTCGGGTCAAAGCAGAGCAGCGTGCGAAAGCCGGCCACGAGCCAGCGGCCGATGGCAACCTTTTGCTGGTTTCCGCCGGAGAGGCGGCGCACCTGCGATGCGGCGCGGGTATCGATCGAAAGCCGGTCGATTGCGTTCATGACGCGCTGGCGCTCGTCGGCCGGTATGCGCAGCCACTGGCGGATGCGGCTGAAGAGGGGGACGACGAGATTCTGGCGCACTGACAGATTGGGCAGCAGGGTCAGCAGGCGGTCACCTGGGATAAGGACGACGCCGTCGCCGACGGCATCGTATGGTGCGCGCCAGCGGCGCTGACCGCCGTCGACGAGGATTTCGCCGTCGGAAGGTTGCCGGTCGCCTGAGAGGAGGGAAAAGAGACGCTCCTGGCCCTGGCCTTCAAGGGCGACGAGGCCGAGAATCTCGCCGCGGCGCAGTTGGAAGGAGATTTCGCGCACGATGTCGCCGGAGTTGAGACCCTGGACGGCGAAAGCGATCTCCTGCGACGAAGTACGGGAGTCTGACTGACGCTGTGACGTTTGTTCGGGTTCGTCACTCTTTTCCAGCTCGCCGACATCGGCGCCGAGCATGGCTTCGACCAGTTCATGCTCGCCAACGTCCTGCATGGTACCGGTCAATGAACCGTTGGCAACGGTTGCGGCTGTGTTCGGCTCGAAGAGGGCGACGTTGCGGCCGTCGCGCAGGATGGTGGCGCGGTCACAGATGCGCCTTACCTCGGCGAGCCGGTGGGTGATGAGGACAGCGGCGCGGCCCTGTTTCCGCCAGTCGGCGAGGAGGGCGAAGACGCGTTCGGCCTGGTCGGCGGTAAGGGCGGCGGTTATCTCATCGAGCAAAAGGACCTGCGGGTCACGGGCAAGGGCGCGGGCGAGGTCGACTACGCGCAGGGTCTCCAGCGGCAGATCACGCACGAGGATGTCAAGGTCAAAATCTTGCAGATCGAACCAATTGAGCCAGTTCGTGAAGGCAGACTCTTTGATCTCGCTGAGCTGGAGATTCTGGATGACGGTGAGATCGGGAATGAGCGCGGGATCCTGGAAGACGGTTGCGATGCCTGCCGCCATGGCATCGACGGGGTCATGGAATTGCGCGGCGCGACCATCGACGTGGACGGCGCCTTTGTCTGCGGGATGGACGCCGGCCAGGATCTTGACGAGGGTGCTCTTGCCGGCTCCGTTTGCGCCAAGAAGCGCATGGACCTCGCCGCGGCGGACTGCGAAGTCAACTTCTCGCAGCGCCACGACGGGTCCATACGATTTTGCTACTCTGAAGGTCGCAAGCAGTGGCTGCGACTCACTCATAGCGAGTTCGATCCAACGGCGGGCGGGAGCCTATTCGCCCGGCGCCGTGCAGGCGGAGACATCGGCGCTGCCGTTGTAACTGGTGTAGGGTTCAATGTCGACGTATGTGCTCCAACCGACCTGCTCGTCGGGCGCGTAGATTGCATTGAGCGCGTCGAGATCGGCGGTGGTGAAGACCTGCGGTGTGAGAATGGTCTCGTGAGGCGGGTTGTTGCCTGTCAACGCATCGAGCGCGATGGCCATGCCGACGGCGCCGATGGCGGGCGGGTTGGTGACGGCTGCGCCGATCAGACCTGCATCGGCGAGCTGGATCAGCTGCTCCACGAAGCCGTTGTTGTCGGCGCCGACGATGGGTACGAAGTCAACGTCGGCGACCTGGAACTGCTCGACGACCGGATAGTCGATGCCGGAGGTCCAGATGCCGTCGATCTCCTGTGTGGTGATGAGGTCGAGGGCCTGTTGCGCGCCGGTTGAGGGGTCCCAGCCGGTGAAAGTCGAGGCCACGACTTCGATGTCAGGGTAGTTGGCGAGGGCTTCCATGAAGCCGTTGTGGCGGTCGGTGTCGGCGGGGACGCCGTCGATGCCGCGCATCTCCACGACCTTGCCGGAGCCGCCGAGCTGCTCGAAGAGCCATTCGGCGCCGAGGCGGGCGTAGGCGGTCTGGTCATTGGTGGCGACGTAGGCGCCCTCGGCGGTCACGGCCTGATCGACGGCGACGACGACGATGCCCTGGGCGATGGCCGATTCGATGACGGCGTTGAGGCCCTCGCGATCGGTCGGGTTGAGGATGATGGCGTCGACACCTTGCGAGATGAGGCCTTCTAGGTCGGCGATCTGCTCGGTGGGGCCGCCGTTGCGGTTGACGACGACGACGCTATCGACAAGGCCGCTGGCGGTAGCCTCGGCTTTGATGGCGCAGATCATCTGTTCGCGCCAGCCGTTGCCGACGAGCGTGTTGCTGACGCCGACGACGAAGCCGCCTTCCTTTTCCATCATGGCGTCATCGCCGGATGCCGGTGCGACGGCGACACAGGCGGTGAGTGCCAGTGCGACTGTCAGCAACAGAGTGAGAAATGTGAATCGTTTTGACTGGAACTTCATGTGTTCTTCCTCCTGAAATTTGGTCCACTACGTTGTGAACAATCTGAAATTGTTGGTCTTTCTACGAGACTGCATATGCCGTCCGATGTGTCGAGAGGACTTTCCTTCTTCGAATCGAAAACGGCTCAGGTCTGATCGACGGCATGCGGCTAGTCCGGTTGTAGACTGCGACCCAAAAGTTTCCCAAGCACTTCAAACATCACTTCCAGAACCTCTTCACTCACGGCACCTATACGCCCTTGAATGCGACGACGATCAATGGCTCGAAGTTGAAACATGAGCACTACCGATTCCTGAGTCAACCCATTCTCTGATGTTGGACGGACGAGAGTCGTCCCAGCGAAGCGCATTGTCGCCCTTGCAGTTGTAAGAGGCGCAACGAGGACAACTGGGAGTTCTCCGCCGTAGCTGTCATCCTGCAAGACAACCGCTGGCCGACGGCCGCGTTGCTCGCGCCCATCGGCGGCAGGCAGATCGACCCAGTGAATGTCGCAAACACTCACGGCGACTCGGCCTCCCATTCATCGATCATTGCCCACGCTTCAGCGCTGGCTTTGTCCCATTGCTCCAGTTCGGACTCAAGCTCCGGCGTCAGATCCACCTGTCTGATATGTATCTCTACTGGAATACCTTCGGGCAGTGACATATTTTGCCGTGGTACGGCCACACCGTCTTTTACGATTCCAGGAATAACCCAGCGTTCAGATGCCATGGCACAATCCTCTAGTGCTAATCCCGTTCCCTTGGATCGAGAGCATCGCGCAGGCCGTCGCCCAGGAAGTTGAAGGCCAGCACTGTGATCACGATCATGAGACCGGGAAAGAAGGCAATATGGGGGAATCGCAGAATGAAGGCTCTTCCATCGGCCAAAGTACCGCCCCAGGAGGGGTTGGGCGGGCGGATGCCCAGGCCGAGGAAGGAGAGCGCGGATTCGAGAATTATAATGCCCCCGATGCCGAGGGTTGCCAAAACGATGATCGGGCCCATGACGTTGGGGAGAAGATGGCGCCAGATGATGCGCCAGTCGCGCACGCCGACGGCGCGGGCGGCGGTGACGAAGTCGGTTGCCTTCAGGGACATCACATCGGCGCGTACGACGCGTGCGAAGCGGGCCCAGCCAGTCACACCGATGACGACGATGGTGGTTTTCAGGCTCGGTCCCAGCACTGCGGCCAGGACAACCAGCAGGGCGATGATGGGAAAAGCCATCAAGGTATCGATTACCCTGGAGATCAGTGTGTCCGTCCAGCTGCCGGAGTACCCGGCAATTGCGCCGATGACGATGCCCATGGTGACGGCGATGCCTGTTGCCAGCAAGCCCACAAGCAGGGCTACGCGAGTACCGAAGATCACCCGGCTGAGAAGATCTCGCCCCAGATGATCATAGCCGAAGGGATGGGCCAGGGTTGGGCTGCCGCCGCGCATGCCGCGAAAGATCTCGTCGATGGGATCGTAGGGCGAGAGGAACCGAGCGAAGATCGCCATCAACGCCAGGAGAATGATCACGATTAAGCCAGCGACTGCGATGCGATTAGCGCGGAATCTGCGCCAGGCCTGGCTCCATTCGGAGCGACGGTCAGCGGCGGCGGTGAGTTGTTGGTTCAGGTCGGAGGTTGTTGAAGCTGACATTAGTTGATCCAGTGGCCAGAGTATCTAATTGATTCGAATTCGCGGATCAATGATAGCGTAGGTCAGGTCTGTCAGCAGGTTAGCCACGACGACAAGGACAGCGAGGACGACGACCAGTGACTGTGTGACCTGGTAGTCGAGGCGGAAGATGGAATCGGTAAAGAGGCGGCCGATGCCGGGGATGGCGAAGACGGTTTCGACTACGATGGTGCCGCTGAGAATGAAGGCGATGCGAAAACCGATGACTGTCACCACCGGCAGCAGGGCATTGCGTACGGCGTGGCGGACGAGGACGGTAGTGTTCCGGAGACCCTTGGCGTAGGCCGTGCGCACGTAATCCTGCGTGAGAACTTCCAGGGTGGAGGCGCGCATGACGCGCGTCAGGACGGCCATCTGTTCGGTCGTCAGCACCAAGACTGGGAGGATGTAGCCCTGCCATGATTTCAGCCCGAAGGGTGGAATGCGGCCTACCAGGGGCAGGTCGCCGAACCAGCGGGGGACATAGAGGGCGAAGAGCACGATCAGCATGAGGGCGAGCCAAAAATTGGGCAGGGCTACGCCCAGGGTCGATCCGACGGCGGTGCCGTAATCGAAAGTGGAGTTGCGGCGTACACCGGCGATGATGCCGGCTGGGATGGCGACCAGCAACGCTATTGCCAATGAGGTGAAATTGAGAATCGCCGTTACCGGGATCGCTTCAAAGATCATCTGCCGCACGGGTATGCCTTTGCGGATGAGAGAGTCGCCAAAATCTCCGCGCAACAGGTTCCACGCCCAGATCAGGTATTGTTCATGATGGGGGCGATCCAGTCCCCACCGGGCGCGGATCGCCTGCATCTGTTCCTCGCTAATGCGGATCTCGCCTTCCCCCAGCAGCAGATAGGTCGGGTCGCCCGGCATCAACCGGATCACGATGAATGTGCCGACGCTTATTAGTATGATTACGACGGCGCCTTGGAGGATGCGGCGGGCGATGTAGGGAAGCATGGAGGGCGAACTGCAGTGGTCAGTGGTCAGTGGTCAGTGGTCGGCGACCTTGTGGACTACGGGTCACCGACCACTTAAGTGCTATTCCTCGATCCACCATTTGTAAGCTTGCTGGTAGAGCGAGCTGTTCTTGGGGCCTTCGGGCAGGCCCTTGATGCGGGCGTTGAAGACGTTCATCCACTCGTCAAATTGCAAGTTGAGGACAGGCTGCTCTTCGACGAAAATCTCCTGGATCTCGTGGTAGTAGGGCTCGCGCTCCGCATAGGAGACGACCTGCAGGCCCTCTTCGATGAGTTGGTCCATGCGGGCGTTGTTGAACTGGGCGAAGTTGTTGCCGCCGGTTGAGTGCAGCGTGCTGAACGGGTCGGGCTCGACTGCGCTGCCGTATGTCCAATTGTAGAGGGAGGCATCCATGGTGCCTTCGCGCATACCCTGGAGAATGGTGGCTACCGGCGCCTCTTCCAGCTGCACGTCGACGCCAACGTCGGCGAACATGAGTTGCGCCAGCTCGGCAATGGGGCGGCGGGCCTGGTCGCCGGTGATGGTCGTGATGGTAAAAGAAAGCGTATCGTCGCCCTTGGCGCGGATGCCGTCGCTGCCGGCGGCCCAACCGGCGCCGTCGAGCAGTGCCATGGCTTCCTGCGGGTCGAAGTCGTATTGCTTGAGCCCAGTGTGGTGATAGGGACTGGCAGGCGTCAGGTTTGAGTGGGAGACCTGGGCGGCGCCATTCCAGAGCTCGTCGATGATGCGCTGGCGGTCGAGGGCATGCATCAGGGCCTGGCGCACCTCTTTCTCGGCCAGCTGCGGGATGCTGTTATTGAGCGGGAAGTGCTTGATAGAGTTGGCCAGCGTTCGGAAGTTGACGTAGCCCGGGTCGTCTTCGAGGAAGATGCTGTCCTCGACGAGGAGCGGCCAGACGGCGGAGTCGGCTTCACCGGTCTGGAGGGCGATCATGCGCACGGAGGGTTCGGGCACGATGTCTTCGCGCAGGACGTCGATATTGGGCCGGCCGCGGAAGTGATCGTCAAAGGCTTCGAGTTCGGTAAATTCGGCCGGGCGCCACTCGCGGAGCTTGTACGGGCCGGTTCCGATAGGATCGGTGCTATAGGTTTCCTCGCCCACTTCGGCGTGATAGGCGGAATGGACGATGGGGACGGTGGCCCATGAGGCCAGCGAGGCGGCGTTGACGTTCTCCATGTTGACCTGGACGGTGTACTTGTCGGGGGCTTCTACCGAACTAATGCCGGTGAAGGAGCCTACGATGGGTGCGCCGTTGTCGGGGTTGCGGTAGTAGTCATAAGTGTAGACGACATCGTCGGCGGTCAGTTCGGAGCCGTCGTGGAACATGACGCCTTCGTGCAACTGGAAGGTGTAGGTGAGCCCGTCATCGGACACGTCTACCGACTTCGCCAGCACGAGTTCCTGTTCGTTGAATTCGTTGATGGTCACCAGTGGGTTATGGATGTTGATGATCATCACCCAGTGGACCGTGGGGCCCATGAAGGCCGGGCTGAGGCCGGCTACTTCCTGGTGGCCTACCCAGGTCATGGTGCCGCCCTGTTTGGGGCCGCTCATTTCGGCGGCGGGGGCTTCGTCAGCCGCGGCGGCTGGGGCTGCTTCGCCATCCATGGCGGGCGCCGCGGGGGCGCAGGCTACGAGCAGCGCGGCCGAACCGCTCATGGCGGAATAGCGCAGGAAGTCACGCCTTGTTAATGTCTGCTTCGATTTCATCGGTGGTTGTCTCCTTGGACTATTGGAAATATGGTGTGATAGATGTCTTCCACCTGCCAACAAGAGTGAAACTGACACTGGTCAATTCCTCTTTACACAATGAATATGCCTGTTGGACGGGGCCGACCAAACGAATGGACAAGCAACTCTACTGGAACTGCGAAAGGGCCGCCCAGCCTCTCCGGACTCAGGAGCTTCAGGGGATGAAGAAGAAGACTGTACGGCGTGGAGAACAAGCTGGGCGCAACTTAAGACGAACTGCGGACGGGCACCATTGCCTCGTCGATTTGATGTGAGTATATGCAGAGTAGGGAGGGCTGTCAAGAATTGGAGGAATACTGGCTATTGCTCTTGCACGTGGTTGAAATGAGTCTGATAATAGAGGGTGACACTGCGGTCGCCAGGCAATCACTGAGCGACAGGGAAATCTGCGGCCGTGTTAGAATGTCAGGGAAGAATCAGCAGTCATCCAAGCAGCAAGAGTTCCCGGTGCATTGTCTGCCTCTCCTTCTAATATTCTGGCCCGGACCGACTTGGAGAAGGTCATCCGGCGCTCTCCATTCACGAAACGACTGATACTTTGAAGAGTCACCTCAGCTACGCGTAACTCAAATTGTAGTCACGAACCCATCAGCAAGACCGAGGGAAAAAGCCATGAACAGCCCGCAAACTGTAACTGTCCCCTCTCGCTCGTGGTTTGGGGATGTAGATCGCACGCTTACTTTTCCGGCTGGCTGGGAACTTCACGTCTGCGGGAGCGAGGATGCCCCCGCGCTCAGTTCGGCGGAGATTGCGGCGGCGTTTGATAGTCCGATTGGGACGCAGCGCATTCGCGATGCAGCAAGGGGAAGGGCCAGTGCCGCGATCATTGTCGATGATTTGAGCCGGCCTACGCCGGCGGCGGAGATGCTGCCGTACGTGCTTGAGGAGCTGGCTGAGGCTGGCGTTCCCAGGGGCGAGACGGTGATTGTGGTTGGCGGCGGCACGCACCGGCCGCTTACGGACGAGGAGATGGTGAAGAAGGTTGGCGCGAAGGTGGCGGCGTCCTACGGGACGACTTCGCATGACTTCATGGCGGGCGATCTTGTCGCGTATGGCAGTCTGGAGGACGGGACGCCGATCTACATCAACCGCATTGTGGCTGAGGCCGAGTTCAAGATCTGTGTGGGGGGAATCTTTCCGCACGGCTCGGCCGGGTTTGGGGGCGGCGCCAAGCTGATCGTGCCGGGGGTGGCGGGTTTTGCCACCATTTTTCATTTCCATGGATTTTCGCCCACGCGGGGACAGGGCAATATCGAGCGCCGGAAGCCGTCGGAGGAGGATATGGGCAAGGTGACGCTCATTGACGGCGGTGTGCGCGATCTGCGGGACGTGGCTGAGGAGGTGGCGGGCAAGATTGGCCTGGACATGGTGGTTAACAGCGTCATCACCAGCCGCAGGCAGATTGCCGGTCTTTTTGTCGGCGATTTCGTTGAGGCGCATCGCGGGGGGGCACGTTTCGCGCAGAGGACATACGGCACGACGATTCCGAACCGGCTGCGGCAGGAGGCGGATGTCGTGGTCTGCAACGGGTATCCACTGGATGCGGACCCGGTGCAGGGGTCGAAGGCGTTGTGGCCGCTGCCCTATTTTGAGCGGGAGCCGTATAAGGTCGTTCTTAACGCGGCCAGCGACGGAATCTCCTATCATGGACTGCATCAGCAGCTGCCTTGGGAGCAGTACCTGAAGCGTAGAGCTGCGGCCGATGCTACCCCGGATCCGCAGGCGGTGGTCAATGGGCGAGAAAACCTGCTCATTGTTTCCGAACATTTTCAGGCGGCGGAGTTTGCGATAAAGCACGGCGGCGACCTCCTTTACCGGGACTGGCAGACGCTGATCGACCAGCTGGCGGCCAGGCTGCCCGCGGACGCCACGGTTGCCATTTTCCCCAACGCCTCGACGCAGGTTCTGGCGAGGGAAGAGCCCGTTGCTGTGGGGGCGTAATTTTGCAAGGCAACCGAACGCTGCGCGCTAGAGAGAGGAGAGAGACGCATGGCATCGATGGACGATCTGCGCCGGGGTGTGAGTGAGAGCCTGCCGGAGGTCAATGAGATTAAGGATGAAGAGCTGCGGGGGCTGGTGATCGAGGCGTGGGCCTTTGCGTTGTCAGAGTCGGAGTTTACGCGCATCGACCAGATCCGCGGGTCTGGTGTGCCGGACTCGCCGGCGTTGAAGGACGGTACGCAGGCTGAGCATTTGCGCGGCGTTGCGCGCATGGCGCATGGGCTTGCCGACGGCCTGGAAGCGGTCCACGGGGATATTGGGATCGACAGGGACCTGCTGTGGGCGTGTGCGTTGTGCCATGATGTGGGCAAGCCGTTCGAGTTCAGCCCGCGGAACCAGGCGCGCTGGAAGGACGACGTGGGCGCGACGGGGTTTCCGTCGATCCGGCATTCGGTCTACGGGGTGCACGTGGCGTTGACGGTGGGGCTGCCCGAGGCGGTGGCGCATACGGCGGGCGCGCATTCGGCCGAGGGGGAGTTGATCAAGCGCAGCCTGGAAAACACGCTTGTGAACAGCGCGGACCACGCCTATTGGGCGGCGATGGAGAGGGCCGGGCAGCTGGAGATGGAGGACGAGTAAGCTAGGAAGTCGGAACGGGTTCTCCGTGCTGAGCGACGATTTCGCGCATTCCGTCCCACTCGAGCCAGACATCGGTCAGGGCCTCGTAGAGTTGGTCCTGGAGGTTGACGTGTCGCAGGCGAAAGTAGATGGCATAGCGCGGGTGGGGTGAGACATTAGGCGAGGCGCAGTGGGCAATCTGGTAATGCACGAAAAAGGCGTCGCCGGCGCGAGCGGTCAGCATTTGGGGGCGGGGCAAGTCTATAGGAGGCATGCCTTCTGCGCCCTGGTGCAGAAGGATGTCATGGCCGTTCTGGCAAAAGTATTGTGCGTAGAGATGATGGGTTCCGGGCCAGACGCCCAGATTTCCGGCGTAATCGGAGGGCACGTCGCTTAGTGCAATGCCGACCAGCATGGTGAATCTTTGCAGTTCGCCGGCGGGGACGCCGTTGTGGGGCGAGTAGAGCCCGTCGAGATGGGGACGCAGCGCGGGCGGCGGATCGTCCGTTAGGGGAAAACGAACTGCTATCTGACCGTGTTCAACCGGACTTATCTTCCCGGCGCCGATCATTGACTCTGCCAACTGCTTTACGGGCGTTTTGTTGTAAAGATCGGTGATTTCTGAGGCGTTCTGCAACTCCGGGCAGAATGACTGTGATTGAAACGTGATCATCTGCGCCGGATCGATACCTTTGCCAAAAGAGTTGTTGATGGCTTTGACTGCGGCGTCGACCATCACGCGTGGGACAGCACCCGGAATCTGCACATATCCCTTTTCGTAGAGTTCGAGTTTCTGCGCGTGGGTTACTTTCATGGTGCCGCCTTCGTTGGTGGGCTATAAGTGTAGGAGAATTGTACTACCGTATTTCGTTACGCAACAAGCAGGGCCGCGGCGGGGAAGAGAGGCATCCATTTTTTGATCGACTCAAGGGAAAGAATCAAATATGCCTAGAGTGACAGTCATCAGACTCATCACCGCGAACGTTCTCCTGACACTTTTGTGGTTGGCTTTAGCCTTTGGATATCCGGGATATGAGTTCACCATTTACACGTTCGGCCTCGGCCTGGATGGGGGTTCGGCGCGTAACGATGCGTTCGACCTGCAGCTGAGCCTGGGCGCGGCGCTGGGAATCCCAAGCATGGCCTTTATCGACCACTTCAATATTCTTTTCGTCACAGTTGCGCCGCTGGCCTGGTGGCGGAACGCCAAGGTACAGATGATTGTATTGGGGATGGCTATTCTGAACGGGCTATACATGTTCCTGTTTGTGGCCGTGTTTCTGCCGCCCTGGATTCTGGGGCAGGGTGACCGGGTGGAGGACTGGATGCTGGGTCTTGTGGTCTCGGCGGTCTTTCTGCTGTGCGTGATCCTGAAGCTCCCCGTGGTCAGGTATCGCGGGATTCTGCGCAACTGGGCCATCGGTGTCGGCGTGGTCGCGGCCTACTTCGTCGTCACGGCGGCGACGCGGGCGTCGCAGCTGCAGAACGTACGCGCCCTGCGCCGCATGTGTGTGACCACGCCGGGCGAAGGGGAGCCCTGGCCGTCCGGATGGCAATGGGAGCCGATGCCGTTCGGCAACAGTGAAGGCTGGCCGCTGGGCCCATGGCCGGAAGGGGAGAAGCTGGCCGGCTGTGAACCGAGCGCCGATTTGATCGCGGCGGCGGCCGCCGAGCTGCAGGCGGTGGGCTACCTGCCGCTGGGGCTTGTACTCGGCCTGATTGTTGTTGGGGTTGGGGCGTACTTTGTTTCAGTGTTGCGCGCAGAGGAGCCGTCTGCGGCTTAAAAGGTGCGGAGTTTCAGGGCGGCCCAATTCGAGCTTGTTGAACGCCTCCCGGTTTCAGTTTCAGGCGCCGGGAAATGACAGCCAGTTTCCAAGAGGCGATCTATATGAAAAAGACGAGAATTCGAACACTGTTTCTGGGCAGGCCAAAAGGCGACAGCTTTCCCGGTGATGAGAACGAAGAGTGGCCGATCTATCAGGGTTCGTTCAGCCATGAAAGCCTGGCCGCGCGCTACAGGGAGGAGCTGAAGGCGTATGGGAGAGATGTGGAATTCACGGGCCAGACGCTGGTGCGGACGCGTGGGGAGTTGGTAGACACGGCTGCGAAGGTGCAGGACGAGGACGGTGTCCTTGTATTCATTCTGGGCCTGTTTCCGAATGTCATGCAGAAGGAGATTGCCAGCTGGGGCAAGCCGACGGTGATGTTCAACCCGACGGAGGCGCCGCTTTCGCCGCTGGCCTGGTTGCACAATTTCGTGCCGGTGAAGGGCAAAAGCAACGTGATTCCGGTGCTTTCATCGGATTTCGCGGACGTGGGGAAGAAGATCGGCGTGTTGAAGGCTATTCACAAGATGGGGCAGTCAAAGGTGCTGTACCAGCAGTCGCATACGCCGAAGCAGGTGGAGTCGAGCCGCAGATGGTTCGAGGAAGGGTGGGGCGGGATCCATCTCTTTTCCGACCTGACGCCGTTGAGCGACGGCTTTATCAGGCAGGCGAAAGAGAGGCTGGGGCTTGAGATCAAGGATATCCCTCCTCAGCGGCTGATCGCGGCTTACCAGAACGCCGATGCCGGGGCTGCGGAGGCACTGGCGCAGAGTAGGATTACGGGGGCCACGGATGTGGTCGAGCCAACGAGGGAGGACGTGGTCGAATCGTGCAAGCTGTACCTGGGGATCAAGCAGATCCTGGCGGAAGAGGGGGCTCAGGGTATCACCGAGCACGGCATCTGTATGGGGAGCGGGCCGTATCCGCTGCCGTGCCTGGCGTTTTCGATGCTGAACGACGAGGGGCTGGCCGGGATCTGCCAGCTGGACCTGTCGAGTACGATCACGCAGCTGTTGATCGGGTATCTGGCGGACCGGCCGGGCTTTATCGGCCACATTCACATCGATACGGGGCGAAATCTGATCGGGATGTCGCACGACTTCAGCGCGACGAGGCTAGGGGGATGGGACAGTGAGGATACGGAGGAATATGCTTTTCGCAATCACCAGGGGTTGTACCGGAGCACGTGTGTGAACGTGCAGATGGAGGTGGGGCAGACGGTGACGATCGCCCAGTATGTGCCGTTCGACCGCATGTATGTTTTTACCGGGGTGATAGACAGCAATGTAAATCCGCAGCGGGACTGCCGGACGTCGGTGGCTATCCGGGTGGCTGATGCCAAGAGGCTGCTGCGAAACTGTATGAAGGCGGAGCACCCGCTGACGCCGGGGGGCCACAGGCTCCTGTTCTATGGGGACTGGGTGGATGAGATTGAGGATTTGGGGCAGTTGCTGGGATTTGAGGTTGTGAACGATATGGAGCAGTAGGGGAGAGGCGGGCAGGAAAGTGATCAGGATCAAGGCTGTTGAAATTACCGGGCCGCGACAGGTAACTGTGGTCGAGGATGAGCTTGCGGAGCCGGGCGCGGGGGAGGTGGCGATGCGCTCGCTGTACTCGGGCATCAGTCATGGGACGGAGATGAACGTGTATCGCGGCGACGCGCCGATGTGGCAGCGGAAACAGGACCGTCGCAGACGGCTGTTCGTGGAGTCTGACGAGCCTGAGTGGGAATACCCCTTGCGCTACGGGTATGCTTGCGTTGGTGTGATCACGGCGGTGGGGAGCGATGTGACAGAGTTTGCAGAAGGCGACGTCGTCTTCAGTTTTGCCCCGCACCAGTCGGCGCACGTGCTGCCGGCGGGTTCGGTGTCCAAGCTGCCGAAGGGACTTGATCCGAGGGCAGGTGTGCTCACGGCCGTCCTGAACACCACGTTCAACGGCATATTGGACGCGAACCTGCACTTGGGAGAGTGCGTGGTGGTCTTCGGCCAGGGTGTCTTAGGGCAGCTGACGGTGCAGTGGGCCAAGCTGTCGGGCGCGTCGCCGGTGATCGCGGTTGACCTGATCGAGAAGAGGCTGGTGATTTCCAAGAGGGTAAGCGGCGCGGACATTGTCTTCAATGCAGGCGAGGAAAGGGACATCGCGATGGCGGTGCGGGAGTTGACGGACGATCGCGGCGCGGACGTGGTGTTCGAGTTTTCGGCGAGTGATCGCGCTCTGAACGAGGCGATCCGCACTGCTTGCTACAACGGCAAGGTGATCGTAATGTCGTGGTATGCGGGCGCGCTGGCCAACGTTTACCCTGGCGCGGAGTTCCACCACAATCGCATTCAGCTGATCTCGTCGCAGATAGCAGGCATCAGCCCTGAGCTGTCGCATCGGTGGACGGCCGCGCGGCGCATGGAGGCGGTGCTTTCATTGATGCCCAAGCTGAATCTGGAGGGGTTGATTACGGATGTGGTCGACCTTGAGGGGGCGGCGGCGGCCTACGAGATGATCGACAAGCACCCGCAGGATATTTTGCAGGTGGTGCTCGACTACGGTGAGGACTGAGCCTTGACGCTTGCGGAAGGGAATCAATGTGAACCCTTCTTGATTATCGCACCTTCAAGTAGGGCTCGTTGACGTTTTCCTGAGCCGGGAGGTCACTTTATAGAAGCTTGGTGACTACTAAGCCATTTTCTGTGTGTGTACTGTGTGCGGTCTGTCCAGGCGGAATGGGCCGTCAGTATTTCTGTAGCGGGCTTGCGATGGTCATAGCGGTGATCGTTAGGTATAAATGGGAGTTGCCTCGCCTGTCTTGCCTGCGCTGGCACATACTCGGAATCTGCCAAGACGCGGGGTGGGGGGGTGAAGCCTGGTCGCAGCGGGTCGTCAAGGTCATATTGCCACACACTCGCTGCGGCGGGGGGTTTAGGAGAGGGGGCGTTGCGGGGGCGGAGCCCCCGCACAAGGGAGGGCCGAATAGGCCCGACCGCCCAAAGGCGAGGAGAGAGGGGAGAAGAGTGCGGAGTGAGAAAAACCTGCGCTCGCCTCGTCCGGCGTCGAGCACTGAATAGGGCTTGGCAGTTGCGAAGCTTGTCTATCCGCGAAGTTACGCGAAGGGTCGCGAAGAACAACAGGGGCGTAGCGGATTCTATTGGCGTGACATTGCGGCTCCTCGCGGAAAAGCCGCAATGTGCCCCCGCATGCCGCTTCTCTGACGAAGGCCAACAGGCCCCAGACAGGTGCGATCCCATTGGGTAAACCGAGGGAATCATCTTGGCGTCAGACGGGAGACACCTAAGCTTTCGCCCAGGTCAGGAAAAACTGAATGAACATCGACGAAATTGTTGCCAATTTTGATCGAGACGGGTACGTCCTGTTGCCGCAAGCGATCTGCCCTGAGGAGCTGGCGGTCTTGCAGCAAGATTCGGCCCATATCATTGAAGAGGGCTATGAGGGCAAGGAACCCGAGAGCGACTACTTCTTCGATGCGCTGCCGGATACGGGTGAGGTTGTATTCCACCGTGTGCAGTATGTCTTCCCCAAAGCCAGGAACAACTCGTTTATCAAGCTGCTGGCGCATCCGCTGGTCCTGCAGGTGGTACAGCGGCTGCTGGGGGATGACTTCATCTGTGAGGCGGAGGCGTTTGTTTTCAAGGTGCCGGGAAACGGCAAGGAGGTCCCGGTCCATTGCGACGGTGATCCCAGCCAGCCGGATGTGATGGAGACGGTGTTCAACGTCGATTACTATCTGGATGACGCCACACCGGAGAACGGTTGTCTGCTGGCGGCGCCGGGCAGCCATAAGCTGAATCTGTCCGGAGAGGAGGTGCGGGCGCAGGGCTTTGACTATCCCGGCCTGATTGAACTGCCGGTCAAGGCGGGCGACGTGCTGTTTCACAATGTCAAGTTGGTGCATGGCTCCAGGCGGAATAGCGCCAATAGTTTGCGGCGCACGCTCTACTATGCGTTCCATTCTCTGAGCGCGGCGGCGCGGCAGGGGGAACCCAGGTCGGAAGGGTCGTACCTCAGGCCGGGTCAGACGGTGCCTCAGGGCTGGATCGATGACCGGCTGCGGCTGATGATGCACGCCATCGACCTGCGGAAGGAGAGCAGCTACGGGCGCGATGAGGTCCCCTTCCCCTATCAGCCGCCTGAGGGCTATGACGTGACGTGGCCGTCAGCGGATGAGACGATGAATTACCGGCCGGCGCTGGGGTACAGCAAGTACTATTGAGTTTGGCCTGCCGGGCAGGCACAAGGCCTGCCCCTACATTACCATTCTTTGATTGGCAGCACTGGGCCGGCATGAGACATGCCAGTATAGCGTGCGCGAGTGGTGGAAGAGGGGCGATTGGGTTGGGTGCTGCAACTCAGTCCTGCTGGTTTCGGAAGCGCCAGCGGCGGGCGTATGAGAGGGCCATGCTGGCGGCGACAGCCATGACGGCGGCGAGGACGTTGAAGAGGAGGTCGCGCTCGTCGTAGGCGCGATTGGGCAGGTAGGCCTGGATGTTTTCGTCGATCAGGCCGATCAGCGAAGCGGCTATGACCGCGAGCAGAGCGGGGACGGGGACGCGGCGGCCGTGGCTGGCGCGTTCCTTTAGCGCTTCGTAGATGAAGACGGACAGTACCCCGTATTCGATGAGGTGCGTGCGCTCCTCCGGGGTCGCCATGCGCACGAAGACGAGGATGTAGACGGCGACCACGCCGAGCGCGACCCCGATTTCGAGGCCGCCCGGGCGCGCTTTGAGCCCGTAGACCAGGATGACAGCCCCGACCAGTAGAAAACTGACCATGAAGAGGGCTTCGAGCAGCCCGTGTGTTCGCAGGTGCCCGGCAAGTGTGCGCGCGAGCCCGAGCGTGGAGTAGATGGCAACGACTACGGCCAGTGCCCAAAGCCAGAGGCGGCGTTCTCGATTGGAAGTGAAAAGGGACATGGAGATCGTTAGTTTGTTTGCGCTTCGCCAAATGCGCTGTTTGCGCTTCGCTAAATGGCCGAGGATGGCGTCAGCGAAACGCAAAGAATGCGGTCGGCTCAGCGCAAAGTCAGTGAAAGGGCGTATTCGATAGATAGTTGAGGGCGGCGCGGCCGGGGACTACCCTTTAATGCCGGTGAGGGTGAAGCCCTCGGTGAAGTAGCGCTGCCCATAGTATGATAGCGCCATCATGGGCAGAGATACAAGAACGGACATGGCCATCATCGGCCCCCACTGGGTGTCGCCGCGCGAGCCGATAAAGCCCATCATGGCGAGAGTAAGGGTCTGCATGCTCTTGTCCTTGAGGTAGAGGAGAGGGAAGAGGAGGTCATTCCAGGCCCAGGCTGTGACGATGACAATCTGCAGGGCGAGGATGGGTTTGGAGAGGGGGATGATGATACGCCATAAGATGCCCAGATCGTTACAGCCGTCGAGGCGGGCGGCTTCAGAGAGTTCGTTGGGAATGGCGCGAAAGAACTGGCGCAGGACGAAGACCATGGCGGGATTGAGCGCGAGCATTGATGGGACAATGGCGGGCAGCCAAGTCCCGACCCAGCCCATGCGGGCCATCATAACAAAGCGGGGCACCATTGTTACGAAGTCAGGCATAAGCATGAGGCTGATGTTGAAAAGCATGAGCAGCTCGCTGCCGGGGAACCTCATTCGTGCGAAGGCATAGGCGGCCAGGGTACAGGAAGCCAATGTGGGTATGAGTACGAAGACTGCAAGCATGAGGGTGTTGCGCAGGTGGAGGAGCCAGTCGCGCGCGCGCCAGCCGTCGGCAAAGTTCTCGAGGGTGACGGGGTTGGGAATCCACTGGATGGGAAAGGTGATGCGCATCTGTTCGAGCGTTTTGAAGGCGTTGCTGAACATCCAGACAACGGGCAACAGGGCGAAGGAGAGAAAGGCTGCGATCAGCAGATAGGCGATGACGTGCTGAACAGTTCTGCTGGCGCGCATGCCGAGAGTGAAGCGGCCCGCGGGCAGAATGTATCGGCGTGCAGTGCGATTGCCTGCCATACAGTTCAGTTGCCTCCCTCGTAGTAGACCCAGCTTGCGGAGGTGCGGAAGAGGAGGACGACGATGATCATGCTGATGACGAAAAGAATCCATGAGAGCGCGGCGGCGTGGCCCATTTTGAAGTACCTGAAGGCGTTTTCATAGATGAGTTGGCCGTAGAACATCGAGCCGCCGGCGGGGCCGCCGCCGGTCATCAGCATGGGGACGGAGAACATCTGAAAGGCGCCGATCAGGCTTGTGAGGAGGTTGAAGAGGGTGTAGGGGGTCAGCATGGGCAGTGTGACTTTGAACAGTGTCTGGATGGACTTTGCGCCGTCGATTTTGGCTGCGTCGTAAAGTTCCTGGGGCACATTCTGGAGCCCGGCGAGGAAGATGAGCATACCGATACCGCCCTGGATGGCCATGAAGATGAAGACCCATTTGACCATCACGGGATTAGTGAGCCATGCCTGCTGCCAGGGGAGGCCGAGGGCTTTGAGGAGGCTGTTGATGAGGCCGAGATTAGGGCTCCAGATGAAGACGAAGACGGCGGCGGCACCGGCTACGGGGACGGTGCCGGGCACGATGGCGAGCGTGCGGAAGAGCTGGAGGCCGCGCACTTTTACATTGAGGAGCAGCGCCTGCAGCAGGCCGACGACCAGCCCGCCGGGAACGGAGACAACCACGTAGAGCAGCGTGTTCATCAGGGCTTTGCGGGTATAGTCGTGCTCTGCGAGATTGACGTAGTTGCGGAGTCCGATCCACTTGGCGGGCTGGAAGACGTCGTAGATGGTGAAGCTGTGGTAGAAGGAGTCGAGGATGGGGTAGGCCTGGAATGTGAGGACGCCCACGAACCAGGGGAGGAGGAAGAGGAAGGGGAGCACGCGGCGGCGGAAACTGCGGCCGCGTGCCCAACGGTCAGGGAGTCCGGGGTCTGCGGCGGGATCCAGGCCTGGTTGTGGTGCGCTCAGTTGTGGTGTAGTCATATCAAACCTGGAGGTTGAGAGGTGATTCGGGGCCTTTGGGAAGGGATCCCTGAAGGGGCGGTCGCGCCTTGGGGCGGGAGCCAAGGCACGACCGGGATGTGTCACGGTTTGCGCTTCGCCATATGCGCTGTTTGCCCTTCGCCAAATGGCCGAGGATGGCGTCGGCTCAGGGCAAAGTATGCGGTCGGCTCAGCGCAAAGTCGGGAGGCTAACTTTGGGTCTCCCAGTATTCGTCGAGGGACTGCTGGAGTTCATTGTTGATGTCGAAGAGGGCGTCTTCGGGTGATTTGACGCCGACGGTCACCTCTTCGAAGGCCCGAGCCCAGAGATTTTCACACTGGGACTGGACGGGCGTGAGGAACTCGCTGGGGCTCCAGAGCCGGTCGGCTTCGAGCGGTGCGTCGAAGAACCATTGCAGGCCGGGCACGCTGGAAAGATCGATGGCGTCGAGCAGCGGTTTGCTCCACATGGCGGCGGCCCGGATTTCGAATTCTATGAGGCCGACTTCGACGCTGGTCATGTGAATCATGAAGGTGAGAGCGTCTTCGGCGACCTGGGTGGAGCGGGGCATGAAGAGCGTATGGCCAGTACCGAAGTCGATGGCCTTGTTGCCTTCGTTGAGGTTGGGGTGGAAGCCATAGCCGATGGATTCGAGTTCAACGCCGGTGACTTCGACCATACTGCGCAACATGCCGGGCAGCCAGTTGCCGTCCATGACCATGGCGCGCTTGGCGTTGTTGAAGCCGCTGGAGGGATAGCCGGACCAGTAGCCCCACTGGTCTCTTAAGGCCAGCATCTTTTCTACGCCCGGGTCGGTGTAGAACTGGGCGATGATGTCGAGGCCTTCTGCCCACGCTTCGGTATCGAAAGTAAAGGTGCGCTTGTCTTCGGAGATGTAGTTTTCGTCGAAGACGACGGGCCAGGCGATGACGGTGAAGCCGTAGGCGTCTTTGGGGTCGAATCCGGCCTGGGTGAGGTTGCCATCGTCGTCGTATTGGAGGAGCATGCGGGACCACTCGAGCATTTCGGGCCAGCTTCTTGGGCCGACTTCGGGGTCGCCGCCGACTTCTTCGATGAGGTGTTTGTGCCAGCAGATGGCGGGCATGGAGCCGCCTTCAAGGGCGGGGATGCCGTAGGTGACGCCGTCCCATCTGCCGTTGTCCCACTGTGAACCGAGGTAGATGTCGGGGTCGAAGTCGGGGGCGTTGGCGATGAGGTCGTCGAGCGGGAGCATGACGCCGCGCGCCATCAGTTCGGCGAAGCCGCCGATGTAGCGATGGTAGACGTCGGGCGCGGTGCCGCCGGCGACGGCGGTCATCGTGTCCTCGGGGGACACGTGGATGCGAATCATTTCGATGGAGATGTGGGTGCCCTTTTCGTCAAACAGTTCGATGCAGGGCGTCCAGATGTCGCCATCACCGGAGGTCTGCCAGCCGGACTGGACGGAGACGGTGACCGGTTCCATGGCTGTCTCCTTGCCGCCGTCAGCGGTATCCTGGGCAACCGGCTGGCAGGCGGCGAGAAGAGCGGCGCCGCCGGTGGCTCCGGCGAGTGAAAGAAACTCTCTGCGGCTGAAACCTTGCTTTCGCATGTTCTATTTTCCTCCAAGAATCTGTTGGGCGGTTGGGTTGAAAGTGTCTCTCGGATGGCTACAGTTTTGGGGGTCCCTCGTAGAATGGAGGATAGGATAGCACATTATCCATGTACGGCAAACATACAGAGATTATGAGGTGGGGCGCCATTGCAGGAGAAGACTCAGAAGAGTGGTCATGCCCTGAAGCCCAGGCCATGGCGAGACTGTATGGTTGCACGTGCAAGAATGGACTAGCCCCGGGTTTCACCGTAGTCGTCGAGGGGCCGCTGGAGCTCGGCGTTGATGTCGAAGAGGGCGTCTTCGGCCGACTTTGCACCGACGAGGGCCTTTTCGATGGCCCGATTCCACAGACTTTCACATTGGGACTGGACGGGGCGTGAGAAGCTCGTTGGCACTCCAGAGCGGAATGGATCAATCGCTTTCGGCGTTGGGTCGAGGCAGAAAGCAAGTCAGAATTGCAGCGCTAAATGGGTTCGGATGGTCAAGTCCATAATCGGCCCCTGTTCACCACATGAAGACCCCACCGTCGACGTTGAGGGCCTGGCCAGTGATGACGGAGGCCTCGTCACTGGCCAGATAGACCGCCATAGGTGCGATTTCTTCAGATTCCAGTCTGCGTCCGAGCGGGGTCATGGTAGCCTCATATTCTGCGACGGACTTACCCAACCGGTCGGCGTCGTATGCCATTCTTGGTTCATTGGTGACCGTACGCACTGCTCCCGGGCAGATGGCGTTCACCGTTATGCCATCACTCACAACTTCAGCCGCGAGCGAGCGGGTCATGCCCAGCAAGGCGTGCTTGCTTGCCGAGTAGGCCGAGCCGTGAAGGAGGCCCGCTTTTCCGGCCAGAGATGCGATGTTGATAATCCGGCCGTACTTGCGCCCGATCATGTTGGGCAGGAACCGCTTGCACAGCAAATAGGGCGCCTTCACATTGACTTGAAATGTCAGGTCCCAGATGTGATCATCGAAATGGATCAATGGTTTTGGGTCGATGCTACTGCCGATGCCGGCGTTGTTGACCAATATGTCTATATGATCAAATGCTCGATGGACTTGACTGGAGATAGTTTCAATCGAAGGCGATTCTGACAGATCGGCTTCGACTGAGAGACAGCGCACGCCCAAGTCGCTGGCGTGCGACCTCAGCGATTCCAGGTCTTGACTTGAACGGGCGGTGATAGCCAGGTCTGCGCCTTCGGCGGCAAAAGCCAAGGCGATTGCCCTACCGATACCGCGACTGGCCCCGGTAATGAGGGCCGTCCGATTCTTGAGTTTCATGTGTTTGTTTCTCGTGAAGGGTCTCTGGAAGTGTTTTCAAGCCACGCCCCGTTGCCACAGTCGTGGATCCAGGGCTTGGCGAAGTCCGTCGCCGAGGAAGTTGAATCCCAATACTGTGATGAACATAGCGCAGCCTGGGGCGAATGAGAGGACGGGCGATCGATCCAAATACTGGTAACCGACCTTGAGCATCGAACCCCAGCTCGCCGTAGGCGGCTCAACGCCGAGACCCAAAAAGCTCAAAGCCGCTTCCGTTATGATGGCCTGCCCGACCAGCAGAGACGCCTGCACGATGATAGCCGCCGTCACATTGGGCCAGATGTGGTACACCATGATCCGCCATGACGGAGCGCCCGTCACGCGTGCTGCGGAGACGAATTCACGCTCGCGCACTGAAAGGGCCTGGCCCCGCGACAGACGAGCGAAGTGCGGAGTAAAACCGACACCGATGGCCAACAACGTATTGTTAAGTCCTGGGCCCAGGCTATAAGCAATCGCCAGGGCCAGCAGCAGCAGTGGGAAGGCGTAGAAGCCATCAACCAAGCGCATCAGAACGTCATCGACCCGCCCCCCGTTGTAGCCTGCCAGCAGGCCGATGGACACGCCCACCACCAATGCGAAGCCCACAGCGCCAACGCCGGCCTGCACCGAGACGCGCGCACCATGGATAACACGGCTCAAGGTGTCACGGGCCAACTGGTCGGTACCCAGAAGATGCTTGAGGCTGGGCGGTTCCAGTACTTCGGCATCCTGGAATTGGACGGGGTTATATGGAGCAATCACGTCTGCCGTCAGAGCGGTGAGTAACAGGACAGCCAGTACTGCAACGCCAAAACCAGCCCCGCGGCTTCGCAGAAATCGATCGAGAAAGTCTCTTAATCGGTGCAGTGGAACAGAGTTTATCTCTCCGGAAATCCTGGTCGTTGCGTCTTTGCGATTCAACAATCTGCCTCCGGCCGTGAAGATCAGAGTAGGAGATTGCCATTACATGGGTCCAGTCTTCACTCTATTCGAGGGTGTGTGAAGAGACGCGGCTGCGCTCACTGACCCATTTGCGATGGCTGAGAACGACTCTTGGGGTTAATCGTCGCCGACAACTCTCGGCTGAAATGCAACCTTAAGACAATCTTGAACCTGCGAAACCTGCCCTTCGAGAGGCTCAGAGGGAACGGACCATGTCATGAGCCCGCTCGCGCAAGTCTTCTCGACGCCCCGGCTGGCTATTCGAGCCATGTTTTGAGACAGAAACTACGTGTAGCGGATGCGTGGGTCGGCCAAGGCATAGAGCAGGTCGGTGAGGAGATTTGCCGCGAGTACACCCACGGCCATAACGATCATGGCGCCCTGCAACATCGGGAAGTCGCGGAAGAAGATAGAGTTGGCGGCCACGCGGCCCAGCCCTGGCAGCGCGAAGATGGTTTCGACGACGACGGCCCCACCAAACAGGCGCCCCACTTGCAACCCGATAACGGTGGCCACGGGAATCAGCGCGTTCTTGAGGGCGTGCCGAATGACTACAACTCTCTCGCGCAGTCCCTTGGCCCTGGCCGCTACAATGTACTCTTGCTGCAGGACTTCGATGAGCGAAGAGCGTGTCTGTCGCATCGTGATTGCCGTCAGATACATTCCCAACGACATTGCCGGAAGCAGCAAAGACTTAATATTGGGCCATAGCCCTTCCGCGAGGGGCACATAGCCAGATGGCGGCACAACTCTGAGCCAAAGCGCGAAGATATAGATGAACAGGATTCCCAACCAGAAGTCGGGAACCGCGGCTCCCCCAACCGCCAGAACGGTGGCCACCGTGTCGGTCGTGGAGTTCGGATACAATGCCGAGACGATGCCCAAGGGCAGGCCGATCAACAGGGCCAAGACCAGGACCATAGCGGTCAGTTGAAGCGTCACCGGAAGACGGGCAAGCAGGCCCTCCAAGACCGGCTCGCCGGTGCGGACGGATCGCCCCAAGTCGCCTTGGAGCGCCCGCCCCAACCATTTGGCGTACTGAATCGGAATGGGTTGATCGAGTCCGAGTTCAGTACGCATGGCCTCGTAGGCTACTTTGTCGTGGATATTCGATTCGCCGAGCATGGCCAGTGCAGCATCGCCTGGCAAGAGAAGCGTGACCGTGAAGGCGATGAGCGAAACCACAAACAGCACGGGCACGAAGTGGACCATTCTACGCAGCAGATATTGACCCAAGGCGCCCCCTTGTATGGTCCCCTTCCAGATGGAACCGGCTACGCCAGCCAGATATTGCCCAGGTACGGGTCCTGGAAGTTGTACGACAACCCGTTTACTTCCTGGCGATAGGCAACGAAACTGGGGATCAGATATCCGCCGGATACGTAGGCTTTTTCGTGGACTACACGCCACATCCGACTATAGATTTCACTGCGCTCGGCCGGGTCGGATGTTGTCAGACCCTCGTCGAGCGCGGCCTCAATCTCGTCATCGCAGAAGAAGCTCCAGTTCGAAGTAGCGCCACAGCCCAGCACAGGCCGCGCAAACTCGGGATCGACCGAGGGCCAAAGCTGACCGCGCCAGAAAGTTGCCTCGAAGTCTTCGGTACTTTGCAGCAGTTCGCCCCAGGCAACCCGCTCCAGCAGCTTCAGTTCGGTTCTGATGCCGACGGCGGTCCACATTTGCTGGGCGAACTCGCCGATTGTTGCCTCCGGCTCTCTGGCAATAACAAGCAGTTCAAGGTCAAGGCCGTCAGGATAGCCGGCTTCGGTGAGCAGCTCTGTCACCTTGTCGGGATTGTATTCATAGCGTTCGACGGAAGGATCAAATCCCAGGGTTCCCTCGGTATAGTATGGATAGTAGTGGCCAGTGGCGGCGCCGAAGCCCAGTGCCTTGGCCATTCCTTCGCGGTCAATGCCGTAGTTGGCGGCCATGCGGACTCGGACGTCATCAAAAGGCGGCCTCTTGGTATTGTACCCCACCAGGAACAGATTCAGGCCGGCCCAGGGGAGAGCGTCAATCCGCAAATCGGGATCGGCCTCAATGGTTTCGACATCTTTGGGGAGTACCAGTTCCATGAGATGGAGGGAACCGGCGCGCATGTCCACGAGGGAAACGGTGGGATCGGGAATGACACGCAGGACGGCCTCATCAAGGTAGGGCAGCGGCTGGTCATCTTCGCCCATTTCCCAGTAGTCTTGGTTGCGCTCCAGGACGATACGGTCGTCGGTAACCCACTCCTTGACGCGGAAGGGGCCGGTTCCGACGCCCTGCCGGGCGATTCCCTCTTCCCCCATTTCATCAAAGGCGGCTTTTGACCCTATATGGACCAAGCCGGCGGCGCCGAACGCCAAGGTGCTCAGAAGTGCTGCATTGTCCTTTTCGCTCGTGATTTGCAAGGTGTGGCTGTCGAGCGCGTCGACGGACTCGATAAATGCCAGACTGGATTTGCGCTGTGATTTTGGGTGATCTCTCTGGCGCTCAAAGTTCCACTTCGCCACCTCAGCATCGAAGTCACTGCCGTCGTGGAATTTCACGCCCTGGCGAAGATTGAAGATGATCGTCCTGGCATCCGGCTGTTCCCACGATTCGGCCAGCGATCCTACAATCTTGAATTTCCCAGTTTCGGTATCTTCCAATTCCAGCCGCACCAGCCCATTGTAGACGGCATCGTAGAAGACGTGATTGATTGATTGGGTGAGCTGGGGATCCATGGTTCCAAGGCCACTGGTGTATGAGTGGACCAATGTGCCACCGCGTGTGATACCACCGGTAGCTGCAGGCGCAGCCTGCTCGGTCATCGGCGCTGTTGTTGGAGGGACACAGGCACTCAGTGCACCTGCCCCCGCCAAGAATCCAGTCCAGCGCAAGAACTCTCGCCGGTTTAATGATGTGCTTCCCATGGCATAGCTCCTTGTTAATACAGTTGAATCTTTGGATAGAGGAAATGGCGCCTCCCAATCGATTGAACAGCACCAACCAAGCTGCTCTGGAAACAGTTGAAACACGGTTTATCAGAAATATCTTAATTCTTTGACAGAGCTCTGTCAAGCCTCCATAATCTGAGAGTACATCCTAAATTTGGGGCGAGCACTTCATGAATGATTCACAACTGAACAGCTGTTGACACTGGACTTATTGGTCGTCAGCCGTAGCTCTTCAATGCGCTGCGGTAACTACTAAGCCATGTTCTGTGTACGGTCTGCCTGGGGGGAATGTGCCGTCAGCATTTCTGTAGCGGGCTTTCGATGGTCATGGCGGTGAACGTTGGGCATTTATGGGCGTTGCCTCGCCTGGCTTGCTTGCGGCGGCACATTTTCGGAATGTGCCAGTTGGCGGGGGGTAGCGTGGGCCGACACGGGTCGGCAATTTCGTATTGCCCACATACTGGCTACGACGCGAGGTTGTAGGAGAGGGGGCGTTG
>JAPOVP010000123.1 GCA_026708085.1 Caldilineaceae bacterium
GCGGAGCCCCCGCACAAGGGAGGGCCGAATAGGCCCGACCGCCCAGAACTGCAGTAGTCAGTGGTCAGTGGTCAGGGGAGGCGCTATCCTTGCAGTAGAGTTGATCGCGGACTGGAATCGGCCCTGTTGCTTCTTGAGGGAATAGGAGAGTTCACCTCCGTTCCGGGATGTACGCACGAGGCGCGCCGGCCACAAAATAGATGCACTTAACCTATCTCAGTATGTATTCAGCCCTAATCCAGACCGCCCAACTTGATTGCTTCGTAGATGCGCAGCTGACGCAACTGGCCCACGACGATTGCCAATGTCACAATCACCATAACGGCAAAAGCAAGATATATCTTCACAGCCTGCCCCCAGGCCGGAGCAACGACAAAAGGCGGCGTCGAGCCATGCACGGCCGTTCCGATTTGGAGTAGAGGAACGAACAACGCCGAAGTCAACGCGCCGATCAGTGTGCCGCCCACAGCAGCCAGGAGCACAAGGAACAGTTTCTCGAATACGACGACAGACGTAATCTGAGCCGTCGACAGCCCGATGGCCCGCAGCAGGCCGAACTGCAGAATGCGCTGCCGCAACGCAAACAGCGAGTGCAACAGGAACGCCAGCCCGGAGATGACCGTCGCCACGACGAAACCCAGAGAAAGGATGCCGAACAGAGCAGTGCGCTGCGGATCGGTGCGCCAGACCGCTGTCTCCCAGCGGCTGTCGGTCGCATCGGTGACAATGAACCCGCGCGCGCGCAATGTTTCGAGGATGGCCGCCGGGTCGGCACTGCCATCCAGTCTCATCCAGATATCGTACGGCCGGTTACCTATGGTGCGATAGATGTGTTCCAGATTGCCAACAAAGAAATGCCCATCCTCAGGGTACAGTGTCGGGAAATAGCTGAGGACGCCGGCAATGGTGAAATTGATAGGTCGACTGATGCCCTCGACGAAGACGGACAGGTTATCTCCCACCTGCAAACCGGTCGCCTCGATGAAGCTGCGGCTGACGAGAACGCCCAAAGAGTTGAGCGCCAGCCTGTTGGTCAGCGCGCCCAGAGATTCCTGGGAAAAGTCGTCTCGCCACCAGCCTGCCCGGCTGAACTCCGCGCGGTCGATCCCCAGCACGATAGCATTTACATTCCCTTCAATTCCGTCGACGAAAACCGGCTGCCGCAGCACACGGGTCGCAGCCTCCACCCCGGGGATCGACCGCACGACGGCGAAGGGAGGATAACGCCAGCGCTGCTCGGAACTTCCACCCACCTGCTCCCACTGCACCTGAATGGCTAGGTCGGAGCCGACGGAATAGCGGACGACGTCAGTGTAGTGGGTATCGAGCGTGCCGGCGAAGGTCGCGCTGAAAAGGCCCAGAGCTATCGTAAAGATAAGGAGGAAGAGAAGCGCGCGATTGCTGCCGGAGCGCCGGGAAATCTGCGTGATGGCCAGCCAAAACGGAACACTGATGAAGCGGCTCGCCGCCCGTCCCAGCAGGCCGGTAACCGCCGGGAGCCCGCGCAAAGAGACCAGTGCCACGGCGGCGACAAATACGGTCGGCGCCAGCAGGAGCAGCGGATCCACGAACGTGTCCTGCGTAACCTGAAGGGCCTGTTCCTGCTGCCGCAAACGCCAGTAAGCATAAATGACGCCGGCAAGAAACAGGAGTTCAAAGGGGAGCGATGCGCTGCGCCGGGCGCGGTTGAGGAACTCCTCGCGCGCCGTCTTGCGCTGGTGCGTAACGACCGTGCGCCTGGCCGCGCGGGCGGCCGAAAGCAATGTCGCGCCGATGCCCAGAACTGTCGCCGTGCCGGCGAACAGCGCGACCTGCGCAGAATAAGAAAGGTCCAGTAGCGGCCTGGCCGCGAAGGTCAGAAATCGGTAAACCTGCCCCATCCCCTGCGTAACGCCGCCGGCCGCCAGCAACCCTGCGGTCAGACACAGCGCGCCGATCGCAAGCATTTCCAGCAGATAGAGCCCCACGATCTGCAGACTGGACGCGCCCCGGCTCTTGAGCGTAACGATTTCGCTCTCCTCCGACGCCACCATGATGTCGGAGGAGATAAAGGTGTAGAGCAGAAGTGCGAGCAGCACAGGCAGGCTCAGTAGCAGTAGAAAGGTCCGCAACGCGGCGGCACGGTCGGCGTACTTTTGTAGAAGCTCGTACGCGGGCGCGGTGAGGTCGACGTGGGACAGGATGCCGGAAGTTCTGGCCTGTATGTGGGTGATGGCCGCCAGCATGGGCGCCACCTTGTCGACCTTGATCTCCTCTCCGTCGAAGAGAAGAAACCAGGCGTACTTGCGAACCTGTTCCCCCAAGGTGGGCGCTACACGGCCCATGAAGTCGGCCTCGGAAACGATGAAGTAGAAGGCGAACGCCTCCGGCTCCTCGAACCAGAAGCCGCGATCTGCGTCGGCCGGACGCCACACGCCCTTGACCAGCACTTCGACAGGAGCAACGATATCAGGATCGTCGAGTCCGAAGAGAACGTTGTCGCCGACCTGGATCTCGTGGTCGTAATAGAACCGTTCGCTGACCCAGGCCGGGATGACGTCTCCGGCTGCGCCCGGCTCCGCCTGTCCCAAGGGTTCGCCCAACACGATCTCCACATGTTGTTCGATGCCGGTCAGGAAGGCCAGCCCGGCCGACTGGTACTGGCGCAGGTCTTCGGGTAGCTCTTTGTCGGCGGAGGCCAGAAACTTGAGGACTCGCGTCGAGCCGTAGCGGGTCATGCGGGTGAGCGGCAGGCCCGGAAGCTCCGTTGCGCGTTGACGCATAAAGTCATCGGCGCGCCTGTACTGTTCGAGCGGAGTCGAGCTCAAAAGGGGCACGCGATGAACGAGGAGCAGGCTGGAAAGAGGGAGTTCAGCATTCTGCGCGGCAAGTTCGCTGCGCAGAAACCTGTCCAGTGCGGCGTTGGTGAAGAGAGGTATGGCCGCGATCAGCGCAACGGTGACAACCAAGCCGACAACCACGAAGGACATCGGTTGCCATTTGCTCAGATTGCGCCGCAGCGCCAGCTCCATCATGGCGAATCACCGGTTACGAGCCGTCGCGGCTGGTGGGGATGGCGGCTCTGGTTCACTGACCGATGACCACGGGCCGCCGCCTTTCCTGGTCAACGAGGGGTCGGCTCCCCTGCGGCGTCACCACATAGGACTGTTCGATGTGCAGAGAGCCGACGCCCGGCATGAAGAGCGGGGCCTCCAGGTTGAGGACCATGTCCGCTTCCAGCGTCAGGTCGGACGGCAGATCCACACAGTCATCCCTGATACGTAGCCCATTGTCGGGTACAAGGACGGGGTAGTCGCGCACCTCCAGGCCCACGCCGTGCCCGTGCGGGAAGGAGGCGGTGATACCGCGATCGTGCAGGGCATCGACCATGGCGTCTGCGACATTAGACGCCCTGGCGCCCGGCCGCATCGCCTCCTCACCGGCGTCCATGCAGGCGCGCAACGCTGCAAAACGCTCGCTCAATTCGGGCGGCAGTTCTCTCATCGCCAGCGTCGTGCCGCTGTCGGAGAAGCAGTACCGGTAGATGCAGCCGTAATCGACGTAGAGAACGTCATCTTCCGCCAGTTGGTAGCCGGTTTCTGTCGTCATGCCCAGGCCGCGCACGCCGAATGCAAAATGATCGAAATCGGCGCCCTTCTGCGCCGCCAGCGCCCGGTAGTGCCCCGCCATCTCCGACACGGCCAGCCCGGGCCGGGCTAGGGCAAGCGACTCCATCGCCGCCTGCTCGTTGATCTCTGCCGACCGGGTCAGTCTTTGTATCTCTTCTGCGCTCTTCACCATCCGAACCATGCGGATCAGATCGGAACAGTTTTTGAGGGACGCGCCAGGCAGCGCACGCGCTATGACATCTTTCGTTTCCGGGGGTAGTCCTTCCGTCTCCAGACCGATGCGCGCGCCCGTCAGCCCGCGCTGAATCAGGATGCTCAGGAGAGCGTCGGTTGGCGTATCGTTGCCGTGCGGGGCATGGAGGAGCTCCTGAAAGCGGTGCAGAGATTCGGGAAGCTCGCCGGCAGGAAGCGAGTCGTCGAGGCCGGCGCTGCCGAAGATGTGCAGATCCTTAACCCACAGCTCCTCGGTGTTGGCGGCGAACAGCGGATTGACGACCAGCGCGGGCTCGCCCTCCAGCGGGAAAACGGCATAGGCCTGGGCCAGGTTGGAAGACGCCCCCGGCACCATCATGAACTCTTTGAACAGGGGGTCGATCCAGCAGTAGTAGTCGGTGAAATAGGTGATGTTGACCGGTGATGTCGCAACCAGGGCATCCAGCCCGTATTCCCGCATATAGTCGATAGCGCGGGCGCGATTGAAAAGCATGATCCGCTCTCCTTCGGTGTTGCGCAAGGTATGTCGATCAGAGACCGGGCACGTAGCCTTGGCCCCACTGCTCCTGTCGCTGGTCGCGGAAGTCGCCGGACAGAGGCATGATCGCCAGCATACCGCCGTCTATCACGATAGTCTGGCCGACGATGTAGCGGCTCTCGTCAGACGCAAGATAGATAGCAAGTTTGCCGATATCATGGGGCGCCCCAATCACACCGGCCGGGATGGTGGAGCCTGCCTCCTGCTGGTCGAATTCGCCTAGCACTTTGAGGTGGTTTTCGACCAGAATCCAACCGGGCGCAATGGCGTTGACACGTACGCCTCTGGTCGCCAGCTCCAGGGCGAGGACGCGTGTGAAACCGACGATCGCTGCCTTGGTGCCGGCGTAAATCGTGTGTTCGGTCATGCCGGCAAAAGCATGGACCGAGGTCAGGTTGATTACCGCGCCGCCGCCCTGCTCGATCATGGTGGGGACCGCGGCCTGCGTCAGAAAGTACATGCCGCGAATGTTCACATTATAAAGTGTGTCGAACTGCTCGGGCGTCACGTCGAGGAACGGCTTGTTCATGGTGATTCCGGCATTGTTTACAAGCACGTCAAGCCCGCCGAGGAAGTCGATCGCTTTGTCGGCTAGCCCCTTCACCTCGTCGATATCGGCCAGATCCGCCTGGAAAACTTCGGCTTTACCGCCGGCGCCTCTAATCTCCTCGACCGCGCTGGTGGCCCCGCCCTCACTGTGGGCGTAGTGCAATACGACGGCCGCGCCCTCGCGAGCGAACTCCAGGGCAACGCCGCGGCCGATTCCGGTGCCGGAGCCGGTCACGAGCACGCGCTTGCCTTCCATTTTCCGCGTTTGGGTCATCTCTAGTGCTCCTGATGCGTGGCAGGCGGTTAATCACAGTGGACTGTAGCGAGTGGATTGGGCATAGTATACACGACCTGTAGTTTTGCGCTAACCGCTGTTGGCAGTTGAATTCAGGTGATTGACGAACTGCGCGGACCTTACTATGATGGCCGTGCTACGGCGAGTATCCCACCGCAACGGCGCCAGCGAACTGGCGAGTCGTACCGACAGTTCCCGGGCCGCATCCGGTCTCCACGCGAAAGGCAGGTGACATGAAACTCGGCATGAACACCTTCTTTATCAATATGTTCGATTTCGAAGAAGGGCTGCAGTTTTGCCAGGAGCAGGGCGTAAAGGCGGTCGAGGTGGCGGCGGGCGGTCCCGGGGCCGTCAAATACTGTGATGTCGACCGACTGCTCGCAGACCAGGGCGAACTGGAGCGCTGGCTGGACATCTACGCCGGGTACGGGCTCGAGATCTACTCGTTCGCCGGACACGGGACGCCCCTGGTGCCCGACCGTCGCATCGCACAGGACTATTCACGCCAGTTCCGCAAGACGTGCGCCCTTATGGAGAAGATAGGTTGCACCCGATTGGCCCTCGTGGCCGGCCTGCCCGAAGGCGCCGAGGGCGATAGCCTGCCGGCCTGGATTATCAACACCGACCTGCCCTTTCTGCGCGACGCCCTCGAATGGCAGTGGGAGCAGCGCCTGCTCCCCTACTGGAAGGAGCATGGCCGGATCGCCGCCGACCATGGCGTAACGCTTTGCTTCGAAGAGAAGATCAACAACATAACTGGCAGTCCGAAGGGGCTGCGTTATTAGCACGACGAATCAGGTTGGTAGCTGCCGGCAGCCATGGTAAGTCCAAAACGTGGGTTCAGAGAAACGCCCCGCTATTCTGCCCCAGGACGAGATACTTCTGACTGGTAAAAGCAGACTGGTCGCTTCACAATTGCCCGGTGTTGGTTATGACCGATTGGAGGTCGTTCGGTTGCTCGGCGGGAGTGAGGCTTTAGATTCGTCGACGCTAGAGTGTTTCAGATTCATTGTGGATGATGCTTCCGGGTCGTACTCGTATCAAACTCGACCATTATAGGCGAACTGTTGTTTGTCAGTGACTAAACACGGACAAGATTATGGTGCGAGGAATTCAGTGAATTGAGCCAAATTAGATGGGAGTTAAGGGCCTCTTCGATTCAATGGAGGAAGATTCCCTTCAACAGCTTTGTAGTTGAAAATAAGTTGCAATTCAATTCCCTTGATCTTTTCTGGCGGCAAGAGACCAAAATAGAACCAGACAGCTAGCCCCACCGATGTAGTCTTAGTCATGCGAGAAGTGTCAAGATGTTGTTGCATGCGTTGGTTTAGGTTCAGGCTCTGTCCAATATAGATAACTTCATCATAGATGTTGGTCAAAGCATAGCATCCAGAACTATCAGGCACTCTGAGAGCCTCAGATAGACGAAACTGTACTCTGTTAGATAGATTGGGAGACAGATCTTCAATTCTCATAGCACAATGTCATCCGACTTCTGGGAAGCGGCTAGAGCTTGCTGAAACGCATCTATGTAAACCCCTGTACTGGCTCGGTTTAAGCTACTTGCACCGTGTCCGGACATCCACCATTCTGCGATTGCTATAGAGCGAAATTCGTCATCAAGCTCGTTCAGAGCATCCTGGATAACCTGAGTGATTGACTGGATAGTGAAGTTTCTTGTGCTTGAGTAAATCGAATTAAAGACCCACTTGGAAATACTAAGAAAGAAGAATATCCCGTTGCTCTTGTATACCACGGTCTTAGATCGGTCTCGGCCATCAACAAACATTTCGTCAATAGCACGGAAGTAATTGAGCATGATCTTCGCAGCCCTCTCAGGATCTGTTTCTTGAACGGCCAAGGGGTGGGATGCTACGAATACCTGAGACTTAAAGACACTGACAATCGATGACTGTTTTATCTTATTGCGACTCTTAGGATCGTTGGCCATTTGGACGCGACCTTGCAGCGGAGAGTCATCGTGTTCATTCAAGAACTCGACCATTCGCAAGGCCTTTGCATCACTCCCTTTGGCAATTTCCCTATTGAGCCAATAAGGCATGTAAGGCAAGTCCTCAACCCCTGCCATTTCAGTGAACCGTTTTGTTATCTGCTGTCGCATAGAGGGGTCAACAGGGACTTGAGTCGTATTGACTACATAGAAGTGATACATCTGATGCGTATTGTCTAGGTTTGAGCCAATAGTAACTGGCAGTCGGAAATCACGCATGTAGGGCTTCTTGGTGATCGCTTTGCGTAATCCTTCAATCCTGTGCTGACCGTCAACAACGCTGAACGGACCCACCTCGTCGGTGTCAAAACTCAAGGTCTTGGTTTCTTCATCGTAGTCCAAGCTCCTGTCCGTTGCTAGAAAGATAGTTGTTGGCAGATGCGCATAGCCTTCGTCAATCGCCTCAATCAGATGTCTAGAAAGCCGATTTGCTCGGTTCTCGTCCAAGATTCGTTGGTATCCTTCTTGAGTCCGCGGTTCCAATGCATCCACTGTATAGAAATTTCCGTTGAATAAGTCGTCTGGCGTGACGAATGTCAGATATAATGTCAGATTGCCTTGACTAATCTCAACTGCTGGGCGAGAAATAAGGGACATTATTTTCTCCTAAAGCCATCCTATTTCGAAAACACATTTTGAGAAGAATTATTTTATAGGATGGACGTAAGCCCGTCAAGTTCCTTGAACTAGAATTCCTTTGTAGCAGAGAATATCTAGAGTCGATTGGAACTAGACTGAGGGCTAATTGGGCCTTGTAAGGATATAATGGCTTTGGAGGCATAAGATGTTGAGAGTCCTCATAACAGGAGGCAGCGGCACGATCGGCGGATATGTACTGAGAGAGCTGCTCCAGGCGGGCCACTCCGCCACTAGCTTCAGCCGCTCCGCGCCGCGTGTGGAAGGGGCAGGTTTCGTCCAGGGCGACATTATGCAGCCCGACCAGCTCGCCGAAGCCTGTCGGGATCACGATGCAGTCATCCATCTCGCGGCCATACCGGGACCGGGCCGGGCGACGCCGGCACAGCTGCTCAACGTCAACGTGATCGGCACCGTCAATGTCCTGGATGCGGCCCTCCACGCCGGGATCGGCAAGGTCGTGTTCGCCTCTTCCGGCGCGGCCACAGGCTTCTCTTTCCAGAAACGGGATATCGTTCCCCGATACCTCCCGATCGACGAAGAGCATCCCTGTGAACCGCAGGACGAATACGGCCTGAGCAAGCTGCTCGGCGAGCTGACCTGCAAGCGCTACACCGACGCCTTCGGCATCCGGACCATCTGCCTGCGCATTAACAACAACTGGTATCTCGAGCGCGCCGGCGCCGAGGTGGCCGTGCACTCCGGCTGGGCGCAGCAGTTCACGGTCGAAGAGCTATGGAACCAGCGCTATCGCAGAACAATTGAGGACGCCGACGGCGACTGGCCGTCGCCGGGTCCGCCTGCACCCCATAAGATATTGTGGGCCTTCACCGACGCCCGCGACGCCGCGCAGGCCTTCCGCCTGGCCCTGGAAAATGACACCATCAGGCATGAAGTGTTCCTCATCAACGGTAACGACACCTGCTCTAAAGAGCCAACGCCCCTGCTTATCGATCGGTTACGGAGTTCGCTTGGCGAAGGGGAGGCAGACGCGTCCATCCCTGACATACCCCTCAAGGAACCGTTAGAAGGACATGCCTCCCTCTGGTCGCACGCCAAGGCATCCCGACTTTTGGGCTACCGCCCCAAATTCACCTGGCGCGAAAGCGACTTTCAATTCTGGATGGAGAAGAGATGACCACAGAAAGAAAGATGGAGTTCTTCGGCGGGGGCTGGCGGCAGGTCGACTCTGAGGAAAAGGAGAAATCCCCCGTCATCGACGCCCATTCCCACATCTTCCGCCGCTTTGCCACCGGCTCGGGCGCGGCCAGCGCCGCGCTAACGCTCAAACTGTGGCAGTACCATCTGCGCGACTTCACCGACTTCTGGCGCAAGGAGGACGGCGCTCGCGTCAAGGAACCGCTGCTCGATTTTCCCTCCGACGACATCAACGCCATGCCCGACCTCAACTTCCGTTTCGGCAGATACGGCCAGGCCGAGCTCACCGTGGACGGCGTCGACTACGTCATGCAGTTCTATCCCCCCGCCCTGGAAAACCTGGAGGCGACCCCGGAAAGGATGATTGCCGAAATGGAGGTCGCCGGCGTGGACCGGGGAATTCTGCAGAGCGACCACGTCTACGGCGCCAACATCAACGAGTACTACGCCGAGGCGATGCGCCGCTACCCGGACCGTTTCATCGCACTGGCGCAGATTCGGGAGACCGAAGGGCATGAGGCGGAGGAGCTGGCGCGACTAGAGCACGCTGTCACGGAACTGGGATGCAAGGGGCTTTACTTCAGTGTCGAGCTGTTCGCGTTACGGGGCTACGTGGACCGGATCGACGATGCCAAGTTCGAACCGCTCTGGCAGCTGGTGCGCCGCCTGGGGATTCCCATCTTCTGGTACATCGACGCCCGCAAACAGGACCGGGTAGCAGGCTTCAAGGAGCGCGTCGGCGAGTTGAGCCGCTGGGCGGACGCTCACGATGACATCCCGTCCGTGATCACACACGGGCTGGTGCCGGCTGCCATCATTCACGAAATCGGCATCCCCGACGAGGTGGTCGCGTTGCTGAAGCGGCCCCACATGAACGCCGAAATCCTGATGCAGGCCAAGTGGCCCGAGTACCCCTACGGCGATGGACAGGAGATGCTCAAGTGGCTGATCGACGAAGTCGGCGTGGAAAAATTGATGTGGGGCTCCGACATGCCCTACAGCGGCGGCTTCTGGTGCACGTACAAACAGTCCGTCGACTACATCCGCCTGCACTGCGACTTTCTTACGACAGCAGAGAAGAACCTGATACTGGGCGGCAACGCGGCGCGGATGTTTGATATTAGCGGCTAGTGGAGAGCGAAGCGCACAAGCGCGGGTCACCGGTCGCCAATTTTGGGGGCCTAAATGCAGGATTGGTAAAACAGTTCTGAATTGAGATTATCTGCTTCGCAGCCGATAGCGAAGTTCGGACAAATAGCGATCATAAACAGTCACAATGCTGTGCTCTCACGTGTACACATAATCCGGCGGTGTGACTTGCATATAGAAACAGGCAATTCGGACTGCCTGAATGAATAAAGTGGCAGTCTAAGCACATTCAAGTACAAATTCGTACAACGCCAGATCGTCTTTTTTGCCGATTAGCGTGCTACGAATCTTTGGTTTCTCAAGCCCATCAGCATGAAGTTCCGGATAGAATCGAGCAACTCGTTTTGTAAGATCTTCAATGGAGTAAGTCTCGAGAAGCATATGTAGTGCTTCCTGCAAATTGTCGATCGCTTCCCCTACAGATCTTCCCTGACTTGCAACCTCCAACTCAGCACAGCGGGACACATACCAGTCACCCTCCTTCCACGCCGAGCAGCTAAGTGTCAATTTCACTGGTGCTTTGATTCCTTTCACTCGAGATTCATATACCTCTCACTTTCTCTTTCGCAACTTTGCCTTGAACGGGCAAAGAACGTGCCCCCTAAGGGGTTCAGTTGGCAGTTTCGCCCACACCTCTTATAGCTCTTTTGCCCATTTCCCCCTTGTCCAGTTATGTGTTTGGGACCCTAATCTGCTGCAACGCGGCCTCGGCGCCGGCAGAGACGAAGCCCAGATCCCCGCCAATCGTCAATAGCCGCAGTGCCGGCGCATACTCCTTTACCCAGGCGATACCGGCCTCGGCCCCGCCCAGCACGTCCACCGGGAACCCGGCCGGGACCCCGTTAGCGTCACCGGCCCTGACAATCCGCTGAATCGTGCTGATGAACGCCTCGCTCTCCCAGGCGCCGAAAATATCCATCGAAAGCGTCAGGTCGTTCGGCCCGATGATAAAGCCGTCTACGCCTTCAAGCGCCGCGATCTCTTCAATTACGTCGACGGCGCGGTAATGTTCGACCTGGATGAACACCAGCGTTTCATCGTTGGCAGTGGTCTGGTAAGCGCGGTCATCGCCGCCGAACGATGGCATAAAGGGCCCGTATCCGCGTACGCCGTCCGGCGGATATTTGCAGCCGGCCACCGCCCGGCGGGCGTCCTCTACCGACTCGATCAATGGCACCACGACGCCGTCTGCTCCCGCGTCGAGTGCCTGTTTTATCTCATCGGGCCGGTTGTCCTTCACTCTGACCATCGCCACCGTCGGGGTCTCCCGGACCATCCACAAGATGTAGCGCAACGACTCCACATTGCGCGGAGAGTGTTCCATATCCACGCTCATCCAGTCGAAGCCGGCCTGCGCCACCGTCGCCGCCACCAGCGGATCGGTCGACGCCGACCATGTTCCATAGACATGCTCGCCTCCATGCAGGCGCTTCTTCAGATCCAGTCCCTTCATTCCCTCATCTCCTTTGCAGCTGCCAGCGCGGCTTCACACCGGGGTTGACGTAAGAACGGGGCCAGCGCCCCTGCGCCAGGTCCAGGACGGTCTCGACCGAAAATCGCCAGCTGTTATCCAGCGATTCATCAGAGTAGCCGGCGATGTGCGGTGTAAGGACCACGTTGTCCAGGCCGAACAAAGGATTGTCAGCGGCCGGCGGCTCCTGCACCAGCACATCGAGCCCAGCGGCCGCGATCCAGCCCTCGGTCAGCGCCCTGTAGAGCGCCGCTTCGTCCACCACCGGGCCGCGTGATGTATTGATCAGAATCGCCCGCGGCTTCATCAGCCGCAATTCACGCTCCCCGATCAGATTGTGGGTCTCGTCCAGCAACGGGCAGTGGAGTGAAACAAAGTCCGAACCGGACAGTACCTGGTCCATCGACGCCGCTTGCACGCCGTGGTCGGCCATCAGCTCGGCGCTTACGTATGGGTCATGCGCCAGCACCGTCATCTCGTACCCGCTCAGCTTGCGCGTCACCAGGCGGGCGATGTGTCCGAATCCGATCAACCCAAGTGTCTGCCCCTGAAGATGCCAGCCCGGAAAGCCAGCGTAGCGGTCCCAGATGCCAGCGCGCACTTTTTGATCCTGAAGGGCGATCTGACGAACGACGGCCAGCAGCAGCGCGATCGTATGGTCTGACACGCCGTCGTTGAAGGCCTCCGGCGTATTGGCGACGATAATTCCGTGCGCGGTCGCGGCCTCGATCGGTATGTTGTCGGTGCCGCTGCCGGTTCGGATCAGCGCGCCGCAGCGTCGAAGATCGGCCACGTTTTCGGCGGTCACGATATGGCTGCCGCCGAAAATCCACACGACATCGGCATCCCCTGCGCAGGCCGCCAGTTGCGCACGCGTCTCGCACTCCTGAAAAACGAACTCGATGTCATGGTTTGCCATCGTTTCGGGCACCCATCCCGGCAGCTCCTCCGGGTCCATATGCACCATGGCCACTTTGAATTTCGTCATCTTCCCCCCTTTGAAGTGTGAACCCTGGTTACGCTTTGCTATTCAAGGCTGCAGACGAAACAGGGCACTACTCTAGCTCTTACCGTTCTCCAGAGTCAACGCACCAACGCCGTAACCAAATCGCCCGGCGGCAGCCCGTTGGCGATGCGTTCCACATTTTCAACCGCAGCCTCCATACGCCTACGCGGCGTATCCGGCGTGTAGCCCGATGAATGCGGCGTTAGGATGACATTGTCCAACTGCAACAATGGGTGGTCAGCCGGCAGCGGCTCCTCCTCAAACACGTCCAGCCCGGCGCCCCTGATCCCGCCCTGTTGAAGCGCCTCGACCAGGGCCGCCTCATCGACCAGTCCGCCGCGGGCGATGTTGAGTAGGACCGCGTTCGGCTTCATCAACTCCAGAGCGCGTCGGTCGATCATGTGACGCGTTGTCGCGTTGAGGTGGACGTGCAGCGACAGGTAGTCAGCCTGCGCCAGAACATGGTCCAACTGCTCAGGCCTGCCCAGAAACTCGACATGGAACTTGTCCAACTCAGCCTGCGGGAATTCAACCACGTCGATGGCCAATATGCGCATGCCCAGCGGCCAAGCCCGCCGCGCCACCTCGCGCGCGCTGGCGCCAAATCCGATAAGCCCCAGCACCTTGCCCGCCAGCTCTTCGCCCATCGCCCGCTGCCAGCCATCGGCCCGGTTGTGCTTGAGATCTTTGGCAGAGCACAAGATCAGCATGATTACGTGTTCGGCCAACGGCACTGCGCTCAACCGCCCGGGCGAATTGGCCAGCGGCAACCCCTTTTCCAGAAAGTAGGCCACGTCTACATGATCGGTGCCGTTGGTGGTGACATGCCACAGCTTCACACTCGCGGCCAGGGCCGCGTCGATCAAAGCACGCGTGCCCACTGCGCCACCCGGGTCAATGACAGCTCCCACGTTCTCAAGTTGTTCAGCCATTGGCTTGTCGGGGTCGTAAATTTCGTAGGGATAGCGTCCTTCGATCGCATTGACAAAGTCGGGGTAAGCGCCGTCGAGTCCAGTTGGCGCGCGCAGGTAGAGAACTTTCATCGCTCACATTTCCTGGGTGGTGAAAAGAGTTATTGAGACAGAGGCAAACGGGGAGTGAGGAAGCCTTGCTTCCTATCGCTGTCTGGTCCAGGTCCATCATCACCTGCTCGACGCACATCCGTGGATGGAGCAGGTGGACCCCAAGTATAGGAGGTCAGCCGACCCTCGTCAACCGCGGCTCATTGGGCGCGCTTCCCATAGTAGGAGCTGGATTTTTGCCCTTTGACCTCGGTTCAGAGATATGCTATAAAGCCCCCACATAAGCAGGCAGTGTTGGTAACACGGTGCGCGACCCATGACCGGGGTGAGTTGCATGACGAACCGCCGAGCAGCATTCTTGAAAGCAACAACTTGCTGACTCCAGACCTCGCCCTATCTTCGATCTACACCGCAGGACAAGAAAACAGAACCCTGCCACTCCGGTCGCCTTCAGCACGTGTGCCTCGGCAGTCCAGCATACCATTCTGCACGGCGTATCCGGCTGCAACGGGTTCGATTGAGGTAGACTGCGGGGCGGCTCTTGCAAGTTGAGCCCGCAGACCTCAAAAAACATCCCAAAATCCACGACCATGGAGGGCGGCAGCCATGAGCAATGTACCGATGACAAGGCCCGGAGAGTTGCTGGCCTTCCACGACGGCAAGTTCCCAGGCAACGCTTTTTTGGGCCTCGAGGACGGGCGCGTCCTCTTCAGCAACGGCACACACTTCTCCGTCAGCGCCGACGGCGGAATAACCTGGAGTGAACCGTACCATGGGCTCGACGAAAACGGCGATCCGCTCACGCTCAAGAACTGTTCAATGGTAAACCTCTCCGGCGGCGCCATCGGCATGGCGACAAAGCGCACTCGACCGGGCACCACCCGCCTGTACGAGTCGCAGATGGTCTTCAGGCGCTCCGAGGATGAAGGCAGGACATGGTCCGCCCTCACCCTCATGAACCACTGGATGCTGGCCGCGCACGCACTCAACGACACCATGATCCGCACCCAGTCCGGCCGCATCCTCCTGCCGGTCTATTTCGGCATCGGCCAGGGCGGATTCCACCAGGCGGGGGCGCCGTTCCCGGGCGGATACGTCGACGGCGTCTTCGTTTCGACGAGCGCGCACTTCTACGATCCCCACTTCACCGCCAGCTATGTCATCTACAGCGACGACGAAGGCGAGACCTGGCAGAAGAACAGCGACGGCGAACTGCTCATCATCATGGAGTACGGCGGGCGCTGGGAGCTGACCAACGAGCCGACCCTCGTGGAGTACGAGCCCGGCAAGCTGCTGATGATCCTGCGCACGCGGCTGGGACGCATGTACCAGGCCTGGTCGGAGGACGACGGCGACACCTGGACCCGCCCCGAACCGACGCAGCTGGCCGGCACGCAGGCCCCGGCCCAGATCCGGCAGTTCCCCGGCACGGGGCACCTGCTCGTCGTCTGGACGCAGCAGAGCGAGCAGGAGATCAAGCAGGGCCTAATCCGCACACGCCTGTCGACGGCGATCAGCCGCAACCAGGGCCGCATCTGGGAACATTTCCAGAACCTGGAATCGCTGCACCAAGAGACCCATGTCGAACCAGGCCCTCTTTACACGGTCCGTCCCGAAGGGGCCTACGGTGCGCCGGGGGGCGGCGTCGAATGCGATGTCGACTCCGTGAAACCGTTGCCGGAGGGATATGGTATGTGGTCTTACCCGGCCGTGCATGTCGCTGAAGACCGGGTCCTGATCCAGTACAACCACTTCCCGTTCGACATGGCGGGCCACCGGCACCGCGGCCACCATCTGAAGGTTCTGCCTTCGTCCTGGTTCTACGGTGGCGAGGACCCCACGAGCGAGAATCCGACTTTGTCTCGCATTGAGGGGCATGTAAGGGGTGAGTTGTAACACGCAAGAGGTAAGCTGCCCACCGCCTAGCCGGCGATTGGCTTACCAACAGATCATAGGGGGAATTCCGACATGGCACAGGAAGTAGAGCTGGGAGGGCTGCGATTCACCGCAGGGACGCCGCGCATTGTAGCTGAAGGCCTCGGATTCTGCTGGTATCCCAGCATACGCCGGTTCCCCACCGGCGAGTTGCTCGTCTCCTACAGCAAGAACCCCGATTCGGCCGAAAACCTGACAAATGTCAACGGTCTTTCGCTCTCGAAGGACGAAGGCGCCACATGGTCGCAACATGCCGATGTTTCCGGCCTCAGCGGGCGCTTGAACATCAGCCTGTCCGACGGTTCACTGGCCGGTCCCAACCAGCCCTATAAGCCGGATCCTCTCGGCCAGTGGCGCACCTTCGTGGGCAACTACGGGCGCATCGGCAAGGGCGGCCAGCAGTACTCGGTCGATTTGTGGGGCGCGCGCATCGAAGGCCTGCCGCGTGACGTGAAGGCCCGCACCGTGCAGAGTCCCACCCGCTGGGCGGAGATCTCCCCTTTTACCCACATTATTGAACTGGAACCGGAACGCCATCTGGCCACCACCTACCTGACATTCGCAGGAGACGACCGCTACAGCACCGTGGTCATGACCTCAGAGGATGAGGGCCGCACCTGGCACTACCTCTCCACCGTGGCCACCGCTGAAGACGGCGCCGACTCCTGGGAGGGCTTCTGTGAGTCCTCACTGGTACGCCTGGAAGACGGCGACCTGATGTGCGTGGGACGCATGGGCGGCGGCCGCGATCAGCTGCTGGCGCGTTCCTACTCCAGCGATGAAGGCAAGAGTTGGTCCTCTATCGACCGCCTACCGGCCTGGGGCGTGCTGCCCCAAGTGAATCGGCTGAGTAATGGCGCGCTGGTGATTTCATGCGGCCGTCCGGGCCTCTTCATCTGGTTCTCGACCGACCCGCGCGGCGAGCACTGGGAGCCCTTCGACCTCATGGCCCACCACAATTCCGAGATGGGCGAGGCCCATCAGATCAGCCCCGGCAAGTACGGGCTGGAGCCGGTCACCCGCGAGCAGTACTACACCGTCCATCACAATTTCGACCTGCCGGACCAGACCACGTCCTACACTTCGATGCTGGAGGTTGAGCCAGGCCGGCTACTGATTGCTTACGACCGCATGCCCTATGGGTGGATGCCGGTTCCGACCGACGCCGAGGTGCGCAGCCGCATCCTGGCGCGCTATGCCGTCTCCAATCTGGCGCCGGACAGCATGACGCCGGACGAACGGGAACGCATCTACTTGCTGGAGCTGGATTTTTGACGGCTTTGACCGTACAGAGTTGAAATGCCAGCCAAGTTTGGAGGTTGACGGATGTTGACCCCAGTCAGGAGGAGCCAATGCACATAGTGGAAGTTTGTTCACCTGATTCATGTGATGCGAATGATCAATTGCACGGTTCATGGCAACTGCGACAGTCGCAGTAGAATTCAGGAGGAAACAACATGCAACGCTTCGAATCCAGTGATTTCTCACGCCGCAACTTCCTCAAGGGGTCGGTCATCGCCGCAGCCGGCGGCCTCCTGGCGGCCTGCGCGCCGGCGGCTGCGCCTGCAGGAGAAGCGCCCGCCGCAGACGACGATGCTGCCATGGCATCGGACCGCCTGGGCGGCACCCTCGTCTTCGGCTATCCGCAGAAGACCAGCTACCAGGACCTGCTGGCGATGGAGCACAACGCCGGCAACAGAAGATACTACCTGGTCGGTCTGACGCACAACTGCCTTGTCAACATCAGCGCCGACTATACCACCTGGCTGCCCGAACTGGCCGAAAGCTGGGATTTCGACGGCAATGACGCGACCTTCAATCTGCGCGCGGGCGTCAAGTGGCACGACGGCGAGCCGTTCACGTCGGCCGACGTGGAGTTTACGATCGGACGCCTGGTCGGCCATCCCAACGTCAACCAGTGGAACGGCGTGCGTCACTTCAAGGGCATCATCGAAGGCATGACCGAGTTCTCCGCAGGTGAGGCTGACGCGGTGACGGGGATTTCGGCGCCTGACGACCATACAGTCGTCTTCCACATGACCAACCCGTACCGGGCCGCATTCCTGGAGAAGCTTCTCAACTTCCCAATCATGCCCAAACACCTCATTAGCCAGTATCCGGAGGACACATGGGGCATCGATGAGCAGGGGCAGCAGGGGTTGAAGAACACACCCTACGCCAAGGAGCAGGGCATCGGCACCGGCCCCTTCAAGGTCAGCAACTACATCCCCGATCAGATCGTCGAGTACGAACCGTTCGACGACTACTGGGGTGGGAAGCCGCAGCTGGACAAGCTGGCCTTTGTCCCCTACACCGACCAGCTGGCGATGGCCGCGGCGGTGGAGAAGGGCGAGTGCCACATCGCCATCCGTACACCGCAGTCGGAGTACGAACGCTTCCAGGCCATGGAGCACGTCGACATCGTGCTCAATCACGGCCCCAGCGCGTTTGCCTGGTACCATAACCTGCGTTATGTCCTCAATGACAAGCGCGTACGCCAGGGTCTCAGTCTTGCGCTGAACCGCGACCAGATTGCCCAGGACTTTTTCTACGGCACGGTCGAGGGCGCCAAGGCCCCCCTCTGGTACGGCGACTACGGCATCAGCCCCGATTCGGCCAAGTGGTACGAGTACAATCCGGAAAAGGCCCGCCAGCTCCTGGAGGAAGGGGGTTGGGACTTCGACTACACCTTCCGACTGGGCATGTCTTCGCTGTCGCCGACCTACGAGCCGCTCTATGCGATGTTGCGCGAGATGTGGGATGCCGTCGGCGTCAAAACCGAGTTCCACGTCATGGCCGCCGAGTACACCAACATTCTCAACAACCCTCCGCACGACTTCGATACGCTATTCAGCGGTTACGGTTGGGGCCTGACGCCTGGCGGCTTCATCCACAACTTCACTGACCCGCGCTGGGGTGATGTCGATGAGCAGGGCGTGTCAATGGTCGATGAACTGATTCTGGTTGAAGACCCGGATGAGCTGCGCGAAGGCGCGCTGCGGCTGCAGGAGTATGCCGCCGACCTCCAGCGCCACTGTGTAATCGCCCAGGTTCCAGGCATTCACGTGGTAAGCAAACGCGTGCAGAACGGCGGCGTCGTACCGGTCTACGGTCCGCGCACCGACTGGATCGACTGGGTCAACGTCCATGTGTCTGCCTAGGGGCAGTGAATCGTGGTCGATGGTCACTTATGTGGTCCCGAAATTGGATGGCCACTGATCTGTGACCACTAGAGTTTTTACAATCGCTGGTCCTCCGGGGTCGTAGCGACCTCGGAGGGCCGAACTTCACACAACTGACATGTCAACTTACGTTTTGCGCCGTATTCTCCTTGTCTTCCCTCTCCTGCTCGGCGCTACAATTATCAACTACACGATATTCGCTTTGTCCCCGGGGGACCCGGTTTCCGCCATGATCGACCCATTTGAGTTGAGCAACATGACGGCAGAAGACCTGCAGGAAGCGCAGGAGGCCCTGGGACTGAACAAACCGATCTACGTACGCTATCTGCTCTGGCTTGGGCAGGCGATTCGGGGCAATCTGGGCTACTCGATCTGGTTCAACACGCCAGTATTCGAGGTAATGTTGCGCGCTTTGGGCAACAGTATGCCGGTGATGATCTTCGCTCTCCTGGTGTCTACCATCGCGGGGATCACCTTGGGCATCATCTCCGCCCTGAAGCCATACTCTTTGATCGACAGCGTACTGACCACTTTCGCCTTTGCGGGTGTGGCCGTGCCTGGGTTTTTCTTCGCCTTGCTCCTGATCTATGCGGTGGCAATCAAAATGGACATCCTGCCGACCGGCGGCGTCACCACACCGGGCGCCGACCCCTCTTTTGGGAACCGCTTTTCGCATATCATCCTACCCGGCTTTGCCCTGGCCTATGAGACGACCGGCAGCCTGCTGCGCTATACAAGGTCGAGCCTGCTGGAGGTTCTCAGCCTGGACTACATGACGACGGCGCGGGCAAAGGGCCTTGTCGAACGCGTCGTAATCCTGCGGCATGGACTGCGCAACGCTCTGCTGCCGATCATAACCATTCTCGGTCTGCGCCTCCCCAGCCTATTTGGTGGGGCAGTGCTGATCGAAACCGTGTTCAACTTTCCCGGTGTCGGCCTGACCCTGGTGCATGCCACCAACATGCGAGATTATCCGCTGATGATGGGCGGCGTCCTTATATTGGCGATCCTGGTCCTGTTGAGCAACCTGCTGGCGGACCTGCTCTACACCGTGGCCGACCCGCGCATCCGCTATGAAGAAGGCTGAGGTCGATGACCGAGAAGCAAACGGCAACAGCGTCCGACGAAATCTTTAGTGAGACGCGGAGTTCCTCCTCGGCCAGGCTCCGCGCCCGCTTCTGGAGCCGTTTTCGACGCCACAGAATGGCGATGGCAAGCCTGGTCTTTCTGGTCATTATTGTCTTGCTCGCGATCGCCGCGCCCTGGGTAACCCAGCACCCTCCGAACGATATCCAATCCGGCCTGTCCCGCGCCGCCCCGAGCGCCGATCACATTCTCGGGGGCGATATAGCCGGCCGCGATGTGTGGTCCCGTGTCGTCTACGGTGGACGCGTCTCTCTCTCCGTAGGGCTTGTAGCGGTCTCAATCTCGATCCTGATTGCAGTTCTCCTGGGGACGCTGGCGGGCTACTATGGCGGTTCGGTCGACATGATCATCATGCGAATCACCGACATTGTGATGCTCTTTCCCGTCCTGATCATGATCATGACAGTGGTTTCCATTTTGGGCCCCAATATCTTCAACGTCATGGCGGTAATCGGTCTTTTTGGATGGCCAAGCTCTGCGCGCCTGGTGCGCGGCCAGATCCTGACAGTGCGTGAGTGGGACTTCGTGATGGCGGCGCGCTGTCTCGGCGTAATGGACCGCAGCATCATGTTCAAGCACATCCTGCCGCATGTACTTGCACCTTTACTGGTGGCAGCAACATTCGGCGTCGCCTCCGCCATCCTGAGCGAGGCCGGTCTATCCTTTCTGGGCCTGGGCGTGCTGCCCCCGACTGCCTCCTGGGGCAATATGCTTAACGGCGCACAATCCATCTTCATCCTCGAACGCCACTGGTGGATCTGGGTACCCCCCGGGATGGCCATTCTGCTCACCGTTCTGGCGATCAACTTCGTGGGCGACGGCCTGCGCGACGCCTTCGACCCCCGCATGAGTCTCGACTGACCGCCATTCCCCAACCCAACGCCCGGACTTCAACACATCCTGCCTCTGGCCGCATACCACCTGGAGAGAATGACAATGAAAGACCGCCCCTTTCTCCTCTCGACCCTGGTGGACTTCCCCGACGACTGCCAGCGCATCGAATGGACCGAAGATCTGGTCGCACAGCTGCTCGACCGTCTGCACTGGATGGGTGTGCGTCGCGTCTACTGGAACTACTATCACGCCGGTCACTGGGAGTGGTTCCTGACATACCGGCCGCTTGGCGGCGTCGCCAAAACGCTCGAAAACCTGGGCGATCCGATGCGGGTGGGACGGCGCCTGGCCCACGAGCGCGGCATGGAGTTCTATGCCGTCATAAAGCCCTATGAGAACGGCGTCAGCCACGCGCATCCCAAGGCAGTTCTGGCGAAAGACGGCATCATCGGGTTGCCCGGCATCGGCGGCTACTACCACGTCGACCCGTGGGTGCTGGCACGGCCGGAGCTGCGCGTGAAGGCCCGCCAAGCCGACCTGCCGCGCGGGCTGGAGAGTACACCGGTCACGCGCATTCAACTGCGTCAGAAGGATACGACGCCGCTACGCATCCGACCCCAAAACCTGGAAATCTGGACCAGCGAAGACAACAACGGCTACCGCAAGCGCGACCTGGAGTTCGACCTGTCCGAGGGCGTAGAGACCTGCCCCCACGACGTCGTCGATATCGACGGCAATCCGGTCAGCAGCCGGGGCGACGAGGTGCGCGTCCTGAACATTTCCGGCCTGAACCTCCTTGACCCCTTCATTGCAGTCACGACGAATTTCGAAGACAGCGATGGCACATTCGCGAACACGGCGGTAGAGATGGTGCGAGCATTTGGGCCCGACGATCAGCCCCTGCCGATCGTGGTCGCCAGCCACAAGGCGATCTGGCGGCCGGACCGCGACCTGCGCACAGGAGACCTCGAATACGACACCGGCCTGGGCGGGGCCATGGTCCGCCTGGACGTATCCAACTCCGCATCAGCTTTTCACAATGTCCTCACCCACACCGCCAACGCCCCTGACGGCGTGATCGCATTTGCCAAGGGCCGCAATAGATTCGTCTCAGGGTCGCTATGCGAGGGCTATCCCGAGGTGCAGGCGGACTGGATGGAGTGGGTTAGCGACTGCATCGCCGCCGGCGTTGACGGCCTGGACGTGCGCATCTCTTGTCATAGTTCGTGGACTGACTCACCCGAGATCTACGGCTTCAACGCGCCGGTCGCGGCCGAGTACGAAAGGCGCTACGGCGTCAACCCCGATACAGAACCCTATGATCCGGTCCTCTTGGGCGACGTGCGCGGCGACCTCTACGACCGGTTCCTGCGCGCAGCCAAGGCGCGCCTCGCTGCGGCGGAGCTGCCGATGCATCACCACATCGAAATCGAGTCCTTCCGTCCCGATGCCTCGCCGTCGCGCACGCGTTCGCGTCCCGGCAACATCACCTTCCACTGGCGCCGCTGGCTGCGCACCGGCCTGGCCGACGAGACGACGCTCTTTGGCCGCGCCTGGCCCCCCGAACGCCTCCTAAGCGACGCCTTTGTGCAAGATGTGCTGGATGAAGTGGCAACGACAGGCGTGCCCGCGCACCTGAGCCTGCCTGTAAAAGTTTCGGGGACCGACGGCGGCCGGCTGGCCGACCAGATCGAGTATACCTATCGCTCCGGACGGCTCGACGGTTATACCATATATGAGACCGCAGCCCTCTACGACAGGAACAAGACGGGGGCCGACGGCCGCCTGCATTTCCTTCCCGGCCTGACCGAAGCGGTGCGCGAACGCGCCGAGGCACTTGGCTTGCTGTGAGGCTCGCCGCGACAAGCATTGTCTTCGTCCGCTGGAAAAAGAACAGGGGGAGATTTTGACTCAGATCACGCTTGGCGAACCGGTCCTGATCGACCAGGCCCCGGTCGGGTTAAGAGAATGGGGCCCTTGGCAGTTCCCCCACCTTGAACGCCTGGCCGACGGCCGCATCCACCTCGAATTCCACGTCGAAGCCGATTCTGTCACCGCTTACGGTCTGCCCACCAGGCACGCGCTCTCTGCCGACGACGGCCGAACATGGGAACAGGTTGATGTCCGCGACGCCCGCGGCGGTCTGTTGCTGCCGAACGGAGACCGGCTGCTGCCGGTGCAGTTTCAGTCCCGCCACCGTGCCGAGGTGACCTTGCCCGAACCCGTGCTGGTCCAGGAGGATGCGCCTAACCACATAACCCACATATACCGTGCTGCCGACTTTCCTGCCGAGCTCTCGGGCTGGCGCTTCCTGCGCCAGCGCAGTGGAGAAAAGGACTGGGTCGAAGAGACGGCGTCGGTGCGCATGCCCGGCGAAATCCGCATCGTCCGCGAGGAAATGTATGCCTTCTGGCCCTCGTTTCACCACGGCCGCTCGCAGCTGGCACCCGATGGCTCCATTTGGGAAGCGATCCATACGAAGCGGATCGTCGACGGCGTGGTACAGCCGGCGAACAATATTGTCTATCTGCGGTCGGTCGATGCGGGATATTCCTGGGATATTCTGAGCGAAATCCTCTACCAGCCGGACAGGGAGGCCGATCCGCACGCGGACCAGCGGGACGGCTTCACCGAACCGGAATTCAACTTCATGCCGGATGGCTCGGTACTGTGCCTCTTGCGCACCCATGACCTGCTGGGGGTGGGCCCATCGTACTGGTCGCGCTCGCTGGACAGCGGCCAGTCGTGGAGCCATCCGCGCGTTTTCGACGACCGCGGGGTATGGCCGCGCATGTTGACCCTGGGGAACGGGATAACGCTGGCGTCATACGGCCGGCCCGGGCTGTTCGTTCGCGCTACAGCGGATCCGGCCGGACTCGAATGGGAGCAGAGGGTTGTGGTGGTCGAGCCAGCCGAGAGGCGCCAGGATACTTGCTCCTACTCCGCCGTGCTGGCGCTGGACGAAAAAACGGCGCTGCTGGCCTACTCCGACTTCAATTACCCTGACGCGCAAGGGCAGAAGCGCAAGAGCATCATGGTGCGCACGGTTACAGCTACCTGACCGCTGTTCGCAGCAGATTCCCCGATTAGTCAGGTCAGCCCGAACAAAAGCCCCGCATAAGCAGTGGAATGTGTGGATTTCGTTCTTCATCGCGGCTAAGGGCATGGAGAAACACATGAATGTGTCTGAAGAACAGGTCAGAGCCGGACAGGCCGCCTACACCAAGGGAAACTTGCGCCTGTATGACTTCGTTGTGCTTGGCCTGACAAACCATCTGATTTGGAACTGCCCGACGCAACGTCTGCTCCAGCAGTACAACAAGCACATCACGGCAAATCATCTCGACGTCGGCGTCGGAACCGGCTATTTCCTGGATCACTGCCGCTTCCCCTCACAGACACCGCGCATCGCCCTGTCGGATATCAATCGCGACTCGTTGGAATTCGCAGCCCGGCGCATTGCACGACATTCCCCCGAGACATATCTGCGCAATGTCCTCGAACCGGTCTCTATCGATGCCGCCAACTTTGACTCCATAGGGATAAACTACCTTCTCCACTGTCTCCCTGGAACTATAGAGGCCAAGTCCGTGATATTGGATCATCTGAAAGCGCTGATGAATCCCAATGCCGTTCTCTTTGGTTCGACCTTGCTTCAGGACGGCGTCTCGCGCAGTTGGTTAGCCAGGCGCCTGATGGCTTTCTACAACAGGAAGGGCATCTTCTCGAACCAACACGACGATCTGGACGGGTTGAAGCAGGCGCTCAACCAGCGCTTTCACGATGTCTCGGTCGAGATTGTCGGCTGCGCGGCGCTCTTTTCAGGACGCATCTGATCAGCCGCATTCAAATCGCGATTGCATTCGCTCAGCCCTCTTCTAAGACCGCCGTCAAACCATAGCCCGCGTCGCCAGGCCAGGAATCACGCCAAGCGCCTGGCAGGCGAGCGCCCCGCAGCGGTTGGCAAACGCGACTGCCTCCGCAAGGCCCTTCCCCTCGGCCAACGCCACCGCCAGCCCCGCATTGAAGGCATCCCCCGCGCCTGTCGTATCTACCACGTCAACCGCAACGCCTGCCACCTCCTCCTGCCCGTCTTCGGTCAGAATCAGAGCGCCCTTCTCGCCCATCGTGACGATCAAATTGCCAACCCCGCGTTCGCGCAGCTGCCCGGCCAGGTCGACGGTGTCTGCAGGGTCGTCTGGCGCCAGGCCGAGGAGAATGCGCAACTCGGTCTCGTTGGGTGACAGGTAGTCGACATTCTGCAAGACGCTCTCGTCAAGAGCCGTGGCCGGCGCCGGATTGAGGATCGTGCGCACGCCATGCTTCTTGCCCAGTGCCATCGCCCGCGCCGCCGCCTCCACCGGTATCTCCAACACCGACATCACCACGTCGCTGCGGGCAATCTGCTCTTCCACCTGGTCGACGAATGCCCCGTCCATCAGCTCGTTCGCGCCCATGTCGAGAATGATACCGTTCTCCCCCTCGGCATTCAGAATGATAAAACCGACGCCCGTGGCCATCTCCCCGGTCCGCTGCAGGTAGGTCGTATCAACGCCTTCCTCGTCGTAAAGGTCGACGGCAATATCCCCCAGCCTGTCGTCGCCGATGATGCCGGCGAAGTGCGCCTGCGCGCCCAGCCGGGCCACGCCGACCGCCTGGTTCGAGCCCTTGCCGCCCGGCCCCATGTCAAAGTCTGAACCGACCAGCGTCTCGCCAAAAACAGGCATGCGCTGTGTCCGCAGGGTCATGCCCACGGCGAAGCTGCCGACAACGGTGATCACGGGCTTGGTCATCGGTGGGTCTCTCTTTCGCTGTCTGGAGTCGTTTGTGTGGGAGCTACAGCGCCTCAGCCGGGCTGGGCTGCCTGGGCCGGCTCATTCAAGCCGATTTCCCCTGCTTTGGCGATCATGGCGTCTGCAACCTGGCGAATCTCGGCCCGTTCGGCGTCGGTGGCCGCGGCAATCTCCTCCGCAACCAGCTCGTCGCAGCGCCGGTGCAGGCCTTCCATGTCGGGGATGCGGTCGGGGAACTTCTCGTGGAGTGCCGTGTGCCAGCGTTTGCCGTAGGCGGCGTGGATGGTCTCGTCAGCCCAGTCGAACTCCATGTCGTGCTGGCTCATCCTGTCCTGGTACTGCGCGAAGGCTTCCGCCCGCTTGACCTTGTTGCCGATATTCTTGGTCTCGAAGTAGTGCAGCATACCCAGTCGAACGATCGGCTCCTGACCGGCCGCGCTGTCGTAGATGTAGCTGCCCAGCGGCATCTCGTGCAGTGCAAAGCCCCATGCGCGCAGCCGCTCGTAGCCCATCAGCACGTGGCGGCTCTCGTCGTATGTCCAGCGCGCGGCGTCGTAGATGTAATCCCAATCGAGGTCATCGGCGAAGGCGTGCAAAATGGCGCCGCCCGTTTCCACCGCCCATACTTCATTCAGATGACTGACACCGCTGCGCAGCTGCAGATTGATCCCCTCACCGTAAGCAAAGTTGGGATCAATGATATCGGGCCAGTAGTAGTGACAGAGATGGAAGCGGGGGTCCCGCGCCGGGACTTCAGCCAGCTTGAAGGGACGGCGTCCGGGAAGGTCGTTCGGCGTCGGCGCCGCGTGAGGCGCGTCCAGCGTCAATCCTCCCACCTGTTCCAGTCGCTCCGCCAAAGCCGCGGCCCAGCTCTCCGCATCCTGTCGCTGTTCAGGTTCCGACCCGGCGATCTTTTCCGCCTGGCCCTCCAACCACGCGATCTGCGCCTCTTTCTCCTCGATCGCCAGGTTGAGAGCACGCAGGATCGGCCCGTCGCTGAGGTCGTCTGCACAGTCGACGTAACTGCGGTATGCGGAGAGAAGGGCGGGCTTGAAGACCCGCAGAAGAGCGAGGATGAATGCTTGCGCATTGGGTGCGTTTATCGATTCATCGAAAACCTCGACCAGCGGCGCATCATCGCCGATTTCCAACATCCGCCTGGGGTATCGCAGCTCAAAGACCCGCTCGCGCAGCGCGTGCGCCGTCAGCGTATCCTGCCAGGTGAAGCGCGGCAGCGTCATCTTCGCTTCCAGCGCGGCAATGCCTGCCAGCCAGGCCGACTGGCCGACGATCAGAGAACGCTCGCACCGGTAGAACCGTTTGAGTATGGTTGCCGCGTCCAGACGCAGAAAACGTGCGCGTGAATGCTCCCCAGGCAGATAGCGATTATGGTTGACGGTCATGGTTCCACTCTCAATTGTCAATTCTTTTTCAGGGCAAAAAAGCCTGACTCGGCCCCTATCCCTTGACCGCACCCGCCGTAAGACCGCTGATCATGTAGCGCTGCAGGAACAAGAAGAAAATGAGACCCGGCACGATGATCAGCACCGCCATCGCCATTATGTTTCCCCATACCACCGAGCCGGCGATACCCACAAAGAAGTTGATGCCCACCGAGAGCGGGTACTTCTCCTGGTCCTTCATCATCGTCAGCGCAAACATGAACTCCTGCCACGCGATCGTAAATGCGAACAGCGCCACCGCCGCGATGCCGGGCGCCGCCACGGGCAGAAAGACGCGGCGAATCGCCCCCACGCGACTACACCCGTCTATCATCGCCGAGTCTTCCAGCTCGCGCGGGACCGTGTCGAAATAGCCCTTGAGCATCCACGTCGAAAACGGCAGTGCCCCCATTGTATAGACGATGATCAGTCCCGCATAGGTGTTGACAAGATTGAGCCGGGTCAACGTGACAAACAGCGGGATCAGCATCAACACGCCCGGAAACATCTGGCCTGCTATCAGCCAGACGCCCAGCGAACGGCGCATGCGGAACTGAAACCGGGACAGCGCATACGCGCCCAGCGTGGTCAGCACCAGTGCCAGCAGAGTCGTTACGGTGGCGATATAGAGGCTGTTGAGAAAGTAGCGCCCGGCCGGAGTCTCGGTGAGTACGTAGTTGTAGTTGGCCAGGGTCGGTTCCTGGGGGAAGAGTACAGGAATCCGCGTAAAGATCTCGGGACGCGCCTTGAATGAACTGGTCAGCATCCAGAAAAAGGGAAACGCGGTAAAAGTGCTGATGATGAGCAACCAGGCATACGCTAACGCGTAGCGGACAAGCCGGCGGCGGACGAACTGTTCCATGAGAACCTCTCCTATTCGACGTCTTCCAGCACTTGCCGCGTATAGAGGGTGATCGGAAGCAGCAGCAATATCAGCATGACCACCCCAACGGCCGAAGCATAGCCTATCTTAAAGAAGCGGAAGGCGTTCAGGTAGGACATAATTGAGAGTAACATCGTCGTATCACCCGGGCCGCCCCCTGTGAGGACATAGACGCTATCGAAATGGTTGAAGGCCCAGATCGTTGTCAACAGGATGGCGATCTTGCCAACGCGATTGAGGAGAGGAACGGTAATGTAACGAAAGCGCCCCAGGACGCCGGCGCCGTCGATCGCGCCCGCCTCGTAGAGCTCCTCCGGCACCGTTTGCAGACCGGCAAGCAGCATCACCACTGAGAAGGGAAGCAGTTTCCAGATTGCCACGACCATCGTTGCGGCCAGTGCCGTGTTTTTGTCGCCCAGCCAGCCGATCTGGCGGTCGATGAGGCCAAGTTCCATCAAGGCATAGTTCAACATCCCGAAATGCGGGTCGAAGATCCAGCGCCAGGTCAGTGCGGCAACCACGGCCGGGCACACCCAGGGGATCAGGGCAAGACCCCTGAACAGACCTCGCAATGGGATATTCTCGTTCAGAGCGATCGACGTAAACAGTCCCAAAACATAGGTAATAGCTACAATGCCGACAGTCCAGAGGATATTGTTGGCCAGCGCCCCCCAGAATAGCGTGTCGTTCGTCGTCAATTCGACGAAATTATATGCGCCAACCAGGGTTGTATCTTTGTTGTAGAGATTGTACTGGGTGAAGGCGAGATAGATCCCGCGCAAGAGCGGATACACCGTCAACAGCAATAGGGGAATGACGGTTGGCAGCAGGTAATAGTAGGGCGTAATGTGGCGATTGCTCAGGCGGCGCGAAAGGCGTTCGAGCCCTTCTGGCAAGGGAACGGACAACGTTTTCGTAGACACGTTTGCCTCCAACCAGACTTCAGTGACCTCCGGTCAAGCGGCGAGGGCGGTCACTGTCAAAGAGGGCGACCCGGGTTTTGCGGCAAGCCGGAACCGGTGCAAGCCCAAATGGTGTCTGCACAATGAGACTGAGAGAGCCTTCGACTGCAGTTCAAAGCAGTAGACAGGGGTAACCCCCTGTCTACTTTGCATCCGAAGCGTATCCTGACCGATTAGCCCAGGCAAAGGAAGAAACCGCCGCGGCGACAGGGTAGAGAGAACACTGGCCCGCTAACCCGCCGGGTGAGATCCTTCTACACCCCTCGACGACGGCGCGCTAGGCCTGATACTCCTGCAGTATCTTGGTTCCTTCGACCTCCAGAAGATCGATCAGTTCGTCGAGCGTCATTTCATTCTGCAGATACTTTTGAATGTTCGGTCCCAGCAGGCGGTCATCGAACTCGGCCCAGGCCGGATGCTTGGGGTAACCGACGCCGTGCTCCACCTCGCGCAGGGCCACGTCCCAGGCGTGCTCCGTTGTCGTAAACCGGGGATCCTCCATCGCCTTGATGCTCGTCGGGAAGAGCCAGTCACCGTAGGCGATGGCCGAAGAATTCTCGTCGTTGGACAGCCACAGAGTGACTTCCCATGCGGCATCGACCGTACCTCTGGCAGTCGCGTCCGTGGCCACAGACCAGGTCTGCGGTTCGCTGCTGTTTGCGTGGCGCTTGTAATGGGGAAGCGGGACCATGTGCCACTCGAACTCCGGCTCGGCCTCCATCACGATACGTCTGGCCCAACAGCCGGTCTGGCGCATCGTATAGATTCCCAGTCCGAACGCTTCCAAAGTGTTGGAGCCGCCGAAACTTTCCTGAGACAGGATATCATCCACCCAGAGCATGTCATGCCACAACTGCAGGGCTTCACGCGCCGGCTGCACGTCGATCTCCCAGTTCTGTCCCGATCCACCCATCACCTCGGCGCCGGTCTGCCACATCCAGGCGATGATGTCCTCGGTCGTCTGTGTCGCCGTGAGGTTGGCGGCCAGTCCGTAGTATTCCGGCGGGCTGGTGAGCTCCTTGGCAGCCGGAATGAAGTCGTCCCAGGTCCAGCCATCCAAGGGAAGTTCAAATCCTGCCTCTTGGAATCGGTCCGCGTTCACATACATCGTCCCGACTTCCCAGCACCAGGGTACACTGAAAATCTTGCCGTCCAGGGGGGAGACTGCCGCATCGAGCGCCTTGGGATGGGTCGTTTCCACCAACCCTGAGTTGTTTATCAGCTCGGTCAGGTCCAGGTAACCGCCCTGGGTTCCGTACTCGTTCGCCCATGCCGTAATGCCGTGGACGATTTCGGGCGTCACCCCGCCGGCAATCGACGTGGTCAGGTAGTCACGCGCCTGGCCCCATCCGCCCTGGATGTATTCGGCGGTAATGCGGCTGCCATGCTCGGCATTCCAGTTGTCGATCGCCGCTTGTGTGGCCTCGACCGCGCCCGGTTGCCACACCAGCGTGTAGAACTGCACGGTCTGAGGTTCAGCCCCGCCTTCTGCATCACCGGCGGCCTCTTGTGGCGCGACCGGTGCCGCGCATGCGGCCAGTGCAACGCCGGCTGCGGACAGGCCGGCCATCTGCAGGAAATTCCGACGACTCAATCTTGTTTCCTTCACGTTCGACCTCCTCTGGTCGTTGTGAGGTGCTGACTCAGCAGCACCCTGGCGCGAAAAAGTGAAAAAAGTCGGCCCTGTGGCTTTCCGGGGGACACAGCCTGGATATTAGGTGATGTAAGGTGTTGGGGAGATAGTATATTAAGCAGTGTTCAGATTGTCAATCCGTTAGCTGCCGAGGGTGCATCCCAAATCAGGGGTGGATAGTCGCATACCTCTGGAGGCAACCAAGCCACGGCCAGTTCCCATTCCAGCTTCCGCCAGAATAAGCGCCGTCTCTGACCACTGACCACTAACCACTGCAGTTCCGGGCGGTCGGGCCTATTCGGCCCTCCCTTGTGCGGGGGCT